>NZ_BPQS01000048.1 GCF_022179385.1 Methylobacterium longum | reverse complement strand
CACGTCGATGATCTCGTAGCGGGCCAGCAGGCCCCCGTCGGCGGTCGCGACCTCCGCGCCCGCCTGGATCGCGCTCGCCGTCGGACCCGCCGCCGGCAGGTACGTGCAGCCGCCGACGGAACCGGCCGCGAGAGCGGCGATCAGGGCGGCGCGCGACGTCTTACGCAGCATCACAGAGACTTCTCCTTGCCAGCGCCATGCCATCGCTGGCCCGGACCGGGACACTCGGTTTGACCGCTAAACGCTGCGATCGCTTTAACGGCCGCGCCGGACATGCGGCCATGACGCGCGCGGCCACGCTATCGGCCGGTAATGCGTCACCAGCGTGGCACGGCCACGCTTCCAGCGCGCAAGCTTGACCATATCACGTCCCGGCGGCGATGTCCGTAGGCGCGGTCGCGAGGGCTCCGCGCACGGCCAAACCCAGCGCGTCGGCGGCGAGGTCGACGCGCTGGGGCGGGACCTCCGTATGCCCGAAGCGGAACAGGGCGTAGTCGGTGGCGCGCTCCCCGAAGCCCGGCTTGCAGCTCGGGAGGGAGGGCGCGTGGTCGCCGAACACGCAGAGCGTGACGGTCTCGCCCCGCGCGCGCGCCAGGGCCTCCAGCTCCGCGGCCACGTTCTGAACCATCCGCCCGGTATGGGCGACGTGGTGGAGATACTGCGCCTCCGGATCGTCGATGCCGGGCAGCCGCCCGGGTTTCCAGGGGCCGTGGTTCTCCATGGTCACGCAGAATACGAGGAGCGGCCGGCGCCGGGCTCGCACCTCCGCGAGGAGCCGCTCGCCCAGGGCGACGTCCCCGACATACGGACCGACCCGCGGCGCGTCCGCGAAGGATTCCCCCATCACCAAGTCGGTGAAGCCGAAGGCTTCCATCACCTGAGCACGGCGGAAGAAATCCCGGTGGAACGGGTGCAGGAACAGGGTCTCGTAGCCGCGTGCGCGGGCGAGGCGGGCGAGGCTCGTCGGCTCGTCGCCGCTGCGGGCGGTGTACGGATCGTATCGTCCGAAGCCGAGGACGTCGGGGGGGCGGCCGGTGAGCACCGCGTGCTCGCTGCGCATCGTGTAGGCGCCGTGTGCCGGGACCCGCAGGCGGCCGTACTGGGCGGCCTGGGTCCTAAACAGCTCCATCGCGGGGAGCGGCGGCCCGCCCAGGCGCTCCGGGTCGATGAAGGACTCAAGCTGAATCACAACCACCACGTCGTCGCCCCGGCAGAGCGGCAGCACGGGTACCGCGGGCACCGGTTCGCTGCCCGCCATCGCCCGGGCGGTGTAGCCCAGCAGGCTCGCCGGCAGGCCGACCCGGGCCACGTCCCCCTCGAGGTCGGGCTGCGGGAACCAGCGGGCGATCAGGCGGACGAGCGGCGGACGTGGCGCGGCCCAGACCAGCAGCGCGAGTCCGAGCGGCAGGCCGATGACGGCCGCGAGGCCCGGAAGCGTCGCGGCGGGCAGCACGCTCGGTTCGGTCCGGTACCAGAGGATCGTCGCGGCGAGCGTCAGGATCGTGGGAACCGAGATCCGCGGATCCCACAGCGGCGGGATGTAGTAGAGCTGCGGATGCCGCGGCACCTGCGGCAAGAGGGCGAAATCGCTGAACAGCAGCGGCTCGCCGATCACCGAGCGCTTGGCGCGGCTGACGATGATGAGGATCGCCACCGTGGTCACGCAGGTCAGTCCGGCGAGCCAGGGACGCCACGAGAATTCGAACCAGAACAGCAGGATCAGCATGTAGCCGAGCAGCCGCAGAGCGAGATCCCGCGGTGCGAGGCGCGCCCTGGTAACGGAATCGCCCGCGAGGACCTCCAAGGCGAGGCAGAGGCCCAGCGCGATCACGGTGGCGGTGAGGAACGTCGTCAAGGCTCAAACACTCGGCATGGGACGGGCCTGCGCGCCGCCGCAATCCGGACCGGCGCGAAACAGCGCGCGGGAGCAAGGGCTTGCGGGCTGTTCCTGATCCGGCATGATCGGGATCGGCGCCCGGGCATGCGGCTGACGGAGGACTCTAGCAGCGCGGGCTATCGCTTTGGTGTCACATCAGGGTCGCGCGGGATCGGATTCGGCGTCGCATCGACGTTCTGCCCTGCGCCCGCGTCGCGGCCGATCCCCCGGCGGCTGCGCAGCGCCCGCACGACCGGATTGAGGAGCCCGTAGCGGGCGCGCATCGCCAGGTGGGCGATCGGATTGATGGAGAGCGCGCTCCGCGGGGCCGCCTCCCGGGCCGCGGTCAGGCGGTCGAGGAGCTGCTCCGGGCTGCAGGGCTTCATCGCCACGGGGTCGAGGTAGCGCGCGTAGAGGATCATGGCGCCGGCCACCAGTTCGTCAATGCTCAGCCTGCGGCCGCGGTCGGCTCCCGGCGCGAGATCCTCCGACAGGCCCCAGCCCGAGTAGAACGGCCGGCCATGTGTCGCCACGGTGAGGCCGCGGATCAGCGCCTCGAACCCTGCGAGCGACGTCATGGTCTCGACATGGTGCACCCGGTCGAGGAGGTCGACGATGCTGATGCCCGCCACGATCCGGTCGGCCAGCGTCAGGGCCTCGGCCTCCGGGATGATGCCGGGACGGAACCCCGCCTCCACGTCGGGATGGGGCTTGTAGAGCAGGACAGCGTCCGGGTTGCGCCGCCGCGCGGCCTCCAGGAGGGCCCGGTTCGAGCGGACCAGCGGGGAGCCGTGCCGCACCGAGGCGTCGTCCTCCACCTGGCCGGGGACCAGCACGATCCGGCGGCCCGCGGGCCAGTCCAGTGCGGCCGCGTCGAGGCCGACATTGTACTTGCTGAGGCGGCGCGCGACGACCTCCTCGCGCAGGCGCCGGGCCCGGGCGACGAGGTCGCGGGTGAAATCCGCCTCGGCGAGCAGCCGCTGCAGGCGGCTCTCCCGCCGCGGATCGTAGTAGATGCCGAGATCGTCCACCACGATCGAGGCGCCCGGCTGGAGGCTCGCGCCCAGACCCACCGAGCGCAGGAACCCGTCCTCCACCCGGGCGAGCGGCAGCCCGGCTTGCGCGCAGGCGTCCTCCAGCTGGCCCGGCGCCCGGGTCGCCCAGGCGAGGACGCGGCCGTGGTGGCGGCGCCCCGCGGCGACCGCGGCCTCGGCGGTCATGGTGTGAATCGGCGGCCCCGCCGGGCCGGCCCCGAGAACGTCGAGCGCCGGCCGCTTCCAACGGGACATCCCGACATAGATCACACGCCGGTCGTTCTCGGCGAAGCGGGCGCCGAGCCACGCGACGCGCTCCGCGCAGGCCGCGCGGTCGATCGGTGCCCGCGTCCAGGGATCGAGGTAGTGGACGCCGCCCTCCCCGCCGAGCGGCGCCCCGTCGAGGCTCAGCCGCAGGGACGCGAAACCGGTCTCCGGATTGTCGTAGGGGCTGAGCAGCGGCCCCGGTGCCACCGTGAGGCATCGCCGGCCGGCGAGCGCCAGGAGCCGCCCGGGCACGCCCCCCGTTCCCCAGATCGCGGCGGTCGCCCCGGGCCGCATCCGCCCGAAGGCGAAGCCGGTCGCGGCCTCGATCTCCGACCGGAGGCGGTGGATCGTTCGGCCGGTCGCGAACAGCGACGGGGTCGGATCAGGGGACATGGCGGGCAGGTCCGGCTCCGGTTCGGATGCGTGCTCGGCCCGCCTGTAGCGCATTTCCGGACGCGTGGGATGACTGGGTAACGCGGGGATAATCGGGGCCGGCGTCACGGGCGCCACGGACTGGAAAGGTTTTGGACATATCGTCGCCGTGATTGACCGCTCAATCCAGGCCGGAGCCGCAAAAGCGCGACCGTTGCAGACGGGTCACGCCGCCGCGGAAACCCGCGCTGCGGCGTGGGCTCGGATTGCGGCGCCGCCAGGCACCGTGCCACCTCAAGGAAATGCCGGTCTCATTTCGACCGGGTGCAGGTCAAGGACAGAAGCGCAGCGGAATGCAACAGCCCGCCCTCGACGTCCTCGGCGATCGCCCGGCGACCTTCCTGTTCCTGCAGGGCATCGCCACCCCGTTCTTCTCCGATCTCGGGACGGCTCTGCGCGCGCGGGGCCATCAGGTCCGCCGCATCAACCTGTGCCCCGGCGACTGGCTGTTCTGGAACGGCGACGCGGACAACTACCGCGGTCGCCGCGAGGCCTGGGGCGAGTACCTCGAGACCTACCTCACCCGCGAGGGCGTCACCGACATCGTGCTGTTCGGCGATTGCCGGCCGTTCCACAAGGCCGCTCGGATGATCGCCGAGTATCGCGGCCTGCGGGTGCACGTGTTCGAGGAGGGCTATATCCGTCCGAACTGGATCACCTGCGAACTGGGCGGCGTGAACGGCTTCTCGTCCCTGCCGCGCACGGCCGCCGAGATTCGCGCCCTGGCGCGGCGTCTGCCGCAACCCGGCCGGGCGATGCCCTCCACCGGCGACATGGCCCGCCGCAGCGTGTGGGACGTCGGCTACAATCTCGCCAACGTCCTGTTCCCGTATCTGTTTCCGCATTTCCGCAGCCACCGGCCGACCCACATCGCGGCTGAGTATGCCGGCTGGATCAAGAAGTTCACCCGCCGCGCCCATACCCGTCGCGAGGCGGCGCGCTGCGACGAGATCTACCGCGCCGTGGGCTGCGACTACTTCCTGCTGCCGCTCCAGCTCGACAGCGACTACCAGATCCGAGTCCATTCGCCGTTCCTCGGCGTCGAGGGCTTCATGGACCGGGTGATCAAGTCCTTCGCGGACGCCTCCTCGGCGCCGACGCGCCTGCTGGTGAAGCTGCACCCGCTCGACAGCGGCCTGATCAACTGGCGCAAATTCGCCCGCGCCTCGGCCCGGCGCCACGGCGTCAGCGACCGCCTCGACTTCATCGACGGCGGCGACCTGCCGGCCCTGATCAAGGGCGCCCGCGGCGTCGTCATCGTCAACTCGACGGTGGGGATGCTGTCGCTGGAGATGGGCCGTCCCACCCACGCGGTCGGAACGGCGATCTACAACATGGCCGGGCTGACCCATCAGGGCGACCTCGACGGCTTCTGGAAGACACCGACGCCGCCCGAGATGGACCTGATGGCCGATTTCCGCCGCGTGGTGCTGCACCGGACCCAGGTGAACGGCGGCTTCTTCTCCAAGGAGGCCATCGACCGGGCCGTGGCCGGGTCGGTGCCGCGGATGGAATCCGCCCTGCCCGACTCGATGCTCTCGGCGGCACGGGCGATTCGCGAGGCGGCCGAGCGGGACGGCGAACTCGCGCCGGTCTACTGAGGCGCCGTCTCACGGCGGTACCATTCTGGGCCCCGGACGCGGCTTTCGCCGCCGGTGAGCCCTCCCCGACCTTGATCTTCCCATGCCGGGGGGCGTAGCACCCGTTGCATGCCTCGCATTCTGATCACCGGCGCGTCGAGCGGCATCGGCGCGGCGCTCGCGCGCCACTACGCGCAGGCCGACACGAGCCTCATCCTCGTCGGCCGGAATCCCGAGCGCCTCGAAGCGGTGGCCCGGGACTGCCGGGCCAAGGGCGCCGCCGTCGAGGTGGCACGCCTCGACACCCGCGACCGGGATGCCACCGTGGCGCTGGTCCGCGGCTCCGACGCTGCCGCACCCATCGATCTCGTCGTCGCCAACGCGGCGGTGAACGGCGGCAACCAGGAAGGGCAGGTCGAGGCCGAGGACGTCGCCTTCGAGACCGCCGACATCAACTACACCGGCTCGCTCAACGTCATGCTGCCCGTCCTGACGCTGATGCTCCAGCGCGGCCGCGGCCAGATCGTGCTCGTGTCGTCGCTGGCCGCCTATGCCCCCCTCCAGGATGCGCCGGCCTATAGCGGCGCCAAGGCCGCCCTCGTCGCCCACGGCCTCGCCCTGCGCCAGAAGGTCGGGCCGCGCGGCGTGAAGGTGAACGTCGTGACTCCGGGCTACGTGAAGACCCCGATGGGCGGCGAGCTGAAGGGCTGGCGCCCGCTGGAGATCAGCGCCGAGGAAGCGGCCGTGCGCATCGCCAAGGGTATCGCGGCCAACCGCGACGTGATCGCGTTCCCCTACATCCTGACGGCGCTGGCCCGCACCGTGCTGCTCCTGCCGGAGAGCGTCCGCAAGGCCGGCCTCTACGCGTTCCGCTTCCAGCGGCGGACGCGGCGCTGATGGCGCGCCCCCGGATCGCGCTGTTCGTCCTGGAGGCCCTGCCGAACGCCCGCGTGGTGCGCCGCCTCGTCGCCGATCACCGGGCCGATATCGTGCTGGTCGGACTGTCGAACGCCGAGCGACCGTCGAGCGGCGGCCTGACCGGGCAGGTTCGGCGGCACCTTGCGCGCTCCGGTCCCGGCATCCTGCCCTACCTGGCGGTGAATTTCGGCCTGCCGGACCTGCTGCGCCCGCTCGCGCCGCTGACGCAGGCGGCCGCCGGCAGCACCGAGGTGCCGGAGGCCACCCCCCTGAAGACCCTGTGCCGCCGCCTCGGGATCCCGACCCTGACGGTGGACGACGTCAACGGTCCGGAAGTCGCCGAGCGCCTGCGCGCGACGGCGCCGGACCTGATCCTGACCTACCATTTCGACCAGATCCTCAAGGCCGAGACCATCGGGCTGGCGCGGCTCGGCGGGATCAACGGCCATCCCGGCCTGTTGCCGCGCCACCGCGGCCCGGTGCCGACGATCCACGCCCTGGCCGAGGGGCCGGGCAGCTTCGGCATGACCCTTCACAAACTGACCGCCACGATCGACACGGGGGCGATCCTGGCCCAGGAGGCCGTCCCGCTGCCCGCCGGCACCACCGCCACCCGGGCCGCCGTGGCGCTGCACGCGCACGGGCGCGGGATGCTGGATCGCCTGCTCGACGATATCGTCCGGTCCGGCACCCTGCCCGAGGGACGCTCCGAGGCGGTGCTGCCCTACTGCCCCTTCCCCGACCGGGCGATGCTGGCCGGCCTGCGCCGCCGCGGCTTGCGGCTGACCGACGGCCGGGATCTCCGGGAGGCGCTGAGCCTGTCCGGACGGGCGGCTTAACCCGGGATTAAGCCTGTCGGGTAAGAACCTGTTCAGATCTTCCCGCCGATCAGGCCCCGCACATGCCGGACACCAGCGCCCTCCACGCGGCCTCCGACGTCCTGGCCGCGGGCCGGCAGGTGCAGAGCGGGCGCATCCGCACGATCTCCGAGAACCTCGCCAACGTCGACTCGGCCGCGACGACGGCGGGCGGGGCGCCCTATGCCCGCAAGATCGCGGTGTTCGCGCCCGTGGTGCCCGACGACTCCCGCGACCCCGTGGGCCGGATCGTCCGCGACACGAGCGATTTCCGCAGGCGCTACGAACCCGGCCACGTCGCCGCCGATGCGCGGGGCTACGTGCGGCTGCCCAACGTGAACGCGACGATGGAATCCGCGGACCTGCAGCGGGTGATCCGGAGCTACGAGCTGAGCCTCAACGCGTCGACCGCGCTCAGCACCCTGACGCAGGCCACGATCAACCTGATCGGTTGAGCCGGGCGCGGCGCCGGCCATAGCCGGCGTAGAGGGCGAGGCCGATCGCGAGCCAGAGCGCGAGGCGGATCCAGGTGTCGGCCGGGAGCGAGGCCATCAACGTCGCGCAGGACAGGATCCCGAGGCTGGCCGTGAGCGTCGCCGCCGGGACGCGGAATGGCCGCGCCCGGTCCGGATCCGTCCGGCGCAGGATCAGCACCGTCGCGCAGACGAGGCTGAAGGCGAGCAGCGTGCCGATGCTGACGATTTCGCCGAGGATTCCGATGGGCACGAGCCCGGCCACCGCCGCCGTGAACAGCCCGATCACCACCTGGCTCGCCACGGGGACCCGCGACACCGGGTGGACCCGGCAGAAGACGTCCGGGAGGAGCCCGTCGCGGGCGATGGCGAAGAAGATCCGGCCCTGCCCGTAGAGTGCGGTCAGCGCCGAAGTCGTCAGGCCGATGAGCGCGCCCGCCTTGATCACCGTCGCGAAGCCCGGCAGGCCGATGGTGTCCACCGCCCGGGCCACCGGATCGGCGACGTCAAGGTCGCGGTAGGGGACGAGGCCGGTGAGCACGGCTGCCATCGCCACGTACAGGACCGTGGTGATCAGCAGCGAGCCGATGAGCCCCACCGGCGCGTCGCGCTGCGGCGCCCGGCACTCGCCCGCCGCGGTCGCCACGGTCTCGAAGCCCACGAAGGCGAAGAACACCACCGCGGCTCCGCGGAACACGCCGCTCCATCCGTAGGCGCCGAAGGATCCGGCGTTCTCCGGCACGAAGGGGCGCCAGAGTTCGGGCCGGAAATGCGCTGCGCCGACGCCCACGAAGGCCAGGATGATGGCGACCTTGCAGGCCACGAGGAGCCCGTTGATCAGGGCGGCCTCGCGGGTGGTGCGCGTCAGCAGGAGGGTCAGGGCCAGGATGATTCCGGCGGCCGGCAGGTTCACGAGGCCGCCGTCTCCGGGGGCGCCCGCGAGCTGCGGCGGCAGGTGCAGGCCGAATTCGGCGGCCAGCGACTGCGCGTAGCCGGACCAGCCGACCGCCACGGTCGCGGCCGCCATCGCGAATTCCAGCACGAGATCCCAGCCGATGATCCAGGCGGGAAGCCGGCCCAGGCTGGCGCGGGTGTAGGTGTAAGTGGACCCCGCCTCCGGGATCATGGCGGCCAGTTCGGCGTAGCACAGGCCGACGAGACCGCAGGCGATCCCGCCGATCACGAAGGAGAGGCTGAGCGCAGGGCCGGCATATTGCGCCGCCGCCGTGCCGGTGAGCACGAAGATGCCCGCGCCGATCGTGGCCCCGAGTCCGATGGCGACGAGGCCGGGGGCCGTGAGGTTTCGGGCGAGGCCGCGGTGCGGCGCGAGCGCGTCGCCGGCCGCCGTCGTCGCCGCGGGTTCCGCCATCGCCTCCGTTCTCCTTCGCGCGATCCGGCGCGTGCCCGGCGGTGCAGGTTCCGCGCCGGAAGTCCGGCGTCGGCAGACGATCCGCAGGCACTATGCGGCCGGCTGCGGCGCGGAGCAGCGGCACGGACTGGATCATCTCCGCCGGCCGGCGTCGAGTCGGGCTTCCGCCCACCGCCTCGCCCGGGGCTGGCATCTGCCGGGGTTTCGTGTATGGATCGCGCAGCCTCGACCCGGGTTACCGGGCGGGGCTTGAACCGCTTGGCGCTGTGACCGTGCTGGACGACATCCCGGCACCGGCCGAACGCCGAGCCCGCGCGCGCCTGGATTAGGGCGCCGCATCCGACCAGCACAACCCGAAAGGCATGCGATGTCGATCACGGCAGAGCGCAAGACCGCGCTCATCAAGGAACACCGCAAGGACGCCAAGGACACGGGATCCCCCGAGGTCCAGGTGGCAATCCTGACCGAGCGGATCACCAACCTCACCGGCCACTTCAAGACCCACGCCAAGGACAACCACTCCCGGCGCGGCCTCCTGAAACTGGTCTCGCAGCGCCGCTCGCTGCTCGACTACGTCAAGCGCAAGGATGAGGCCCGCTACCGCGCCCTCATCGAGCGTCTCGGCATCCGCCGCTAAGGCGCATTTCGCGCGGTTCCGGGCCCGGCCCGGGGCCGCGTTTCACGATTGCGGGCTGCCGGAATGGGTCCGGCCTCCCGACAAACGGGCCGCTTCGAGGCGTCGGCATCGGGGCAGGATCGCGAGACACTCCGCCAGCGGAGTGTCTCGCCGTCTTGCCCCCGGCCGGCGCCGGGCTTGGGCCCGCCGCAGGCAAGGAAGAGATTGAGAATGTTCGACGTTCAACGCGAAGAGCTGATGTGGGGCGACCGCAAGCTCGTCCTCGAGACCGGCAAGGTCGCCCGGCAGGCCGACGGCGCCGTGGTCGCCACCTACGGCGAGACCTCGGTGCTCGCCACCGTGGTCGCCACGAAGGAGCCGAAGCCCGGCATCGACTTCATGCCGCTCACCGTGAACTACCAGGAACGCGCCTACGCGGCCGGCCGCATCCCCGGCGGCTACTTCAAGCGCGAGGGCCGTCCCTCCGAGAAGGAGACCCTGGTCTCCCGCCTGATCGACCGCCCGATCCGCCCGCTCTTCGTCGGGGGCTGGCGCAACGACACCCAGGTCGTCGTCACGGTCCTGACCCACGACCTTGAGAACGATCCCGACATCGTCGCGATGGTCGCCGCTTCCGCCGCCCTCACCCTGTCGGGCGTGCCGTTCATGGGCCCGATCGGCGGCGCCCGGGTCGGCTACATCAACGGCGGCTACCGGCTGAACCCGCTGGTCACCGAGACCAAGGAAGAGTCGAGCCTCGACCTCGTCGTCGCCGGCACGCAGGACGCCGTCCTGATGGTCGAGTCGGAGGCCAAGGAGCTCTCCGAGGACGTGATGCTCGGCGCCGTTATGTTCGGCCACAAGCACTTCCAGCCGGTGATCGAGGCGATCATCCGTCTCGCCGAGAAGGCCGCCAAGGAGCCGCGCGACTTCAAGGCCCCCGAGAACGCCGACGTCGAGAAGGCCGTGCTGGAGGTCTGCGAGGCCGAGCTGCGCGCCGCCTACACCAAGACCGTCAAGCAGGAGCGCTACGCCGCCGTCGACGCCGTGAAGGCGAAGGTGATGGCCGCCCTCTGCCCCGAGGGCGCCGAGAAGCATCCGGCCGAGAAGGTCAAGGCCGCCTTCAAGGAAGCCCAGTCGAAGGTCGTGCGCTGGAACGTGCTCGACACCGGCGCGCGCATCGACGGCCGCGACCTGAAGACGGTCCGCCCGATCGTCTCCGAGGTCGGCGTTCTGCCGCGGGCCCACGGCTCGTCGCTGTTCACCCGCGGCGAGACCCAGGCCCTGGTGGTCGCCACCCTCGGCACCGGCGAGGACGAGCAGTTCATCGACTCGCTCGACGGCACCTACAAGGAGCGCTTCCTGCTCCACTACAACTTCCCTCCCTATTCCGTCGGCGAGACCGGCCGGATGGGCTCCCCGGGCCGTCGCGAGATCGGCCACGGCAAGCTGGCCTGGCGGGCGATCCGTCCGGTCCTGCCGCCGGCCCACGAGTTCCCCTACACGATCCGCGTCGTGTCGGAGATCACCGAGTCGAACGGCTCGTCCTCGATGGCCTCGGTCTGCGGCGGCTCGCTGTCGCTGATGGATGCCGGCGTGCCGCTGCGCCGCCCGGTGGCGGGCATCGCCATGGGCCTCATCCTCGAGGGTGAGCGCTTCGCGGTCCTGTCCGACATCCTGGGCGACGAGGATCACCTCGGCGACATGGACTTCAAGGTGGCCGGCACGGACGAGGGCGTGACCTCGCTCCAGATGGACATCAAGATCGCCGGCATCACCGAGGAGATCATGCGGGTCGCCCTCGACCAGGCGAAGGACGGGCGCGCCCACATCCTCGCCGAGATGGCCAAGGCCCTCACCGCTGCCCGTCCGGAGCTCGGCGAGTACGCGCCGCGCATCGAGACGATGCAGATCCCGACCGACAAGATCCGCGACGTGATCGGCACCGGCGGCAAGGTGATCCGCGAGATCGTCGAGAAGACCGGCGCCAAGATCAACATCGAGGATACCGGCATCGTCAAGATCGCCTCGGCCGACGGCAAGGCGATCAAGGCGGCCTACAACTGGATCCGCTCGATCGTGGCGGAGCCGGAAGTCGGCGTGATCTACGACGGCACGATCGTGAAGTGCATGGAGTTCGGCGCTTTCGTGAACTTCTTCGGGGCCAAGGACGGTCTCGTGCACATCTCGGAACTCGCCGCCCAGCGGGTCGCCAAGGTGCAGGACGTCGTCAAGGAAGGCGACAAGGTCAAGGTGAAGTTCCTCGGCCAGGACGACCGCGGCAAGATCCGCCTGTCCATGAAGGTGGTCGATCAGGAGACCGGCGAGGACATCACCGAGAAGGTGAAGTCCCAGCGCGACGCCGACCGGTCCGAGCGGGGCGACGAGCCCCGCGAGCCCCGCGAGGGTGGTCGCCATCGCGGCGAGCGCCGCCGCGAAGCCGGCGAGTAAACCGCGAACGGCCCGCGCCGGCTCCGGCCGGCGCGGGATCTCTCGAGCGGGCGCGGTCCTCAGGGGCCGCGCCTTTTTTGTTGGGTCGGCCGGGGCGGCCGGCCGGGAACGGGGCGTCGGATGCCGCGTTCCTCCGCGACTTCCAACCGGAGACCCTCATGGCCAACGATATGATGCACGACATCTTCAGCGGGCAGCCGAACCTGTCGACGACGGAGCGCGCCGTCTCGGTGGCGCTCGGCCTCGGCATCGCCGCCGCGGCGGCGCAGCCCCGCCCCAACAAGCTCCTGAGCCTGCTGGCGCTCGTCGTCGGCGTCGGCCTCGCGGTGCGCGGTGCCACCGGCCACTGCGCCGTGAAGGCCGCCTCCGAGCACCTCTGAGCTCCCGGGCTCACGCCCATGAAAAAAGGGGCGCCCCGCGGGGCGCCCCTCGTCGTTCCGGGTCCTCTTGGTCCGGTCAGTAGGTGGTGGTGCGGCGGCCGGCGATCAGGCCGTAGATGAACAGCACCACCACGGCACCCACGATGGCGCCGATGAAGCCCGCCCCCTGGTTGGGCCCGTACCAGCCGATCGCCTGGCCCAGGAAGGTCGCCACGAAGGCGCCGATGATGCCGAGGATCGTGGTCAGGATGAAGCCGGCGGGCTCGTTCGGGCCCGGCATGAGGAACTTGGCGATGACGCCGGCGAGGAACCCGATGATGATGGTCCAGAGGATACCCATGACAAACCCCTAAGCATGACTGGTCTATGGCGGCAGAACGCTTCGCAACCCGCGACGGTTGCCCGCACCCCTCGTGCCGACGACGATTTTCCTCACCTTCGTACGGCGGTTGCACGCGCGGCTCTTTACGGCCGGGCCGGTGCGGCGGCAGATACGCCGATTCCCCAGGGCGGTGGAGACAGGCATGGACATTCAGCGGATCGAGCCGGGCAAGCGGATGTCGCAGGCCGTGACCTTCGGCAATATGGTCTATCTCGCCGGGCAGGTCGCCTCCGACACGGTCGGCACCGGGGTGACGATCCAGACCCAGCTGATCCTGGCGGAGATCGACCGCCTGCTGGCGGCGGCCGGCAGCGACAAGGAACGCATCCTCTCGGCCACCGTGTACCTCGCCGACATCGCGACCTTCGCGGAGATGAACGCGGCCTGGGACGCCTGGGTCTCCCCGGAGAACCCCCCGGCCCGCGCCACCGTCGAAGCCAAGCTCGCCGCGCCCGAGTACCTCGTCGAGATCGTGGTCGTGGCCGCGAGGAGCCGGTGAACGGCCCTCGGCGCATCACCCTGGCGGCCGCCCTTCTGGCCGCCTCTCTGGTCGCCCTTCCCCTCGCGCAGCCGGCTCCGGCCGCCGAGGAGCGGGTCGTCAACATCTACAATTGGTCGGATTACATCGATCCGAAGATGCTCGACGCCTTCACCCGCGAGACCGGGATCAAGGTCGTCTACGACACCTACGACAACAACGAGATCCTGGAGACCAAGCTGCTGGCCGGGCGCTCCGGCTACGACATCGTCGTGCCGTCCGGGCCCTACCTGCAGCGGCTGATCCGGGCCGGGGCGTTCCTGCCCCTCGACAAGTCCCGGCTGAAGAACATCGGCAACCTCTGGCCCGACGTCACCAGTCGGCTGGCCATCTACGATCCCGGCAACACTTACGCCGTCGACTACATGTGGGGCACCACCGGAATCGGCTACAACGTCGCCGCCGTCCGCGAGCGGCTCGGTGCCAACGCCGCGATGAACACCTGGAACGTCCTGCTGAATCCCGCCTCGGCCAACAGACTGAAGGATTGCGGGATCATGATGCTCGACAGTCCCGAGGACCTGATCCCCAGCATGCTCCCGGCCTTCGGGGCCAAGGCCGATTCCAAGCGCTGGGATGACATGACCCTGGTGACGGACGCCCTCTACAAGGTCCGCGGCTCCGTGCGGAAGTTCCACTCGTCGGAGTACATCCAGGCGTTGGCCAACGGCGATATCTGCGTCGCGGTGGGCTATTCGGGCGACGTGATGCAGGCCAAGCGCCGCGCCGAGGAGGCCAAGAACGGGATCGAGATCGCCTACGTGGTGCCGAAGGAAGGCGCACTGATGTGGTTCGACACCTTCGCGATCCCGAAGGATGCCGCGCATCCCGCCGAGGCTCTCGCCTTCATCGACTACATGATGCGGCCCGAAGTGGCAGCGGCCAACACCAACTTCGTTTCCTACGCCAGCGGAAATCTCGCGGCGAAGAAGTTCGTGAAGCCCGAGATCCTGAGCAATCCAGGGATCTACCCGGACGAGGCGACGATGCAGCGCCTGTCCATCAACACGGCCTGGGACGACCGCACCCAGCGCTTCGTGACGCGGCTGTGGACCCGGGTCCGCAGCGGCCGCTGAGGTGGGACCCGGCGCCAGGCGCCGGGTCTGATGATCGCGGGAACTAGTGCTTCAGGTCGTCCGGGACCTTGCCACCGTTCTCGGCGAGCTTCTGCATCACCTGCTTGTGCAGCCAGATGTTCATGCTGGCGGAATCTTCCTTGTCGCCGGTGTAGTGCAGCTCGTCGGCGAGCTGCTTGCGCGAGGCGAGGCCGGAATCGAGGCCGAGCAGCTTCATCAGGTCCACGATCGAGTGACGCCAGTCGAGCGTCTGCGGGTTCTTCTCGGCGAGGCCGGTGAGAACGGCCGCGACATCGACCGGCTCGCCGCTGCCCGAGCTGCCGGGGGTCGAGGGGGTGCTCGACGTGGCCGGACCGCCGGAACCGGCCGTTGGCGCGGGTGCGGCGTCCGCGGTTCCACCGCCGAACGGGTGGAGGATCTTGCCGACGATGCTGCCGAGGAGGCTCATGGCTCCGCTCCGATGTTCGAGGCCCAGCATCCGTGCCGGGCGGGCTGACAACAGGCTATGAAGCCCAGCGTTCCGCTTGGCGGCCTCCGGGATGCCGGAAACGGCTGCGCGCCGTCGAATCGCCGCTCCCGCGCAGGCCGCGACGGCGGGCGTGGAATGAACGCAGGCGTGGGACAGCGCTCGCGACGGCCTGCTAAGCTCCGCGGCTACCGGCGGAGGGAAGTCGATTCGGCGTCGGACGCCGACGGCCGCGCAGTCGGCATACCGGCCACCAGCCTGGTCCGGTGCCGTCAGCCGCCTGGAAAACCGAGGATCGCGCGTTGAGATCAGGTGTCAGTCTGTCCGAGCGATCCTTCACCTTCGTCCTCTGGCTGGTGGCCCTCGCCTTCGCGGGGTTCCTGATCGGTCTCGGCTCCCTGGTCGTCGGCGACCTCCCGGAGGTGGAGCATCGCTACACCCTGGAGCAGTTCCTCGATCCCGGTAAATCCGAGGCCACCACGACGGCCCTGAAGCAGGTCCGCCGGGCGCGTAACGACACGCAGGCGCAGACGGATCAGGTGCAGCTCGCCCTCGACGCGGCGCGCGCGGCCTCCGCGGCCGCCCGCGAGACCTTCGCCAACTGGTTGAAGACCCGCGACTCAACCCAGCGCGTCGACCAGGATCCCGACCTCATCGCGCGCACGCGGCAGCTCGACGCCCTGAAGGCCGCCGAACGGAGCGTCGAGGAGAAGCTCGAAGGCTTGGCCCAGGCGGATCTCGGCCTCGCGCAGACCGAAGCGGCCCTGATGGCCGACGACAGCGCGCAGCGTGGCGAGGCCCAGGAGAGTCTCCAGGCGTCCCAACGCACGCAGGAGCTGCGCGTCTTCGGCTACCGGCTCGCCGTGACCCTACCACTTCTGGTTTTGGCCGGGTGGCTGTTGCTGAAGCGGCGCAAGACGCGCAACTGGCCGTTCGTCTGGGGTTTCGCGCTGGCGGCCGCCTTCGCGTTCTTCGTCGAACTGGTGCCGTATCTGCCGAGCTACGGCGGCTACGTTCATTACGGGGTCGGCGTGGTGGTCACGCTCGTGGCGGGGCGCGCAGCGATCAACGCCCTCTACGCCTACCGGGAGCGTCAACGGATGGCCGAGGCGCGGCCCGACGTGGAACGCCGCACCGAGATCGCCACCGATCAGGCACTGCTGCGCCTCGCTAAAAAGGTCTGCCCGGGCTGCGAGCGGCCCGTCGATATGGCCAGCCCGGATGCCAATTTCTGTCCGCATTGCGGGATCGGCCTGTTCGAGCGATGCCCGACCTGCGCGCATCGCAAGAGCACCTTCGAGCGGTTCTGCTCCGCCTGCGGCAGCCGCGCCCGCGAGGCCGCCGCGATCCAGGCCTGACCGGCGCCTGGGCAGCCCGGAGCCGCTGCCGATGGAGCAGTCTTGGCCCGCACGCGCTCGTTTCGCCAGGGGGCCGAAACGGGAGAGAACGTCTGCGGCAGTCCGCTAGACGCGGACGCCGTGCAGCGCCGCCCCGAGCAGGCAGAGCCCGAGCATCAGGCAGATCCCGCTCCAGCGTTCCAGAACGGCCGCGCGCGCCGGATAGCGCAGTGAAAGGCCCGCCAGACAAACGCCGCAGAATAGACACCCCATGCTCATCACGGTGACCAGTATGCTCCCCTGATTGCGGACTCGGTACCCTTAGGCATAATCAGACTCCAAGGAATGTTGAATAAAAAAATACAAATCGGGGCGATAAAAATCAATTACCGGCACTCAGACAGAGCCCGATAAGGCAAAGCAGACATTATTAAATCTGAAGTTGTGGAGGTGCGACGATCATGGGATCGTGGTTGGTCGGCAAAAAACTGCCGCTACGCCGCAAACATCAGGATGCGCGACAAAAGTGAATCCGTCGTTCTCCGCAAATGCGGCGCACGGACCCGCGCCCGCATCGCGTCAGGAACGGCGACGAGCGCGTTTTCGATCCCTGGCAATCGGGCGGATCAGGCCGAGGCCATGAGGTCGGCGATGATGGCGTTCCGCTCCGATGCCAGAGGGCCGAACGCTTCCGGGCGACCGGCGCGCCCGTACCAGTAGCGCGCGTTGCCGGTATCGCCTTCGAGCCGGTGGAGATGGGCGTGCACCCAGGCCGCCTCCGGACCGGACGCGTCCTGGACGATGGCGTGCGCTCGCGCCCAGGCGTCCGTGCCGGGTCCCCCCGGATCGCCGGCGAGCCACCACAGGGCCGCGAGCGGCGCCGGCCACGCTGCCGGAGGCGCCTCGTTCTCCAGGGCCAACGCGAAGTCTGCGGGCAGGCTCTCGGTCATCAGGATGGTCCTTCCCGTTCCGCGTCACCGGCCCGCGGCCCGCTCCGGCTGCCAGCGGCCCCGGCGCTGGCGGGCCGACCATGCGTAGCGCGCGTCGCCGTCGAGGCGGTCGAGATGGTCGGAGAGGCGATGGCGTTCAAGCCAAGCGAGGGCCGCCTCCAGCTCCGGGAGCGTCATGGTCGCGCGGCCCTTGCCCAGGACGCGCTTCAGGACGGCGTTGTAGCGGTGGGCGAGGTTGCTGCCGCGCGGCACCCGCAGGGAGGTCTCGTCCTCGACCGCCTGCCCCGCCACCGCGGCGGCGAGGCGCTGGCGCAGGGTGCGCTCGGTGATCGACGGGGGCTCCGGCGCCGGTGACGCCGGCGCGGGCTCCGCGAGGCGTGGGCGCAACAGGGCGTAGCGAAGACCGATCGCGTTGCTCTCCAGGGGAGTGATCCCGGCGGGCTCGTCGTCCCGCCAGCGGGTGCGCTCCGGCACCACCGCGCTCACCGGGCGCTCCCGGGGCGGCCGCACGCTGCTGCCCTGCTCGGTCTCGAGTTCCAGGCGGAACCGGGCGAAGAGCGGGTCGTCGGGGTGGAAGATCAGAGCCTGCTGCGCGTCGTAGGATCCCGCGTGCGGATCGACCCGGGTGGCCCGGGCCAGCATCTGCTCCAGCCAGGGACGCGAGCGGATATGAGTCAGGGCCGCGACCACCGAGACCTCGGGAGCGTCGAGCCCCTCGTATGCCATGGCCACCGTGACCAGGATCGCCGGCTCAGGCGTGAGCCGGAAAGCAGCGAGCGCCGCGTGGGCATCCCCCTGCCCGGAGGTCGCCAGACGGACATCGCGCTCCCCCTGCCCGGCCGGCATCCAGTCCCGCAGGGTCGTCAGGTACGAGCGGGCGCTCGCCTGATCCGGCGCCACAACCAGGAGCTTGCCGAGCCCCCGGGCCGGCTCGCCCAGGGGCAGGCAGCGCTCCGCCCGGCGCCGGGCACGCAGCCGCTTCGTGGCGAAGAACGCCTCGCTCAGGAGATCGCGGGCGAAACCGGTCCTCAGGGCCGTGAACAGGGCCGGTCGGGTGGTGACGCGCACCGAACCCGCGCCGAGACGATGCGGCCCGACCCGGGGGCTGTCCCCGGCGATCTGCCCGCCCTCCAGCCAGCTCGCCTCGCCGTCGATGGCTCCGAACGTCACCGGCAGCACGGCCCGCTCGGTCAGCGCCTGCGCCCGCGAGTAGCCGATCACCGCCAGCCCCGGGGCGTCGAGGTCCAGTTCAGGCCCGTGCCCCGGAGCGGCGGGCCGGTAGGGCAGCCCGAGGATGCGCCGCCCGTCCGCCCGCTCCAGGGTCCCCGACAGATGAAGGCGGACGGCGGCCGCCTCCATGAGCGGCAGCATCGCCCGGGACCACGCGCCCGCCTCGCGGTCCTCGGCCGAGGCCTCGTCGGACCCCGGTCGCCCGGCCACCGGGAGGTGGTGGACCTCGTCGATGACCAGGAGCGTGCGGTGCGCCCGCGCTTCCGCCAGGTGAAGTGCCGGGGCGGCGGCGACCGCCTGATAGGTGGTGACGTAGCCGGCAAGCCCCCGGGCCGGATCCCGCTCGTTGTCGGCCGCGCGGACGCTCAGCGCGTGCCCGAAGGTCGCCCGCCACAGCGGGTCGGCAAAGGCCTCCTCGGCCTGCAGCCGCAGGGAGTCGCGCGGCACCACCCAGACCACCCGCTCGACCAGACCGGCCGCAATCAGCCGGTGCGCGGCGATCACGGGCAGCAGCGACTTGCCGCCGCCGGGCGTCACCGCCGCCAGGATGTTCCCGACATGCGCCGCCTCGCCGCGCGCCATGGCGTCGACCAGAGCCATCAGCGTGCGCTGATGCGACCGCAAGGACGGGGCGGGGCGGGTCAAAGGCCGACGAAGCTGGGCGACATGCACGCACCGTGACCGATCGGAATTCCTTTGTGAATCCCCCGGAGTCGCAGAACGTTCGCGTTTTCGTCCCGCACGCGTCGAGTCGCGCACGCCGCACGTCCTGTGCCCGCTCCGGGACGCGGACGGCGCTCGCGCGGCAGGCGCCTGTCGCGGGCGTCGCGTTCCAGCCTGCGCCGGAGCGGCCGGGGATGGGCGCCGCGAAGCGGAAGCCGATCCGGGATCCCGCGCCGAACGTAACGCAGGGCGGTCCCCACCCAGGCTCAGACGTGGATCCGGCCACCACAAGCGTTGACACCCGGCCCACCCCTCACCATAAGGGCGCCGCGGGTGAAGAACCCGCCTTGGGGGAATGTCCCGAGCGGCAAAGGGGGCGGACTGTAAATCCGCTGCGTAAGCTTCGTAGGTTCGAGTCCTACTTCCCCCACCAAGTTCTTCCCGATCCCGTCAGCCTTGTTTCGCCAGCGCGGCCTCGATGCGCGCGGCTGCGGCCGCCGAGAAGCCCTTCCCTTCAAGACCCTGCCCCGCGGCCGCCTGGCCGGTGAGGCTGCGGCGCTTGCCACCGGGCAGGTGGGCCTGACGGAGGGCGTGCGCGTCCCGGTGACTGGCATGGGTGATCGCGATGGCCAGCGCGTCGGCGGCGTCGGCCACCCGGAACTCGGCCTTCGGCAGCAGGAAGCGCACCATCGCCTGGATCTGCACCTTCTCGGCGTGTCCGGAGCCCGCCACGGTCTTCTTAATGAGATTGGGCGCGTACTCGAACACCGGCAGGCCGGCGAGCGCCGGGACCACGAGGGCCATGGCTCGGGCGTGTCCCAGCTTGAGCGTCGCCTGCGCGTCCTTGTTGACGAAGGTCTCCTCCACGGCGACCTCGTGAGGCCGGACGGCCTCGACGATCCGGCTGATGCCCTCGAACAGCTCGCGCAGGCGCAGGGCCAGGGGCAGGTCGCCGTCCGAGGTGACGACGCCGCAATCGCCGTAGGTAAGCTTCGTCCCCTGCGCGGTGATCAGGCCCCAGCCGGTGCGGCGGAGCCCGGGATCGATGCCGAGGATGCGGATGGGGCTGGTCATGATGCTTCCGGCTCGACGAACGGCCCGACGCTGCCGTACGTATCGTGAACGCCTGGTTTCACCAAGGCACAGGAATTGGAGGACGATCATGAGCGTGGAGGCCCCGATCAGCCGCTTCCCGGTGCCGAAGCTCTCGGAGATGCCGGAGGATCTGCGCGCCCGAATCACTCTCGTGCAGGAGAAGGCCGGCTTCGTGCCCAACATCTTCCTGGCACTGGCGCACCGTCCCGACGAGTTTCGCGCCTTCATGGCCTACCACGACGCGCTGATGGATCGGCCCGGCGGCCTTTCGAAGGCCGAGCGCGAAATGATCGTCGTGGCTACCAGCGCGGCCAATCAATGCCTCTACTGCGTCGTCGCCCATGGGGCGATCCTGCGGGTCCGGGCCAAGAACCCGCTCCTCGCCGATCAGGTGGCGGTCAACTACGCCAAGGCCGACATCACGCCGCGCCAGCGCGCCATGCTGGCCTTCGCGGTGACGGTGGCGACCGCCTCCCAGACCGTCGGCCCGGAGGATCACGCTGCACTCGCCGAGCATGGCTTCAGCCCGGACGATGTGTGGGACATCGCGGCGATCACGGCGCTCTTCGCCCTGTCGAACCGGCTCGCGAGCGTGGCGGACCTGCGGCCGAACGTCGAGTTCTACGCCATGGGGCGGTGAGACCGCCTCAGCCCCGTCGACCCAGCAGGATCAGCGCCGTCCCGGCGAGGCAGACCACGCTGCCCGCGAGATCCCAGCGGTCGGGCCGGTGGCCTTCCGCGAGCCACAGCCACAGAACCGACGCGGCGACGTAGACCCCGCCATAGGCCGCGAAGGCGCGCCCCGCCGCCGGTGTGTCCACGAGCGTCAGCAGGGCGGCGAACACCGCGAGCGACACCAGCCCGGGCAGGACCCACCAGACTGAGTGGCCCAGTCGCAGCCACGACCAGAACGCGAAGCATCCGGCGATCTCCGCGAGGGCGGCGCCGGCATAAGCGAGGGCTGTCATCGGGGCAGCTTGGCACGGGGCGCCGCAGGGGGCGAGCGTGGCGACAGGCGGCTGGGTCCGGGTCCGGCGTTAAGGGCTCGGCAAGACACATCCGGTCGAGTGGACTCATGGCTGCACGCGCGACCGACCATGACCTGATACTGATACCGGGCGACGCGCGCCTCCGCGACGTCGTCCGGGCCTGGACCGAGGGGCTCGCCCGCGAGCGGCGGATGTCGCCCAACACCGTCGAGGCCTACGGGCGCGACCTGCGCCAGTTTCTCCTTCACCTCGCGTCGCGGCAGGGTACCCCGACGATCCCGATGCTGATCGCTCTGAAGGTGCGCGACATCCGCGCCTTCATGGCCGCACGGCGGGCCGAGGCGGTGTCCGGCCGTTCGCTGATGCGCATGCTCGCGGGCCTGCGCTCCTTCGCGCGCTACCTCGAGCGGGAGGGGCACGGGACGGTCTCGGCGCTGGGCGGCGTGCGTTCGCCCAAGGTTCCTCGCCGCCTGCCGCGGCCCCTGCCCGTGCAGGCTGCCGTGGCGCTCACCGATACCGGCATCCGCGCCGGCGAGGAGCGCGAGCCCTGGGTGCTTGCCCGGGACGCCGCCGTGCTGGCGCTTCTGTACGGCGCCGGATTGCGTATCTCGGAGGCTCTGGGCCTCGCGCGCCGGGATGCGCCGCTGCCGGGCAGCGATCAGGTTACCGTCCTGGGCAAGGGGGGCAAGCAGCGCATGGTGCCGATCCTGCCCATCGTGGCACAGGCCGTCGCCGATTATATCGCCGCCTGCCCGCTGCCGCTGCCGTCGGACGGGCCTCTCTTCGTCGGTGCCAGGGGCGGCCCTTTGTCGCCGCGGATCATTCAGTACACGGTCGCCCGCGCCCGGGGGGCCCTCGGCCTGCCCGACAGCGCCACGCCGCACGCCCTGCGCCATTCCTTCGCGACGCATCTCCTTGCGCGACAAGGGGAACTGCGTGCGATCCAGGAACTCCTCGGCCACGCCTCCCTGTCGACCACGCAGCTCTACACGCAGGTTGATGCCGCGCGGCTGATGAGTGCCTACGCGTCGGCCCATCCTCGGTTTAGTCGCTAATCTAGCCAGATATAGGAGCTGTTATCGGGGTCGCTCCTGCATGGAATAGCGATGTGATGCTCGCGGTTAGGTGAACAGCTGTTTCTTTAAGAGCTTCGTCACGATCTAAGCCCACTCTTGGCGGCAGGGATCGGATCGACTTGGACGGGCGCCATGGGGCTTGATAACGGGGGGACGTCGGCACGGGTCGTTATCGCGGACTGCGATGCGGGCCGTCGCGCCTCTCTGCGGGCGGTCGTTCAGCGCTTCGATCCGCAGGCCGCGATCGAAGAGGCAACCTCCGGCCAAGCACTCTGCGACATTCTCCTCCAACGCCGCCCGACCCTGGCCTTCGTCAGTCTCCAGCTCGAGGATCTGAGCGGACCCGAGGCCGTGGCGGTGGCGCGTCGGGCGGGGGCCGAACCGCCATGCCTGGTGCTGGTGGCCACCCGCGTCATGCCGCACTGGCAGGAGATCGCCACCAGCCTCGGGGCCTACGAGGTTCTCAAGACGCCCCTCGACCCGGGCCATATCGAGCAGCTCCTGCACGCCGATGCCCGGCGTCGCACGCCGACCCGGGCGCTGCTGGCCTGCTCGACCCCGGCCGGGCGGTCGGCCATCAGCCGCGTCGTGGCCCGCAGCGGCTTCGCGATCGAACTCGACGAGACGGATGACGGCCGCCACGCCCTGAAGCAGTTCAAGCACGCGGCCTACGACTTCGCCTTCATCGACGTGAAGCTGAACGGCATCGACGGAATGGAACTGGCCTGCCAGATCCAGCCGCTGGGCCTCGCCACCCGGATCACCCTGCTGACCACGTCCGAACTGGAGCCCGTGGCCCAGGCTGGGCGCTACTTCGGGGTCGACGCCGTGCTGCGGATGCCGTTCTACGCGCGCGACATCGATCTGGCCCTGCACAACGCCCTGGGCTTGCGCAGGCCCTATCTCCTCAACGCCCTCACGGCCCCCCCGGCGCCGAGCGCGCTGCTGCGGATCGCCGACCTCCCCAACGCCCGACGCAAGATCGCCTGATCCGCCCGTCGAGGCGCGCGGCCCGTCAGACGTGGATCGCGCGCTTGTTCACCGCGAGGGCGGCTTCCTTGACGGCCTCGGTGAGCGTCGGGTGCGCGTGGCAGGTCCGGGCGATGTCCTCCGAGGAGGCGCCGAACTCCATCGCCACCGCGACCTCGGCGATCAGGTTGCCGGCATCGGCGCCGACGATGTGGACGCCGAGGACGCGGTCGGTCTGGGCGTCGGCCAGCACCTTCACGAAGCCGTCGGTGGTGCCGTTCGCCTTGGCGCGGCCGTTGGCCGTGAAGGGGAACTTGCCGGCATTGTAGGCGATCCCGTCCTTCTTGAGCTCCTCCTCGGTCTTGCCCACCGAGGCGACTTCCGGGAACGTGTAGACCACGTTGGGGATCACACCGTAATTCACGTGGCCGGACTGGCCGGCCAACATCTCGGCGATCGCCACGCCTTCGTCCTCGGCCTTGTGGGCGAGCATCGGGCCGGCGATCACGTCGCCGATGGCGTAGATCCCGGTGACGTTGGTGGCGTAGTGGGAATCGGTGAGGATCCGGCCCTTGTCGTCCCGCTGGACGCCGACCGTGTCGAGGCCGAGACCCTCCGTGTAGGGAACCCGGCCGATCGCCACGAGGACCACGTCGGCCTGCAGCGTCTCCGCCGCGCCGCCCGCGGCCGGCTCGACGGTCACGCTCGCGCCCTTCTTGCCGACCTCCACGCCGGTCACCTTGGTGGACAGCCTGAAGCCGATGCCCTGCTTGGTCAGGATCCGCTGGAACTGCTTGCCGACCTCGCCATCCATGCCGGGGAGCACCCGGTCGAGATATTCGACCACCGTGACCTCGGCGCCGAGGCGGCGCCAGACCGAGCCCAGTTCCAGCCCGATCACTCCGGCGCCGATGACGAGGAGCTTCTTCGGCACCCGGTCCAGCTCGAGGGCGCCGGTCGACGACACCACGACCTTCTCGTCGATCGTCACGCCCGGCAGGCGCGTCACGTCCGAACCCGTCGCGATCACGATGCTCTTGCTTTCGAGGATCTGATTGCCCCCGTTCTCGGCGATCACCTCGACGCGGCCCGCGCCGGCGATACGGCCGGTGCCGTGGAAGGTGTCGACCTTGTTCTTCTTGAGCAGGAACTCGACACCTTTGGTGTTGCCCGCCACGCCCTCGTCCTTGAAGGCCATCATCTTCTTCAGGTCGAGCTTCGGCGTGCCGACGTCGATGCCGAGATCGGCGAAATGCGTGTTGGCCTCCTCGAACGCCTCCGAGGCGTGGAGCAGCGCCTTCGACGGGATGCAGCCGATGTTGAGGCAAGTCCCGCCGTGCGTCGCGCGCTTCTCGACCACCGCGGTCCGCAGGCCGAGCTGCGCCGCGCGGATGGCGCAGACGTAGCCGCCAGGGCCGGTGCCGATGACGACGAGATCGTAGGACATGCAGGTTCGCTTCCGCTCGGTCGTGCCGCGTGTGGAACGGGCAGGGAATGTCGGATCGGTTGCGGCCTCAGCGGCCGCCGCCGATGTCGAGGATGGCGCCCGTGGTGTAGGAGGCCTCCTCCGAGAGGAGCCACACGATCGGCGCGGCGACCTCCTCGGCGGTGCCGGCCCGGCCCATCGGGACGCCGGGGCCGAGACGCTCCACCCGGTCGGGCTCGCCGCCGCTGGCATGGATCTCGGTGGCGATGATGCCGGGCGCCACCGCGTTGACGCGGATGCCCTCTCCGGCGACTTCGCGAGAGAGCCCGATCGTCAGCGAGTCGATCGCTCCCTTCGAGGCGGCGTAGTCCACGAACTGCCCGGGGCCGCCGAGGCGCGCCGCCACGGAGGACAGGTTGACGATCGCGCCGCCGCCCCCGCCTCGCTTGGTCGACATGCGTTGGACCGCCTCGCGGGCGCACAGGAAGCTGCCGACCACGTTGGTGGTCATCATCCGCTGAAGCCGGGCCGCGCTCATGTCGGCAACGTCGGATTTCACGTCCACCACGCCGGCGTTGTTGACCAGCGCCGCGAGCCGCCCGAGCCCGTCGGCCGCCCGGAACAGGGCGATGACGTCGGCCTCGCTGCCGACATCGCTCTTCACGGCGAGCGCGCGACCACCACCGGCGGTGATCGTGTCGACCACGCCGTGTGCTGCGGCGGCATCCGACACGTAGCTCAGGCAGACCGCGTAGCCGCGCTCCGCGAGGAGCAGCGCCACCGCCCGGCCGATGCCGCGGCTGCCGCCGGTGACGACCGCGACCCTGTTCTCAGCGTCCGACATCATGGCCTCACAGGTCCAGCACGAGCCGCGCCGGATCCTCCAGCGCCTCCTTGACCCGCACCAGGAAGGTCACGGCCTCCTTACCGTCGACGATGCGATGGTCGTACGACAGTGCGAGGTACATCATCGGCCGAGCCTCGATCTTGCCGGCGCGGACCACCGGCCGCTCCTCAATGCGGTGCATGCCGAGGATGCCGGATTGCGGCGCGTTGAGGATCGGCGTCGACATCAGCGAGCCGTAGATGCCACCGTTGGTGATCGTGAAGGTGCCGCCCTGCATCTCCTCGATGGAGAGCTTGCCGTCGCGGGCCTTCTTGCCGAAGCCGGCGATCTTCTTCTCGATGCCCGCGATCGACAGGTCGTCGGCGTCGCGGACCACCGGCACGACGAGGCCCTTATCGGTCCCGACCGCGATGCCGATGTGATAGTAGTTCTTGTAGACGAGGTCCTGCCCGTCGATCTCGGCGTTGACCGCCGGCACATCCTTCAGGGCGCCGATCACCGCCTTGGTGAAGAAGCCCATGAAGCCGAGCTTGGTGCCGTGCTTCTTCTCGAAGATGTCCTTGTACTGGCTGCGCATGGCCATCACGGCGGACATGTCGACGTCGTTGAACGTCGTCAGCATCGCCGCGGTGTCCTGCGCGTCCTTGAGGCGGCGCGCGATGGTCTGGCGGAGCTTCGTCATCCGCACGCGCTCCTCGCGCGCGGCGTCATCCGGAGCCGAGGGCGCGCGCGGCAGGGTCGGCCGGGCCTCCCGAGCGGGGGCGGCGGCGGGCGCCGGCCCCTTGGCGATGGCCCCGAGCATGTCGCCCTTGGTCACGCGACCGTCCTTGCCGGAGCCGTTGACGCCCGACGGGTCGACGCCGGTCTCGCGGGCGAGCTTGGCCACCGCGGGGCCATTGTCGCCGGCCGGGCGCTGCTGGGCCGCCGGAGCCGCGGCATCGCCGTGATTGCCGTAGCCGGCGGAGGATTCCTGGGCCGGCGCCTCGGCCTTGGCGGGCGTCGCGGATTTGGGAGCCTCGCTCCGGCTCTCGGCCTTGGTCTCGGCGGCTTCCTTCGGGACCTCCTTCGGGGCGGCCTTCTTGGCCGTGCCGCCGCCGGCACCGGCCTCGACGATCGAGCCGAGCAGGGCGCCCGGTTCCACGGTCTCCCCGTCCTTGACCAGGATCTCGCCGAGTTGGCCGGCCGCCGGAGCGTTGACCTCCAAGGTCACCTTGTCGGTCTCGAGCTCGACGATCGGCTCGTCGGCCGCGACCGGGTCGCCGGGCTTCTTGAACCAGCGGCCGATGGTGGCCTCGCTCACGGATTCGCCGAGGGTCGGGACGAGGATGTCGGTTGCCATGCTCTGTTGCCCCGCGGGGGGCCTCCTCTGGATGTCGGGCCGCGACGTCAGCGCCGCAGGATCAAGGATGGAACGGGCGAGACGGTGTACCGGAAGCCTACCTGCGCCATCAGGACCGGATCCGCTTCGCCGAGGGCCTCGGCCTGGGCCGCGTCGGCGGCCTCGACCAGGGCCAAGCCCCAGGTGCCGCCGGATTCGAAGACGGGTCCGACCGCGATGGCGGTTCCGGCCTCCGCCTGCGCCATCCAGTACCCGGAATGGGCCGAGAACAGCGCCATCTCGGCCTCCGTCGCGTCGAACGGGAAGCTCGGGCGCGGCGGGTCCAGGCGGAGCAGGAAGTAGGCCATGGCCGGATGATCAGACCGCCAGGGCCTCGTTGAGGAAGGCCTGGAGCTGAGCTTGGTGCTTCGACATCTGGCCGACCGCCGTGGAGGCGGAGGCCGGACGGCCGACGTAGCGGGCGCGCTTCACCGCGGAGCCGGCCTGGCCGAGCACCCATTCCAGATAGGGCTCGACGAAGGACCACGCCCCCATGTTCTTGGGCTCCTCCTGGCACCAGATCACGTCGGCGTTGCGGAAGCGGGCCATCTCGTTGGCCAGCGCCTTGAGCGGGAACGGGTAGAGCTGCTCGACGCGCATCAGGTAGATGTCGTTGAGACCGCGCTTCTCCCGCTCCTCCAGGAGGTCGTAGTAGACCTTGCCGGAGCAGAGCACGACGCGACGGATCTTGTCGTCGCGCACCAGCTTGTTCTGCGCGCCCTCCTCCTCGGCATCGTCCCAGAGGACGCGGTGGAAGGTCGAGCCCTCCGCCAGGGCGTCGAGGTTCGAGACGGCGCGCTTGTGGCGCAGCAGCGACTTCGGCGTCATCAGCACCAGCGGCTTGCGGAAGTCGCGCTTCAGCTGCCGGCGCAGGATGTGGAAGTAGTTCGCCGGGGTCGTGACGTTGGCGACCTGCATGTTGTCCTCGGCGCAGGCCTGGAGGTAGCGCTCCAGTCGGGCGGAGGAGTGCTCGGGCCCCTGCCCCTCGTAGCCGTGGGGCAGCAGCAGCACGAGGCCGGACATGCGCAGCCACTTGCGCTCGCCGCTCGCGATGAACTGGTCGATCACCACCTGGGCGCCGTTGGCGAAGTCGCCGAACTGCGCCTCCCACAGGACCAGCGCGTTCGGCTCGGCCAGCGAGTAGCCGTACTCGAAGCCCAGCACCGCCTCCTCGGAGAGCATCGAGTTGATGATCTCGATCGAGGCCTGGCCCTCGCGGATGGCGTTCAGCGGCGTGTAGCGCTGCTCGTTCTCCTGGTCGATCACGACGGCGTGGCGCTGCGAGAAGGTGCCGCGCTCGACGTCCTGACCGGAGAGCCGGACGCGGTTGCCGTCCAGCAGCGTCGCCCCGAAGGCCAGCGCCTCGGCGGTCGCCCAGTCGATGCCGGCGCCGGTCTCCACGGCCTTGGCGCGATTGTCCATGAACCGCTGGATCGTGCGGTGCAGGTGGAAGCCGGGAGGCGCCTGCGTGATCTTGCGCCCGATCTCCTGCAGCGTCTCGGCCGGCACGGCGGTGCGACCGCGGCGCGGATCGTCCACGTCCTCGTGGACCGCCTTGACGCCGGACCAGCGGCCGTCGAGCCAGTCGGCCTTGTTGGCCTTGTAGTTGTTGGCGACATCGAGCTCGGTGTCGAGCATGCCGCGGAACTCGGCCTTGCGGGCGTCCAGGGCCTCCTGGGTCACGGAACCGTTCTCGACGAGCTTGCGCCCGTAATTCTCCAGCACCGACGGATGCTTGCGGATCCGCTGGTACATCTTCGGCTGGGTGAAGGCCGGCTCGTCGCCCTCGTTGTGGCCGAAGCGGCGGTAGCACAGCATGTCGATGACGACCGGCTTGCCGAACTTCTGGCGGTACTCCACCGCCACCTTGGCGGCGAAGGTCACGGCCTCCGGATCGTCGCCGTTGCAGTGGAAGATCGGCGCCTCGACCATCTTGGCCACGTCCGACGGGTAAGGCGACGACCGCGAGAAACGCGGATCGGTGGTGAAGCCGATCTGATTGTTGATGATGAAGTGCACCGATCCGCCGGTGCGGTGGCCCTTGAGGCCCGACAGGCCGAAGCACTCGGCCACGACGCCCTGCCCCGCGAAGGCGGCGTCGCCGTGGATCAGCAGCGGCAGGACGCTCGCCCGCTGGATGTGGGGCTTCGCCCACTGGTCCTGCTTGGCGCGGACCTTCCCCAGCACCACCGGATCGACGATCTCCAGGTGCGACGGATTTGCGGTGAGCGACAGGTGGACGTTGTTGCCGTCGAAGGCGCGGTCCGAGGAAGCGCCCAGGTGGTACTTCACGTCCCCCGAGCCCTCGACCTCGGCCGGGGAGGCCGAGCCGCCCTTGAACTCGTGGAACACCGCCCGGAAGGGCTTCGCCATCACGTTGGTGAGCACGTTGAGCCGGCCGCGATGGGCCATGCCGAGCACGATCTCGCGCACGCCGAGGGCGCCGCCGCGCTTGATGATCTGCTCCAGCGCAGGGATCATCGCCTCGCTGCCGTCGAGGCCGAAGCGCTTGGTGCCCGTGTACTTGAGATCCAGGAACTTCTCGAAGCCCTCGGCCTCGATCAGCTTGTTGAGGATGGCTCGGCGACCCTCGGGCGTGAAGGAGATCTCCTTGTCCTTGCCCTCGATGCGCTCCTGGATCCAGGCCTTCTCGGCGGGATCCGAGATGTGCATGAACTCGACGCCGAGCGTCTGGCAGTAGGTCCGTTCCAGGATGTCGACGATCTCGCGGATCGTGCCGAACTCCAGGCCGAGCACGTTGTCGAGGAAGACCGGCCGGTCCCAGTCGCTCTCCTGGAACCCGTAATGCTGCGGGTGCAATTCCTCGTGGTCGCCGCGCGGTGCCAGCCCCAGGGGATCGAGCTTGGCGTGCAGGTGGCCGCGCATCCGGTAGGAGCGGATCAGCATGATCGCCCGCACGGAATCCTTGGTGGCCTGCTCGACCGAGACGCCGGTGGTGGCGGTGACGCTGTCCAGCGGCTTGCCGGGCTTCGGCTCCTTGGCCTCGCGGGCGACGATCTTGTCCCCGAGCGCCTTCTCCAGGGCGCCCCAGTTGCCGTCGAGCGCCGAGACCAGCTCACCGTTGAGCGGCACGGGCCAGTTGGGCTTCTCCCAGGAGGCGCCGGCGGCGTTCTTCTCGACCAGGGTCTCGTCCTCGCCGAGGCCCTTGAAGAAGGCCTGCCACGCGGGGTCGACCGAGGCGGGATTGCGGGCGTAGGCCGCCTGCAACTCCTCGATGTAAGCGGCATTGGCGCCGTAGAGGAACGAGGTTTCGAGGAGCGCTTCGTTCACGTCCTGGCGTGCCATGGTGCGTCCATCCTGTCGCGCGGGCCGGTTGCCCTGCCCTTCAGGCTTTCCGTCAGCACGGCGGAACGCCTTCAAACCGGAACGGGGCGGGTGTCCGCCCCGCTGAGTTGATCTGCACACCCGATATGGGCGTTGCGGCCCTGCGATGGCCGCAACGCAGGCGCGCGGCTCCTTACCCCTTCAGGACCTCGACCAGGGTCGAGCCCAGTCGCGCCGGCGACGGCGACACGCGGATGCCCGCGGCCTCCATGGCGGCGATCTTGTCCTCGGCGCCGCCCTTGCCGCCCGAGATGATCGCGCCGGCATGGCCCATGCGGCGGCCCGGAGGCGCCGTACGGCCGGCGATGAAGCCGACCATCGGCTTCCTGCGCCCGCGCTTAGCCTCGTCCTTCAGGAACTGCGCGGCCTCCTCCTCGGCCGAGCCGCCGATCTCGCCGATCATCACGATCGACTCGGTCTTCGGGTCGGCCAGGAACAACTCCAGCACGTCGATGAACTCGGTGCCCTTCACAGGATCGCCGCCGATGCCCACCGCCGTCGTCTGGCCGAGGCCGGCATTGGAGGTTTGGAACACCGCCTCGTAGGTCAGGGTGCCGGACCGGGACACGATCCCGACGGAGCCGGGCCGGAAGATGTTGGCCGGCATGATGCCGATCTTCGATTCGCCCGCCGTCACGATGCCGGGGCAGTTCGGCCCGACGAGGCGCGACTTCGAACCGATGAGCGCCCGCTTCACCCGCACCATGTCGAGGACCGGGATGCCCTCCGTGATGCAGACGATCAGCGGGACTTCGGCGGCGATCGCCTCGCAGATCGCGTCCGCCGCGCCGGGCGGCGGCACGTAGACCACCGAGGCCTCGGCACCCGTCGCCTCGCGAGCCTCCGCGACGGTGTCGAACACCGGCAGGCCGAGATGGGACGAGCCGCCCTTACCCGGCGAGGTGCCGCCGACCATCTTGGTGCCGTACGCGATGGCCTGCTCGGAGTGGAAGGTCCCGTTCTTGCCGGTGAAGCCCTGGCAGATGACCTTGGTGCTGGCGTCGATCATCACCGACATGATCAGGCTCCCTTCACGGCGGCGACGATCTTCTGGGCGGCGTCGTCGAGGTCGTCCGCCGGGATCACGTTGAGGCCCGAATTCCGGATGATGGCCTTGCCTTCCTCGACGTTGGTGCCTTCGAGGCGCACCACCAGCGGCACCTGGAGGCCCACCGCCTTCACGGCCGCGATCACGCCGTTGGCGATCACGTCGCACTTCATGATCCCACCGAAGATGTTGACGAGGATCCCCTTCACGTTCGGGTCCGCGGTGATGATCTTGAACGCCGCCGTGACCTTCTCCTCGGAGGCGCCGCCGCCGACATCGAGGAAGTTCGCCGGCTCCTCGCCGTAGAGCTTGATGATGTCGAGGGTCGCCATGGCGAGGCCGGCACCGTTGACCATGCAGCCGATCGTGCCGTCGAGCGCGATGTAGGCGAGGTCATACTTCGACGCCTCGATCTCCTTGGCGTCCTCCTCGGTCTCGTCCCGCAGCGCGACGATGTCGGGGTGGCGGTAAAGAGCGTTCGAATCGAAGGCCATCTTGGCGTCGAGGCACTTGAGGTGCCCGTCGGCCGTGAGCACGAGCGGGTTGATCTCCAGAAGGCTCATGTCCTTGGACACGAACGCCGCGTAGAGCTTTTCCGTCAGCGCGGCCGCTTCCTTGGCCTGGGCGCCGGTGAGGCCGAGCGCCTTGGCGACGGCGCGGCCGTGATGGGGCATCACGCCGGTGGCCGGATCGACCGCGATGGTGTGGATCTTCTCTGGCGTATCATGGGCGACGGCCTCGATATCCATGCCGCCTTCCGTGGAGACCACGAAGGCGACGCCGCCGGTGACGCGATCGACCAGCATCGAGAGGTAGAATTCCTCGTCGATCTGGGCACCTTCCTCGATGTAGAGGCGGTTGACCTGCTTGCCGGCCGGCCCGGTCTGGATCGTCACCAGCGTCTGGCCGAGCATCTCGCCGGCATATTGCTTCACCTCGTCGATCGACTTGGTGACGCGTACGCCGCCCTTGGCCCCCTCGGGCGCGCCCTTGAAGGTCCCCTTGCCGCGGCCGCCCGCGTGGATCTGGCTCTTCACGACCCAGACCGGACCGCCGAGTTCCTTGGCGGCGGCCTCCGCCTCCGACGGGTTGAAGATCGCCACGCCGCGGGAGACCGGCAAGCCGAACTCCTTCAGCACGGCCTTGGCCTGGTATTCGTGGATGTTCATCGGGACCTCGTCGGACGAACGGATGGCTTCGGGCGGGCGGGCCGGGATGGGCGCGCCCGGCTTCGAATGGCCTCAGGCGAGGTTGCTGTCGACTCCTTTGCAGGCGTCGATGAGGCTCGTCACCGAGGCGACCGACTTCTCGAACATCGCCTTCTCGGCCGCGTCGAAGGTCACCTCGAGGACGCGCTCCACGCCGTTCGCGCCGATCACGATCGGCACGCCGATGAACATGCCCTTCACGCCGTACTGGCCGTCGAGGTAGGCCGCGCAGGGCAGGACCCGCTTCTTGTCGCGCAGGTAGCTTTCCGCCATGGCGATGGCGGAAGCCGCGGGCGCGTAGAAGGCCGAGCCGGTCTTGAGCAGGTTGACGATCTCGCCGCCGCCCTTGCGGGTGCGGTCGACCATGGCGTCGAGCTTCTCCTGGGTGGTCCAGCCGAGCTTGACCAAGTCGGTCAGGGGCACGCCGGCGACCGTGGAGTAGCGGGTCAGCGGGACCATGTCGTCGCCGTGGCCGCCGAGCACGAAGGCCGTGACGTCCTCCACCGAGACCTTGAATTCCTCCGCGAGGAAGTGGCGGAAGCGGGCGGAGTCGAGCACGCCGGCCATGCCGACAATCTTGTTGGTGGGCAGCCCCGAGAACTTCTGCAGCGCCCACACCATGGCGTCGAGCGGGTTGGTGATGCAGATCACGAAGGCGTCGGGCGCGTAGGTCTTGATGCCCTCGCCCACCGCCTGCATCACCTTGAGGTTGATGCCGATCAGGTCGTCACGGCTCATGCCGGGCTTGCGCGGCACGCCGGCGGTGACGATCACCACGTCGGCGCCCTGGATGGCGGAATAGTCGCTGGCGCCCGCGTAGGTCGCGTCGAACCCCTCGACGGGCGCGGCCTCGGCGATGTCCAGCGCCTTGCCCTGCGGCACGCCGTCGACGATGTCGAACAGGACGACGTCGCCGAGATCCTTGAGGCCAGCGAGAAGAGCCAGGGTGCCGCCGATCTGGCCGGCACCGATGAGCGCGATCTTGTTGCGAGCCATGTCGGATGTGTCTCCGCTGCGTATCGACTGCGATGATGCGTGGGACGATGCCGGAACTGCGCGTCAGCCTGGGTCCGCAACCGGATTCGCCGCTCGAAAATCTGCGCGGCTGTGTGGCCGAAAAGCACCGCCGCTTCAACCCGATGGCGGATGGGAAGGGGTCACCCCCGGCACGCGGCCGGGCCCGGAACGGCCCGGGCGGATGTCTGGAAACGTCAACGTCGGGAGGGTTTTAGGTGCACTGCACCCACAGCCTGTGGTGCGGCAACGCTTGGATGACAGATTCGAAAAGCTGTCATTTCGCCCGCCGGAAGTCGCTGAGCCGACCAGCCGGTGGCCGAAAACGCGAGAGGCCCGGACAGGATGTCCGGGCCTCTCGGGTCGATCGGCTGCGCGGTGATTCAGAGAACGCCGGAACGCAGAACCCGCTGAATGGCGTGGATGACGGCCCCGAACCGGGCCTCGATCAGATCGCGCGGCACCTCGGCATCGTGCTGGATCGCCAGCGGGTGCGTGAAGCGGTAGCTCGCGTCGAAGATGTAGGCGATCGCCCGTTCCCGGTCGCGCGCCGAGAAGATCCCGGACGTGATGCCCTCCTCGACGACGCGCTCGACGAGACTGCGCAGGCGCACCCGGTGCCGCCGGGCGATCGGCCGGGCCGACACGGTGGCGTCGAGGTGGACGGCGAACAGGTTCGGCTCGTCGACCAGCGCATCGCGCTGCACGGTGGCCAGGGCGGTCAGGAGCCGCTCGATCTTGTCGTCGGCCGGATCGGGCGCGTCGGCGATACCGGCGAGCCGGGCCTCGACCTCGCGGAGCCAGCGGCCCGCCACGGCGTCGAGCAGCGCATCCTTGGATGGGAAGTAGCGGTAGACGTTGGCGTGCGTCATGCCGGCTTCCGCCGCGACGGCCACGACCGTCACGCGTTTGGGCCCGAGGCGCGAGAGATGCTCGGTGGCGATCCCGAGGAGCCGGACGTCCGCCGCGACCGGTGCACGGGCGCGCTGGGGGCCGGCCACGTCGCCGAGCGGGCCGGTCTCCGCGTCGTCGGTTCCAGGAAGCTTGACCTTGACGGCGAGCGACTCTTCCTTGGACCCGGCAGGCTCTGGCTTATGGAACGGAAGAGGAAGGCGGGAAGTGGACAGGTGGTAGGGCGAGACGGACCCCCATCATACCGGCTGAAGCGTCCCGGCGCTTCGCGTTGACGTTACGGCTTCCCCCCGGGAGCCCGTTTGACCTGAGCGGATTAAGACCGCTTAAAAACCCGTATGTGTCAGTTTGCCTTGAGAAGGCAACAAATTTTTCTCGTTATCACCTGCCTCAGAAGCGGTTCTTCCACGCCCTTAAGGCGACGAACACCGCTTCAGGCTCGCTTTCTGGCGGCATGTCGACCGATCGGGCCAGACTCGGAAGCCCGCTGCGCAGGAACGGATTGGTCGCGCGCTCCTCGCCCATGGTCGACGGAACCAGGAATCGCCCCTCCGCCTTCGCACGCTCCGCCTCGGCGAAGCGCGCCTTGAGCTCCGGATTGTCCGGATCGGCCGCCAGGGCAAAGCGGGCGTTGGAGAGTACGTAGTCGTGCCCGCTGAACACCCGGGTCGTGTCGGGAAGGTCGTCGAAGCGGCGCAGCGATCGGTAGAGCGTCTCCGGCGGGCTCTCCATCACCCGGCCACAGCCCAGCGTGAACAGGGTGTCGCCGGCGCAGACGAGCCCGGCCCGGGCGAACCAATAGGTGACGTGGTCGAGGCAATGGCCGGGCGTCTCCCAGACCTGCGCTTCGAGGCCGCCCACGCGCACCGTGTCGCCCTCCCGGACGGTGACGTCCACCTGAGGAACGGCGTCCCCCGCCTTGGCGGGCGCCACGACCCGGGCGCCGGTGGCCCGCTTGACCTCCGGGATCCCCTCGACATGGTCGCCGTGGCGGTGGGTGACGAGGATGTCGGTGAGCTGCCAGCCGGTCTCGTCGAGCGCCTTCAGGACCGGGCCGGCGTCCGGCACGTCGATCGCCGCGCAGGCTCCCGTGGCCGGATCCCGGACCAGGACGCCGATATTGTCGCTGCGGCACAAAAAGGTGCGGATCTCGGTCTCGGCAGCCATCGGAGTGGGTCCCATTGAGCGCGAAAGCTGTCGCCGTGAACCGGCGGCGGTCGGGCCGGGTTCCTTCGGCGCTTGCCGCGGGCAGCTTGGCTCACCATTGAGTACGGTGAATGTTTCGGCCCCGGTGTCTTGTCCCTTCATGCGTCTCGACGTCAACGGCTTGCGGGCCTTCTATGCCAGCCCCCTGGGCCGCACGACGCACCGCGTCGTCGGGCGGGCGCTCCATGAGTTCCTGGGTTCCGTGTCCGGCCTGCGCGTGCTCGGGATCGGCTACGCGACTCCGTATCTCGGCCCGGTCCACTGCATCGCGGAACGCACGCTGGCCTTCATGCCGGCGACCCAGGGCGTGGTGAACTGGCCGAGCACCGGCCGCTCCTGCGCGGCGCTGGCCGATCCGACGATGATGCCCCTGCCCGAGGCGGCCATCGACCGGGTCATCCTGGTCCACGCCCTCGAATCGGTCGAGAGCCCGACGGAGCTGCTCCAAGAGGTCTGGCGGACGCTGACGCCGGGCGGCCGGATGATCCTGGTGGTGCCGAACCGGCGCGGGGTCTGGGCCCGCCGGGAGGCGACGCCCTTCGGTCACGGCCAGCCCTACAGTCGGTCGCAGCTGGCGCGCCTGATGCGCGACACCCTGTTCTCACCCGTGAGCTGGTCCGAGACCCTCTACATGCCGCCGGTGCGCTCGCGGCTGATGCTGCGCACCGGACCCGCTTGGGAACGCCTCGGCAGCAGCCTCGCCCTGCCCTTCGCGGGGCTGCACGTGGTCGATGCGACCAAGCAGCTCTACCGCCCCGTGGCGGTCCAGCAGGTGCGGCGCGCCCGCCGCCTCGCACCCGCCCGGGTCCTCGTGCCGGCGCCCGCTCCGGGCTGAGCACGGCGCGCGCGGAGGGATTCGGAAGATCGGGGTCGCGGTCGCGCCGCATCCTGGGCGGGCAGCTCGGGGACTTCGCGGCGGGGGCCGCGATCCCGAACGGCGCGGCACGACCGGCAGCCTGCGCCGGCAAATCCCGGACCGGGGCGGGCCTGCGGCGCTCCGGGGCCACGAACCCGCGGGGCAAGGGGAATCGTCGCAGCCGGCGCGACACGCCGTCCGGCGGACCTGTCGTGTACGATGCCCGGATGAGCATCGACTTCACCGTCCAGCAGTTCCTGCTCGCCCTCTCGGGCCTGATCTCGATCGTGAACCCGATCGGGGGTGCCTTCATCTTCGCGCAGGTGACGAGCGCCTACAGCCATGCCGAGCGGGTGCTGCTGTCGCGCCGCATCGGCGTCTACGCCGCCCTGGTAATGCTCGGCGCCCTCTGGGCCGGCACGCCGATCCTGAATTTCTTCGGCGTCACCCTCGGCGCGCTGCGCGTCGCCGGCGGCTTGGTGGTGATGTCCTCGGCCTGGAACCAGCTCAACCGGCCCGAGGCGCGGGAGGCGCGCAAGCAGGCCGAGGCGTCCGGCTCCACGGCACGCGGTCCGGCCCCGTCGGAACCGCAGCCGGACCAGGCGCCCGGGCCCCTCGCGGAGATCGCGTTCTTCCCTCTGACCCTGCCGTTCACCACGGGGCCGGGCACGATCGCGGTCGCCATCACCCTGGGCGCGAACCGCCCCGAGGCCTACGCGGAGCGGTTCGGCTTCTATCTCGGCGTGACGCTGGCCGCCCTGGTGGTCGCCGCGGCGGTCGCCCTCCTCTACGCCTCGGCCGACCGGGTGGTGGCGCTCATCGGGCCGGCCCGGGCCCGGGTGACCGGGCGCCTGTTCGCGTTCCTCCTGCTGTGCGTCGGCACGCAGATCCTGATCAACGGACTCACGGACGTGTTCGCGCCGCTCGTGGCGGCGCGAGGCTGAGCGTCGCGCGCGATCAGATGATCGGGATCGCGCCGAGGCCGCCGAACAGCGCGGCATGGCCCACGTAGTACAGGGCCAGGAAGGCCGCCAGGGCGGCCCCGTACCAGGCGGGTGCCAGCAGCGCCTGCCGGGCCCGCACCGGGACCCGGGCATCGTCGGCGGCGATCCCG
>NZ_BPQS01000047.1 GCF_022179385.1 Methylobacterium longum | reverse complement strand
CACCCTCTTCCCCGAGGTCGGTGGTGTAGGTGTTGAAGTTCTCGGACTTGAGCATCAGCTCGATGCTCTGCGCGACCGTAGCGTCATCTTCGACCAGCAGAACGCGCATGATACCACCTCTGTTTGAGATGCCTCATATTTCGTAAATGATACTAAATCGTTAATGCGCGTTCTGGAGATTTAATTTCCGGTGATGCCTCTATGGCTAATCGATGGTCTCGTGGGCTATCGAATGATAATTAGTGCGCTATGGCAAGTAATTGCACCTGATCCGCCATGATCTTCGCGCCCCGCGACCGGTACCCCCGCTGCTGGCGCTCGCGGTTGATCAGCCACACGATGGCCTTGCCTGCCTCCCGGTCCCTGGCAGCCGAGGAAGCCCGCAGGGCCGCGGCGGTCGCCTCGCGGTCGCTGCTCGGGCCGGCCGCGATCCTGTCCGAGACGTCCGCGAGCAGATGACCGTTCTCCTTCGGCTGGGCCGCGAGGGCGTCGGCCTTGTGGGGCGCCTCCAGCTTGGCGGTCCGCGCCTCGATCAGCTTCAAGCTCGGGACCAAGCCTCCCCAGCCATGAAGCCCCCGCGGACCAGTCGGGCGCGGACCCAGGCATCCCGCCCGGGGGCGGTCGGCTTGCCAGCCTCGGCCTGCCGCAGGACCGTGATCAGGCCATCCGGTCCGTCGCCCGCCAGCCCCCTCTCGACCGCCCGGCGCGACTGGGGGCGTCCGCCTCGCCTTCAAAGATAACCTCCAGGGCCCCGCAGGGCGATTGCGCGAGCCGCGGGGGCGACCGGCGGGATCACCGGAACGGCCGCGCTCGATCTGCGTGTCCTCTCGCGGACTCGATCGGCGTCCAGCCACGCCAGCCTGCAAACAGCAGTCAAAGATCCGGCCAGATACATAGCGCTGGCTAAGATATTTCATGATCGGGCTGGATGACCGCGCCGGCGTCTCGCGCGAAAAGGGTGCGGATACCGGCCGGGCCGGCCCGGGTTGATCTCCGACACGGAGAGAGTCTGATGCCCCACACGCCCAAGGCCGCGAACACGCAGGATCTCGCCGACACGGAGTACGACGGCGAGCGCTGGGCTCGGGTCGGAGCGGAACGGCAGTCCGTTTCTTCGGCCAGCCCTACAGCCCCTTCGGATCCGACTGATGGCCCGGAAGTTGGCTTGACGCGGACCGGCACCGATGAGGGCGCCGTCGTGAAGCGGGAGACCGATGTCTGAAGGCGACGGATCAGCCGCCGCTAGGAGGCGCACCGGTCGCGCCCCACAAACCACCGCTGACAACGGCCCATGGGAGGAACACCTCGTGAAATACCTATTCGCCAGCACGCTGATCTCGGCGAGCCTGTTCGTCTTCCCGAGCATGCCGGCCGTGGCTCAGAGCATCGACATCGGGCCGGGTGGCGTCAGGGTTGATCCGCGATCGTCACGGGAGCGGGATCGTGACGAGATCCGCAGGGACGAGCGTCGTGAGGAGTTCCGCGACGAGCGGCGCGGTTCGATCCGCCGCGAAGAGCGCCTCCGTCGCGATGGCGATGACGATGACGACGACTGATCCGCTTCGAGGGCGGGGCCTCGGCTGACCGGCCAACTGGGTGCGGGTCCCGCCGTTCTTGCGTGTTCGGCCGACGTGCAGCGTGAACGATCCCGTCCGGCCGGCTGGATGAACGAGCGGACCGAACGTCGTTCAGCGCACGGGGCGCATTCTCCCTCATCCGGTCCGGCAAGCCCGGTCCGACGGATCAAGAGGTTCGGTTATGGTGCGCACCACGATGCTCGGAATGGCTGCGGTGATCGCGGCAGGGTTCATCACCGCCACAGCAGCGAACGCGACGCCCTTCGGGTACGGCCCGCTCAACGGTGGAGTGTTGGTCGAGGGCGTAGCCGGCGGCTGTGGTCCGGGTTTCCACCCGAATCCCTGGGGTCGCTGCCGCCCCAACGACCGGGGGTGGGGCTATGGTGGTCCCCGCGGTTACTACGGCGATCGGCCGGGGTACGGGTATGGCCGCGGCTACGATCGCGGCTACGGCGGCTATGACGGTCCGCGCCGGTTCTACGGCGGGTACTGACTCGCGAACTCGGGGCTTGGCCGCGCAGGGGGCTGGAACTGAAGGCCGAAGAACGGTGCGCGGCCGAGAGCCCGGCGGCTCAGGCCCGCGGGAGATGCGGCGGAGCTCAACGGGATGCGTGGCTGCCCCCTCCCGGCAAGCACGGCCGAGAGCCCGTCACCGTTCCGACACGGCAAGGTGTGCCAATCCTCGCTGCGTCGGGGCGAACCACGAACCTGTCGGCATGCAGGCTGATCCGTCTCGGCACCCCGTCGCCTGCTCAGCGGCAGGTCGTTGGTTCGAGCCCTCCCGGCGCCGCTAGCACGGCGGCCGCTCGATTGGGGAGTGACGGACGAACAGGAGCTTCCGTGCGGCTCACAACGCTGACGAGGCGCATGGCCGGCTGCGCCGACCCGGCCCGCGCTTCGCCAGGGCCATGCCAGCGCTCACCGGCCGGTCACGGTGCGGCGGAACGCGCGCGCCGGACCGGCAGCGGTCAACCGATCGCCCAGAACAGCGGCAGGGCGCCGGCCAGGAACAGGGCGTACGAGACCAGCACGGCGGCACCCTCGCGGTGCCGGAGAATAAGAGCGTGGGGGAACGCGAACATGACGCAAGCCGGATCGACGGAAGGCGCCCCAGGAACGCTCCCGAATCGTGACCGAACGGGGGCGCCCGGCGATGGCGACCGGCGATCGCCGGCGGCTGTCGCATCCCGGTGACAGTGGCCGCCCCCGCGCCGGATGCACCCCCCAAGAGCTCCCGGGAAGCCCCCGGGAGGGACCGGCCACGCGGCCGGCCCGGATCGGCCGCCTGGCCCTCACGCGAACATGTCGGGCTGGGTCTCGGCGATCTGGTTGTAGAGCGTCTGGAAGTGCAGCCAGCCGATGTAGTCGCTGCCCACGTGCTCGCGGCTGTAGCGGGCGGTCTTCTCCGACAGGAGCTGCGGCTTGATGCCGGAGGCCTCGACCAGGAGCTGCTGCCGGCAGGCCCGCTCCAGGGCGATGAACCAGAAGGCCGCGTCGTCGATGCTGTGGCGCGAGCAGGTCAGCAGGCCGTGGTTCTGGTGCAGCACGCCGCGGTTGCGGCCGATCTGCTGGGCCACCGAGAGACCGCTCTCCTTCTCCACCGCGACGGCCCCCGCCGACGCGCCGATCACCGCGTGGCTGTTGTAGAAGGCCGCGGCGTCCTGGCTGATCATGTCGAGCGGCCGGCCGGTGGCGCACCACGCGGTGCCGTAAGTGGTGTGCGCGTGGCACATCGCCATCACGTCGGGGTGCTCGTCGTGCACGGCGGCGTGCAGCACGAAGCCCGCCCGGTTGATGGCGTGGCGCCCCTCGACGACCCGGCCCGCGTGGTCGGCCAGGATCAGGTTCGACATCCGCACCTGCGAGAAGTGCACGCACATCGGGTTGGTCCAGTACAGCTCCGGACGCTCGGGATCGCGGATCGTCAGGTGGCCGGCGAAGCCGTAATCGAAGCCCTGCATCGCGAAGGCGCGGCAGGCGGCCACGAGGTGCGTCTTGCGGTACGCGCGCGCCTCGGCGTGGTCGGCGAAGTCCGGCATCTCCGGGAAGATCAGGCCGGCCTGCTCGGGCTGGTAGATCGAGGTCCGCTTGCGGCCCGCATCGTCGGCGGGGAGGTCGAGGGCGAGAGCGGCGTCCTGGGCGTGATCGTCGAGCATGGCGTTTCCTCGTCGGGGCGGGAACGGGAGGTGGCGGGGCCGCTCGTCGACGCGGCACGTCGTGATCCTCCGGCGGGATCGGAGCGCCGGGGCTCGGCCCCCCGCGGGCCGGGTCGTTCGCGGCCGCTCGACGGCACTATCCTGCCGTGCGTCTGCATTGACAAACGACGATTTTTCACGCGTTTCGTGAATGCAATTCATGAGTCGCCCGATGCGCCGGATCCCGAGCTTCCCCGCCCTGCGGGCCTTCGAGGCCGCCGCGCGTCTGGGCAGCTTCGCCCGGGCGAGCGCGGAGCTGCACCTCACGCCCTCGGCGGTGAGCCACCAGGTTCGCGCCCTGGAGCGCTGGTTCGGGCGTCCCCTGTTCCGGCGGGCGAACCGTCAGGCGACGCTCACCGTGGATGGCCAACGCCTGCTTGCGGGCCTCGCCGGCGCCTTCGACGCGATCGAGGCGGTCTGCGCGGAGCTGAGCCCACCGCCGGCAGCGCTCGCCGCCGCACTGGCCGTCCACTGCACCCCGAGCTTCGCGGCGAAGTGGCTCGGTCCCCGGTTCCCCGCCTTCGTGGAGTCGCATCCCGGCATCGCCATCCGCCTGTCGACCAGCGCCGACCCGGTGGATCTCGGCCGGCACGCGGAGATCGACATCCTGATCGCCTACGGCCGGCCGCCGCGCGGCCCCGGCCTGACGGTCGAGTCCCTCGGACCGGAGGAGATCGCGGCCCTGTGCACGCCGGAGGTCGACCGGGCCGTCGGGCCGCTCGGACCCGGCCCGGGTGAGCGTTTCACCCGGCTGGACTCGTCGTTCAGCCCGCTGCGCTGGCCCGACTGGTTCGCCCATAACGGCCTGCCTGTTCCGACCGGAGCGGCGGGCGCGGCCTTCGACCGAGGCTCGTTGGTGATCGCCGCGGCGGTCCAGGGGCTCGGCGTTGCCCTGGAAACGCTGCGGTTCGCCCGGGACGAGATCGGCGCCGGCCAGCTCGTCCGCCTCGGCGGGGGGCGGGTCGCGAGCCTGTACAGGGATCTGCACTTCATCTGCTACCGCGACCGGGACGCGGATTTGGAGAAGATCCGGGCCTTTCGCCGCTGGCTGCTCGACGTGGAGGCGGAGAGCCGGGCCGGGCAGGCGGATCCGCCGGGCTGACGCGGCGGCCATCGGGGGCCGAGCGGTCACCCTCCGGCCGGGTCTCAACGGGCTCCGGGATCGCTCTAGGTGTAGGTTCAAGCAACACGGGGACGGCGGCGGGGATCGACTCTCGATTCCGGCCGCGGATCGCCCAGGGAGAACGCCCCATGTCCCTCTTCGCCAAGCTGCAGCGGCGCGCCAGCGAGGGCCGGCCCGTACGGGTGGGTCTGATCGGGGCCGGCAAGTTCGGCTCCATGTACCTGTCGCAGGCGCCGCGCACGCCCGGCACCCACCTGATCGCCGTGGCCGACCTGTCGCCGGACCGGGCGCGCGCGTCGCTGCGCCGGGTGGGCTGGGAGGAGGCCGGATTCGCGGCGCGCGGGATGGAGGAGGCCGCCCGCGCCGGCACAACCCTGGTCACCGAGGATGCCGACGCGCTGATCGCGAGCCCCTTCGTGGACATCGTCATCGACGCCACCGGCAGCCCGGCCGCCGGCATCCGCCACGCGCTCAGGGCCTTCGCGGCGGGCAAGCACATCGTGATGGTCAATGTCGAGGCCGACGTGCTCGCCGGGCCGCTGCTGGCCCGCAAGGCGGCCGAGGCCGGGGTGATCTACTCCATGGCGTCGGGCGACCAGCCGGCCCTGATCGCCGAGCTGGTCGACTGGGCGCGCACCATCGGGCTGGAGGTGATCTGCGCCGGCAAGGGCACCAAGTACCTGCCGGCCTACCACGCCTCCACGCCCGACACGGTCTGGGGCCATTACGGCTTCAGCGCCGAGCAGGTCGCCGGCGGCGACTTCAACCCGCAGATGTTCAACTCCTTCCTGGACGGCACCAAGTCGGCCCTGGAGATGGCCGCCGTGGCCAATGCCTGCGGGTTGACGCCGCCCCGCGAGGGCCTCGCCTTCCCGCCCTGCGGCGTCGACGACCTGCCGAACGTCCTGCGTCCCATGGCGGATGGCGGCCTCCTGGCGGAGCGCGGCACCGTCGAGGTCGTCTCGTCCCTGGAGCGCGACGGGCGACCGGTGTTCCGGGACCTGCGCTGGGGCGTCTACGCGGTGTTCGCGGCGCCGAGTCCCTACGTGCGCGACTGCTTCGCCCAGTACGGCCTCAGGACCGACGAGAGCGGCCGCTACGCCGCCACCTACAAGCCCTACCACCTGATCGGCCTCGAACTCGGGATCTCCGTGGCCTCGATCGCGGTCCGCGGCGAGGCGACGGGTGCGACGGGCGACTGGCGCGGCGACGTGGCGGCCACCGCCAAGCGGGCGCTGCGGGCAGGGGAGAGACTCGACGGTGAGGGCGGCTTCACCGTCTACGGCAAGCTGATCCCGGCGGCCGACGCCCTGGCACAGGACGCCCTGCCGATCGGCCTCGCCCACAACATGGTCCTCAAGAACGACGTGCCGGCGGGTCGGGCCGTGCGCTGGAGCGACGTCCAATTCGACGCCGGGCAGGAGGCGATCCGCGTCCGGCGCGCGATGGAAAGCCTGTTCCGGCAGGAGTGGGGCGGCGCCGGGGCGGCGGGCTGATACGGTTCCGGATGAAGGCGGCGACGTTCCCGCACGTCCCCCCGCAGAGGGGGAGGGGGGGCAGGGGGCTCCGATGCGCCGGACCCGTCGACCGCACGGTGATCGCCGACTTGAGCGCGCTATCCGGCTGGCGTCGGTCCGCTCGCAAGGACGGTCGCGCCATCGCGACCGAACCGAAACCCGTCCGACAGGGCCCGCCATGACATCTGCGCTGCGCCTCACCGCCCTCCTCACGGCCCTCGCCTCCGCGGCGCCGGCGCAGGCCGGCTGGACGGGGCCGGAAGCCCAGCCGCTCTTCGACAACGAGGCGAATCCGAAGGGCTACAACTACGCCCCGAGCCTCATCACCGAGAACGGCACCACCGACATCTGGTGGTGCGGGCAGGGCAAGACCGACGTCATCTATCACCGCGCCTACAACCCGCAGACCGGCTTCTCCCCGGCCCGGATCGTGTTGCAGCCGACGCCGGGCGCCTGGAACCGCCAGTACGTCTGCGATCCGAGCGTGATCAAGGGCCGCTTCACCAACCCGGCCGACGGACAGCCCTACGCCTACGCGATGTACTATTCCGGCGCCGACAACCTGCCGGGCAACAACAACCAGACGGGGCTGGCCTTCTCCAACGACAAGGTCACCTGGGTGGACTACCCGAAGCCGGTGATCGCGCCCCTCAACCCGGTCGTCGCTCAGGGCACTTACGGCGCGGGGCAGCCCGCGACCGTCAACCTCGACGGTGGTTCGGGTCTCCTGGTCTTCACCACCGATCTGACCGGGCCGCAGGGCGTGGCGGGCTTCGGCGACCTCTATGTGCGGCGCACGGCCGACGGGGTGCATTTCGACCCGCCGGTGCGGGTGCCGAACGTGGCCGCCGACGGCACGACCATCAACCCGAACTCCGATTTCGGCTACGACCCGGCGTCCGGCGAGGTCTACGTGATCACCGGCCTCCCGGGCCGCAACTGTGGGCAAGTGGCCTGCAAGGACCCCGCCCGCAACCCCGACCGCGAGACCTACCAGATGGGCCTCTACCGGATGCCGCTGAAAAGCCTGCTCAGCGGCACGCCCGCCCGCTGGATGCCGGCCGGCACCCTGAACGCGGACGTCACGGGCTTCTACCTCAACCACAGCCCCGGCTTTCAGCGCGATGGCCGCGGCAGCCTCACGCCGTTCCTGCCCGCTGTCACGGTGTTCTTCTCGGGCGGCGACCCGTATCCCGGCACGTGGCGCATCGCGACGGCGACGCTCGACCCGGCCTCCGACCGCGCGCCGCTCAAGCGGGCGGTCGGGCCGGCCGGGCACTGGGTCACCACGGGCTACACGGCGCCGGGCTACAGGATCGAATCCACCCTCGGCGCGCTGTTCCTGCTGCCGCGGCCCGGCACCGCCAAGCTCATGAGCTGCGTGGCCGGCACCGACCATTTCCTCAGCCGGGATCCGGACTGCGAGGGGCACACGCCGCTGGGGCAAACCGGCTACGTCCACGAGGCCCCGCATCGAGGCAGCCATCCGCTCTACCGGTGCAACGCCGGCGGGCACGACCACTTCGTGTCGCTGGACAAAGGCTGCGAGGGCCAGACCGCCGAAGGTCTCCTGGGCTACGCCCTCGACTGATCCCGGTGACGACGAAGCGCGGCCGTCGCCCCATGGAGGCCCGCGGGTTCACACGTCGCGATCGGACACCGACCTTCCGGAACAAGGGCGCCTTTCCCTCCCCCGGTCGGGGCCCGGGACAGGGATGGTGCGGAAGGCACGGCACCGCTCGAGCCTGAACCGCCCCACCACCGAGGCCTTCCGCAAGAGGCGGTGAGCGGGGCCGCGCCAGCACGGTGTCGATCCGGAAGCCCCGCCCGGGGCCGCGCCATGACGACGATCGGGCCGTTCCGCCGAGAGGGGCGGCCTCACCCCGCCGCCAGAACCTCGGCCTTCGCGCGGCCCCCGAGATAGGCCGACCGGATCTCGTCGTTCGCCCAGAGCGACTCGGGATCGCCCGAGAGGACGAGGCGGCCGGTCTCCAGCACGTAGCCGCGATCGGCCACGGAGAGGCCCATCCGGGCGTTCTGCTCCACCAGCAGCACCGTGGTGCCGCGGCGGCGCACCTCGGCGATGATCGCGAACACCGCCTGGACGATCACCGGGGCGAGGCCGAGCGACGGCTCGTCCAGCAGGAGGATGCGGGGCTTGGCCATCAGGCCGCGGGCGAGCGCCACCATCTGGAGCTGGCCCCCCGACAGCGTCCAGCCCAGCGCGTCGCCGAACCGGCGGATGTCCGGGAACAGGTCGAACATCGCCTCGACCTCGTCGCGCAGCGCCCGCTTGCCGAGACCGGAGCGGTTGGACGCGCCCAGCATGATGTTCTCGCGCACCGTGAGCCCCGGGAAGACCCGGCGCCCCTCCGGCACGTGGGCGACGCCGAGCCGCACGATTGCCTCGGGCTTGAGGCCCTCCAGGGGCTTCCCCTCCAGCAGGATCGTGCCGGCGGCGGGGCGCACCAGCCCCGAGATCGCCTTCAGGGTCGTGGACTTGCCGGCACCGTTGGAGCCCAGCAGCGTCACGACCTCCCCGGCGCCGACCGAGAACGACAGGCCGCGCACGGCCTCGATCTCGCCGTAGCGGACCACGAGGTCGCGGATCTCGAGAAGGGGCGGGGTCGCGGCTGGCGTCATCGCTGGGGTCACACCGGAGCGAGGTCGGTCTTGAGGCTCGCCGCCGGTCCCGCGGCGGCGTCCTCGCCGAGATAGGCCTGGATCACCGCGGGCTCGCGCAGCACGGTCGCGGTGACGCCGTCGGCGATGCGGCGGCCGAAATTCAGCACCGTGACGTGGCTGGCCACGTCGCTCACCAGCGTCATGTCGTGGTCGATGATCAGGATGGTCAGACCCTTCGCGGCCATCCGGCGCAGGAGCACCGTCAGGGCATTCTTCTCGCTGGAATTGAGGCCGGCGGCCGGCTCGTCGAGGAGCAGCAGCACGGGGTTGCCGGCCAAGGCCCGCGCGATCTCGATCAGGCGCTGGTGGCCGTACGAGAAGCCGGAGATCGGCTCCTCCGCCCGGCCCTCCAGCCCGACGAAGGCCAGGGCCGCCCGGGCGCGGGCCTCCAAGGCCGCCCGGTCGCGGGCCCCCAGCGGGTTGTTGGGCCGCTCGGCGCCGATGACCACGTTCTCCAGAGCGCTCATGGAGCGGAACAGGCGGATGTTCTGGAAGGTGCGCCCGATCCCGGCCGCCGCCCGCCGGTGCGGGGACAGCCGCGTGACGTCCTGCCCGGCCAGCCGCACGGTGCCGCCCGTCGGGCTGTAGAGGCCCGAGAGGACGTTGAGCGTCGTCGTCTTGCCGGAGCCGTTCGGGCCGATCAGCGCGTGGATGCCGCCCCGCGCCACCGTGAAGCTCACCGCGTCCACGGCCTTGAGGCCGCCGAAGTGCTTGGACAGGTCCGACACCTCCAGCATCGGCGCCGTGGAGGCCTCGCCCTGGCTCAGGGTCAGCTCGGCGGCCGGCGGCGGCGCCGGGCGGGTCCGGCGCAGGCGCCGGACCTGGTCGCCGAGGAAGCCCCAGATCCCGTCGGGCATGAACACCACGATGAGGATCACCGCGAGTCCGTAGATCGCGAGGTAGAGCCCGGGGATCTCCTTGAGGAAGCGCAGCCATTCCGGGATCAGGATCAGCAGGGCCGTGCCGATCACGGCGCCCACCGGCGAGCCGACGCCGCCGAGCAGCGCCATCGTCAGGAAGACGATCGACTCGGCGAAGGAGAACTGGTCGGGGCTGATATAGGTGAAGCTGCCGGCGAACAGGCCGCCCCCGAGACCCGCCAGCAGCGACCCGACCGCGAAGGCCGCCACCTTGGTGCGGTAGATGTCGATCCCCGAGACGCCCGCCGCGAGCTCGTTGTCGCGCACCGCCCGCATGGCCCGCCCGAGCCGGGTCCGCGGCATGTGCCAGACGAGCCAGCCGACGATCGCCAGCACCAGCACGCACAGGGCGAGGTAGCTCTGCCCATCCGCGAACAGGGCGGGGCGGCGGATGTTCGGCACGCCGTCGGGCCCGTGCGTCACCGGGATCCAGTTGGTGAGCACCAGCGTCAGGATCTGCTGGAACGAGATCGTCACCATGGCGAGGTAGTGGCCGCCGAGCCGCAGCGTCGAGGCGCCGAGCGCGGCGCCGAGCACCACCGCGAGGCCGAGGCCGACGATCAGGCAGATCCAGAAGTTGAGGCCGCCGTCGACGGTGCCGAGGCCGACCGCGTAGGCGCCGATTCCGAAGAAGGCGGCCTGGGCGAGGTTGATCTGCCCGCACAGGCCGAGCACGACGGTGAGCCCGATCACCGCGATGGCGTAGGTCGCCGCCTGCATCAGGATGTTGAGGGCGTAGCCGCTGAGCGGCGTCGTGGCAGCCACCGCCACCAGGGCGGCCGCCAGGACCGCGTAGGCGAGGCTCCCCAGCGGCAGGCGGCGGCGCACCGTGGGGGGCGACGCCGGCACCGCTGTGGCCGGGTCGGCGACGGGGGAGGGGGTGCCGCTCATGCCTTCTCCGCCACGCGCTCGCCGAACAGGCCCTGCGGGCGCACGACCAGGAAGACGATCAGCACCAGGAACGCGAAGGCGTCTTTGTAGGGCACCGAGATGTAGGCCGCCCCGAAGGTCTCGATGATGCCCAGCGCGAGGCCGCCGATGATCGCCCCGGTGACGTCGCCGAAGCCGCCGATGATGGTGGCGGCGAACGCCTTCAGGGCGATCGTGGCACCCATCTGGATCGACACGAACAGCACCGGTGCCACCAGGATGCCGGCGATGCCGCCCAGCACCGCGCTGTACACGAAGGTCAGCATGATCATGCCGGCCACCGGGATTCCCAGGAGGGCCGCCATCTCCTTGTCCTGCGAGGTCGCCTGCAGCTTCTTGCCGACCAGCGTGTGCTCGAAGAACCAGTACTGGAACGCCACCAGGGCCGCCGTGACCGCGATGATCAGCAGGTACTGGCTGTCGAGGAAGACCGGACCGAGCAGGAAGCCCTGCGTCTCGAAGACCGGCGGCAGCACCTGCGGCTGCGGCCCGTAGAGGGCGAGGGTGGTGTTGGCCAGGAAGATCGAGGCGCCGATGGTCGAGATGATCACCGGCAGGTAGCTGCGGTGGCGCAGGGGATAGTAGACGCCCAGGTTGAACAGGGCGCCGAGCAGCGCCATGCCGCCGATGGTGAGGAGCAGCGACAGCCAGTAGGGCCATTCGAGGTCGACGGCGAAGACCACCATCAGGAAGGCCGCCACCATGGAGAACTCGCCCTGCGCGAAGTTCACCACGTTGGTGGCGCGGAAGATCAGCACGAAGCCGAGCGCCACCAGGGCGTAGACCGAGCCGATACCGATCCCGGTGAAGAGGAGTTGCAGGATCAGGTCCATGCGGTCCGCACTCTCGTATCCCCGTCGGAGGTTGTTCCCGCGTCCGGGCGGTGAAGACCCGATCTCAGCCCTTGTAGAAGTCGATCCGCTTGTCGAAGACGATGCTGCCCTTGTCGTTGCGCACGACGTTGTAGCCGTGCAGGCCGTCGCCGTTCTTGTCGAAGTTGTAGGTGCCCTCGGCCCCCTCGTGGCCGCGCACCGCCAGGAGAGCCTCGCGGATCGCCTGCGGGTCGGTCTTGCCCGCCGCGTTGATCGCCTTGGCCAGCACCGTCACCGCGTCGAAGGTCCAGGACGATTGGTTGTCGGGGGCGATCTTCATCGCCGCCCGGTAGGCCTTTCCGTAGGCGCGGGCGGCGTCGCTCGATTCCTCGGCGTAGTCGGCCACGCCGTAGGTGCCGTAGAGGGACGGCCCGGCGAGCTTCAGGGCGGTCACGTTGGTGATCGACGGCGATCCGACCCAGGGGGCGGTGACGCCGAGCTGGCGCAGCTGCCGGGCGAAGATGCCGATGTCGTTCTCGAAGGTGAAGTACGAGCCGATCACGTCGGCGCCCGACTGGCGGATCGCCAGCACCACCGGGGTGAAGTCCTGGCTCTGGTTGGTGTAGCCCTGGTCGAGGGCGACCGTGGCGCCGCCCTTTCCGAGGCTCTCGGTCAACGCCTTGGCGCCGCTGGTGCCGAAGGCGTCGGTGGAGTGGATGATCGCCCACTTCTTCTTGCCCAGCCCGTTGACGCCGTGCTCGGCGATCACCTGGGCCGAGAAGCTGTCGTTGGGCCGGAAGCGGAACAGCCAGGGATTGCCGAGCTGCGTCAGCACGGGGTCGGTCCCGCCGAAGCAGACCGGTTTGCCGGTCTTCAGGATGTCGGGGGCCATGGCGTGGTTCTGGGTCGAGCGGATCGAGCCCAGGAAGCCGACGAGGTCGGGCTGCGAGGCGAGCTTGGAGAAGGCGAAGACCGCACCGGGATTGGTGGTCTGGTCGTCCTCGGTCACGATCTCCAGGGGCTTGCCGAGCACGCCGCCGGCCTTGTTGACCGCCTCCAGGGCGATCTTGGCACCGGCCAGCGCGTAGCGGCCGGCATCCGCGCCCGGCCCCGTCACGGGGAGCACCATGCCGATGCGGACCGTCGATCCGGCGCCCTGGGCGAAGGCCGAGCGTATCACCCCCGGCGCGAAGCCGACCGCGAGGGCGGATGCGGCACCCGTCAGGAAAACGCGACGCGTCGTCGTCATTGGCGTATCCGTCCCTTCGCCGATGCTGAAGCCCGGCGTTGGCATGGATGCTCCATACCGGATGCCATGATGTCCATCCCGCCGTGGGCCCGGGCTTCACGGAAATGAGAGGAAGGCCCGGGATCGTCACTCCCGACCGGCGCGGGCGACCCCGACGGGGGCCGCACCCTGCGGCCGCCGGCGTAACACCCGGACCCCGCGATCCGCTGGACAGGCGCCGAGGCGCGCGGTTTAATCGTTCTTATCCGGAGCCGCATCCCGGCAGGCGACCACCGGTCTCTGAAGCGGACTGGAAGAGGGCGTGACCGGCCCGGCCGGGTCCCGTCGATGTCAGCCGACGAGGGCCGCGGCGGCCTCTGATCCGTCTGGGGGGAGACCGTGTGGACTGACGCGCATCTCGATCGATCAGCCTTCCCGGCCCAGGCCCGCGTTCGAGACCGCGCCCGGGCCCGTGGGCGGCCAGCGCGCCGGGCGCTCGTCGGGCTGACGGCCGTCGCCCTGCTGGCCTCCGCCGCCATCGCCACGGCCCCCGCGGCGTTCGTCGAGCCCGACCTCGCGCGCGTGATCCGCTTCATGGCGCTGATCAAGGGCGGCTTCGCCCTCGCGGCGCTCGCCGGCTGCTTCTGGCGCCTCGCGCGGCCGGCCGGTCCGGTGCGAACCGCGATCTACGTGGCGGCGCCGCCGGCCATGGCGGCGGGCGCCCTCGCCCTGGGATCGCTCCACAGCCCCGCCCTCGCGGCGGCGGGCCTGCATCTCGGCCTCCTCGCGGTGCTGGCGGCGGCGCTTACCGATTCCGAGTTCCTGCCCGATCGGCCGCGACACCGCTGAACGCCGGTCCCAGCCGCGATGCGGTCGGTGTCCGTGTGATCGCTATCCGTGCGGGTGGAGGACGAAAATCGGGCGCCTCGGCGTGCCGGCCCGGACCGTGGTGCCTGCGGGAATACCCGGCCGGCGCGCTCAGCGGAGGGCGAGGACCTGCGCCGCGTGGGCGGCGACGTGCTGCACCGCCGGCAGATCGTAGGCGTAGACGCGCCCGGCCAGGATCGCCAGGGCCAGCGCCCAGAAGACCGCGCCTCCGACGCGCCGCGCGGTGCGGTCGCCGGCCGCGTCCGGGCAGGCGCGCGCGACGCCGTCCGCGACGGGTTCGCCGAACGGATCGAAGGCCGTCGCCTGTGTTTCTGACACGCTGCGCATGATGGGAATGTCGCGTCCGGAGCATCCCCGCGCAATGGAGACGTCTTCCGTATTTCCACCCAGGTGGAGACGCTTGTTCTCTAACTGCGCTGCGGTGCGAACATCTTCTTCTCTGGCCGCGCGGCAAGGCCGGACGGTGCCGGATCTCAAGCCCGAACGGTGCCGGCCGCCGCTTCGTGCATGGTGTAGTAGGGCATGCGCTCCCGGCGGCCCCGCAGGGGCTCGCGGCAGACCTCGCGCCACGCCGCCGCGGGCTCGCCGGCGGCCCGCCGCGCCGCCTCCGAGACCAGGATCGGGACGCCGTGCAGCTTGGTGGCCTGCTCCAGCCGGGCGGCGACGTTGACGGCGTCGCCCAGGACCGTGAACTCGTAGCGCGCCTCCTCGCCGATGATCCCGCAGAACACGGTGCCGTAATGGACGCCGACCCCGATGCGCACGGGCTCCGCCTGCGCGGCCCTGTCGCCCCAGCGGGCGATCACCGTCACGAGGTCGCGGGCGAAGGCCAGGGCCCGGGCGGCGTCGTCGGGCCGGGGCTCGGGCAGCCCGAACACCACCAGGGCGCCGTCGCCGATGAACTTGTCGACCACGCCGCCCCGCAGCCGGGCGAGGCGCGTGACCCGCCGCCGGAAGGCGGACAGGAACTCGGAGAGGCGGTGCGGGTCCAGGCTCTCGGCCAGGGTGGTGGAGCCGCGCAGGTCGATGAACACGATGGCGGCCTGCTGCCGGCGGCCCGCCTTCAGGCTCCCGTCGTCGTCGGCGAGCCGCAGGACCAGCTCCTGCGGCAGGAACCGCGACAGCCGGTGGCGCCGGTTCGCCTCCCGCAGGGCCGACGTGGAGAACAGCACGAACAGGACGGCGAGGATCCCGATCAGGATCCAGATGGCCAGGGCGATGCGGGAGACCGCCTCCTGCCGCCGCTCCATCCGGTCCGCCTCGCGGGCCTCCATGCTGCGCACGCGGTCGCGGATCGCGTCCATCACTTGCTTGCCCCGCCCCCCGGCCACGGAGGCCCGGGCCGCCGCGCCGTCGCCCGCCCGGCTGAGGGCGACGCTGGCGCCGAGTTCGTCGAGCTTCGCCCGGATCAGCTCGGAGAGGGCGTCGAGTTCGGCCCGCTGCTCGGGATCGCCGACGACCAGGTCGCGCAGCCGGTCGAGCTGGCGGCCGACGTTCACGCGCCCCTCGGTGAAGGGGAGCAGGAAGGCCGCGTCGCCGGCGAGCAGGTAGCCGCGCTGGCCGGTCTCGGCGTCCTGCACCGCTGACAGCACCCGGGCGAGGCGCCCGTCCACCGCCACGGTGCGGCGCACGGCGTCGATGCCGCGCTGCTGGTACACGAAGGCGCCCAGCGCGATGGCGGTCATGACCAGGATCGTGGCGAATCCCACCGTCATCCACGTCACGGTGCGCGAGCGCAGGGACCGCTGCACCCGCGCCACGACGCGCTCGCGGATGGGGGCGGGGTCCGGCGCGGGATCGGCCGGCGCGGGATCGGCCGGGACGGGGGCGGTCGTGACGGCCACGTCAGACCCCGCCCAGGCCGTCCAGCCGGACGGCCCGCCCGAGCCGGGAGCCGGCCGCGTCCGCCCGCGCCCGGCAATCCGCGATGGTCGCCCGGGCCGTCTCGATGGCCACCGAGGCGGCCGAGAGGGTCGGCACGCTCGGCTCCCGCGCCCGGGCGTAGCGGACCACGTCCATGGCCAGCGCGTCCACCTCGCCGGTCAGCCCCGCGATCGCCGCGGGGTCCCTCAGCGCCCGGGCCTGCCCGGCGATCTCCAGCAACCGATCCAGGATCTCGTCGATGCGCTCCCGGCGCAGGCCGGCGAGGCGCTGCCGGATCCAGGCCAGCACGGAGACGAGGCCGCCCGCCAGCGCGCCCAGGAGATAGAGCGTGTCGCCGTAGCGCTCGATGAAGCCGTGCTGGTCGCGCTCGTAATAGTCGATGGCACCCGGATGGATCGGGATGCGGGCGCTGGTGGCCGCCACGGTGGTGTCGTAGGCCGGCGCCTGGACGTACTCGGCGGCGTCGGTCACCTGCGCAGCGGCGCTGCGCGTCTCGAAGAGCTGCCGGGTCACGTCGGCCGCCACCACGCGGCTCAGGGAGGCCCGCGCCATCAGCCGGTACGAGGCGCCCACGGTCTTCACGTCGTCGGCCGGCAGCTTCGGGCGGCCGCCGAACAGGCCGCCCGGGATCGTCACCGCCTGCAGCCGCGGGAAGCGCTCGATCACCGCGCCGTCATCCTCCACGGCGACGAACGCCACCTTGCCGCCGCGGGCGACGCCCTGAACGGCCGAGACCAGGGCCAGCGCCTTCGGCGCGGAGGGCGCGATGATGCTGACGAAGGCATCGATCCGCTTCTCGCGGAACGCGGCCGCCACCGCCTCCTGGTCGACCGGGACCAGCAGGACCGTCGAAGCCCGGGCCGGGCCGGCGGCCTCCTCCAGGGTGAGGCCGTAATAGCCGAGGAGATTCCGGAGCAGCCAGAGATCGGCATCCCGGTGCGCCGCGATGCCGAGCCGCTTGCCGGCGAGTTTCGGGAAACTCGTGGGGCCGGCCTGCGCGGGCGAGGCGATGACCATCGCCTGATCGCGCAGGATCGCCAGGGTCAGGCCGTTCGTCGGCAGCAGCACGTCGGGGCGGACCACCGCGAGGTCGGCCCGGCCGTCCTGAAGGGCGGCGGCGCTCTCGCGCACGTCGTCGAAGGACAGGATGTTCAGCCGGACGTTCCCGTGGGCGGCGTCGAGGGCGTCGGCATAGGCCTTGATCAGGCCGGGCTCGGTGCCGTCCCGCGGAGCGACCGCGACGGTGAGCACCGTCGCCTGGAGCAGGATCCACGCCGCAACCCCGCCGGCCCCCAGGAGGGCGGCGCCCGCCAGGAGCAGGATCTCCCGGCGCAGCAGCCAGGCGGGGAGGGCCCACATGGCCGCGCGCCCTCAGAACAGCGAGATCAGCACGATGCCGGCGACCATCACGGCGGCGCCGATCAGGCGCGGCGGGCCGGCCTTGACCCGCTTCATGCCGAACCAGCCGAAATGGTCGAGCGCCACCGAGGTCAGGAGGTTGGCGGTGATCAGCAGGCCGTTGAAGGCGCCGGCCCCGACCTTGTCGACGAAGAGCAGCCCGGCGAACACCGCCACCGCGCCGGTGATGCCGGCGAACGGCATCCACCAGCGGACGCCCGAGAGATCCTCCCGGGTCGGCAGCGGCGTCGGCCGCAGCAGGAACACCAGCGCGAACACGAATACGACGGGCACGAACGACACCGTCGCGGCGAGCCAGGGATTCTCCAGGGCGCCCCGCAGCTGCGCGTTCCAGACCACGCCGATCGCCATCAGGGCGCCGGCCACGAGGATGAATGGGTAGAGCAGCTTGCCGGACATGGCGTGGCCCTCGCCGCCGTCGCTCTTGCCCCCGGAGCGCGCGATGAAGGTCACGCCGACCGCCATCAGCAGGCCGCCGAGCCAGGGCATCGGCTTGAAGCCCGCCGCCTGCAGGCCGAACAGGCCGAGGGCGTCCATCGCCAGGGAGGTGAGGATGTTGGCGGTGAGCGTCAGGCCGTTGAACGGTCCGGCGCCGACCTTGTCGATGAAGGCGAGGCCGCCGAACACCGCCACCGCGCCCGCCACCCCGCCGAGCGGCGCGTACCAGGGCATCCGGCTCAAGCCGTCGAGGCTCGGCAGCGGCGTCGGCATGGTGAGGAACAGCGTCGTGAACACGAAGACGATCGGCAGGAACGACACGGTGGCGGCGAGCCATGGGTTGACCAGGCGGCCGCGCAGCTGCGCGTTCATCGCGTTGCCGATCGCCTGCAGCGCGCCCGCCACCAGGATGAAGGGATAGAGGAGGGCAGGGGGCACGCGCGGACCTTCAGGTTCTCGGGAGGGGGATCAGGCGAGGAGCAGGCCGGCGAGCGCCAGCACGAGGGCCGGCGGCATGACCAGCAGGCCGAGCTTGAGGAAGGTCCAGGCGCCGACATCCTGGCCCTCGCGACGGATGGCGTTGAGCCAGAGGATCGTGGCCAGCGAGCCGGTCACCGACAGGTTCGGGCCCAGATCGACGCCGATCAGGATCGCGCCCGCGACCTTCTCGGGCACGTCGGCGGCGTGCACGGCGGCGCCCGCGATCAGGCCGGCCGGCAGGTTGTTGACGAGGTTGCACAGAACCGCGATCAGGCCGCCCGCGCCCCAGGCGGCGGCCTCCGGAGCGGCGTGCGCGTAGCCCCGGAGGAGGTCCGCCAGCAGGGCGAGGACGCCGGTCTTCTCCAGGGCCTCCACCAGCACGAAGAGGCCGGCCACCAGCGGCAGGACGCTCCACGACACGTCCTTGGCCACCGCGACGAGGCCGCCACGCTTCAGCAGGAGCACGACCCCGGTGGTGGCGAGCCCGGCCACGAAGGTCGGCAGGCCGAGATCGCGGCCGAGCGCGGAGGCTCCGATCAGCACGCCGCCGGTGGCCACGATGCCGAAGCCGGCCACGAGGCCGGTGCGCGAGAGCGGCACCGCCTCGACGTCGGTGGCGACCGTCTGGCCGCGCAGGGTCCCGGCCTGGGTCAGGCGCAGCACCGCGTAGGTCGTGGCGATGGCCAGCACGGAGGGCAGGGCGAACAGGCCGAGCCAGCGCACCAGCGGCGGCATGTGCTCGGCGAAGACCACGAGGTTGGCCGGGTTGGAGATCGGCAGGACGAAGCTCGCCGCGTTGGCGATGAAGGCGCAGATGAACAGGTAGGGGAGGGGATTCTCCACCTTGGCGGCCTTGGTGGCCGCGTAGACGGCGGGCGTCAGCACCACCGCGCAGGCATCGTTCGACAGGAACACCGTGACGACGGTGCCGACCAGATAGACCAGGGTGAACAGCCGGGTGGCCGAGCCCCGGGCGGCGCGCACCGCGATCGAGGCGAGCCAGTCGAACAGGCCCTCCTTCCGGGCGACCTCCGACATCAGCATCATGCCGACGAGGAACAGGTAGACGTCGGTCCCCTTCAGCACGCCCTCCCAGGCTGTGGCGGGAGCGAGCAGCCCGAGGGCAACCAGGGCGCCCGCGCCGAGCACGGCCCAGATCGCTTCGGGCCACGAGAAAGGCCGCACGATGACGCCGAGGGTCGCGAGCGCGGCGATCGCCCAGGTGGCGAGGTTGGGGGTCAGCGTCAGCGCGCCCATCGGGTCCAATCGTCCTCTGTCGGTCTGGTCGGCGGGGTCGTTCGTGAGATGGTTCGGGGGTGGTCGTGGGGTGGTCTCGGCGCGTCTACCAGTGCCGGCCGTTGCGGTTCGGCCCGAGCTGGTCGCCGCGCAGACCCTTCTCGGGCCAAGCGGGCAGTCGGCAGGTGTCGCTGCCCGGGCGCTCGTGCGCCGGGGGCGGGACGAAGGTCCGGCCCACCGGCTCGATCACCTCGGTATCGGCGTTCCCGGTGCCGTCCGTGACCGTGACGGCGAGCCGGCGCGCGCCCTCCGGCCACGGGATCCAGGCATGGACCGTCCGGGGTCCGTCGGGCACCATCGGACAGGACGCCCCGCCGTCGATGCGGACGCGGCAGCACCACGCGCCCTGCGGCTGGTCCGTGAGCACGAGGGCTCGGACGTCGATCTGGCCGTCGAGGGCGGCGTCGCGGGGGGCGGTGGCGAGACGCCGGTCGGCCGGGCTCGTGATCATCACGAAGGGCAGCGCCCGGTCGAGGGGCTTGAAGCGCCAGCTCGTGACGGCGCCGTCGATCGCCGCCACCGCGTAGCCGACCGAGCCGTCCTCGTTCTGGCCGACGGAGCGGGCCGCCGCGTAGAGGGTGCGCCCGTCCGGGGCGAGTTCGTTGTAGTGGGTGTGGCCCATCTCCACGAGACGCACGCCGTGGTGACGGATCAGGCCGGCCAGCGCCGCCCTCTCGTGGGGCACGCAGAGATCGTCCGGGTAGGTGTGGGTGAAGACCGCGCAGGGCAGGCCCTGCCGGGCGGCCTGCGCGAGCGCGTCCTCGAGCCAGGCGAGCTGGCGCGGGCCGAGCCGGAAGTCGAGGCCGAAGCCCTTCTCGCCGTAGCCGGCGCTGATCATGTCGAGGAACAGGCAGTGCACGCCCCCGATCGTCTCGGCATAGTAGGATTGCGTCACGGAGGCCGCGTCGCGCGGGCGCGGCAGGGCGTGGCGCCGCGCCGCGTGCCCGCCGCCGCGCGGACTGCCCGCGACCGCGGCGAACAGGGCGTCGAAATCCGTCATCGTGCCGTGCTGGCGGTCGTGATCCCCGGCGATCAGGCGGACCGGCAGGTCCGGTTGGCGGTCGAGCGCGGCGCGCAGGATCGCGTACTGCGCCGCCTCCCCGTCCTCGGCGAGGTCGCCGGGCAGGAAGGCGAAGTCGAGGAGGCCGCTCCGGTGCAGCCCCGCCACCTCCGCCAGGATGGCGCGCAGATCGTCGGCGTGGCGGTCCTCCGCGCGCTCCAAGTGGAGGTCGCCGATATGCGCGAAGGCGAAGATGCCGTGACGAGCCCTCATGGCGCCCCCGAGCGTGCAGACCGCCCGCTCACTTCTCGGTTCCCCTGAGCCATCGTGCCCCCGGACAGGCGCGTCCACCCCGGCCGGAGATCGGCCACGGTGCTCGCGACCGGCCCGACGTTTCGGACACAGCCGAGTTCCGGCACCGGCCCGACGCGGGCGGCAATGGGACCCTAACTTTTCGTGATCGCGGCCGCCCCGGGGGGCAGCACAGGGAAAGTGTCAGAAAAGAAGACACTCCCTGTCGTCTCGGCCGACAGAGTGCCGCAACTTGGCGTGTCGTCCGCCGGACCTTCCGCCGGGAGGCGGAACCTTCCGGAGGCGGTTCGGTGCCTCCGGCGGACCAGGTCCGGCCGGCCGCACTCCAGGATGTCGTACCCCGCGAACTTCACATCCACGGAGGCGGCCGCGCAGCCCTGTCGACGCAGGCCCACCACCCGGCCGCCGGCATGGCGCCAGATCCCCCGGATGTCGGCGAGGTCGAGCCGCGCGAACACGACCTCGTGGCCCTGCATCGTCCGGGGCAGATCGCTTCCGCGCTTCAGGGGCTGCGACGGAGCGCCCCCGCGTCGCAGGAAGGCTCGTTCCCGGGCGCCAGGGTGCAGGGGAAGGGTTCGTTCGCGGCGCGCTCACGGACGAGGACGATCTTCCTTAAGACACTGATAAATAGAGACAATGTCAGGAGGGGTCCGGCCCGGCAAGGCTTGTTGCGCGCCTTCCGGAGCGCTACCACGTCCCATCCGGCCGCCGCCGCGGCCGCGCGCGTCGCGACCGGGGATTTCCATGGGCATCTTTCTTCCCGCGCTGGCGGGCGGCGTGCTGATCGGCCTCTCGGCCACGCTGTTCCTGCTTCTGAACGGCCGAATCGCCGGGATCAGCGGGCTCGTCGCCGGCATCGGCCGTCCGGGCGAGCGCCGCCGGGTCGATGCCGCCTTCCTGTTAGGCCTCATCCTCGGGCCGCCGGTCTTCGCGCTGCTCGCCGGACACTGGCCGCCGATGCGGATCGAGGCCGGTCTGCCGATCCTGGCGCTGGCCGGCCTGCTGGTCGGCTTCGGCACGCGGCTGGGCTCCGGCTGCACCTCCGGCCACGGCGTGTGCGGCCTCGCCCGCCTGTCGCCGCGCTCGATCGTGGCGGTGCTGGTCTTTCTGGCCACCGGCATGCTGACGGTCGCGGCCGTCCGGGGTCTGGCGTGAGCACGGCCCTGCGGCTCCTCGCGGCGCTGGTTGCGGGACTGGTCTTCGGCCTCGGCCTTGCCCTGTCGGGGATGCTCGATCCGGCGCGCGTGCGCGGCTTCCTCGACGTGGCGGGCGCTTGGGATTCGAGCCTCATCTTCGTCCTCGGCGGCGCCGTCACGATCTCGGGCCTCGGCTATCGCCTGTGCCGGCGCCGGTCCGGGCCGGTGCTGGAGACCCGGTTCGACCTGCCGATCCGGCGCCGGGTCGATGCGCCCCTCGTCGCCGGGGCGGCCCTGTTCGGGATCGGCTGGGGACTCTCCGGCTTCTGCCCCGGACCGGCAGTGGCGGCGCTCTCCACGGGCGCGACCCCGGTCCTCGTCTTCGTCGCCGCGATGCTCGCCGGGATGGCGCTCCACGACTTCGGGCGCCGCGCTGTGGAGCGCGGGCCCACCGGGCTGCCGCCGCCGGTCCCACGGGGTTGAAGCGCCCCGGCGTGATTCTGGTCGCGCGCAGCATTTCGATTTCCAATGTGGCTCGAACGGAGGTCGTTCGTATCGTTCGATCTAGATATTTAGAATGTTCGGCTTGGTCTGCTTGATCTAAACAGTGATCGACAAGCTCAGCCGGAAGCGCCTGTGCCGTCCATCCTGCGGGAGGGCCGGCTCGTGCGCCCTGGCGTGCCGGGAGACCGCCGTCAGGATCCCGAAAGGTCGAAGCGCCATGTCCCTCTTGTCCTCCCGGCCCGCCATCCACCCACCGAGAGACACGACCTTACGCCGAGGGCGATTCCGGCGCTGTGTCTCCGCTGTGGCGGTCGCTCTCTGGGTGGCGACGATGCCGGTACCGGCCCTCGCGGGCGTGCGGGTGGGCGTGACGCCCGGGGCGCTCGCCGATTCCATCCGGGTCGCGGCTGCCGAGGCCCAGCGACAGGGACTCGATGTTCAGGTGGTCGAGTTCGCCGACTGGACGATGCCCAACGTCGCCCTCGCCAACGGCGACCTCGACGTGAACTACTTCCAGCACCAAGCCTTCCTCGACATCCCCACGCGGGAGACCGGCTTCCCGCTGCGGAGCGTCGGCCTCGGCCTGCTTCCCAGAATCGGGCACTACGCGGAGCGGCACGCAACCCTCGGCGCCGTGCCCGAGGGGACCAAGGTCGCGGTCGCCAGCGATCCGGTGAACCAGGGTCGGGGCCTGCTGCTGCAGGCGGCCGGCCTGATCACGCTGAGGGACGGCGTCGGCGCGAAGGCAACCCTGGACGACGTCGCGGCGAATCCGACGCGCCTGCGCTTCGTCGAGGTCGAGGGGACGCAACTGGTTCGGGCAGTCGCGGATGTCGATCTCGCCCAAGGCGACCCGGCGCACTTCGTCAGTGCCGGCAGCGGCGATGCCGCCGGCCGCGCGCTGATCTACTCGGGCGCGGACGAACTCGCCTACGCCATCCGGTTCGTGGCCCGCGTGGACCGGACCGACGAACCCGAGATCGCGCGGTTCGTCGCCCTCTATCAGGCCTCGCCGTCCGTGCGGGCGCGGATCGACGCTGCCTACGCGCACAACCCGGCCTTCTACACCCTGCCCTGGCTCGATCGAGCCGTCGCGCGCCAGAGTTCCACACGATGAAGGTCCTGCATCACCTCGCCGCCGCGGCGCTCATCCTCGGCATACTCCTCTTCCAGACGCTGGCCGCCCGGGCGGAGAGCCTGAAGATCGGTACCGTTCCCGGAGCCTACAGCGACGCCGCCAACGTGGCGGCCCGGGAGGCCAAGGCCGAGGGCCTCGACGTCCAAGTCGTCGAGTTCAGCGACTGGACCACGCCGAACGTCGCGCTGGATGCCGGCGACATCGACGTGAACTTCTTCCAGCATCGACCCTTCATGGAGAACGCCGCGAAGCAGAAGGGTTATGATTTCGCTGTCGTCGGGCTCGGGATCCTGCAGAACATCGGCCTGTACTCCCTGAAGCATAAGAGCTTCGACGCGATCCCGGTGGGTGGCTCGGTGGCGGTCGCCAACGATCCGGTGAACCAGGGCCGCGCCCTGCTGCTCCTCCAGAAGGCCGGGCTGATCAAGCTGAAGGACGGGGTCGGCTTCCTCGGCACCCTCGACGACATCACCGAGAACCCGAAGAAGCTGAAATTCACCGAGGTCGAAGGCCCGCAACTCGTGCGGATCACCGGCGACGTCGACCTCGCGCAGGGCTACCCGCACTTCATCGTGGCGTCCGGCAGCTTCGATCCGACCAGCGGCCTGATCTATTCCGGCATCGAGGACAAGCTGTTCGCCGTGAGCTTCGTCACCAAGGCGTCGCGCCAGAACGACCCGGCCGTCGCCCGGTTCGTCACGCTCTTCCAGAAGTCGGACGCCGTGAAGCGGCAGATCCGCAAGTCCTTCGCCGACAGTGACAAGCTGTATCTGCTGGCGTGGCAGAACTGATGGTTGGCCTCGCCTTCGACAGCCTGCGCGGTCCGGGCGTCCGTCCCGCCGGACCCTTGAGCCCCGACGCCGCCCTGGCGCCCGCAACCGTGACGGCCGCGCCTCGCCGGACATCCGGGGCGGTGCGGTTCGAGGCGGTCTCCAAGTCCTACCCGACCGGCTCAGGCCCGGTTCAGGCGCTCGACGGCGTCGACCTCGACATCCCGGCCGGGGCGATCTTCGGCATCATCGGCCGCTCGGGGGCGGGCAAGTCGAGCCTGTTGCACACCGTCAACCGGCTGGAGGAGCCGACCTCCGGCCGGGTGCTGGTCGACGGCGCGCCGATCGAGGCCCTCGGCACGGACGGGCTGGTCGCCCTGCGCCGCCGCATCGGCATGATCTTCCAGCACTTCAACCTGCTCGCCGCCAAGACCGTCCGGCAGAACGTGGCGCTGCCGCTGACGGTGGCCGGTGTCCCCCGGGCCGAGATCGGCCCGAGGGTCGAGAAGGCGCTGCGCCGCGTCGGGCTGGAGGGTAAGGCCGATGCCTACCCGTCGCGGCTGTCCGGGGGACAGAAGCAGCGCGTCGGCATCGCCCGGGCGCTCGTGAGCAATCCCGAGATCCTGCTCTGCGACGAGGCGACCTCCGCCCTCGACCCGGAAACAACGCTGGCGATCCTCGACCTGCTGCGAGACATCAACCGGCGGCTGGGGATCACCATCATCCTGATCACCCACGAGATGAGCGTGATCCGCGAGATCTGCAACGACGTGGTGGTGCTGGAGGGGGGCCGGGTGGCCGAGACCGGGCCGGTCTGGCGCGTCTTCGGGGCGCCCGAGCATCCGACCACCCGGGCTCTCCTCGCGCCGCTGACCCGCGACCTGCCGGCGGACCTGGCGGCTCGGCTTCAGCCACACGCGGCGCCGGGCGGGTCCGCGATCCTGCGGATCACCTATGCCGGGCAGGGGGGACCCGACCTCTCGAGCCTCGCGGCGGCCGCGGGAGCGCCGCTGCGCCTCCTTCAGGCCGGGATCGAGCGGATCCAGGGTCACGCGGTCGGCCGGATGCTGGTGGCCGTCGCGGAGGCGGATCCGGACCTGGAGGCGCGGCTGCGGTCCCTCGGTGGGGCGGTGGAGCAGATCGGCTATGCCCGCATGGATCCCGACGCGGGATGAACCCGCCGTGAGCCGCCGTCGCCTTCCCTGCGGGATCCCCAAACAGGGCCCGCACCGCGCCACCGGTCCGGGACGGGGCGGCTCTGCAGGATGAACCACGACGCCCTGTCCCGGGCGCCGGCGGCGCCGATGGAGCGGCCGGCGCCCGGCACGAGCTTCCGCCGCGACAGCGGCGCCCCCGTCAGCCCACCCGAACCGGAGCTCCACCGTGACCCCGCAGATGATCGACCGCCTCTGGCAGGCCTCCCTGGACACCCTGTTCATGGTCGGCGTCTCGGCCGGGATCGCGGTGCTGGCCGGCATCCCGCTGGCCCTGTTCCTCGTCACCTCCGGCCCCGACGGCATCTTCCCCGCACCGCGGGCCAACCGGCTGGTCGGGACCCTGGTCAACGGCTTCCGAGCCGTGCCCTTCATCGTGCTGCTGGTGGCGCTGATCCCGTTCACCCGGCTGGTGGCCGGGACCACGATCGGCGTCTGGGCCGCGATCGTGCCCCTCTCGGTGAGCGCCACCCCGTTCTTCGCCCGGATCGCCGAGGTCTCGCTGCGGGAGGTGGATGCCGGGCTGATCGAGGCCGCCCAATCCATCGGCTGCCGACGCCGGCACATCCTGGCCCACGTGCTCCTGCCCGAAGCGCTGCCGGGCATCGTGGCCGGCTTCACCATCACCGTGGTGTCGATGATCGGCGCCTCCGCGATGGCCGGGGCGGTGGGCGCGGGCGGTCTCGGCGACGTCGCCATCCGGTACGGCTACCAGCGCTTCGACACCACCGTGATGATGGTGGTGATCGCGATCCTGATCGGCCTCGTCTGCCTGGTCCAGTTCGCGGGCGACACCGCGGTGCGGCGCCTCCGGGCACGCTGACGGTCCCGTTCCCGCGTCCGCAGCGGCCTGATCGTGAGGGCGCACCCGAGGGGCCGCACGCGAGAACCGGCGCGGACCGAAGGCCCGGACCGCGCCTGGCGCAACGTCCGCACCCACACCCCGCACGATCCGGTGCGCTGGAAGTATCGCTGGATCGGCACCGACCACCTCGACGGCCGGCATCCACCCCGGCACGGAGCGCTCTGATGCCCCACGGACAGAAGCAGATCCTGCTGAACGCCTTCAACATGGCCTGCGTCGGCCACATCAACCACGGGCTCTGGACCCACCCGCGCGACCGCTCGGCCGACTACAACACGCTGGGCTACTGGACCGACCAGGCGAGGCTTCTGGAGCGCGGCCTGTTCGACGGATTGTTCATCGCCGACATCATCGGCGTCTACGACATCTACGACGGCGGCATCGACGTCACCGCCCGGGAGGCCGTGCAGTTCCCCGTCAACGACCCGACCGTGATGATCTCCGCCATGGCGGCGGTGACCGAGCACCTCGGCTTCGGGGTGACCATCAACGTCCACCAGGAGGCGCCCTACACCTTCGCCCGCCGCCTCTCGACCCTCGACCATCTCACCGGCGGTCGGATCGGTTGGAACATCGTCACCGGCTATCTCGACAGCGCCCATCGCGGCCAGAGCGCAGGCGCCTTGCCGTCTCATGACCGGCGCTACGACTACGCGGACGAGTATCTCGAGGTGCTCTACCGGCTCTGGGAGGGAAGCTGGGACGACGCGGCCGTGCGCCGCGACCGGACGGCGCGGGTGTTCAGCGATCCGGCCCATATCCGGCCCGTGTCGCACCGGGGTGAGTTCTTCTCGGTCGAGGGCTACCACCTGTCCGAGCCGTCGCGCCAGCGCACGCCGGTCCTCTACCAGGCGGGGGCCTCGGGCCGCGGCCGCGCCTTCGCGGGCCGCCACGCCGAGTGCGTGTTCATCTCGGCCCGCGACCCGGCCGCGGCCCGCGACGCCGTCCGCGCGATCCGGGCCGAGGCGGTCGCCGCGGGCCGGAAGCGCGACGACGTGAAGGTGTTCGTCGGTCTCGCGGTGATCCCCGGCCGGACGCACGCGGAAGCCGAGGCGAAGCGGGACGAGTACCTGCATCATGCGAGCCCGGAGGCGGGACTCGCGCATTTCTCGGCGTCCACGGGCATCGATTTCGCCCGCTACGGCCTCGACGAGCCGATTCCCTACGCGCCCGGCAACGCCATCCAGTCCGCCACCGCGGCGGCGGCCGAGCGCGGCCTGACCAAGCGCGACCTCCTCGCCGAGCTTGGGCTCGGCGGGCGTTACGCGGTCCTCACCGGGGACGCGGTCTCCATCGCCGACACCATGCAGGCCTGGATCGAAGAGGGCGAGGTCGACGGGTTCAACCTCAGCCGGATCGTCGTGCCGGAGAGCGTCTCGGACTTCATCGACATCGTGATTCCGGAACTGCAGGATCGCGGCCTCTACAAGACCGCCTATGCCGACGGCACGCTGCGGGCAAAGCTGTTCGGCGAGGGCGACCGGCTGCCGGCCCGCCACCCGGCCGAGGCCTATCGCCATGCCACCGGCGCGACGCACCCGACGTGACTACGCGCACCGCACGCCGTCCGGCCCGTGCCGTGTGCAGGTCCCGCCGTCACCGCGCGCGCGGCGACGCGATCCAGGCCGTTGCGGCACCGTCCGGTGTCGCGCTCCCGCGTGACCGCGCTCCGTCCGCGACGACGGCGGTGTCGAAGCGGCCTGTCCGATCCGGTGACGGCGCGGGCCCTGCGCGATTCCACGAGCGCTCCGGGCCCTTCGGTTCGCTCCCCGCCACGACTCGAGCGTGATCGCGGCGGCCGGTGGCGGAGGGATCGCCGGGCATGGTTAATGTTTCCCGTGAAACATTGTCCCGTGCCGTCTCCGAGCAGCCGGACCGTCGGATGGGGGCGCTCTCGAGCTGACCGCGCTGACGCGATCGGGCGCGGCCCTGCCACGCTCCCCATGGTCTTGCCGAAGGGGCGCGACGCGCGCTCTGGGTCGGGGATGCAGCGGCGCGTGCTGCAATATCCCGGAGATGGTTCGTGATGCAGCCCCCGCGGGAGGCCCTGCGGCTCGCAATCGTCGGCGGCGGCTTCACCGGTGCCGTGCTGGCCATCCACGCGGTGCTGTCGTCGCGGGGGCCGCTCGACATCGTCGTGCTGGAGCCCCGGGCCGAGCTCGGCCGCGGCATCGCCTACGGTACGACGGATCCAAGCCACCGTATCAACGTTCCGGGTGACCGCATGGCCGTCGTCGCCGGGGAACCCGCTGCGCCGACCGCGTGGCTCCGGGCCTCCGGCCTTCTGCCGGATCCCGACGACGCGGCGGGCGTCTACGTTCCGCGTGCCGCCTACGGCGCCTATGTGGCCGACCTACTGGCCCGGACCTGCGCGGCGGCCGGGGGCCGGGTGCGTCTGCAGCATCGCCGGACGGCTGCCACCGCGGTGACGCCGCGGGATCCCGGCTGGATCGTGGAGACCGGGACCGGCGCGCGAATCGTGGCCGATCGCGTCGCGCTCTGCTTCGGTCACGCCGTGCCGGCCCTGCCGTGTCCCCTCGGCCCCGGCGTCGCGGAATGCCCGCGCTTCGTCGCGGATCCCTGGGCGGCGGACGCCCTGGCGGGCGTGGCGCGGGATGCCGCCGTGCTGATCGTCGGAACCGGCCTGACCATGGCCGACGTGGTGACGAGCCTCCAGGCTCGCGGCCATCGCGGGCCGATCACCGCCCTGTCGCGGCGCGGGCTGCTGCCCAACGCGCACGGGATCTTCCTGACAGATCTCGACGTTCTGGGCGCGCACCGGCCCAGGACCGCCCTCGATCTGCTCCGTCTCATCCGGCGGCAGGTGGCGGCCCATCCGGCGCTGGGCTGGCAGCCCGTGCTCGATTCCTTCCGGAAGGTTCTGCCCGAGCTCTGGCGGGACCTGCCGGCCGCCGAGAAGCGTCGCGTCGTCCACCGCCTGCTGCCGTTCTGGGACGTGCATCGGTTCCGCATCGCGCCGCAGAGCGCGGCCAGCCTCGCGCAGGCTCGGGGGGAGGGGCGCCTGACTGTGGCGCGGTCCGCGGTGACCGGACTGACGCTCTGCGAGGACGGGCGTCTCCTGGCGGAGCTGCGCCGGGGCGAGGCGCAGGAGCGCCGCCCGTTCGACGCGGTGGTGCTCTGCACCGGGCCCGAGCGCGACGTCGCCCGCAATCCGCTCGTGGCCGCCCTGCTGGCGGGGGGCACCGCACGGCGCGATGCGGTCGGCCTCGGCCTCGCGGTCGATCGCGGCAGCCGGGTGCTGGGCGCGGCGGGAGAACCTCAGCCCGGCCTCTGGGCCTTCGGCCCGATGACGCGCGGCAGCTTCGGCGAGATGACCGGTGCCGCCGACATCGCCCAGCACATCGAGGCGGTGGTCGACGCGCTGCTCGCGCCGGCGGGCCGTCAGCCGAACAGGGTCCGCGCCACCACCTGAGGATCGATCGGCTTCTGGCAGAGGGCCACGGCCCCATGAGGGGACGGCACGGAGGCGGGATCGTAGCCGGTGGCGAACAGGAACGGCACGCCCCGCGCCTGCAGCGCGTCGGCCACCGGATAGACGAGCTCGTCCTGCAGGTTGATGTCGAGCACCGCCGCGTCGATCACGGCCGTGCCGGCGATCAGCGCCAGGGCCTCGTCCACGCTGGGCACGGGCCCGAGAACCTGGGCGCCGCCTTCCTCGAACCAGGTCTTGAGATCGACGGCGATGAAGTAGTCATCCTCGACCAGCAGGACACGCTTGCCGGTGAGGGCCGGTGCGGGGGCGGTCATGCGGTGCTCCCTGTGGCTTCGCCCTCGGGCAGGGGGATGTTGATGGCGCAGTGGAGAGCGGTGTCGCTCAGCTCGTAGCGCGTCCGCGCCTTCAGGGCGTAGGGCAGCGCCCGCTCGATGAGCTCGCGCCCGTAGCCGCCTCGCGTCACGGGCTGCTGGATCTGCCGCTCGCGGACGAGGCCCTCCTCCACCCACTCCACGAGCAGCCGGCGGCCCTCCTCGGACGCGCAGGTCCGCCAGGTCACGCTCAGGCGCCCCTGGGGGGTGGTGAGGGCGCCGTACTTGAGCGCGTTGGTGGCCAGCTCGTGCAGGGCCAGCGCGAAGGTCTGCACCGTCGCCTTGCGCAGGCGGACCACCGGTCCGTCGAGCCGGATGCGATCCCGAAGGGCCGGGGCGTCGAGGGCGGCGAGCTCCGTCTCGATCAGCGCCCGGAGGGTGATCGGCTCCTGGTCCGACCGCGACAGCAGGCCCTGGACCCGGGAGAGCGCCGAGAGGCGGTCGTTGAACTGCTCCTTGAAGCGCTCGCCCGGCCCGGTCACCGCCATCGTCTGCTTGGCGATGGCGCGGACCACGCCGAGCAGGTTGCGGGTGCGGTGCTGCAACTCGGAGACCATGACCTGCTGCCGCTCCTGGAACTGGTGCAGATCGTCGATATCGGTGGAGGTGCCGAGCCACTCGACGATCCGACCCCGTCCGTCGCGCACCGGCGTCGCGCGGGTCTGGAACCAGCGGTAGCGGCCCTCGGCGGCGTTGCAGAGCCGGTGCTCGTACGAGAGATGACCGCTGACCGAGGCGTCGTGCCAGGCGATCTGGGCGGCCGCGATGTCGTCGGGGTGGACCACCTCCAGCCAGCCCCAGCCGAGGCTCGCGCCGTCGCTCTGACCGGTATAGGCCAGCCATTGCGGGCTGGACCAGATGCAGGCGCCGTCGATTCCGGCCCGCCAGACGAGCTGCGGGATACCCTGGGCCAGGGTGCGGAACAGCGCCTCGCTCTCGCGCAGGCGCCGCTCGGCCAGAACCCGCTCGGTGCTCTCGACCACGATGGCGATGACGCCGGCGGGCCGCCCGCTCTCGTCGAAGACCGGCGAGTAGTCGAGGTTCATCCAGACCTGCTCGGGCCCGCCGTAGCGGTTCAGGGTGAGTTCCTGGTCGCGGTAGGACAGCGTGCCGCCGGCCAGGCCGACCCGCATCACGTGGTCGTTGAACTCGGCGACCTCCGGCCAGCCCTCGCGCACCTTCGAGCCCAGGAGTTGCGGGTGCCGGCCACCCGCGAAGCCCGAATAGGCATCGTTGTAGATCATGATGCCGTCCTCGCCCCAGAGCAGGACGATGGGGACCGGCGACAGCAGCAGCGTGCTCACCGCGAAGTTCAAGCTCTGGGGCCAGTCCGCGATCGGGCCCAGGGGTGTCCCACCCCAATCGTAGGTCCGGACGAGGTCGGAGAGTTCGCCGCAGCCGTTCGGAAGGGTCCAGGCCGTGCTCATCCGGACGGCGGCCCTCGAGACGTCAGCGGGCACGAGCGCGGCGGGGGCGGAGATGGCGGCGGTCCCGTGACAGGCATGAGGAAGGCGGGCAGGCGTCCACCGGACCGGCGGACCCGCCGATCCGGTCGCAACGCTACTACAGGGTGATCTGCCTGGGTAGACGGCGCGCCCCGACGCCCGGATCAGACCGCGGCGCGCTCCACGGCCTCGGCCAGCTGGCTCGCGACCGCGTCCCCCTTGTAGATCTCGTCCACCGCCTGCTTGAGCTTGGACGCGTCCTCCGTGCGGCCGAGCGCCTTGGCGTAGGCCGCCGCCGAGCCGAAGCCGGCGAGACCGTAATGCGACATCCGCTGGTACTGCGCGAGGATCGCCACGTCGCGCAGTCTCCCGTCGCTCGGCGCTTCCTTGAGGCCGTGCTTCAGCGCCTCGGCCACGAGGCCCTCCATGCCCTTGCAAGGCTCGGGCTTGGTCTCGCCGCCACTGGCCTGGATCAGGCCCTTCAGAACGTCGGTGTGCTTCTGGATCCCACCCACCGAGTGCTCCAGCATCTGCTTCACCTTCGCGTCGCTGACCTGCCCGCTGAGCTGCTGCACGGCCCGGACCATCTGGTCGTTTGCCGACCACAGATCCTGCATCTCGTCGAGGTAGACCTCTTTCAGGCTGCCGGGTGCCGACATCGCCGTCTCCTGATGATGGTGCCGATGCCGGGTGAACCCAGGCTGGCAGGCGGTGTTCCGCAGGCCCCGAGGGCCGCCGGACTCGGTCCGGCGGTGCGCGATGCCGCCGCCGCCGGGCTTCTCCCGCGAGGGCCGGCGCGGGCGCTCCGCCGCCCCCGACGACAGCAGCTCCAGGCGCGCATCGACCCCCGCCGCGTTGGTGAGGGCCGGGCGCCCGGCGGATCCCCGGCGGGCGCTTCGGGGCGGGTCCCGCCTCGGTCGCCGTGCCCGCGCGTTGCCACAGGACCGATGCTACCGCCCGCGCCGAGCCCGGCGCCCTAGCTCTCCGGTCCGGTGCGCGAAGGGGGCGTGTCGCGCCCGCCGGGATCGGAAGCGCCGATCCCCGCCCCGTCGCAGTGCGGTCGGGAGCGGCCCTAGCCGTTCTCCGGGAAGCGCCGGGCGAACCAGTCCCGCAGGAGCTGGCGCTCGTAGTAGAGGCCGCCCGTGGAGAAGCGCGGGTTGGACGTCAGCAGGAAGTTGATGTCCGTGACGGTCTCCTCGCCCTGCGCGACGATGCGGCCGTCGCGGCGCAGCGCGTAGGCGAAGCGGATCCGCGGCGGCGTGGCGTCCGTCACCACGCGAACGCCCGTGGGCGTCGAGAGACCCGGTCGGTCGAAGCCCGCCAGGTCGATGTCGAGGACGGTGACGTCGAGCCGCTCCCCCGGCCGGAGCTTGGCATTGCCGAGATCCTGGAAGATCCGGGTCAGTTCGGCGAGGGTGACCCGGAGCGGCTGCCCGGAGCCGAAGCGGTTCTCGGCATCGGTGAAGCGCTCCGGCGCGGTGTAGCGCACCTGCACGTCCGCGCGCGCCGGCCCGGTGGCCAGCAGTGCCGCCGCGAGGGCGAGGCCGCCCCGGCCGCCGATCCTGCGCCTTCCCATGTGGAACGTCCTCCTGCCCGCGCCCCCGGCGGCCGTCCGGACCCGCCCGACGCCGCCGCGCCGTGAGACGCGCCGCGACAGCCACGATGCGCCTCGGGGTGAGAACCGCCGGAGGCCGCCCCCGTTTCACCGCGCGGGTCCCGCGTGGGTCCCGCGGCGGCCTGCGACGCGAAGGACCGGCCATGTTCATAGTCTCGCCGTGTTCCGGGCGCCTCGTGGCGCTCTCAGCCCTCACGGGCCGCCCAGTCTTGGGAGAACAACCACATGATGAACTCTGTGCTGGCGCTGCTCACGGTCATCGCGGTCCTCGTGGTGACCGCCCTGATCAAGCTGCCGCTCCTGCCGTTCCGCCTCATCGGCCGCCTGCTGCGCAGCCGCCCGGCCGCGGCCTGACTGACGCCTGACTGCGCGGGTCACTGCGCCGCGTCGATGGTGAAGGCCATCCCGCGGCCCGGCCCGTGATCGGAATAGTCGACGAGCATCAGGCCGCGCTCGGCCAGTGTCGCGGCGACCGTCTCGCCTTCCTTGCGGACCATCTGGCCCACCGCGAGCGGCGTCAACCGCGGGCTCGCCTGCCGCAGCCGGTCGACGCCGATGCTCGCTGGCACGCCTTCCTCCTCGGCGATCCGCGCCAGGGCGAGGCCCAGATCCCGGGCCTTCGTCTCCGCGGCTGATTTCGGCTTGAACGCCATCCCGTCACTCCTCTCGTCCCACAGCCCGGTCGCCGGCCGCCTCGCTCAGGCGGCCCGCACGTCGACATTCACGTCGGGAAAGGCCCGGATCCAGATCCGCCGACCCCGCGCATCGTAGACCTCGACCTGCCAGCCGGACCAATCGAACCGTTCGACGACCCGCTCCATCAGGGCGAGCGCCACGCGCTCGGCATGGACCCGCATCTGAGCCGCGTTCGGCAGCCGGCTGCCCCTCAGGTCGGTCACCAGTTCGTGGCCGTCCGTGCAGTGGAAGCGGTAGAGCCGCATCGGCATCGACGTTTCTCCGATCAATCCACAGCCCTCCACCGCGATCCGAGAACGGGTCGTTCCGGTGATCGAGCCATCGTGATCAATACATTTTGTTCATGAAATGTTCTATACGGACTCGGCGGGCGATGCACGCGGATCGCGGGGACGCGCCTGTGGAGATTCGTCTCAGGGAGGCCGAAAGGATCGCCCGCGTCTCGCCGTCCCGCGCCGGGCGACGGCTGGAGCACCCGGGCGTCAACCGTCGCGGACGCGCTCGCCGAGCCTGAGGGCACGGAGCGAGGCACCGCCCGGCGGTAACATCCGCCCGCGGCGGCCGCCCGCAGCCATGCCGGCGGCCGCGGGGGGGCGCGGCACGCGGGCGCCGCATCGGGAACAGGCGGAACCGGCAGGCCGGCGGCGCCGCAGGGTCGGACCCGCTGCGACGCGCCGGCCCCCGGGGGATCCCGCGGCGATCGGCGGGAGGCCGTCGGGGGGCCTCGCCCTCTCAGGCGGCCTTGGCCCCCTCAGGCGGCCTTGCCCTTGCGCTCGCGCTCGGCCATGGCGCCGGGCTGTCCGAGGCCGATGGCCTTGGCGAGGGCGGAGCGCTGCTCGGCGTAGCTCGGGGCGACCATCGGGTAGTCGGACGGCAGGCCGTAGCGGTCGCGGTAGCTCTTCGGGTCGAGGCCGTGGCTGGTGAGGTGGCGCTTGAGCGTCTTGTAGGTCTTGCCGTCGATGAAGCTGACGATGCCGTCGGGGCGGACCGACTTGCGGATCTGGGCCGCGCCCGGCTTGTCGACCTCGACCTGGGCCGCCGCGCCGCCGGTCTCGGCCGTCAGCGTGCCGGAGACGAGGCCGGCGATCGCCCCGTGCACCCGGGCGATCAGCGCCGGCACCTCGGCGGCCGGCACCGGATTGTTCGACACGTAGGCGGCAACAAGCTCGGCGGTGAGAGCGGTCAAGGTGTTGGTCGTCTCATCGCATGGCTCGTTCATGAGAAATCCTTTAGATCATGATGGGTCTGGCTATAAGGGAGGCCCGGCAAAGGTTGATATGAAGTAAATTGAACCGATGATAATGATTATAGTCGGGCTTACCGGCGCCGCACAGGTCCGTGATCCGAACCGCGCCAGGCACGCCGGCGCCGTCGGCCTCCGCGGTGTTCACGCCGGCGCCCGTCAGGGTCGCGACGAGCCAGCCTGCGGCCTTTTCCAGAGTAGAGAAAGTTATACTGGGAAAAACCGACGCCTGTGCAGCGCTACCCGGAATGATGTCCCCCGGCGGGGATCGATCCCCGCCGCCTCAGCCCGCCCCGTAGCCGCCCTTGCGGTTGTCCGGCTGGCGGAGCGGCGGACGGGTGTCGTAGCCGCCGCTCTCCGGTGCCGCCTCGGCGGCCGGCTCCACCGAGCCCGGCGCGTGCGGGCCGCTGCCGCCGGCTTCGGGCTCGGGCTTCCTCGTCTCGCCGACCGGTCGCCCCGGGGGCACCGTGCCGAAGGCTTCACGTGCCGCGTCGACATCCTGACCCATGCGCCGCTCCCGTCCGAACCCTGCACTGACGTGTGAAGGGCCAAGGCCGCTGGCCGGTGCATGTTCCCGGTGTCGCGCGAATCCGGGGCCGGTGCGGTCGACCGGGCGTGCCGGTCAGTGCGATCCGCGATCGCGCGCGATGGCGCGCCCGAGGCTCATCAGCACCAGGTCGGTGGCGAGGCGGAGGTCGGCCGCGACGTCGTCGCCGAGGAGCCGCTTGAGGGCGATGGCCAGATCGGCGGCCTGCTCCAGCGTGGAGGCGGAGGCCGCCTCGCCGCTGAAGACGTAGCGGTCGCCGCCTTCGCGCATCTCGGTGATGTCGATGATGATGCCGCGGGCCCGCACCGGGCGCCCGACCGCGTCCTGGAACGTCCGTCCGCGGCTGAGGAGCCAGTGGATCGTCCCGTCCCCGGCGACCACACGGTACTCGGCCAGCACGAGACCGCCCGCTCGCACGGCGTCCTGGACGTGCTCGATCAGCCAGCCATGATCGTCCGGATGCACGGCCGCCAGGGTCTCGTGGCCGCTGATCTCGGTCTCGGCGAGCGACGGATCGCCGGTCAGGAGCCGCGCCGCTCCGGCGTCGTACACCATGGTGCTGCGGACGATATCCCAGTCCCAGGTTCCCACGACGCAGGAGGCGTCCAGGGCGGCGCGCAGCCTGTCGAGCGGTTCGCTGAAGCCGTCGATCGCGTTGACCGGCGTCTTCGAACGCTGTCCCATCGTCCCAATCCCGCATCGCTGATTCAGGATAATCTGGCGCTACACTGTGCCATTTCACCCCGGTTCGGGAAGGAAAATCGAGTTGGGATGATGGGCCGCGGCCGGTCCAGTGCCGAGGCGGCGCCGGTGCGGCATCCCCGGCGGGTCATTTGCGCTGGCTCGTGGGATTGGGCGTCGCGGACGTGTCGGGCGAGACCGCCGGATTGATCGGCGTCACCTTCGACCACGTCGAGGCGATCAGGAGGATGGCGATCAGCAGGGCCGCGAAGATGCCGATCAGGGTGAAGCGCTTCATGGGACCGGTCGGGACTTCCGAATGGGGACGTGAGCGTCATGGAACGGCCGGAACGGCCGATTGATCCCATCCGGGTCCTGCGGGTCCGGCCGCCGTGGACCCCCTACGGCTCCGGTGAGGAAACCGGCTCCTGGGGCGCAGAAGCGTCGGCCGTGATCCGCAGCCGGGCCAGCGTGGCGGCGGCGCCCCGGGCCAACGCTTCGAGCCGCCCGACGGTCGCGTCGTCCGGGATGACCGACGCGCACCAATAGGCGCCGAGCGCAGCCACGGGCCGAGGAGACCCGATCGGCACCATCACGAGGCTGCGCATCGAGGTCATGCGGTAGAGCGCGGCCGGAACCCGGGGATCGCACTCGATATCCGGCACGATGGCGGTCTCGGCGTTGAGCATCGCCCAACCGGAGATGCAGGTCGTCAACGGATACCGGCGGCCGCACCAGAGGGGCTCGATGGCATCCTCGGCGACGTAGAACGACGCGTCGCCCGCGCGCAGGACCACGGCGATCCCGTCGGATCCGGCGATCGACCGCGCGCTTCGCCGGAGGACGGACACGACCTCGTCCAGTGACCGGGCAGCCGTCAGGTCGTCGGTGGCCCGCGCTAAGCCCGGATCGGGCCGGGAGAGCGTCTCAGCCATGATGAATGTGTATCGGAAAGCGTCATCTCCGTCCACGCGGCGCCCGACGGGCCGCACCATAGTGTCGCATCGCCGGATCGAGCCCCACGGCGGCAACAACCTGCGATAGGGTTCTAACCGGCAAGTCTTCTACCGAACCGAGCAGCAGAACATTCTGCGTGAGACTTGCCGTGAGGACCCGCCGGTATTGTGCAGCCACACCGTCCGCCGGGCGTAGAGAAATGTAAATAATTCCTCACCTTCAATCCGACCGGCGCAACCATGTGCTCTAGCGCACCTTTCCGCGCGCCGGCCCCGGAGGGTCTCGAGCGCTGTTGCATCCTTGCACTATCGCGTGGCGGCGTCCTGCAGTTCCTGTCGCCGGGCACACATCCCGCGAAACGGGAGACAGAGGACCAGATGATCAAGAAGCTTCTTCTCGCCAGCGCCGCCACGGCCCTGATGGCCGGCGCCGCCTCGGCCGCCGACCTGCCGCGCCGGGCCGCCCCGCCGCCGGTGTTCACCCCCGTCCCGGTGTTCACCTGGACCGGCGCCTACTTCGGTATCAACGCCGGCTACGCC
>NZ_BPQS01000046.1 GCF_022179385.1 Methylobacterium longum | reverse complement strand
TTCGGCCGCCGCGCCGAGAGCCTGCCTGAGGATCAACTCCTGCTCGGGCTGGAGGAGGCCGAGCAGGTCGAGGCCGCGGGCTTTGCCGACGAGGAGGATGAACCGGCCAAGCAGGAGGCGCGGAGGGCCAAGCGGCGTACGAACCGTGGGGCGCTGCCCACCCACTTGCCGCGGGTCGAGCGCGTGGTCGATGTCGACAGCCTTGCCTGCCCGTGCTGCTCGGGTGCCCTGCACCGGATCGGCGAGGACGTATCCGAGCGTCTCGACGTGGTGCCGGTGCAGTTCCGGGTGCTGGTGATCCGCCGCCCACGCTACGCTTGCCGCGCCTGCGGGGACGCGATCGTGCAGGCACCCGCGCCGGCGCGGCTGATCGAGGGCGGCCTACCGACCGACGCTCTCGTCGCGCAGGTACTCGTCTCCAAATACGCCGACCACCTGCCGCTGTATCGACAGGCGCAGATCTTCGCCCGCCAGGGCATCAGCCTCGACCGCTCGACGCTGGCCGACTGGGTCGGGCGCGCCGCCTTCCTGCTCCGGCCCGTGCACGAGCGGCTCTTGGAGACGCTCAAGCGCTCGGGCAAGCTGTTTGCCGACGAGACCACGGCACCGGTGCTCGATCCGGGGCGCGGCCGCACCAAGATCGGTCAGCTTTGGGCGTATGCGCGCGACGACCGGCCCTGGGGCGGGACGGATCCGCCCGGCGTCGCCTACGTCTACGCGCCCGATCGCACGGCCGGACGAGCGATCGCGCATCTCTCCGGGTTTGCAGGCGTGCTGCAGGTCGACGGCTACGCGGCCTACGAGAGCCTGGCCAGGGGCGGCGCGGTGCGGCTGGCCTACTGCTGGGCGCATGTGCGTCGGCAATTCTACGATCTCGCCGCGGCCTCGCCGATCGCCACAGAGGCGCTGTCGCGCATCGCCGTGCTCTACCGGATCGAGACCGAGATCCGCGGACGCTCGGCCGAGGAGCGACGGGCGGCCCGTCAGGAACGAAGCCGGCCCGTGGTCGAAGCGCTAGAGACGTGGCTGCGGGAGAAGCTCGGCCTCCTGAGCCGCAAGAGCAATCTAGCGGAGGCGATCCGCTACGCCCTGAGCCGCTGGGCGGGGTTGAGCCTGTTCCTCGATGACGGGCGTGTGGAGATCGACTCCAACACCGTCGAGCGCGCGATCCGGCCTCTGGCTTTGAGCCGGAAGAATGCCCTGTTTGCTGGTTCGGACGGCGGAGGCGAGCACTGGGCGGTAATTGCCTCGTTGGTCGAGACCTGCAAGCTCGTCGGCGTCGAGCCGCAGGCCTACCTGGCCGACGTCATCACCCGCATCGTCGAGGGCCATCGGCAGCGGCACCTCGATGATCTGCTGCCATGGGCTTACCAGCCAACGCCGGCCCTCAAAGCCGTGGCCTGAGGACAGCGCTTACGATGATCCACCTGCGCGGGCGTCTGCTCGACGGCGTCAACGGCCTGTCGAACGTCCTACTGGGCTCCCCGAACCTCGACCTGCTGTCCGCTGTAGGCCGCTACCAGACGAAGCTCTTCGGCAACGACGGCAAGCAGCCGTTGGTGTTCGAGACCAAGGAAGGATTCGCGGACACCGCGCAGGGCAACGCGGCCTTCCGCCGGCTGAAGGAGCAGCTGCGCGAGGCCGCGCGCCGGGCGAGCAGCAGCGGCGAGGCGATCCTGCTGGAGGCGGGGCTCACCGCGAAGCCAATCGCGATCAACTCGAAGGACGCGGAGAGCAAGGACAGCTTCACGCAGGCGGTGATGCGGATCTGCGGCCTGATGGATGTGCCGCCGCACCGGATCTACGCGCTGGAGGCCGTCGCTTACAACAACATGTCGTCGATGAACCGGCAGTACGTGAACGACTGCTTGATGCCGCTGGCGGTCAACATCGAGACGAAGCTCCGGAACCACTCGCTGCCGCAGGACGACTGGCCGCGATACAGCCTTCAGTTCGACCGCTCGGCGCTGATGTCCAACGATCCGGACACGATCGAGAAGCTGGTGAAGACCGGCATGAGCACCGGCCTGATGACCTTCGACGAGGGCCGCGAGGTCATGCCGTTCCGGCTCAACCCCCTGAAGAAGGGCGGCGATCAGCGCACGGTGCCGGTCAACATGAGCCTGATCGGAGCGGACGGCCAGGTGATCCAGGCCAGCATGGGCCAGAACGCCACGCAGCCGGGCGCCGGACAGACCGAGAGCCCCGACAACAACGCGGGCAAGGGCGCGGCCCTTCGGCTCGCCTACGACGCGACAGGAGCGGCCTGATGGTTTCTTCGCGCTCCAATATAGGTGCAGCCCTACGCCAACGCCTGCGCCTGAACTATCATCGTTTCCAAATGCGCCACCATCAGCTTAGCTACTGGAAGCGGAAGATTGCTCTCAAGCGGCTGGCCTTTATGTTCGGTCGGTGGCTTATACTCAACGTTGCTCCTATCTCGTACCGAGATTAGGCGAGCATGCGGGAGCGTTTGTTCCACCAGAACAGGTTTGCCATCGAGACTTTTAACACTGAGATTGCCGCCCGGCCCAAACGTGCCGGAGATTGACATAGCGCTGCTGAAACCAGGCTTGTTAACGCCTATAGCCAGGCTCCCAGGAACATCCTCTGACCCCAGATTTAGCCCGTGCTCATCGTCGTTGCGAGCCTCGTACATATACCGGAGCAAGGGATCGCTTCGCCGCTCCTGTTTCTTCGCTCCGTACCATTGCCTCGATTGAGCCGAAATCTTCGACCCCTGCTCTAATATAGTATAGAAGTTTTTTGATGCCGTAAGGAGTACATACCAGATATCTATAAAATCGTCATAGTTTTTAATGCTCTCGAGGTCGGATAGCGCTTTCGATGCGACTCGAAGTCGGCTTCGAGCCTTGGCAAGAGCTTGTGGATCCATCGAGATTACTGCGCCGCTTGAAATAGGGACACGTAAAACTTTATTCGACACATCTGTATTATAAGTGATGAGCCGACGGGGTGCTGGTAACACCCGCGCCGGCTCTAACCAAGCGGCCCGAGGAGGGGCGGCAATGGCTGTCGAAAGCCTATTTGAGCGCCTGGGTGCTCGCAAGCACCCCACCCTGATCGGACATCTGTTCGACTGCGCAAATTGCTCGACGGAGGTCTACAGGCCGCCGAGTCTCGTGAAAGGGGTCGTTTACTGCAGCCCAGACTGTCGTGACCGCCACGGGCTGCTCAGCGTGAGGTGCCGCTGGCCCGGTTGTCAGATCGAGATGCCGGCGCGGCGCTGCGAGAATCGAAGACTTGGGACGGTTTGGAAAGTCAATCTTCGAAGAACTGGACAATACGCCCGTTTTCCTCTGTGCCCAGCACATCTCGCGCTGGTCAAAACTCATCTGCCCGAGCGCTCTCGGGTACAGATGGGCCATACCCACTGGTTCAAGGACCCGGAAAGGGATCTAGGTACGCGCGGCATCACGAACGATGCCGCGAAATTGATGATCTGGGCGAAGACTGGCGGCCGGTGCGGTGCCTGCGATTGCTCGCTGAGCATGAGCGAGAAGCCGCGGCGGTGGCAGATCGACCATGTCATTCCGGTTTTCAAAGGCGGCCGGACCACGTTCGCCAATCTGATGCCGCTCTGCGGCCCGTGCCACGTCATCAAGAGCGCACCTGAGCGCTCGGAGGCTTCGCGGAACAAGGCCCGGACCCTGACGGGGCGTGGCCTTACCCATCCTGAGAAGGACGCCGTGATCGCCTCTCTGCGCAGGGAGGTCGATGCGCTGCGCGCCGAACTCGTTGCGATCCAGGAGACACGCTATGGCTTCGAAGCCCGTCAGCCTCGACGAATACCTGCATAGCAAGGGTGCCTATGGCGTCGAGCGCAAGACGTTCGCCAAGGACGACGGCGTGATTTTGAAGGGCATGCCGTCAAGCGAGATCAAGCGGGTCAAATACGACGAAGAGAAGGGCGCGGCATCGTTCGTGATGTCCGCTGAGGTCGAGGACCGGGACAGAGATATCGTCATTCAGGCCGGGCTAGACACTTCGAATTTCGAGGCAAATCCGGTCGCACTGTTCTCCCACAACTCCAATTTTATGATCGGCAAGTGGTCAGCTCTATCGAAGAATCTGACCGGCCGGCCGAAGCGTACGGAGGGCACGCTCAACCTCTCCCTCGGTGTGCCAAAGGCAGATGAGGCTGCAATCCTGCTTAAGTCCGACACCCTTCGTGCCTGCTCCATAGGGTTCCTGCCCAAAGAAATTGAGCGGCGGGAAGTGCCAGATGAGCAGCGCGGAGACTTCTACTATCCTGGATACATGATCCATTCGGCAGAACTATTTGAATGTTCGGTATGTGCCGTTCCTGCGAATCCCATGGCGCTCGCCAAGGCAACTCTCGACGGCGAGCGGTGGGCGCTCGAAGATCTTGAGCGCGTGCTGGATGGCTGGAGCAAGCAGCACGGCCTGCTAATTCCGCGCAAGGCCTTCGAGGACGCGCACCGGGGGAGCGGCGGCGACCGCAAGTCCTTCGTCATGGGCGGCGAGCGCTTCGTGGCCTGGAAGGATGCCGCGGGCGAGCCGCACCTAGAGAAGGCCAGCAGCATCGCGAAGGGCGATTTCGTCTCTTGGTCGGCCAACGGCGCCACAGCGCGTGGCAAGGTCACCAAGATCGTCAGCGACGGCACGATCGAGGTTCCCGGCGCGACCGTGGCCGGCACCACCGACGACCCGGCCGCCAAGATCACGATCTACACGCAGGACGGCGACGGCTGGACGGCCACCGACACCAAGGTGGCGCACAAGTGCTCGGCCCTGACCAAGATCGATGCGCTGAAGGCCGCCGCCATGGAGCCGACGGGGCTCGCCGAGAGCATCACCGCGAAGCTGCTGGCGGCCCTGGGCATCAAGGGGAAGACCGAGGCGGCCGACCCGAAGCCCGGCGAGGGCGGCCAGAAGCCCGCACCCGAGCCGACGCCGGAGCAGAAGCTGCGCCAGCAGTTCGCCGATGACCTTCCCGCGCTCGAAGCGCGGCACCTGATGATCGAGGCCGACGCTCGCATGGCCGACCTCGACGCCACGATGGGGCAGCACGTCCCCGCCTGATCCGCCCGCACACGGCGGTTTCACCCGGTGGCCATCCCGAGTGCGGGCGCTGCCACCATTCGCATGGAGAAGTGACATGACCCTCGCCGAACTTCGGGCGAAGCTGAAGGCTGCCCACGAGGCTGCGAAGGCCGCGCGCGTCAAGGCCACCGCCGAGGCGGCCACCGAGGCCGACCGCACCGCCTACAAGGACGCGCTGACCGGTGCCGAGCAGGCGCTCGCCCTGGTCAAGGACGCCGAGCGCGAAGAAGCGCTGGAGGCGGCCTCGAGCAAGGGCGCCGGCGACCCGCCCGGCGGCATGGGCCACAACAGCGGCGACGATCCCCGCGTCTACGCGGCTCCGAAGAAGACGGTGAAGGACGAGCAGAAGGTGCTCTTCCCGGTCGCCGCCCAGGCGAAGGCCGCGATCATCAACAAGCAGCACCAGGAGAGCGGCTCCAGCGAGCGCGTCAGCCCGGTCGATCTGCTGAAGAATGAGGGCTACGGCGAGTTCGTGAAGGAGCTCGACGGGCGGGCGCGCGAGCAGCGCTTCAAGGCCGGCCTCGCCTCGACCACTTCGTCGAGCGTGCTGCTGCCCCAGCCGGTGACCGAGGAGATCATCCCGATCCTCTACCCGGCCACCACCTTCCTCCAGGGCGCGCCCCGCAGCGTGCAGCTCATCGGCGGCACCTACCGGCAGCCCCGCGGCGTCGGCTCCTCGACCGCTCAGTACGTCGGTGAGGGCGCCAAGAAGCCGGTCGGCGCGCCCTCGTTCGACGACATCCGCATGAACAGCCACAAGCTGGCGGGCATCGTCTACATGACCAACGAGGCCGTGAAGTGGACGGTCGGCCGCCTGGAGGCGTTCATCCGCGCCGACCTGCAGCGGGTCATGGGCCTGAAGATGGACTCGGCGATGTACTTCGGCACCGGTGCCGGAGCCACGCCGATCGGCATCTTCAACACCAACCGGGCGATCACGACCTTCGACGGGTCCGGCACCACCCTGTTCGCCAACAACCGGAAGCCGACGGTGGCGGAGCTCGACTCCATCGGCATGCGCATGATGCTGTCGCTCACCGGCGCCAACATCGTCCGCTCGGACGCCTGGCGCTGGGTGATGGGCTACCGGTTCTGGGCCTACCTGGACACGCTCCGGGACGGCAACGGCAACAAGATCTACCCCGAACTGGCCCAGGGCTTGTGGAAGGGCATCAAGATCCTGGTGTCGAACCAGATCGTCGAGAACGGCGGCACCAACACCGACGAGGGCTCGCTCGGCCTGGTCGACTTCAGCCACGTGCTGTTCGCCGAGGAGGAGGGCATGACCATCAAGACCTCCACCGAGGCGACCATCGACGACGGCGGCACGCTCGTCCTGCTGTGGCAGCAGAACATGAGCGCGATCCTCTGCGAGATGCAGCACGACGTGACCCTGGATCAGCCCAAGGCCGTCGCCCTGCTGACCCGCGTCCGCGCCGGCTCGCCGTCGACCGTCGCCGGCTGATCGCCGTCCGCATAGCCCCGTGCCGCCGAACCCGGCCGGCGCGGGGCACGCCGCGGCGACGTCATCGCCGAGATCAGCATCGAAGGAGCGACGAGCATGCCCAGGAACGTGGCCACGGTCGAGGATTTCGCGAAGCTCAAGAACGATCTCGGCCTCGTGCCGATGGAGTTCCTGCTCGACACCATCACCGAGCTGAAGGGCGACATCCGCGGCGCCGAACCCTACACGGCGCTGCGCTGGTACAACGAGGGGCTCGCCCAGCCGCTCGGGAAGCTGGCTGTCGCGCCGGCGCAGGGGCAGCAGGCGCCTGCGGATACCGATCTCGAGCGCCGGACCGCCGTCGAGATCCCCGACACCCTGGACGGCGTCCACCACCTCCAGCGCATCGCGGTCGCCAAGAAGATCGCCGGCAGCGACGCCGCTCTCAACACCGAGCAGGCGGACAAGGTCATCGCGGACGAGCTCGCCCGGCGCGCCGCGGCAGGCGGCACCGGTGCTGCCGGCGCTGGTCCGAACGCCCTAACCTCGCAGCAGACCGTCACCCGCTCATGATCGGCGAGAGCAAGGAGGGCGCGGTGGACCCGCGCCAGCTCCGTTCCTCGGATGTCGAGGTCGACCGCTACCGCGCCGAGCGGCAGCGGCCGAAGACGGTCACGCGCCCGCCGACAGACAAGATGGCCCGGCCAGCGGCCGGCCGCGGCTACGAGACGAAGTGAGGTGACCGCGTGGACCTGCGCCGCATCTCCGATCCGCTGACGCCCGCGCAGAAGCTCGAGGTCGTCACGCTGGAGAAGGCCAAGGCGCACCTGCGCGTCCGCCACACGGATGAGGACACGCTGATCACGGACTGGATCGTCGCCGCGTTCGACTTCCTCCACGGACCAAGCGGCTGGCTGAACGGCTATTGCCTTCTGGCGGAGCAGTTCGAATGCTTCCTCGGCTGCATCCAGGCCACCGCGGAGCTGCCGCTGCGGCCGGTGGCCGATGAAGCGGCCGTCGTGATCGCGCGCCTCGCCGATGGCGCCTACGCGGCCTCTCCGGCGGGCACCTTCGTGGTGGCCACGCAGGACGACTTCACCGTCATCGCACGCCTCGCCAGCGATGGCGTCGGTGTCATCGACCCGCGCGCCTACCGCGTGACGTTCTCGGCAGGCCACGAGGACGCTGCCGCGGTGCCGATGCTGCTGAAGCAGGCGATCCTGCTGCTGGTCGGCCACTGGTATCTGAACCGTGAGGTCACCGCTCGGACCACCTCGCGCGAGATCGAATACGGCCTGAAGGCTCTCGCTGGCCGCTACCGCGTCAGCCCCGACCACTCCTGACACCGCGCCCGCTGGAGGCCCATCGATGCTTTTCCGCTCCGTGATCGCGGGCCTGTTTGCGTGCCTGCTCTCCACCGCCTGCCTCGCACAAGCCGACTTGGTGACGCCGAAGGACGTGACCGACGGCGCGGTGCCCCGGATGGTGCCGTTCTGCCCGGTGGGCACGACCGGCAAGTATGCTGCTTGTTCGACGACCAACCCGTTGCCGGTGACGGGTGGGACTGGCGGCGGCGGAGGGGCGAGCACGGTCTCCGGCTCGCAGGAGCAAGACGTTCGCGCCAGCGCGACGTTGAACGTCGCGACCGCCAATGCCGCGGTGACGCTGGCGCTCAACGGTCAAGGCACGGTCGGCTTCACCTTCACCGGCCTGACTGCCTCCGGCGCAACGCTCACCTACGAGCAGTCGAACGACGGCGGCACGACTTGGACCGGCATCAACGAGGTGAACGCCGGCACCGGCGTCCCAGCCGCCACGCGAACCACGGACGGCCAGACCCGGATCAGCGTCTCCGGCCGCACGAATATCCGGGCGCGCGTGTCGACGGTCGGAACCGGCACGATCACGGTGGCCACCAACGTGTCTGTGCGGGAGGGCATCGTCACCCTGGGCTCGTCCCTGCCCCCCGGTGGGAACGTCATCGGCTTCGCCAGCCCGCCGCCGACCGCCACCTTTGGCGTGGCCAAGACCACCGGCATCGGCACCGCCGCCGTGCAGGTCTCGGCCGCCGACACCACCAATCGGCGCACGGTGACGAACACAAGTGCCCTCGCGTGCGAGATTATGCCGGCGGCGACTGCCTATGGCACGGGTTACCCGCTGCCTGCCGGAGGTTCCTTCACTTTCGACGCCTCAGGTCGAACCACCACGGCGATCTTCATGGCTTGTGCATCTGACGGCGGCACTGCTGCCGTGCTGAATTACTGAGGGAGTGCGCGATGCGTATCACCATAATCCGACTCCTTGCTGCAATTCTTGTAGGGGCAAGCGGTTTTGCGCCAGCGCACGCAGCAGGACCGAGCGGGCCCGGCATTCTCCTCCCGGCATTCATTGCTGGGGAGATTGATCTCACATCCTACTCCGGCGTTCGTAGAGGCGTTCTCAGCACCGCGGCTCGTACTGCGAACGGCGTCGCCCTCCAGGCGGCACTTGATGATGCGGATACCAACGGCAAGTGCCTGCGCGTGCCTGCTGGCCGCTTCGAATACATTGCCACTGGCGTGCAGAACGGCCGCAACGCGGGCTTGCAGGTCAAGAAGGGGGTTCGGTGTCTGATTGGGGCCGGTTCAATCAGCGGCGGCACGATGTTCGTCAATTACGCCACGAACCATCCCGCATTGACGCTCGGTGACATTGGGCTGTCTTCCGCTGGTTACACCTACGGCGGGCGTTACGGTGGCTTTGCGGTAGGGCACGGCGTCAGCCAAACAGGCCAGGCATCGGCGGACGGCTTGCTAGTCGGTAATTATTACAACAGCTATTTTGATGACATCTTGGTCACCCCGTTTGGCGACGGGTTCAACCATGCCAACGTTGGCTTGGAAGTCGGCACGAGCCTCAGTAATTTCTTTTTCCAGAACGTTATTGGCGCTGTGACCGTCAAGAGCGGTTCGGTCAATGGCCTGAAGTGGAATGCAAACGGCACAGGCAATTCTTGGCGCAGTCTGTACGTCGGCGCTGGAACGGCAGGTGCGGCGACGTATGGTTCGCGTCAAGCGTTCTCCAGTTACCCGGTGTGGTTCAATACACCCGGCGCGGAGATCGGCTCCTTCGACCAGCTCAATATCGAGTGGTCCATCACCGGAGCCAATCTGGCGCTGCTACGCAACGACAGCCTCGGTCTCAAGGTGCAGTACATGCACTTGGAGGGCGACCAGCTCAGCGGCTTCAACGCGGGCGTCCTGCACGGCGTCATCGGTCGCACGAAGATCGACATGCTTCGCATGCTCGATGTCTACATCGCGTCCGCAGGCGGTGCGACGGGGACGCCTCGGATCCTCTCGTCCTACGGCGACAGCCGGTTCACAATTGACCAGCTCTACGTGACCTGGGCCGGCGCTGGAGCTAACGCCGAAGCAGTCGCAAGCATCCCGTTCGTCCTCTATGCCGACGATGCCACGATCGTCGGGCGCAAGCCTTTCGTGAATGTCGGCAGCTTCGACATCAATGGGAACACTGGCGCGTTCTCGCTCGACGCCAACACGGCTGGCACGGCGCCGGGCACGAACGGCGCGATCTCGGGGTTCGAGAGCTACCGCTTCAACAAGGCCCGGTCTCAAACCGAAGGCGCGTCGATCGAGATGGCGAACGCCAATCTCACCGTCTACGGCCAACATCGTCGAGCGAAGGTGCGCGTCACGACTGCGCTGACGGCCGCTCGCTCGCTGACCCTGGCCGGGACCGTGGCTTCGGCGGCCCCGGGCTTGGCATCCTCGCGTGCGGCGGGCGACATCGTCGAGGTCCACCGCATCGGAGCGGGCGCGTTCGACCTGACGGTCTTAGCGCACGACGGGACCACGGTGCTCTACACCTTCTCGGGGTCGGCCTCGGCCGGGACCGCGAAGAGCTTTGAGTGGTCGGGATCAGCCTGGACCGTGCTGTGATCCTTCCCCCGCCCCGCACGGGTTGAGCCCTGATGGCCGCTCTTCTAACCCACACAACGCCAGCCATGGGGGCGAGGCTCATGGCGCCGGGCAAAACTCACTCGGCTATAGGCGCTTGTGCCGGATCTGTGATTACGGGTTCGTCGGTGTTCGCTTTAGCACTCGAAGAATGTGAGCTTGCTGCCCGATTGCGGCTCGGGCCTGCGCACTCGTCGCACGTCCATTGCATTGCTTGACCGTTGCGTGATTCTGCGCGGCGGAAATCGTAGCCGTAGCTCTTCAGCTGCGGCTTAGGATTAGCTCTGTGCGGGATAGATGCGGTAGTCCGAGGTGGCTCGTCGTCTTCCTGCGCGTGCAGGGAGCCAGACGACAAAGCCGTCACGATCAGGATGGCCGCAGCGATTGTTTTCATGTCAGTCAACGCAGGACGGCCGCGCCTCGTTCACCGTTGGAAGTAAAGCCACTTCAGTCTGACTCAGGCCCGTGCACGGCCATCGGCGTGCCTCCGACGCCACCATGCTCCTGTAGCGCGTCGCACTTCGGGCCGCGCTCGACGTATCCGTGCCCGGCATCCTCAGGCAGCGCATCCTTATCGAGCCGTGAGAGTAACCGCTGATGCCCATCGCTGCCGGCAGCATGAACCAGCAGGTGCAGTTCCTGCGCCGCACCGCGGGCACGTACCAGCCGCTCGGTCCGGTGCAGTGGGCACGCCTGCAGTTCGAGCGGGCCAACACCATCAACTCGGCCGGGGTGCCGCTTCAAGGGCGCAGCGGCCGGCTCACCGTCCGCAGCTGCGACCTGACCCGTGGCCTCACCGTCGGCGATCGGCTGCGCATGGAAGGCGATGAGTTCGCGATCACCATCCGCAAGGCGGAGGAGATCGCGACCGACGACGTGCACTTAGAGATCGAGTCGGCCCCCACCCCCGCCCTCTATGCGGCGGAGTTCGACCGCCGCGGCGACATGGTCACCCTTCAGCGCAAACTGGATGCAGGCGCCTACGCTCGCGCTGATGTCCGCGCCATCGTGAAGGGCTTCCAGCCCAACGAGCTCGTCGGCGACCTCGACCAGGGCGATCGGCAGGTGTGGATTCTAGCCGCCGATGCGGTGGCCGCCGGCTGGCCGGTGCCGCCCGTGAAGGGAGACAAGATCAAGGTCCGCGGGAATGCGCTCGTCGTTCAATCGGTCGACGCCGACAGCCACCGCGAGGGAGGTGTGCTGAACGCCTACTACATCATCGCGCGCGGCGAGCAGGGCGTCTGATGGTACGGGCCGGCTCATCCTCAGCGCAGTTCGAGGCAGCGATCCGGGAGACCATCAAGGCGACGCAGGCCGCGGTCGTGGAGACGGCCAAGCGAGAGCACGCCAAGATCCTGGCCGACATCGGTCACCCGGTGCCGTTCACCCGGATCGTGGACGGCGTGAAGGGCGCGCCCGAGGAGGCGATCAAGGCTGGTGGCCGGATCGAATACGACTACCACCGCCTCGACGAGGTGGTGGAGTTCGCGCTGAAGACGCTCTTCGACTTCAGCCCAGTGCGGAACGATCGCTACCGGCAGTCACACGTGCTGTTCATCAACGGCGCCGAGGTGCAGAACCTCTCGGCCTGGAAGCCCGGCGACGAGGTCGTGGTCCTGAACGCGGTGCCGTACGCGCGCCAGATCGAACAGGGCAGCATGAAGATGCGCGTGCCTGGCAGCGACCACGTCTATGAGCGTGCCGCCGTCGCGGTGAACCGCCGCTTCGGCAACATGGCCCGGACGCGCTTCTCCTACCGGTCTCCGATCCTGTCCTACGTGGCCGGGGGCAAGAACCGGGCTGAGCGGGCCGCACTCCGCCAGCAGCCGGCGCGCCGCTCCGCGATGGCGATGGAGCGCGCCACCCGCGTCCCATCGCTAACCTTCGAGGAATACGCCTGATGCCGTCCTATGCCGGCGCGAAACAGGCGATCGAGGCGCGGCTCCGGGCGAACTGGACCACGACGACGGTGGCCGTCCCGAATCCGACGACTGAGCAGACCGCGCTGGTGAAGACCAGGGATGCCGAAGGCGAGACTATCCCGTGGGTCTACCTGGAGATCGCCGACGCCGGTAGCGCGCAGATCGGCGTGGGCCGGCCGGGCGATCAGCTCTGGGTCTACGACGGCCTGATCAACGTCCATGTTTTCGTGCCGGACGGATCAGGGACGGCCGATGCCGAGGCCTACGCCGACCAGATCGGCGACATCTTCCGGGCCGCCCGCTTCTACGCGGACACGCCCGGGTTCGAGGTTCGCTGCGGGTCGCCCCGGGTGAGCGATGCCGGCAGCGGATCGGACGATGGGCTCTGGTATCGCGTCACCGCGACCATCCCGTTCGAGTACTTCCACCGCGGCTGACGGGCATGTCGGATCAAGCTGATCAGGCCGTCCTGCAGGATCTGCGGGACGCGCAGGCGCGCCTGAACGAGGCGCTCGGCCGGGCGCATCAGGCCGGCTTGTCGGTCGATCTCAAGATTCACGAGCAGGGCATCGTCGGCAATCCGGCGCCGCTGCTGCGCGTGTCTGGCCGGGCTGTCCGCGCCCGCGTCAAACTGGACGAGCGCCTCTGAGCCTCGCTGAGCCCCGTAGGCCCTTGGGCAAGGCCGTCTGGCGCCCCGCGCCGCATCCCTGAACTGGAGCAACGCAATGGCCTACCAGACCGGCCGAAACATCACCGTGGCCTACGCGCTGGAAACCACCTTCGGCACCCTGCCGGCGGGCGCATCTGCCTCCAAGGCCTTCCGGCCCAACTCAGGTGCGATGAGCCTGACCAAGGAGGCCATCCGCTCCGGCGAGAACCGGCGCGATGGCCAGATGACCCGCGGCCGCCACGGCTCCAAGTCCGTGGCTGGCAGCTACGTGGGCGATCTGTCTCTCGGATCCTACGACGACTTCATTCAGGCCGTCTTCCGGGGCACCTTCGACACCCCGCTGGCGCTGACCGGCCTGTCTCTGACCGCCGACAACGCAGCCAAGACCTTCACCCGCTCGGCCGGCTCGTGGCTCACCGACGGCGTGCGCGTCGGCGACGTGATCCGGTTCGGCGGCTTCACCACCACCGCGAACAACTCGAAGAACTACCGGGTCACCGCGGTCACTGCGCTGGTGCTGACCGTCGCCGAGGCGCCGGCCGCCGTCGGTACGGCGCAGACCGGAGTCACCCTGTCGCGGCCGAAGAAGCTGCTGATGGGCGTCACCCCGCGCTCCTTCTCCATCGAGGAGGCCGAGGTCGACATCGATGCGTCCGAGGTCTTCACCGGCTGCCGCATCAGCCAGATGGCGCTCCGGCTTGCCCCCAACGGCCAGACTCAGGTGACCTTCAACGTGGTCGGCCAGGACATGCAGATCCAGCAGGGCGCGAACTCGCCCTACTTCGTCACCCCGGTGGCGACGGTGTCGATCGGCATGACGGCGGTCGAAGCGCTGATCCGTCTCGGCGGCAACGATGTGCTCGATCTGACCAGCGTCGATCTGTCGATCAACCTGAACGCGGCCGGGCAGCCGGTGGTCGGCTCGCTCGTCACGCCCGACGTGTTCACGAACCTCGCCACGGTCGAGGGCACGATCACGGCCCTGCGCCAGGACGTGACCCGGGTGCAGAGCTTCCTCAACGAGGATCAGCTCTCGCTCCACCTGCTGTTCACCGAGAACGAGTCGGAGCCGAAGGACTTCTGCTCCTTCTTCGTCGGCAACCTCTCGCTGGCCAGCGCCACCAAGTCGGAACTCGGCTCCGACGGTCCGCGCACGCAGTCGCTGACGATGATGATCGGCGCGGACGACCGCGGCGGCGCATTCGATTCCGGCTCGGTCAAGTATCAGACGAGCGCCGCCTAAGGGCGCGCCGGCGCACGGATTCCGGGGCGCGGCGCCCGCTCCCTCTTGCTTCACATCGGAGAACGGACATGGCGAAGGACAAGATCGACCCGAAGGAGACCGCGGTGCGCGATGCCGCCGTGAATCTGCTCACGGCCATCACCGACGCGCGTGCGGCTGGCTACTCGGTGACCCTGCCCACCCGGGTTGAGGACCTCGCGGGCATCCAGATCAGCGAGACCGGGGCCATGCGCGATGGCGATCAGGCCACCGGCCTCACCCCTGTTCTGGTCGAGGGACGTGTCGTCGGGGACGCCCCCGCAGACCCCCAGGCCTGATCCTCTGCTCGCCGACCACGAGCACCGCCGTCGACCGAGCCCTCACCCCCCGGGGCGACGTCGACAGGCCGGGGGTTGTCGGGCCCCCGGCCACCACACCAGCCTCCCGACAGAGAATCGACATGAGCACGCAGACCGGCGCTGTCGCCGACTTCTCCGCCTTCCTGGCAGTGGATCAGATTCCCTACGAGATCATGAGCCTGGACGGCGTCACGTCGACCGGCTGGACCTGGACGATCTCCGGGCCGGGCCACCCCAAGGCGGTCGCCCACACCAACGAGCAGACGAAGAAGAGCCTGCGCAAGGCTCGCCTCGTCGAGCAGGCGCAGGTGAACGGCAAGAAGTACGTGGCGGAGGAGCGGACCGCCGAGGATCAGCGCCGGGACAATCTGGCCTGGATCGCGAGCCGGGTCCTCGGCTGGAGCCCGATGGCGCTGCCCTTCATCACCGGCGACGCCGAGCCGATTCCGTTCTCGGATGAGAACGTGATCAAGGTGCTGATGCACGAGAAGATGGGCTTCGTGTTCACGCAGCTCGTGGACGTGGTGACCGAAGACAAGCGTTTTACGCAGCGCTCCGAGCCGACCTCGGAGCGTACGCCGAGCACCACTTCGGCCTGAGCGTCCGGGAGGACGACGGCTCGACGGTCCGGGAGCACCTCGAGAGCGCTCTGGAGCGGGCCAGGACCCCGGAGAAAGCCGCTCAGATCGAAGCGGAGCTCACCGGGCCGCCTATGCCGGCAGGCGGCGAGTACCTCTGGCGGGCGTTCCATCGCTTGTCCTTGAGGCGCAGCAGCAACGGCTTCGGCGCCAACGCGCTCTCCTGGCCCGATATCGACGCCTTCGTTCGGCTGAGCGGCGTCGCCCTGGAGCCGTGGGAGATCGAGATCATTGAGCATCTCGACGTCCTGTTCCTCACGCAGCAGGCGAAGGAGCGGGAGCAATCCTAGGAGCGGTGCGGCCTCAATGGCTGCGCCGCTTCCGCTTCTCGCTGGGTGGGGCATCCGGCCGCGACCTTTCGGGTCATTTCGAACGCAACCTGAAGGCGATCGATGCCGACAACCGTCACCCAGCTTGTCGTGGATGCCAGCGGCGCCGAACAGGGCGTCCAGCGCTACACGACCGCGATGCAGTCCGGCGCGTCGGCGAGCGACCGGCTGCTGGCCGCCCAGGCGAAGCTGCAAGCGACGATCGACGCGCAGGCTTCCGCCTATGATGCGAACACCCGGGCCGCGGCAGCGATGCAGCAGGCGATGGACCGCATCGCTGAGGCGCAATCACGGGCGTCGACCGCCTCGGCCGCGAGTGTCCGAGCCGCGAACGACAACACCGCTGCGCTGAGCCGCCAGTCCGAAGCCTACAAGACCGCTGGCCAGTTCGCGCTTCAGCACCCCGTGCTGGTGCTGGCCGGATCGGTCGCGGCCGCGCGCGCCCTATCTGGGCTCGCAACATCGGCCGCTGGGTCCCTTGGAGCCGCCTCCGCCTCGACCGCAGCCTTCGCGGAAGGCGCCACCGGCATGAGCGGCACCGTGGTCGCTGGGGCGGCCCTGGCGGCGCGCGGCCTTGCAGGCCTGTCGATTGGCGCCACGGCGGCGGCCGGCGGCTTGAGCGCCTATGCCGACAAGGTGGCGGGGTTCACCACCGCCACGAGTCTGCTGTCGCGCGGTCTCGCGCTGATCCCGCCGCTGTTCCTGCCGATCGCCGCCGCTTTCGTGGCGTTCGAGGTCGGCTCGGCGGTCATCAGCAAGGCCAACTCGGATCTCCAGAAGCTGATCGACCTCGGCCTTCGGGCGCAGCAGCTCGACGTCGGCGCGTCGTTCCTGAAGGGGTTCGAGTCACTCGGGCCGAAGCTCCAGGCGACCACCGACCAGATGGACGCCGCGCTGGCGAAAGCCGCCGGCTTCCTGAAGGACTCGTTCGGCCAGACCAACAACCTGTCCAAGCTGTTCGGCGAGATCAACGCCACAGGCGTGGCTGGCGCGAGCGGGCTGAAGGCGACGACGCAGGCGGACCTCGCCAGCAACACCCAGGAGCGGATCCAGGCGGCCATCGCCGGCATGAAGGAGCTCGACGAACTCGGGCTTCACCTCGCCAGCCTGAAGGTCGGCGATGCCGTATTCGGCCCCGAGTTCATGGAGCGGCTGCGGACCGGCCAGATCACGATCGCGCAGTTCTCGGCCGACCTGGAGGCGGCCAGTCAGAAGGAGGTGCTGAACCAGGACCAGGTGGATCGGGCCGTCGCGCTCAACCGCGCCATCTCCGACACCAAGCAGGCGATCAGCGATGCCTGGGCGGTGAACGTCGATTTCAGCGCTGCCGGCACGCTGCTGAACGAGATCTGGCTGAAGATCCTCCAAGGCGTGCTGGCCGTCGTGCAGGCGCTCAACGACGGCATCGCGGCGGTGACCAGCTTCGGTGCGGCGGTGGCCTCGTCAATCGGCGGCGCCTTCGATGCGGTCTACAGCAAGGCCACGGCACTGCTCTCCACGATCGGCTTGATCAACAAGCAGCAGGCCACCGTGGCGACCGAGACGCCGAAGGTCGACGGCTCGTATGGGCCTCAGCAACCGACGATCACCGCTCGGCAGTTTCCGTACGTGTTCGGGCCGGACGCACCGAAGCTGCAGCAGGCGGCGGCTGGCGCCAAGCAGGCGAAGCAGGCCGCGACCGAGGCCGCGTCCTCCTACGACAACCTGATCCAGAAGACGAAGGATCACATCGCCGAGCTCGACCTTGAAGCGCAGTACGTCGGCAAGGACGCCGACGCGGTGATCAAGCTGAAGCTTGCGAACCAGCTGGCCCGGGCCGCTCAGAAGGACGGGACCGAGGTCACCGCGGAGATGCGCGCCGAGTGGGACCGACTGGGCGACACCCTCGCGGCCAGCACCAAGCGCCTGGAGGAGTCGAAGCGCGCCTACGAGCAGATGAAGGAGGGCCAGCGCGAGCTCGCCAGCGAGTTCTCGGACTTCGCCGACGACCTGATCCTGGGCGGGAAGAAGATGGGCGAGGCGTTCGCGAGCCTGGCCAAGACGCTCAGCAGCAACGCGCTGAAGGCCGTCATCTCCGGAGAGGGGCCACTCGCCGGGATCCTGGGCACGGCCTCGACCGAGAAGGGGCAGTTGGGCGGCCTGCTGGGCGGCGGCTTCAACCTCAGCAGCCTGTTCGGCGGCGGCTCGAACGCTGCCGGTTCGCCGCTGCCCGGCGCGCAGGGCCCATCCCTGCCGAGCGGCAGCCTGTTCGGTGGCCTGTTCGATGGCGACAAGATCTCGAAGGCGCTCAGCGGCGGCGCGTCGGATGGCATCGGTAGCGCGCTCTCGAATGCCCTGAAGCCGCAGAAGGCCGGCGGCGGGATCCTGTCGTCGCAGCTCGGCCAGGGGCTCGTGTCCGTCGGCACCGGCGCAGCGATCGGCTACTCGTCGCAGTCGCCGCTGATGGGCGCCCTCGGCGGCGGCCTCGCAGGTCTGGCCAGCGGCAACCCGATCCTGGCCATCGCGGGGGCCGGCGCCGGCCTGCTCGGCGGCTTGTTCGGTGAGAGCCAAGCCAAGAAGGAGGCCAAGAAGAAGCTCCAGCAGGAGATCCAGGCCCGGAAGGAGGCGCTCGCGGCGGCGCGTCCGCAGATCGAGGCGCTCGCCATCAGCTTCGAGGGCGGCTCCATCGGCAACGTCGGCAAAGCAGTCGCCGATGCTCAGACGCAGCTACAGCAGGCCACCAAGACGGCGAGCGAGGGCGGCGATCAGGCGCTCGCCGACAAGCTGATGCGCGACTTCCAGACCTACGTGGCCCGGCAGTACGCGGTGTTCGCCGACGGCTTCAACGGCATCCTGGCCGACGTGCAGGCTGGCTTTGGGACGAGCGGCCCGTTCGCGACCGCGGTGTCTTCGGTGCAGGCGTTGGGCGAGGCCCTGAAGGGCTTCGTGGCCGATGCCAGCAAGCTCTCCGATCCGGCGTCCGCAGCGAACGCCCGGGCCGCCGCAGTGCAGGGTGCGCTGTCGAGCCTCGATCCGACGCCCCAGCTGTCTGCGACCCAAGCCGAGATCCAGCGGATCAACGGCACCGCGGCCGGGCTGAACCAGGTGCTGAAGGATCTCGGCCTGTCGGCGGATCAGGCCGCCACCGCGATCAACGACCGCACCAACAAGGCGCTCGACGCGCTGGCCGACAAGTTCAGCACCGACCTCGACCGCAAGATCAACGACGCGAAGGGGAAAAGCTACCTCAACGACGCCTTCGACCTGATCAAGGAGGTGGCCGGCCTGAACGCCGACGCGGCGTCCCTCGGTCAGGACGGCGGACGAGTCTCGGAATACTTCTCGGCTGCCGCCCAGAAGATCGTCGACAACTCACAGCTCGTCGGCGATCCCTTCAACGAGCTCGTCGCCGCGTTCCCGGAGCTTGCTGGCCAGGTGCATGCCTTCAGCAATGATGGGCAGAAGGCGACCGACGAACTGGCCAAGGCCGCAGCTCAGGCGCTGTCGGAGATCCAGGACCGCAAGCGCGCTTACGAGGATCGCGCCTTCGCGGTGAACTTCAGCGATGGCAGCCTCTCCACCAAGCTCATGGCCTTCGACCGCTCCGCCGAATGGGAGCAGTGGACGGAAATGGCGAAGGGCGGTCAAGCGCTCGACGAGCTGATCGCCACCCAGGTGCTGGAGCGCAACAAGCTTATCGCCGACTACAACCAGGCGGTGCGCGAGCGTCAGATGACGTTCTCCAATCGTGAGAACGACGCGGTGTTCAGCCGCGATCAGTCTCTCGCTGGACAGCTCGCAGCATTTGACCAGCATGCCATGCTGGAACGCGCTGATGAGGCGAAGGCTGGCGGCGAAGCTCTGGTAGCTCTTGAGCGTGCCCAGGCCGCCGAGCGTTACAACATCATCCTGAACTTTGAAAAGCAGGCGAAGACCGCGTTCGATAGCTTCGCCAACACGATCAAGAAGTTCTTGGACAGCCTCACCGCTGGAAGCGCCTCGCCGCTCTCACCGCAAGATCGTCTGGCGGAGGCGCAGAAGCAGTACCAGGCTCAGTTGGCGCTGGCGGCCCGCGGCGACCAGGACCCCATCGGCAGCATCACGACCTACGCGCAGTCGCTGCTCGACGCGGGCAAGGCCTTCTACGCTTCGTCGCAGGCGTTCCAGGACATCTTCAAGAACGTCCAGGACACGCTGGGCGCGTTGCCTGGCCGGATCGGTGTCGACGGCTTCATGAAGCAGTACGCGGCCGGGGGTTGGGTGCGGGGGCCCGGTACGGGCACGTCCGACAGCCTCGTCGCCCGCCTGTCGAATGGCGAGTACGTGGTCCCGGCCGACATCGCATCCCGTCACGGGTCGATCCTGGAGGCCATGAACGACAATCGCTCGTTCAGCGTGGTCTCGCCGGCCCGCTCGTCTGGCGGCGGTCAGAGCAACGGCGCCATCCTGGAGGAGCTTCGCGCCTTGCGGGCGGAGGTCGCCCGGCTGCGCGGCGATGTGCAGGAAGGCAACGAGATCGCGGATGCCGGTCACCTCGGCACCATCGCGGCCACGAAGCAGGTCGGTGCCGGTAGCGACAAGAGCAATCGGGACGCTTCGCGGAAGGCGGTGGGCTGGTGACCATCTACGCGATCGAGGTCCAGGCCCATACCGGCGCGGGCGGCGTGCAGACGTTCTACGCGGCCGATGCTCGCCTCAACACGGGACCCGGCGATACGCCGGCAAACCAGCATTTTCACCCATCCCTGAAGACGCCCGCGAATTTCGAGCGGCATCTCTTCTCGGAGGGGACCACGTCGGGCGCATCGAGCGTCGCCTCCGGCGAAGTGGTGCTGGCGAACGCCCATGGTCGCTACGATGCCTGGGCCGATTATGCCTTTGACGGCCGGCCCATCATCATCCGGGCTGTCCCGCAGGACCATCAGAACGAGCCTATCGGGCTCTACAAGGACGCTCCGATCATGATCCGGGGCACAATCGAGAGCCTCGACATCACCGACGCCTTTCGGACCGTGCGGTTGCGGATCCACGATCGGCTCGCCGACCTCGACGCCAAGCCGCTGCTGACCACGCGGTATCTCGGGACCACGACCTCGGCCGGCGCGACCGCGGAGGGCCCGGCCACCCTGAAGGACACGATCAAGCCGCGCGCCTACGGCAAGATCCCGAACGTCACACCGATCGACGTGAACCCGTTCAATCTGATCCGGCAGGTCTCGGATCGGGCGTGCACCTCGATCGTGGTCTACGACGGCGGTCAGCCCCTATCGCTTCAGGGCGACTATCCGACGATCGCCGCGATCGCCACCGCGACGCTGACCGCTGGCCAGTACGCGACCAGCCTCGCGCTAGGACTCATCCGGCTCGGTGGTACGCCCGCCTTCATCGTGACAGCCGACGTGGTGGCCGCCGGTCCACGTGACGCCGCCAGCTTCGTAAAGCAGATCCTGACAGACTTCGGGATCACCAGCGCAGACATCGATACCGCCTCGATCGCGGCCCTGACCGCGCTGAACGGCGCGAGCTGCGGGCTGTGGGTCAACGACGAGCGGACGGCGCTCAACGCGATCAGCGCCATCCTCATGTCGGTCGGCGGCTGGATCGTGTCGAACAGCCAGGGCGTGTTTACCGTGGGCCGCTTGGATCTGCCGGCCGGGACGCCAGCCGCCGCCTTCACCGAGTGGCAGGAGCGAGGCGATGTGAACCGGATCGCGCCGGGTGATGCGAACGGCAGCATCCCGGCTTATCGGGTGACGGTGCGCTACGGCCAACTCGCGACCGTGTTCAGCGAAGACCAGATCGCGGGGGCGGTCTCTGCTTCGACGTCACCGGCGATGGGAGCGCGGCGAGCCGCCCTGCAGCAGGAATGGCAGGAGGCGAAGGCGGAGGACATGTCGGTGCAGGCCGTGCACCTTCTCGCGCCGGAACTCACCTTCGACACGTGCCTGACCGAGGCGACTGACGCCGCCGCCGAAGCCGCTCGGCTGCTGGCGATCTACAAGGTGCGTCGGGACATCTGGAACTTTCGAGTCAGCGTGACCGGACCGAGCTACCGGACCCTGCAAGGATCCGCCGACGTGTTCGCGCCCACCCTGCGGATGGGAAGCGTGATCTCCCTCCAGATGGGTCGATTCCTGACCACGCCGAAGCTGCTCACGATCATCGGCCGCGTGGATGACGCGGTCGCCGACGCGATCGAGTTCAGCGCCTGGGGCTGACGAATGGCACAATCGAACCTCGCCCTGCTCTACGAGAACAGGGTGGACCTCGACGGCGTCACGCTGTCGGGCGGATCCTGGCAGACCGGATCGCTGGGGCTGGCCAACCTGCGCACGCCGTACCTCGCGGAGGTGGCTCGCTCCATGAGCACCGCAGTGGCGGACACACAGTTCGTGTGCAACCTGCCGCAGCCCTACAGCATCGGTGGGATCGCCCTCGGGCCGACCGACCTGCGGCCCAGCGCGCTCGTCCGCTTCCGCTCGTATGCGGATTCGTCGATGGCCGCGCTGGTCGACGACAGCGGCTTCATCGCGCTGCCGGGCAGCACGGTCGATCAGACGACGCTGGCTTGGGAAGACCCGGGCTTCTGGGAGGGCATCACCCAGGAGTTCGACGACGTCGGCAAGGGCATCGGCAAGGGGGCGACCTTCATCTACGTCCTGCCGGTGCGGGTCACGGCGGCGACCATCAAGGTCGAGATCTTCGACCCCGGCAACCCGGTCGGCTACTTCGACATCGGCCGCTTCTTCGTCAGCCGCACGTGGCGGCCGACGTACAATTACGACGAGCAGGGCAACTCGCTCGACTTCGAAGCCATCACCGACCAGGAAGATGGCCGAAGCGGCACGACTTACTACAATGCTCGGGCCATGCGCCGGACGTTCAAGTTCGGCTTCTCGTACCTGCCGACGAGCGAATACCGCGAGATCTACCAAATCGCGGTGCGCTCCGGCATCCACAACCAGATCATGGTCGTGCCGAACCCCGGTGATCCGAGCACGTACCTGCGCGAGGCGTTCTTCGGCACGCTCGGCCAGCCCCCGAGCCTGCGCCGCATGTCGACGCCGTACATCGCCACCGAATTCGTCTCTAGGGAATCGCTGTAATGCCTCTGACTTCTGCTCAGCAGACAGCGCTTTCGGCTGCGCTCGACCGTCTTCAGAACTTCTACGACGGCGACAACCCGTACAACCCGGCCACTTACCCGGGGGCGTTCCGCCAGGGCGGCAGTGTGATCAACTTCCCGCCGGCGCTGAAGGACGTGGCGACGGTGATGAACCTCGCCTCGATCCTCGTGTCGGATGCGACCGCGGCGGCTGCATCGTCGCCGAAGGCACTCCGGGTCGACAGCGCGCAGTCCTTCACGGACACCGAGGTCGGGCAGGCGATCACCAACCTGAAATACGCGCTGCGCGCAGACGCTGCGCAGTCACTGACGGCAGTGCAGCGCCGGCGGGCTAGGGCCAACATCGGCGCAAGCGGTGCCGGCTACACCGGGTCCCTTGGTGGCGCGACTGTGCTAACTGCGAGCGCCCTTGGTCAAACCTTCTACCTCAACGGCACAACGAACTACATTGTCGATCTGCCGGCGATGGGTGCCGGCGACAGAATCACGTTCTTCAACGCCAACTCGACGCCCAAAACCATCCGGAATACCGCGAGCCTGTACTTCGGCGCCGGTACGGCGGGGATCTACACCGTCAAGCCTTACTCGAAGCTGGTCATTGAGGGCTACGACGACGCCACTAGCGGTTGCTTCGTGCTTGATGCCGCGCCGATGGAAAGCGCCCTCAACGCCGACATCGTTCAGTCGTTCAGTACGATTCAGCAGGCACAGCTCGCGTCGAACCTCGGCCTCGTTATGCCGGCGGCATTCCAGTGCCGGCTCACGGTCTCCTCGACGACTCAGATGGCGCTGGTCCCAGCCATCGGCCTGAACATCTTCATCAACGGCAAGATCCGTCAGATCCCGGTTGCGGGCGTTACGCTTGGGATCGGCAGCCTCGCCGCCAATACGCTCTACTACGTCTACGCTCAATGGACCGGGAGCGCGGTTGCCCTGGTCGCCTCATCTACGGCGCCGGTCACCGACAGCACCTACGGCCACAAGGTGGCAACAGGCGACCCCACAATGACGCTCGTGGGGATGGTCTACCCGGTCAGCATCGGCAGCGGCTTGCAGTTTGCCGATTTTGGACAGTACCGCTGTGTCGCCAGCTACTACCATCGGCAGCGGAAGGACCTGTCCGTTGCCAACTCATCGGGTTCGACCGGGACGACCCTCACCGAATTTGGCGCACGCTGCTACTTCCTGAGTTGGGGTGAAGAGGCGACGGACATCGGTGTAATCGGCACCGCGTTCCCCTCAGCATACGACAACGTGCTCTATAATCTTGATGTCGACGGCGGAGCAATCTCGTACCCGCAAAGCGGTCCTGCCGTTGATGCCAATCATGGCATGAATATCAGCCAGTACATTCCCGCGACGTATGCCATGGGCGCACATTACTTCAGGCTGATGGCGAGATCCGGTGGCTCAAGCATTTCGCTTACACACCAGAAAGTGGGAGCCGTTACCCTATGAGCGACCTTCAGGAACAGGACGAACTGCTCGTCGTTGTAGGTCCCGATGCTCCGAGCACCAAGGAGCGCGAGGAGGCTGAGGCCCGCGAGCGCGCCGAAGCTTTGGAACGTGAGCATCGCGAGGCTGAGGAGCGTGCAGCCGCGCTGATGGCGCTGAACGCCGACGCCAAGCCGACATTCAACGATGAGCCGACGGTGATCATGGCAGCCATCGGCCCTACGATGCAGGCCGAGTTGACCGCCGCCGGCCTCGGCGGGGAGCCTATCTTCATCGGCGAGGATCGGATCCAGGTCCCGCATGACGTCGGCGCTGACACGCTGGCGGCCATCCGGAAGGTGATCGCCGCCCACGACGCCGAGGCGGGCAGGATGCCGGCGCTCCGGCAGAGCGCCTTCGAGGCGGCGATGGGCTACGGCAACGCGATCACCGCGAAGGTGACGAGCCAGTATGCCGACGTCGAGGTGCAATCCTGGACGGCTCAGGAGGCGGAGGCCCGCACGGTGCTCGCTGGCGGCACGCTGCCGAATACCGCGATGCTGCCGCACCTCGCATCGGACCGCGGCATCGATCTGGCCGCCTACGCGCAGAGCGTGGTCGAGAAGGCCGATGCCTACCGGATGATCGCGGTCGCCGCGGTCCGCCTGCGCCGCGGTGCCGAGGGCCTGCTGTCCGATGCGATCGACACGCCCGAGAAGCTGGACGCCGCGGTGGAGGCCCTCCGCGCTGAGACGCTGTCGGCGGCCAAGGCCGTCGGCATCGAGATCTGATCGCCGCCAGTTAGCGCTGAGCCGGGCGAGCCCCACCCACCCCTGACAATCTGGAATCGACCATGACCGTAGCATCCGCCGCGGCGCAGATGGCTGCCTTGTCGCCTGCGCTCGATACCGCGCTCGCCCTGATCCTCCACGATGAGGGCGGCTATGCCGAGCGCGCCATGGAAGGGGGCGGCGCAGTGAACATGGGGATCACGTTCACGGTGTTCGTGGCGTGGCGCCTTGCACACGGCAAGCCGCATCCGACCTTCGCCGACCTGAAGGCGGTGCCCATCGCCGAGGCCAACGCGATCTACGCCGCTGAGTTCGCCGCCCCGGTGCAGTTCGACCGCATGCCGATCGACACGGGCTACGTGATCCTCGATTCGGCGGTGAACAACGGCAAGGGCGGCTGTCAGAAGACCATCGAGATGGCGGTGGGCCAGCCGGTCGATGGGAAGTTCGACGCGGTCTCGTTCTGGGCCGCCTCGCACCGGCCGCCCGCGCAGTTCGTGAACGCCTTCTGCGACGCGCGGGCCAAGCGCCAGAAGACCTTCAAGGAGTTCTCGGTCCGCATCAACCCCGCGAAGCCGCGCACCTGGGGCCAGGCCTGGGACGAGCGCAACGAGAAGGTCCGGAAGCGGGCCCTCGCCATGATCGAAGGAGCCGTCGCGTGACTATCGCACCCCTCGCCAAGAGCTACAGCAAGGCCAGCTTCGAGGCCTACGTCGAGAAGGAAGTCGAGCCGAAGATGGGCGTGTGGCGCCCGCGCGGCTTCGTCCTGCACAACACCTCGGCGCCGACCCTGGCGCAGTTCTACCTCAACAAGGGTAAGCCGCTCGACGGCGCGCAGCGCATCCGCAACATTTGGGTCAGCTACCAGAACCAGAAGTGGGCCGGCGGCCCGCACCTCGTCGTGACGGACCGGGAGATCTTCACCGGCAATCCGCTGTGGCTGAAGGGCACGCACTCGCCGTCCTGGAACAGCACCTTCTGGGGGCTGGAGATGGCCGGCGACTTCGCCACCGAGACGATGCCGGCGGCGCTGCAGGATCTCGCCGTCCACGCCATGGCGGTCTGCTACGCCATGCTCGGCCACGCGCCGACCAACGACACCTTCCACTTCCACGGCGAGGATCCGAAGACCACACACAAGGGCTGCCCGGGCAAGAACGCCGGCAAGAAGGCGGACTGGATCAAGGCAATCACCGCTCGGATGGCCGCGTTGCATCCGGGCGACTGCCAGTGCGGCTCGCACGCGAAGGTGGCGTGATGGCGGTCTCTCGCCCCTCCGCGCAGATCCTGTCGTACCTGGCCACCGCACCGGTCGCTGACACGTCGGGCGCCGCCATCTCGAAGGCCACCGGCATCGGGGCTATCTATCCGGAGCTCGCCGCGCTGGAGAACGGCGGCCTGATCGTCGGAGCGTGGGAGGAAGGCAAGTCGCCGCGCCGTCGGCTTTACCGCCTGACCGCGGCTGGCCGCCAGCAGGTGGGCGCCATGTCCCCGCTTCAGGAGCAACCGCGCTCCAGCGCCGGCAATTGGTTCTGGAGCAGGTTCGTCGCGCCGTTCTTCGGAGGCTGAGATGAAGTGGCTTCTCGCCGTTCTGCTCATCCTCGGCGCCGGGCTGATCGCATGGGGCCTCGTCATCACGAGCGGGCGCGGCTCGGCCGATGAGCGTGTCGGCGGGGCGATCCCCATCATGGCCGGCGTCGGCTTCATCGTGCTCGCGCTGATCATCACCGGCGTCTGGACCTTCGTCCGTGCCTGAGCGCCTGACCCAACTCCCTCGGATTCCGAGGTAGTTTGACCCGAGCCGGCCGGGCCCGCCGCGCGCATCCCGAAAACGAGAGTCCCGACATGACCCGCGTAATCCCCGCGGCGCTGGCGCTTGCGTGCGTCGGCTCTCCAGCTATGGCCGCAGCGCCGACCGATCTGCACTACGCTTTCACCTCCGGCATCTTTGTGCTGACGCTCGGCTGCGCGGCGCTGGCGCTCCTATTGAGCGTCGTGTGGCGGCTGCCGGCTCTCGGCATCGTCGCGGCCCTGTGCCTCGCGATCGTCGCCGTCGGGTTCGGGCTGACCCCGGCGCTCGCCCAGGACGCGGCCGCCAAGCCCGGCGTGGTGATTCCGTGGGGCCAGTGGATCGTCGACTACGGTCCGCAGTTCGCCCTGCTGTTCGCCACCTGGATCGCCGGCATCGTCACCTGGGCGCTCGGCAAGTGGGCGCCGTGGTCGACATCGGTCCTGACGCAGCAGCGCATCGAGCAGGCGGCCCAGGCCCTGGCGCAGTACGGCGTGAAGGCCGTGGCCGGATCGGTGAAGGACGGCAAGGTGACCGTGAACGCCGGGCCGGCCGTGATCCAGGCCGCCGTGCAGCGCGGCGTCAACGTGCTGCCCAAGAAGGTGATCGACGCGATGATCAAGGGCGGCGGCATGTCGTCGATCATCTTCCGCGTGCTCGACCTCGAGGAGAGCGCTGACGAGCACAAGGTGCTTCAGCCGGCGATCACCACGCTGAAGGCCTCCAGCGATCCGAAGCTCGCGAAGGCAGCATGATCTCGCTGCCCTTCTGGGCCACCACGCTCATCAGCTTCATCGTGAAGCTGGTGACGCATTGGCAGGCCAACCTGCGCGCCGAGCAAGCCCTGCGCGAGCTCGGCGCCGCCACCCAGGCCGACGCCTCCGTCGCCGCTGCCGAGAAGCAGGAAGCCTCCGCCCGCGCTGCCGGTGATGCCGCGGCGGATGGGCCGGACGACGATCGCGATATCCTCCCGGAGCTGAAGCCATGACGTGCATTGGGTTCGCCCTTGGCCTCGCCATCCTGCACTGCGACCCGGGCCCCACGCCGGCGACGTCGGCCGCCCGGTTCTGCCAGGTCATGACCTCGCCTGTCGCCTACGCGCGCACGGATGACGCGCGGACCCGGCGCCAGCTGCGCTCGCTGAACGCCGCGTGGCGGGCAACCTGCGAGGGGAGAAGCTGATGTTGACGCGCGAGAAGAGGCCGCTCCTGCAGGCCTGCCCGGCGGGGCCGTACAGCACCTATCGCCTGTTCGAGTGGTGCATGGCGACGATGATGATCCTCATCGCCTTCACCCTGGTGCTGCCGGGCGACACCATGGAACGCGCCGCTCTGAAGCCGATCGCCGAGATGGGCTTCAGCGAGGAGAACATGGCGCTGTTCTTCGGCGCCATCGGAGGGGTGCGCACGATGGCGCTCTACCTCAACGGGCACATCAACAACATCGTCGTCGGTCCCAAGGGCGCGTACATCAGGGCGATCTGCGCGACCGGCGGATGCTTCGTGATGGGCCAGTTCACGGCGGCCCTGATCTTCGATGCGTTCCGCGGCCCGGAGGCGGCCAGCTTCGTCATCCCGGTGTTCGGCACGCTGGCAGGCTTCGAGGCCCTGTCGGTCTACATCGCCGTGCTGGACGGCGTCTCCCGCAGGACCCGAATGGGCCATGCCCTCGATCGGCTTGAGAAGGTGGTTGGTTGATGGCCGAGCTGCTCACGTTTTTGAAGGACGTCATCGCCACGCAGCAGTTTTTCCAGGTCGCGGTCGGCGGCTGCACCATGTGGCTCATCGGGTGGATGGTCACCCGGGGGCGCTCTGACAAGGAGACGCTCCCGCCCCCAGCGCCCGCTACCATCGTCGACGTGCCGCAGCCGTTCATGCAGGGCCCGATCGGTTTGCTGGACATCATCCGGGAGCAGCGGGACATGGACCGCCGGCGCACGGAGGACAGCCAGCATATCCGTGAGTGCGTCCGCATCATCCGGGAGGAGAGCAAGAAGCAGACGGAGATCCTTCAGGAGATCGCCGAGGATCAGCGGGTCGAGCACCGCCTCAACTCCGAACGCGAGCGGCGGCACTCGTGAACTGCGCGCCCGTCACACAGGACCTGTCGTGGGTCATCGCCGGGATCGCGCTCCTGGCCGGCATCATCATCGGCATGAAGCTCCAGGCATCGAGCGACCCGCCGCCGTAGCTGGCCCGCCATTTGCGATGGCCTGAACATTCCTCCCCGACTTCAGTCCCGCCGGCCCCCGCCAGCGGGGCTTTTTCGTCCTACCGCTGGCCGCCGGCCTACTTCCGTGCACGTCGGGAAAAATGGGGATCGAAGGTCTCGGTGCGCATCCGGTCCGACTCGACCTTCGTGCGCTGCTGCGTTGGAAAGTGCGGATCGTAAAGATCCCGCGGATTATCGGTTGCTTCAAACTTTGTGGCCCGCCCACCAACCTGTCCAGTTACTGTGCTCATCGCCTGCGATCCGACGTTGTCAGGCCGGCTGTATAGGCGAGGATGAGTTGCCAGACCGTTGATTGCTAGACTAGGGCGTATCGGAAGAGCTCTATCTTCGCCGGCACCGCCGCGCGGAGCTTTTTGCATTCAACAAGTGACCGCCGGAGAATAGAGACCTCGAAGCTCCGATGCGCCGCAGATACGACATAGTCGAACAGTCGAACAGTTGCACGAGCGTGGGCGACAAATTAATAATTTAGCTAGGAGGTTGAGTAAGCTGTCGATGACAGGAGCTCGGTGGATGGCGCCGCTATTGTGACTAGTCGACCATTTTGCCAGCCACTTTGCCGACAACTAGCACCATTGCAGCGCTTAAAAATATAGAGCCTGCCGCGCCAGAGAGAATGCTAAGAATAAAGTTGGTCATTTGCCCCCCGCCGATATGATAACATTATGGATATCGCAAAATTACGTCTTTACTTCGCGATTATTGTTTGGATATGCTGCATTAATTGCGGCAATTCAAACTACGTAGGTTTATCATTGATAAATTTGGCGACAATGCGGCTCATCAAACTTGGCGTTATCAGTACTCGCCGAATTCGGCCCTGTCCAGATGGACCCAGGCTGGACGAGGCCCTTGGTCCGCCGGCACTGGCTTTTCCTTAACCACTACATGGCATGAAGTGCTCGGATCCGGCCTCTGCTAGGCCCAGGGAATGGATCCGGATCAGCCCGCCCGGTCACAGCCGGCGCGGGCTTTTTCGTGCGCGATGTCAGCGCAGCCGCTTCTTCAAACACCTGACAAAAGCTGCCAGAGACTCACGACCTTTAATCGGATTTGGGTGCCCGATATCCCCATGCTGCACGCAGGGCGATGTTCACAAAGCTGCACGCCAGCAGCACGACTAACGCTTCGTAGGCCCAACGCTGAAAACCGGCTGGCCCATAGCGCATGATAGGGCGTACCGCGCCCACGCCGAGCGCACACAGCGTGACGAGGCCAAGGATGAACTGGAACCAGCGGAGCATCCAGCCCAAGTATCACGCCTGATTGTGAGCTGCGAAGTTGAGTCGGCCAACATGCCCTGAGCCACGTCGCATACTGGCTCGGCTCATCCCTGGTGAGATCGACCACTCCCCGCCAAGGTAGGTGGCACGCCGCCGGCGCCAAGATCCTGACCGCACCACGTCAGCCCCCTCTAGCATCGCCGGGCAGGGATGTTTTTGTTCCCGCGGAGCCGCATCGAAAACAGTGGTCCGGCGGCATCAGCCAGGCAAAACCAGCTTCCGGCCCGGGTTTCAGAGTAGACGCGAGCACCGCATATCGGCAGACGAGATAGCCATGACCATCATCCTCATTCTCAGCGTCGCTGCACCGCTCGTGACCGGCGTCACCTCGCTTCTGTGGGCCGGGTTCGTAGCGAGGGGGATGAGTGAGGTTGTCGAGATCCAGTCCACGCTGGATCTGCGGACTTGGTGATGCCGTAAGCTCCTAGCTCTGCCCTGTGAGGCTTTTCTGTCTCTGGCCCGGTTGCTGCTACGTCGCTGCTGGCCCGGAGCCCGCGGTGACACCTTGCTTCGAGGCTCAGAGCCCGCCCGGTTCGCCGCGGCGGGCTTTTTCATGCACATGGCACTGATAGCTTCCAACCTCCTAACCTACGTCACTGCCGCGGCATGCGCCGAATCGAGTCCACGTTCTCTGGCGAGAGATCGGCTTCAAGGGTGCCGTGCGGGTGAATGTCGGTCCGCTTGGCCTCGGCGTGAGGTCTCTTCACAGGCGGCGCCTTGTCGATCGATCCTGTGGTCATCGGCACGTTGCGAACCGGCCAGTCCTCAAGCCTGCGTCTCTTGTAAGGCTGCTGATCGTCACAACCCTCGCATATCGACACGGTCCACGACTGCCAGAGACCGTTGGTTTTCTCCCGCACCGACTCCGCCCGTTCACGGTGCGCGGATGCCAGAGCAACGGTGTCCAAATCAGACTGCTTTTTCGGTTCAGTTGCCGTGCTCAGCTCATGGAGGCGAGCGTCAGATTTTCCAGAAGAGCTGGCGGGCGGGAGAGCTCCTGTAGTGATGGGCTCACCACCGCATCCAACACAAACCCTATTGGCAATGGCATCATCTGCGGCCTGCCGCGGCGTCACGCGATCAATTGGCTTCACCGATGTCGGGCTCGCATCGCGGCTCGGCGGCTTGGTCTGCCCGACCACAGTAGTGTTCGGCGCCTTCTCAGCCGATAGCGGATCGCCTCCGATCCCCATGCGGGCGGTTTGCGCGAACACAACACCCAGCGGCAACGAACTCAGGATTGAGGCGGCGATCAGCGTGCGAAACGTTGTCATGGCTTCCTCCATGACAAACAATCGCGGAGTTCGCTTCTGGTTCAATGCTGCGATTAGAACGGTTCGGATTTTCGGCATTTCCCACATCAGCATGGATCTAGACAGGCTCGCCCTGCTCGTCGCAGCGATTTCCCAGGTGCCGCACTGACGTTTCTAGAAGCAATCTATTCGGAGCTCGATGCTCAGTTAGGGTCGTCCAAGCGACAGAAACACTGCACCGGTCGTAATTATGACACTCCTTTCGTACCAAACAGATCCATGCAAAGCATTGTACGCCTACTCGCTTGGCTCGCGCTGGCTGCGCTCGTCTATGTGACCCTCTGTCCGATCGGGTTCCGCCCGGTCTCCGGCGAGCCGGTGTGGCTTGAGCGGTCGGCTGCATACGCTGTGCTCGCGCTGTTGTTCACATTTGGTTATCCGCGCCAGCGCTTGCCCGTTCTTGTACTAACCGTCGCAGCAGCGGGTTTATTGGAAGCATCACAGGCGCTTCAGGCGAGTCGGCACGGACGTCTGCCGGATTTTTACGTGAAAGCAGCAGGCTGCGCAGTTGGCTGGCTGGTGGCCTGTTTTGCTGTAGCGCTTGTGAGCGGCCGCCGGCGGTTTCGCCTGAAACGCTCAGCCTCTATAGCTTCATCGCAGGCTGCGACTCCGCAATGAGCTATTCCTCACCCCTGTTACGTCGCGTCTCGGCGTGGCCCATCGCTGGTGAGATCAGACGCTCCAATGCCCCTTGACAAGACGGAGGCGCATCAGGCCGCAGCACGCCCACGATGATGGTTGATTGGCTGCTGCAGCTTATGCCTGGCCGCACCATATAGCCTCGCCGGAACGGTCGCGCGGGGCTTTTCTTTGCTCGCAGTCGCGATAGATTGGGCTTAGGTCTCGAGCCCTTTCCAAGTGCATGAGCCTGAGAAAGCCCGCTCGGCGCGCCCGCCGTGGCGGGCTTTTTCGTGCGTGACAGAGGCGAATTCTATCCCTGGTTAAAGCAACGAATTTTCGCTGGCGTACTTTGGGCTGTCCCCCGAAGACCGACTTCCGCCCACCCGGCCCGCCGTGGCGGGTTCTTCTTAACTTATGCCGCCGTAAGATCGCATCGGATCCCAGTGTTTGCCCAAGCCTGGATCTAGAGAAGCCTGCCCGGTTCGCCGGTGCGGGCTTTTTCGTGCCTCAGCGCCCGCTCGCACCAGAACCGCCGATGAGGCTGGATCCGACACTGCCGGAAAGCTGGTTAGGTGTACCAAGAAGCTGACCGTTCGGGCTGGTGTCCAAGCTCTCTTCGGGGCGAGCGAGCGTGCGCGGCGCTGGGTCGAACGGCTGCACAACCTCGTATGCAGGCCGGCCGCCCGCCAACGGCGCCACGACCGGCGCGGGGCGAATGTCGGACGCGCAGAAACCCTGGCAGATCGGCACCATTAGATCGGTCGGCTGGCAGATCGGTTTCATTTCGCCGCGGATGCACGTGCAACGGCACAGCGCTGAGGCGGGTGCGGGCAGGAGCAGCAAGAAAGCGGCGAGCCAGGGCAGGCGCATGGCGATCAGTTCCACTGCCCACGAAGGGCGATCAGGGCTGATAGCACATACGGTCCCGGCCCGGGACGAACGCCAGCGGCCACCGTCGCGCGGGACTTTCCCTTAAGACTCGGCGAAGTACGCCCCGTCTCGGGTTCGGCTGAAGGCCCCTCACCATCCGGTGCTCAACCTGAGAAGCCCGCCCGCGTCGTTGCGGCGGGCTTTTTCGTTCTGCAGATCCTCCAGCCTACTTCCGTGCGCGCCGAGAAAAATGGGGGTCGAATGTCGCGGTCCGCATCCGGTCCGACTCAGCCTTCCTGCGCTGCTGCGTCGGGAAATGCGGATCGTAGAGATCTTACGGGTCATCAGTTGCCAGGAGCTTCGTGGCCCGCGCACTAACCTGTCCAGCCGCTGTGTTTATCGCATGCAAGCTGACGTTGTCCGACCGGCTGTATAGACGAAGATCAGTTGCTAGGCCGTTGTTCACCCAACACTGGGCATCGGCAGAGCATCAGACCGTTAGCCGTGTATCGCGTGCTTCTCGTATCAGGACGAGCGACGCATGTCTCATGCTTTATCTAACTTGTGAGTAGTTCAATCCATATCATGATGCACGACGGCTCCTGGGAGTTGACGGGCACACCTTGGTGTTCGACCCAAGCAACTCTGCCAGACGCAGAGACAGGTGCGCCAGCTCCTACTTTATTAGTGAAACGGACCACATCGCCGAGTTGTGGTGCAAACTCAAAATTATGATAATCAAGCTCCACCTTTGCTGATACTTTATTATCATTGACAATTGGCAAAACTTTTACGGGCACGCTCCGCCCCCATCTCACGCGGTGAAGAACTCAACTTATAGTGTTTGTATAGCGCTGCTTTGTACAGCGGCGTCTAATACGTAATGCACTGCTTTGCTGGGTGGAGCAGACGCCCCCTTGTGCCGATCAGTGGAATGAACGGCGGCTCAGTCGGCAACGCCCCGTGGAGCCTTTCTCAAGCCACTACGTGGCATCAAACGCTCGGATCCGGCCTCTGCTAGGCCCAGGGCACGGATCCGGAAAGCCCGCCCGGTCCGCCGGCGCGGGCTTTTTCGTGTGCGATCTCCGACCTCCGCATCGTCCGGATCAGAATGTAGCCATGCGGCGTGGCTATCGCACCGATGCCGAAGAGGGGCGGTACTACGTAGGTATCTGTTAACAACGCGCGCTGAATCGTTGTCACTGTAATAAGGGATCATATAATGAAGATCTGCAAATTATTTGGGCATGAACAGGCATGGGAAATCTGTTTAGCCCGGAAGGCGCTTTGATTGCTGCATATTGCGTTGGTCTTTACAAGTTCATCCAGCTATGTCGCAATGCACCTGTTGATCCCGAGCAGGGAGACGAAGACGACGATGAGCGTGGCTGAGGATGCGGGCGGACTTGAGCGGCGGTCGATATTGAAGCTCGTGTTAGCCTGCCTTGAAGGCTGATGCGTCAGGTCACCAGTTCCATCAGCTTTGATACACCCCACCATACGGCCCAGCACCAGAATGCGATGGTAGCGATCAGGGCGATCAACAACAGAGCAGTTAGCAGAAAAAGGTTGAACGATCTCAGCCGGAAGCTGCGCGTCTGCTGTGGAGGCGGCAATTGAGTTCGGCCACCTTCATCTTCGGAGTCTCTTATCGTCATTTCGTCTGGGTCGCCGTAATTTCGTGGATCACTATCAGAATAAAGTCTGAGCCTGGCGCGCTGCTGAATGCAAGTGTTAGGACAATCGTTTCGCACAGCGTCAGCTACGTAATTGTGTTAGGCAGCAAAACGCGTCGCCATCAGACAAAGCGATCGCGACCCGACTGCAAAACTGCTGCCACTGTGGCCGCTCCCCCGCCCCGTGAGCAGATCGGGGTGGGGCCGAACGAACCGCTCGTTAAAACTCAGGCTCTACTGCGGCGGGTATTTCATCCAGGCCCGCACCCGCCGAACTCTCGCCTGCCGTCGCATCTTGGCGCGATCAGATCGAACGCCTGTCCGAGCACGCCGTGCCTTGCTGATACCTCGCGCGCGGTCGCTGGGCGCCAATCCGCGAGTCCGTCATCGACTGCTACGACCGCGTGGGCGACTAGGCTCTCGCGCTCCGCTGTACAGCGCGTGAGATATTCGATGTCCGCCCAAAACACGGCAGGTTGAGTTGTGATTACTTCGGCGTGCTGGAAGTGGCCGGCTAAAATCAGCAGCACCTATTAGCGGGCAATAGTCGTTTAATCGATGAATAATATTTGCTCGTAAGTCGATATCGTCATGGGCATAATTTCAAATACATCTTCTAATGATAAATTCCAGTTAGGGGGCATATTACAGCTTTTTGGGACTATAAGCTTTATCGCATTGGAGTTAATCGTGTCAATACTTTTTATAGTCAATCTATCGTAGGCACGATGCGCAAAATGTAGCAACATAAGCTTGATAGAGATGAAGCGTTCATCGAAGCTCCAACCACCATAGAAATAGAAGACGCGGTCGGTCTCCTGGGGCATGCCAATGAGAGATGGGTTTAATTCGTAAGGACCTGTTCGAATAAAGATGATCGAGGCGGGCGGTGAGCAGGCCTTGAACAATACCTTGAGACGCTCGACGGCGCCACTTGGACTCACCAGGTTACCGCTAGAATCTGCGGTACTACTAGAAGTTTCCTGAGCAACGGCGACGCCACCGTTTGGCGGCAGCCGATAGGCACAGATTCGAACCATGAACGTGGCAGCGAAAAGAAAGCACATGACACCGAGGCTGCTGCGAGCCCAGGGGGTCAAAGGCGAGGGCTGAGCCGACACGCGGACCTCTCCACGCTAATTAGGATGGGGACGATCGCCGCAGCTAGGGAACTCAACGCTACTAATGTCGACCCTGACCCGTCATGCCAAAAAAAATAAGCTTCGTGCGATGGCAACATCGCTAGGATACGCGTGACGTTAATCGTGACGACAAGACAGGCACTTACGCCGAGCGCGCGAAATGCGGCGGAACATGCCGGCTTGTTCGCAATCTTCAAGATGGACAGCCAGATCAACACCGTCTGCGAAAGGTTGTGGAACGACGAGCATCCCTCAAGCACCACAACCGACCAATCATCGCGAATGCTAAGGTTCGCTCCTGTAATTCCAATTTCGTTATAGTACGCCTGTCCAACTCTGTAAATAAAACTGACCTCGAACTCCTCGATTACATGATAGAAAAGCCAGAATACAATCTTTCCCCACAATTCGCAAATAGACAAAGCCAGCCAGATTTGCCCAATTCCCTTCAAATGATGGTCGGATCGACTGCCGAATAAAAACCACAATCCAGCGAGCGTCGTAGAAAGATAAACTCCACGTTCGTGCGGTATAAACCAAACTATGGCAGAAAATAGTAGGATGGTGATGTCTGATCCGTTTAGCGGGACGCGCCGTCGTGGATTGGCAAATACCAGCGACAAGGTTGTGGCGAGCGCGAACGCTTCGCCGACGTTGAACCCAATGAAATGTCGAGCAGCCTGCGCCGATTCCAGGAGGTATCGCTGCATTGCAGCCGATATAACAGTGCCACCTATGAATACCAGCGGAATACAGCTCTCGGGAGGTATTCTCAGAAGGGAGAGCAGGCTGCGAGCTACTTCAGAACTCTTCGTTTGCCGTCGTGCAAGGAGGTAGCCTATCCGCATGGCCTTCTAAGCCGCCCACACGGACTGGCGGCTGCGCCGCCGTCGCAAAAATGCAACGGTGACGGCGGCTAGTAGCAGGCTAAGGCTAGCGTTCACCTCAGGAAGAGGCGCAGCACCAGATCTACTCCCCCCGCTCAAACTGTGGACTACTGCGTTTGCAGAACTAAAGTTTATAGATGAAATACTAAATCCGACGTCTGAATGCTTCTGGGTCGAGATCGGGGCCTGTCCTGCAGTCGGCGTCGAAGACGGAAGAGCATTGGATTTGCTGATCGTTTTCGCAAGAGCATCTGATTGGAGATCGTTTACAGACGAACTGCCGCGCCGCCCTCCAGTTGCAGTTTTATCGCTGCCGACTGAGTAAGATCCGCACGAACAGCGTCCGATGTCAGTAAAGAAACAAAGACCTACGTAGTTCATGGCCAATTACTCAATTTCAAACCACGAATTGTATACCCATGAAACATACACGGACGTCACAAGAGGCCAATCCTTAATTTTATCAATAACGTCGAAATTGAAATTAATATTAACCCGGGTGATTATGTCATACGGAATGTTCGAGCCGATCGCTGCGCCATAAATTCACGTCGAACTGTCTGTTCGGAGTAGATCGCCCTGCCCATACCTCGCTCGACCAAAGCGGGAGCGATGCGGGGGAACGCTCTTGCCTTCTACGACCAGCCCAGCGCAGAGGCGTACCGGCTCGGCTGGACGGCGCCACAGCTCTTCGGCGTGCATCCGGACCACGGGACCCTGCGCATCGATTGCTGTGGCGCCGTGATGGTCGGCGGCACCCCGGCGCGCGGTGTCGAGGCGCACCGCAGCGTGTTCGAGCAGACGTCGTCCTACCGGGATCGGCAGAGCCAAGTCTGGGGGCCGCCGGTTTGGAAGTTCACTGCGCGGGCGCGTTAGAACGTGGTTGTCTCAGAAGGCGGTCTGATCCGCTTACCGGAATCTGTGAGCGCGGTTCTGACCTGGCGACGGGCCGTTGTTTCGGTCGCAGCCGATGCAAACGCGAGGATCCCAAGGCTGATCCATCGGGTTCCGCCGGACGCTGAGAGTGCCGAGCGTCACCGAGGCAGTTCGCTCCGGATCGGGATACTTTGCTTGGGGCTGCAGAGCGAAGTGCGAGGTCGTCTCGGCCGCTAACCCAGGTTGTGCGGTCACCAGCAGCATGGAGCTGCTCGCGAACCAAACCGCCATCGTTCGAGCTGACATTCTGTCCCTCCAGGTCAGCCGAGCTTCTAACCAGTGCGGGTCGAGGGAATAAGGCGAGGTGCGTAGTTTCCGCGGATCTATGACCGTATGGGTTCAATCGGCCACACTGTCTTCCGGCTTAATCACCTGCCTCACGATCTGCCGGAACCGGCAGAGCTAGCTATGGAGGTCACGGTCTGGGAGTTCGCGGCGAAGGCGCGGGGTTGAACGCTACGCCAGCGGCAGCCCGGTCCGCGCTCTTCAGGCCTTCGCCCGGCCCCACGCGGCGGCGAGCTGCTCGATCGCTTCGTCCTGGTCGCGACCTCAGCGTTCAACGGGCGCACGCCATCAGGCAGCTGCGCGCACCGCCAGCGCCTGCCGCAGCACAATTAGCATCACCTTGGCGCCAACCTGCGTGATGATGCATGGCACGAAAGAGCGACGCTGCTGTGCGTCTTTCCAACGCGATTGGCCTGCTCCGCCTCGTAGCTCACTCGCCTCGCGATCCTGCTGATCGATGAAGCCGAACAATTCAGACTGTTTCTTGGTGTGCACTGCACTCACAGCCCTTAAGGCGTAACCCTTCAACGCATCTCATATGTAGCTACGCATTTTCTACGCAGATAGCGGAATGCGATCGAGCTAGCTCGGCCGGAAGCTCCATACTAGCAACAAACTTGACGAAATTTACCACGTCTAATCTGTTTAGATTGAGAGCCCTAGATTTGCCGCACGGCTTATGTTCTACATTATCCCGTGTTTAAGGATTCGTTAACCAATCTCCGATTAACCAAGCCGGCCACATATACTGAGAAGTAGAGATTATGTCGCAGAGCGCAGTTCGCCAGAATGTGGGCGGTGATCTCGCAGTGCAGCGTGCACTCATCACCGGCGATATCGCTGTCATCGTCGAACAAGCTTCAGAACAAGCGATCGAGGTGTCGGAAACGACCGTTGATGCAGTTCTGCCCCCCGCGCCCTTCGTGGTTGGCGGCCTGCGTCTGGACTGGGCGGCCAAGCGGAGCCTGGACGTCGGCGTGGCGGTGACGGCGCTGTTCGTGCTTCTGCCGCTGCTGCTGCTGATCGCGGTTCTGGTCTGGGCC
>NZ_BPQS01000045.1 GCF_022179385.1 Methylobacterium longum | reverse complement strand
GCCAATCCCGGAAAGATCCCGCTCGAGCTGATCGAGGTCCAGGTCGGATCCTACACCGGCGAGGACGACATCATCCGCGTCGAGGATATCTACGGACGCTGACACCAGAACTCGTCTCGAACACAGGGAACGGGTGGGACGACCGTCGTTCGTTGCGTGATATCGGATCGGTTTTCGTTCATCATGTCGAGTATTTGTGCTTATTCGGGGAATATTGATACGAATGTTGAAGCTGAAACCTGCGGAACAAAATAACCGGCGCGAAAGAATGCAAATGACAACAGAGACAAAAAGCTCGCGCGTGCCTACCATTCTTCACAACACGGCTCCCAGCAAGGAGCTGACTTGGGAAGAGCAGGTTCTGTTCCGCCGGAACGGCAAGATACTCAAGGGCTGGGGCTACATGCTGTGGACCGACCCTGAACTCGACGAGCTGATGGAAGAAGACTTCAGCGATCTTTTCGGAAAATATATCAAAATCAAGAGCGGGATTATCAAATCAGATATCGGACGCTACGCGGCCTTGCATAAGTATGGCGGCGTATATGCCGATACGGATTACAAGTTCCTGAAATACCCGTCCGAGTTGCTGGAATCCGCATGCACGCTCCCGACAGAGCAGGGTGAGCCGCCACGAGCGGGCCATACCTCCGCCGATCCCTCGTTCCGACTGGGGAATGCATGCCTCGCGAGCGCGCCGCAACATCCGTTCTGGCTGGACTTCATGACCAGCATCTTGGACAACAACACTCTGACCGATCTTCATGAAAAAAACCCCATCATGACGACCGGACCAGCAGCGATGACAGAATTTTTGTTGCGCAACCTCGGTCGATACAACGACCTCAGCATTCCGGGGAGAGTCAAATATCTTCCGGACCTCACTTGGTCGCGGATGGGGATCGCGAAATCCCGGGAATCGGTCGGCATTCACATGTGCTGGGGTTCGTGGCGCAACCGGCAATTGCTCCACCGCCTGAGAACGGTCGCACGACGCAAGCTGACATGCCTGATCTGAGCATCGATCCGGCGATGACCCGGATGGGACGGGCGCTCGGCAAGACGGCGTCCGGCCGGTAAGCGCGCGGTCCGTTCGCCGCTGAACGTCGGGATCCAGAATGCCATGGCCCCCCCTGCGTTCAGGGGGGCGGCCCTTAGTTCCGCATCGAGCCGCAGCTCCGACGCGACTGAAAGGGTCCGCATCCGCGGATTGACGTGATGCGGACCACCGTCTCGGTCGTGTCGTCCTGCACCGCCGTTGTCGCCGGCTCCCGCAGGGGAAGCCTCAGCGGGCATCCTCCCAGACCTGCACGTAGTCGAAGACCGCGTCCGCGTAGCCGGATGCGGGCACATCGACGCCGCTGTCGGTATGGATGGCGTTGTCGAGGAGAACGAAGAATTTCCCGACACTTTTCGGTCGCGGCAGGGTGAGGCGCTGAACCTCCTTCCGATCGAAATACATGATGACGTCCGTATCGGTGATCTGCACACCGTAGGTGTGGAAGTCGGTCGTCAGATCCGTGTTTGTGTCTGTCCAGACGAGCTTACCCGGTTCGGAAGGACGTCCCGTTTTTCCGGGCCAATAGATGGCGCCCGAACTGAACTTGGATATCGCGTCGCCGTAGAATTCGAAGGCGTCGATTTCGACGCCCCCGGCATCCGTGGCGGTCGTCGGTTCGGTATCCCCGGCAAGCATCCAGAACCCGATCCAGGAACCCTTGTTCTTCGGAAATTTGGCGCGCGTCTCGATATACCCCTTCCGGATCGCGCTCGGCGACGGCTTGCGCGGGAAGGCGGTGCTCACTTGACCGCTGTACCAAGTCCGGCCCCAGTTCTCGGGATCCTTGTACTTTGGATCATGGTGGGCCCGGAGCGTCAGCGTCCCGTCCTTCACGATGTAAACGCTCGTGAACCCGGTCTCATGGGAGGTCACGAAGTGCGCGCCTCCCCATTGTCCGCCGTCGGGCTTGGGGCCGGGAAACCAACGCGTCAGGTCCAGGCTGTCCCCGTTGAAAGTCTCGTCGAACACGAGCTTCATCGAGTCGGTGACGAAGCCGGATGGGCTGGTCGTCCGGGCTGTCGCCTTCGCGGAAGCGGCGGGCGGGGGCGCACCTCCCTTGTCGTTCTGAGCCACCGCGGCGCCGCAGGCAGCCCCACCGAGGGCGCAGACGAGAGAGGCAGCGCAGAGCGCGGCAGCCATCCTTTTAGGCACATCGACAATCATTCTACCTGCAACTCCGATTGGCCATGACGGTCTGGATACGAGGACTGAGCGCATTGTATCACAGTGCGAGCTTCAGACGTCGCCGCTCGGGGCGAACGAGTCACCCTTCGGCGAGGCGCCACACGAGGATGCGTTTCCCGCCTGCCCCGGCATCGCGGCGCTCCAGGTCGCAGGTGTCGACGGGAATCTAGGTCGGACAGCGGCGCACGACGCCCCCGATGAGCCGTTCCGGTCGTCTGCGTGAAAATCGGCGTCCCCTCCGTCGATCACGCGGCGTGGCTTTCCCGACCCGTCGGAGTCGGGTATCACTGCAGCCCGTCCGGCTGACTTGTCACTCAGCCACAAGCAGAGTCGTTGCGCCTCGCTGAGATGGTATGACCTGACCAATCTTTCAGCCGCGCGGTACTCAGAAAAACCTCAGGTCTATATACCGTGCGTTTGAAGCCAAGGTCCAAAGCTCGCGTCAGTTGCGGCCCCCATGTGTCGCCTCGTCGCAAGTTGGGGGGTCGCTCGTGAGCTCAGTCGCGTCCGAGACCAAGATCGCCCAGCCGGCGGCGGAAGCGACCGGAACAACCCGGCCGCTCAGCGTCTTCGTGCATCTGGCCGCCGACAAGGATGCCGTGGCTTGGCGGGAGGCGTGGCGGTCCCGCACGCTGGTCGGCGTCAACGAGGAGACGCCCTACGGCTATGGCCGCGCCACCGGCATGGGGTGCACGGTCGAGTTTTCCCGCACGTCACCCGAGAGCTTCGCGGTGAAGATCATCCGCCTCGGCCTGCGGGTGCTCACCGGATTCGACGTGATCCACGCCCTCAGGCAACGCCCTGCTCTGCTGGATGCGGACGTGGTCTGGACGCACACCGAATCCCAGTACCTCGCTGTGGCGGCCGTCCTGTCTTGGTCCCGACGTCGTCCGAAGCTGCTCGGCCAGAGCGTCTGGCTGTTCGACCGTTGGAAGACGCTCACGCCGCTCCACCGGCTGCTCTATCGCCGGCTCATCCGCCACGTGGACGTCCTGACGGTCCATTCCTCGGTCAATCTCGCAGTCGCGCAGGCCCTCTTCCCGGATAAGCGCGTCGTGCTGGTCCCGTTCGGCATTCCGTCGGAGCAGGTGACGTCGCCCGTCGCACGGACCGGCAGACCCCTTCGCATCCTCTCCGTCGGAAACGATCGCCATCGCGACTGGACGTGCCTGGTGGAAGCCCTTGACGGCTTGTCCGACGCTGTCTGCGTCATCCTCTCGGGCACTGCGCCGCATGCGCTGACCAAGGGACGGCCGAATCTTCAGATCATGCAGGCCCGGACGAACAGCGAGTTTTTCGCGCGCCTCGCCGAGGCCGACGTGGTCTGCGTGCCCCTGAAGGCGAACGGGCATGCCAGCGGCATCACGGTGATCCAAGAGGCCGTCCTCGCTGGGGTGCCCGTCATCGCCACCGCCACCGGAGGTCTCGAGGTCTATTTCGGGGCGGACGCGGTACGCTACGTACCGCCGGGGGATCCCCAGGCCCTCCGCGACGCGCTGCAGGACATCGCCAGGGATCCTGCGAACGCCCAGGCCCGCGCCGTCCGGGCGCAGCAGCACATGGCGGATGCGGGGATCGGCGCCCAGTCCTTTATCCGCCAACACGTTGAACTGAGCCACGAGATGCTCGGGCAACAGGTGCCGAAATCCCTCGGCGCCTCTGCCGAGGGCCAGAGCGATCCCCGCCCAACCTCGAAACCGTGAGCGACCGCCGCCGCACGTCGCCCGATCTTCAGGATTGGGCGCTGGGTGGCATCGGCGACGAGTAGCTGCTGCCCGAGGCGGCACTACGGCTGGAACGGCGGCCCCTCCGGGGAAGAGGATCGTTCAGCACGACGCCCAGCACCCGGCTGTTGGCCGAGCGCAGGGCGCGGACGCCCTCCGAGAGTTGATTGAGCTTGGTGCGGTTCAGAGCTGCGACGAGCACCACGCCGGAGAGCATGCTTCCGATCGCCTGGGCGTCCGACGAGGCTTCGAGAGGGGGCAGATCGAGGACGAGATCGCGCGGGCCGTTGTACTGCGTCAGGGCGGTGCGCATCGCCTGCGTTCCGAGAAAGGCATTGGGGTCGGCCGCGCGGCCGGCAGCCACCGCGGGCACGAAGCTCAGCGAGTCCGTGATCTTTACCTCGGGCAACCGCGCGTCGGTCGAGGTCGACAGGATGAACTGGTCGAGACCGACCGCGCTGTCGGGAGCGAAGCGACGGGTCAGGTCCGGCTTCTGCAGGCTGGCATCGACCAGCACCACGCGGCTGTTCGAGGCGGCGAGCAGGCCGGCAAGGTTCGCGCTCAGGGCACTGCAGCCCTCTCCCTCCCGGCACGACACCACGCCGATGGCGACCTGATGGTTCTTCACCCGCGCGGCGAACAGGACCGTGCGCAGGAGACGCATGGATTGTGCGAAATCCGACCCCGGCTGGTCGAGGGCGGTCGTGTCCTTCAAGCGCCCGGAGCGCAGGCGGGGAACGGCGACGAGGCAGTCGACACCGAGGACGCGCCGGATCTGCGCCGGCGAGCGCACGGTCTTGTCGAAATTGTTCCTGATCGCGATGAAGGCGACGCCGGTGACGAAGCCGAAGACGATCCCGAACAGCAGGTTCAGCTTCGTCTGCGGGTAGGCGGCGGCCAACGGCCGGAGCGCCGCGCCAACGATACGGGCGTCGGAATCGGGAAACTGGAAATCGGTGATGACGCCGGTCGCGACGGCCTCGTCGGCCGCCTTCTTCTCTGCTTGGACGAGCGTGATCCGCCCCTGCAGGAACTCGGTTCCGCGCTGTTCCGAGATGGCGTGGACCAGCACCTGATCGCGGATATAGGCTGCGGCGATCGAGTTCGTGATACGGGCGGTCGCCTCCGGCTTGAGGCCTCGGAACGACACCTCGATGACGTAGGACTGGCCGAGGCGGCGGACCTGAACCCGGTCGGAGAAGTTCTGGAACGCGATCTCGCGGGCTTGGCTCGCCAGTTCCTCCCGCGTGGGGGGCGTCTCCGAGGAAGGCCGCAGCAGACCCGCCATGGCTACGATCCGACTGATCAGTCCCGGCTCGCCCGGAGCGAAGGCCGGGTCGGCGTCGAGATTCAGCGTGTCGAACACGTAGCTCAGGTTGCGCACCGAGCGGATGATCTGGAGCTGGCTCTCGGCCTGGGCGCTGTCCAAGATCGGGGCGACAGCGGCCGCCGCATCGGCGCCGGCGGGTAGCCGGGCACGAGGCTCGAGCACGATCTGTGCGGACGCGACGTATTCTGGTGTCGCGCGGAGGGTGTAGGCGAGACTGGCAGCGAAGCAGATCAGGAGCCACAGGACGAGCTTGATGCCCTGCCGTCGCACCGCGGCGATCAGATCCGCGATCCAGGTGGCGCCGGGATCGTCGTCCGCATAGCGCATGTCGATATGCTCCAGACCCGGGAGCACATCCTGGTGGGGATCGTCCGCTCGGATGGCGGAGGGGGTGTAGTTCATAGGGAGGCAGCCCGTTCCGGAGTCAGGCGCAGGCGCAGGAGGTCGAGCGCCGCGATCAGGTTGCCGAGGAGCCGGCCGCGCCGATCCACATAGGGTTCCGGACTGGCCGATTTGACGAGATTGGTCATAACGTTGCGGCCGATCTGCTCGATCGCCTGCCGCGTCGTCATGGTGCTCTTCCGATGCAGATAGACTGGGTTCATCACCTGAGAATAGCCTATCTTGCGCCCGGATACGCGCCCCCCCTTCGTGCCGAGGTGGACACCGTAGGCCTTGCCGATCTTTACACGTCGGCCGCCCCGCTGGGCGACGAGGGCTCCGAAGTCCCGATCCTCCAGCCAGCCGTAGAGGACCAGCCTCTCGTCGAAGCGAAGCCCCGCGATCGCCGTCCGTCGGAAGGCCATGTTGCAGCCGTACGGGCTTTCATTCTCCTCGATCCGCCGATTGCCGGATGGATCATGCGCAGCGATCCGCGCGAGCGCATCCTCCGGGGACAAGCCCGGCCCGAGAATGCCGTCGGCGATCACGTAGCCCGTGATGCACGCGATATCCGGCTCGCTGGTGAAGACCTCCGTCACCGTTTCGAGCCAGCGCGGGTCCGGATAGAAGTCGTCGTCGAAGAACACCACGTAGTCGGTGTCCGACGGCATGGCCTCAAGGATGGCGTTGCGCTGGCGTGCCAGTCCGGGTTCTCGGTAGATCAAGGTGATGGACGGATCCGCGGCGACGTCCCCGACATCCCGCGGCTCCGTGCAGCAGACCATGATCGCGTGCGGCGAGAGGGTCTGGGCAGCTAAATTGGCGAGCATCGCCGCGAGCTGACCTGGTCGACCACGCGTCGCGATCCCGACGCAGACTCGCGCGGCACGAGCCTCTGTTTCCTCAGGATATTGGGCAATCATCATCTAATTCTGCATCTTTCAGGCCGCAGGCGCAAATTCAAAAGCAAGCTATGGACAATACTATGAAGCGATCACAGAACGTCGCTCCGCCCTGCCCTGGCGCCAGCGGAGCCCGCTCGACAGGAATCGCGGCGCGGTGAGACGAAGGTTGGCTACCTTGAGCGTCCTGACGCCACGGTCGAGGCGTCTGCAGGAAGCGAACTGACGTCGTCCGTGACTGGGCCGATCGGGCGGAGGTCGCGTGTTTCGACGGCTGCGAGTGCCAGTGCCTTCCTGCGGATGAACGCGAACCGTACGACGTCCGCGATCAGGCACGAGATCATCCCTCGTCAGGGCGGATCCGCCGGCGTGGCCCTGCAGCCCCGACGCGGCTTGATCGTCGAGATTCCTGTTGATCACGTAGGCTGCCCCGGGCGGAGCGCGATCCCGGCGGTCGGCGGATGATTCCGCTCCGCTCGTACGGTCGCGGACGACAGAGCCAGAGGGTCGAACCTCGGACCGTTCACGCCCGACCGTCCGCGGTGACTGACGCCGGACGGAAGGCAGGACCGGAGACGGGCGTATGGGAGGCGGCGATCAGCCCGAGAACCGAGGCGACACCGACGCCGATGTCGGGAATGGTGGCCACGACGAGGTACATCGACAGCGTCGGCAGCAGGCTGAGTTTCAGCGCCGTGGCGAAGACGGCAAGCTCCTTCGAGGCTCGCCTCGGCATCGTCAGCAGTTGCTGGGCGATGAAGCCGAACATCAGCATCGCGCCGAACAGGCCGGTGCTCCCGAGGATCGACACGGCCCAGTTCGAGACGCGGATGGAGCCGAGGCCGGCCCCCATGCCACCGGTGTCGAGGAAGGCGTGCCAGCCGATCCTGGTCCACATCGTGCGCTCGGCATAGGAGGCCGATTTGGTCTTCTCAAAGATCAGGCCGTCGACCATCGCGTAGACGGGATCGAGCAGGTTCGGCTTCAGGACGATCCCCGTGAACGTCACGAAGGCGGCCAGGAAAATCGCGGCGAACTCCCAGTTGAGCTGATCCCGCCGCGCATTGCGTGCATCGAACACCCGATAGAGGAAGTCGACGCCGTAAACGAACACGAGAACGATGAGGCCCACGACGCCGGTGGAGGAGGTCGAGAGGATGGTCATCGCGCCCAGCAGCGCGATGGCCACGAGCACGAGGATCTGCTCGAGGCCCTTCTCGTAGGAGGACCGGAGGAACACCAGGGATCCCATCAGGCCGACGCAGGCGGTCCCGAAGGTCGAGGCTTCCGGCATCAGCCCGACCACGCGCTTGGAGCCTTCGGCCTCGACATCGACCAGGAACGAGTAGGTTGCGGTGCGGAACGGCTCCAGGACCGCCCCGATATGGAGGACGTAGGTGATGAGGTCGACGAGCCCGGTGATGACGAGAACGTAGGCGGCCCAGAGGAGTGCCCGCCGGTAGTGGATCCGCACCAGCGCCGACTGGCCGATCATGGAGAAGGTCAGCGCCGTCCCGTAGGACAGCATGATGTAGCAGGATTGCGTGAAATTGCCGGAGGCCGGGCGCAGGATGTCGGTGCCGGAGATCGGCGCCGAGATCGGCACGACCTCGAACAGCCCCAGGAACGCGCGCGGCAGGACCAACGCTCCGAAGACCGCGTATCCCACGAACGCCGAGAACAGGATCATGCGCTGCGGGTCGAGCGCGGATTCGAGGCCGCGCACGATGTTGCCGCGATGGATCAGCGCCTTGCAGACGAACAGGGCGGCGCAGGCTGATTGCGGCAGCAGGTTCACGCCGCCGCTGAACGGCAGCATCTGCAGGCTGCCGAAAGCCCCCGTGATCATTAGCAGATAGAGGAGGCCGGGACCGCGCGAGACGGCCGCGGCAATCATCAGGACCCACAAGACGGCGGCGGGCCAGCTCATGAGCGCCTCAGAAGTCGTTCACGGGACCGCCCAGGGTCTGGGCGGTCTCGGCGCTCATCCCGGGCACCGAGCCTTTCGCGGCGTCCGAGAGGTGCGGCTGGACCCGGACGACGTCGCCCGGCTGAAGCAGGTCGTTCTCGTCAGCCTGGATCTGTTCCGACTTGCCGTCCCGGCGGCGCAGGATCGTGTATTCCGGCTTGGTATAGGCCTCGGCGTTAGCCACCACCGTCGCGGGAGAGCGGATCTCGGCTTGGTAGAGAAGGTTCCTGGCGGCCTCGAGCTTGGCCGACGTCTCGTTCAACCGGATCCGGGTCTCGGCCAGTTCCTGAAGCGCCGCGTTCCGGCGCTGGTCCTTCAGATCGAGGATGTCCCGATCAGCCTTCGAGATGTCCTGCCGGGCGCGGATCACCGCGATCTGCGTGTCGAGGCGGTTCGCTTCCAGGGTCGCGATCGTCTGCGAGGTCTCCACCTGCCGGGGCATCGCCGACAGGCCCCTGTTCACGAGGCCCGTGACGCGGGCGAGCTCGGTCTTCATGATCTCCAGCTGCTCGGCCGTCGTGGAATCCTTGGTCGCGAGCGAGGCGATCTGTTCCGTCAGGAAGTCCTTGTTCTGCTTGAGATTGGCGATCTGCGCGGTGAGCGAGGTCCGGCGCGTGTCGAGGGCGAGGCGCTCCTCCCGCAGGATGCGGGCGATCTCCGGAGACTTGGAGCGCGATTCCAGCTCCGCCGGGAAGGTGAGCGGCGCCTCCTTGATCTCGGCGTCGAGGCGGGCTTGGCGGGCGATGAGGGCAACCCTTGTGGCCGCGAGCTGCTTGATCTCGCCCCGAGACTGGACGGCATCCCGCACGAATTGCAGCAGGACGTCGGTCGGCACTCGCTGGATCCCACCCGCCAGACTGACGCCCTGGAGCACAGTGAGGTTCGGCCGGTACTCGTAGCCGCCCGGCTTCTCGACGCTGCCCGTGACGTAGAACGGACGGAACTTCACGATCTGGACGGAGGCATCAGGCTTTGTCGCGAGACCAGCCTTGACCTTCAGGCGCTCGGCGATCTCGGCGGCGATGTCCGAGGTCGTGCGCCCGCTCGCCATGATCTCGCCGACGACAGGCAAAGACACTTGACCGGACGCGCCGACGGTGAAGTCTCCGTTGAAGGCCTGCCACTGGTAGGCTTCGCCCGTTCCCGCCCGAAGGTCGGAAACCTTGACCTGCAATTGGTCCAGCGGTCCCAGGTGATAGGCTTCTTCGGCCGCGGCCACGCTGGCAACGGCCACGAGGGCGACCGTGGCCAGAAGCGGCGCTCGAAGACACGTCCTCATTAGATCCTCATGCCCTCTGAATTGCCACCGCGGCAGGTCCGCGATCCGTATGCCGCACCGGCGCCCCCCGCGAAAGCAGGATAATCAGTAACCCGCTGACCAATCCGAAGCCGCCCATCATCAGGATGAGAGGGCTCATCCTCGGATAGGCGACGCCCAGCGGGCGGATCGCCGGCCCGAGCAGGCGGACATCGGCATCGGCCAGGGCACCCTCGGGGATGACGCCGAGGCGTCCCCCCGTTTCCGCGGCCGCGATCTGCGTCATGAGGTTCGACAGGCGGCTCTCGAGATAGACGCCGCGCCGCTGCTCCCGGGCCAGGACGCCGCGCAGCCGGTATGCCGCGTAGGTCGACGCGATGGCGTTGACGATCTTCGTCGCCTGCTCGGCGGTTTGCGCACGATAGGAGATTTCGATGACGTAGGACAGGCCGAGGCGGCGCGCCCGAACGCGCCTGAGGAAGGCGTTGAACGCCTCGATGGATTCGGAATCCGCCGTGACCAGGCGCTGGAACCGATCGATGCGCGTGCCGATGAAGGCCCACAGACCGTCGGCCCCCCCGAGGATTTCAGGTGAATCGACAAGGTTCTGAACCTGGAAGACCTGATAGAGAAGTCGCTGCGAGCTCAGCACGCGCAGCTCGGTCTCGCATTGATCGCTGTCGATCACGAACTGATAGAAGTGCCGCAGGCTCTCCGGACCGTCGTTCACGATCATGCGGGGCTGCAGAAGGATCTGAGTCGTCGCGATGAAATCGGGCCGGAGCAGCTTGGAATAGATGACGGCCGACGCGACGAAGGCCATCACCCAGATGATGAGAAAGGCCAGCCGCCGGCGCAGATGGCGCGCGGTGTCGGCCACGAAGGTTGTCGCCTCCGCTACGGACCGCTCGCCCGTCCAGATCGACTGGGACGCGGGTCGTTCTACAGCCGAGGATCGCGGCGATTTCATACAGGGTCCCGGCCCGGGGTGTGATGGGTCGAGCCTGAAGCGTTCAGGCTCTCGCGTCTAGGTCTGGCAGATGAACTTGTAGACATGAGGCTGTGCAAAGTCTTCAGCTGTCGAGATCGATTGTCGGCATCTACCAGCCGCCGGAGGCAGGCCGCGAACTGCTCGAACGTGTCACAACGGCAGCGTTTGACTTGGCCTCCTCAGCGATACCGCCTTCCCCACACGCGCCGCGAATGACACTCGGCACCTGCCGGAGCCGAACCGTCCCCGCCGGCGATGGTGAGCACCCCGGCATCGATCGCGTTTCGGATTGCTCCGCATCGCCACCGTCAGCCACCGGCCCGAAACGACGGGTCGTCGACCTGACCGAGCACCGGACGACCGACCGATCAGCACCGCCGCCGACATCCGGGGGCGGTGCTGCTCCGCCCGACAGACGGGACGTCGCACCAGCCGCGCCGCCGCACGCCAACCCGATGTGCCGCCGGAGATCACCGGACATGCTCGTCCCGAGGCGCGTCGGCGGCGCGGTCAAGCGGGACCAAGGGCCCCTGCCACGATCGCGCCCGCTTCCCGAATACGTCTCGTCCGAACCACCCTCGGCATCGTCGTCTGGAACCGCGCCGACGCCATCGACCGTCCCGGCATCACGCGACCACCATAGGCCCAAACGGGCACCGAACCTAGGTCCTGGCCGAATGGCTGTGTTGAAACAGGCTGTTCCAGACTACCGAGGCGCAATCTTTGCGGACCTTTGTTTCCTGTCGGTGACACGACACGGCATTTGAAGGTGACCGGTCGTATATGGTACGGGCTTCCGGAACGACGATTGCGCTGAGAAAACGTCCTTTTCTTCGTTCGCACCGGATCGAAGCGCCAAAAATTCCACCCCCCTGTGTGTTCGCGCCCGACGCGCATCGAGTTTCTATATGACCGATTCTTATTTCGCGACAGAGTATAAGACCATATCGAGGGAAGATAAGATTGTCCTTGCACCCCGCCGATTAGACTACCTTGAGTCGCTTCGCGGTCTGGCCGCCTTGTTCGTCTTCCTGCACCACCATTACATGACCGCCCCGATTTTTCTGGACGTGGTGCGCCTGACGCCGTTGCGGTTTTTGATCAACGGTCGTTCCAGCGTCATTTTCTTTTTCGTGCTCAGCGGGTTCGTGATCGTCTACGGGATTGCCAACAGTTCCAGAAAGTTCTCGTATCCCAACTTTGTCCTGCGCCGGATCATCCGCATCTACCTGCCTTACGCAGCATCGGGCCTTATCGCCATCGTCTGCTACTTCATGCTCCATCCGAAACCCTTGTTCGACACGGCGATCACCTTCAACGAGATGTGGAGCGAGCATCTTCGGCTCGGCACCGTCGCCCAATTCCTCCTGCTTGCAGGGACACCCGCCGCCAACACGATCAACAGCGTTGCCTGGAGTCTGGTCTACGAACTCCGCATTTCGCTGCTGCTGCCGCTCCTGTTCCTGCTGGGGATTCGGATTCCCTGGGTACTTTGGCTTTTCGTCGTCGTGGAACTGGTCGCCAATCGGTTCCGACAGGATTCGGTGCCGTTCCACGGTACGGATGTGTTCTCAAGCCTCGACGTCACGGTGCACTTCGTGCTCCCGTTCGTGCTGGGGATCTTCCTCGCCATCCGGTTTTCGCGCGGCGCGATCCCGGACCTCGACGCCACGCCGATCAGAGCCGGCTTCCTGTTATGCGTCGCGCTGATTCTCCTGATGATCTTCCGGGACGAGTCGGCGAGTCTCGGCGCCGCCATCCTGTTGTTTGTCGCCCTTGGATGGAGGAAATTCCAAGATGTCCTGCGCTGGCCGCTCCTGATCAAACTCGGGACGATCAGCTACAGCCTCTATCTCACCCATGCGATCGTGCTTCAGGTGATGGTCAGGGCCTTCCACGGCGCGATCCCCCTGGGCGTCTCGCTCGCGCTCTCCCTCGTCGCCTCCATCGGCGTTGCAATCGTATTCTACCGCTTCGTGGAAAAGCCGACCCACCGGTTATCCCAGTGGGTCGGCCAGCAGGCAGTCCCTAGCCGGAGCGGAAGACCGTCAGGCCGGGCCGAGTAGCTCGATCAGTCCGAATCCCTCGACCAGATAGAACGCCACGGGGCGGCCACCGAACAGGACCGCCGGTCGCGCCTCGACGACCTCAAGGACGTTGAGGTTCTTGGCGTGAAGCGCGTCCAAAGTGCCGGCTAGGTCATCCACCTCGTAGCAGACGTGGTAGATCCCGACGCCCTTCTTCCTCAGCATCGTGCTCAGCGGCCCCCCCGTGCCTGATGGCCAGACGAGTTCGACATCGGGCATCGCGCCGTGGTGCCACATCTCCAAATTGACGTTCTGGAGCGGATCGAAGGCGTTCGCGCCGCGCTGGTAGCCCAGGGCGACGAGATACTCGGACGAGAGCCGGGGATCGTCGGTGGCGACGGCGAAGTGGTGAAACTTCAGGGACTGAAAAGCGGGAGCCGCGCTCCTGTCCGCGCCGCCGGTCGGCATGCCCCCCGGCAGCATCATGCACCTCCCTTGGATGAGATGAGCGCCTGCAGATCGCCGACATTGTTCAGGCTGCTCACCTCCGAGGCCGAGAAGCGCACGCCGAAGGCTTTCGACACTTCCAGCATCAGCCGCACATGGCTTAGGCTGTCCCACTCCGCGATGTCGTCCGCCGTCATGGTCGGCTCAAGTTCGATCGTCGGGTCATCGAACACGTCGCGGAAGATCCGCTGAAGCTTTTCATTCTGTTGCATCGGATATTTCCTATCGCGTCAGGGATGTCTGTTGGGTTGATTCGCATGCACTCGCGTTGATCGCCTTGGCAACATCCTGCCCGATCATGGTCGCGACGCTCGGCTTGGCGTGGACTTCGTCGGAGAAGTTCTCCGGTTTCTGGTACTGGCTGAGGCCCACGAACCGCACCGCATCGTCGCCCGCCAGGGCCGTTTCCAGGGCCGCCAACCGATCCTTGTATTCACGGTTCATCGGCACGGCCGCATCCCACCAGTTCGGCACGGGAAGGTCGACCACGATCACCTTGTTCCGGCCGCGGCTCAGCATCTTGATCGTTTTCGCGAGCAGCTCGAACTGAGCGGGAGCGAGATGCTCCCGGGAGCCGAGCTGCTGCTGCCAGTAGGCTACGGCCGCAGCCCTCTCCGCCTCGGAGACGACGGCCGCCTCACGCTCCGCATCCGTCCGCGAATCGGGGCGTATGAAGAAGAAATTCCGTGCCCGGTAGGTGGCTTCGCGGAAGACCTTCTCGATCAGGGCGAAGGGGCTGACCAAACCGTTGACGACGGATTCGTATTCCGGACCGAAGCGGCTCTCGTAGAAATCGCCCGCCTTCCTGTAGTTCCCATACCGCTGGAACTCGATGTCGAGGTCGCTCTCGTTGTTCTGCCGTCCGGGCCCGTTCCAGCGGGCCTTGCTGTCTCCAAACAATCCGAACCAGAGTCCCAGCACGTATACGTCGGACGTATCCCCGGAAAATTGCCTGTTCTTAACGGCGATCTGTGCGGTCTGATAAAGCTCGGTGATATTTTCGTTACCGATCGACAGGTTGTCGATGGTCGCGCACCGAACCGTGCGGCCGATGACATCTGGCCTGAGCTCAAGGTCGGCGTTCGATGCTCCGAGGATGATCACCCGGCGGCCCTTCTCGCGAAGCGCCGGTTGCATGAACATGAGATACTTGGTCGCCGTGGCGTAGACCGTCGACGGAGCCGTTCGCGTATCCACCGCCCGTGCCTCGGAACCTCGCGGAGCGAGGAAAGCCGCGATCCCGACGACGCCTGCATAAAGCGCCGCCGTGAGCAGGATAACGCGTGACAAGACCCGAATAACGACGATCATATCAGAAGGCCTTGTAGACGAACTCAGGGGCTTTGTTGAGGATCGCCGAGACGAAAACCACCGCGAGGATCACGCCGGCGCAGCGTGAGACCGTCCAGGCGTCTCGGTACCGCGTTTCCAGGCCGGAAAGGGCGTTGAACTCCATCGCCGCGACCGGGGCCAGAACGGTGTCAACGGCCGCGAAACAGAGGGTCAGCGCGCCGAGCGAGACGAGCAAACCGGATAGACCCAGACGGCCGGCGAGGCCAAACAACTGGCCGATCTCCGGCGTCCACAGGCAGGTCAGGGCCAGGGTGAAGAACGCGAAGGTCAGGCCCTTGCACAATTGGATGTAGACCGGCCGCTTCTGAAGGCTCTTGTAGCCGGGTTTACCCAGAGCCCGGGGCATGGCGATCTGCCAGAGCTTGTTGGCGCAGGCGCCGAACGCCATCAGCACGCCGTACACCACGAAGACCGCCGTCGAACCGTGCCAGATTCCCATCACGAGGAACGTGATGAAGAAGGCGAACAGGCCGATCGCCGCCGAATGTTTCGGATCGGGCAGGCGCTGCATGGTCGTCAGCATGATCGGCGTGAAGAGATACGTCTTGAACCATTGCGACATGGTCATGTGCCACCGCTGCCAGAACTCCAGGAAGCTCTTGGCCGAGAACGGGCGGTTGAAGTTTTCGGGCAACTTGAATTGCAGAAGACCGCCAATTCCGATGACGATATCCATGTAACCCGAGAAATTATAGTAAAGATATCCCGTATAGGCGGCAGCGCTGACGGTGTACAGGGAGACGGTCTTGAACCAGGGCAGCCCGTGGGCCGATCCGCCGAACTGCACGCTGAAGTTCTGGAACAGGTAATCGAAGGCCGCCGCCACGATGGCGAGCTTGAAATATCCGGTGGCGATCCGGGACAGCGCGCGAAGGACCTCGCCCTCGGTGATCGGGGCCGGCGGCTTCTCGTACTCGCTCTTGAACGAGGTCCAGGTCTGCACGGGACCCGACAGGAAGGTGGTGAACCCGCAGGTATAGGCGAGATAGGCGGCTGGGCTCGGCTTGCCGTCGATATCCTGGTTGGAGAGGTCGACGATCAGGCTGATGATCCGGAAGAGCACGTAGGAGAGGCCCACGGTGGCGTAGATGAAGGGCAGGCCGACCGCGGTGAGGAAGAAGAACTGCTTGAGGTAGAGGAAGCTGCCGATCATCAGGCAGACCGCGGCCGCCACGTAGACTCGGCTCGGCGTCGCGCTCATGCCGACGATGAGGACATAGCCGAGGCCGAGGAAGGCGACGAGCGGCAGGGCCGACTTGATGTCGAGCATGTACGTGCTGATGAAGTAGGCCGACGCAATCAGCAGCACCCACTGCCGCGCCGTCACACTCCGCGTCGCCTGGTAGGCAAGCACCGTCACCAGAGTGAAGGCGATGAAATGAAGCGAGACGAAATTCATCCTGCGGGATCCGGTCAAGCCACGGGCGGCGGCGCATGGGACGGCCGCGGTCGAAGACGTACCGTCCGCCGGGCGGGAGCGCACGCGGCGGACGGTACAGCGAAGTCGGTCGTCTGAAGCGTCCCTGCGATCTGCGGATCGCTGAGCATGCCCTAGACGGGCACGCCCGTGCGGATGACCGTCATCCGCGGCCTGGGAGCTTCATGGTCGGCCGCGAGCGTCCAGAGCGTGCTCCCCTCGGGTCCCGCACCGTCGGGAGCGAAGCCGAGCTTGCCGTAGTGATCGCGCACCATGTCGTTGCGGCCGGAGGGCCGCCACTCACCGACGAGCCTCCGCACGCCGGCGGCTCGCGCGTGATGCAAGATTTCCTGCAGCACCATATGCTCCACCTGCCGCCCCAGGACGCGGCAGCTCATGAGCCACGTGTCGATCCGCCAAGTGTCGTCCCCTTCCGCGCGGCAGATGATGACGCTGATCATCCCGTTGTCGCCGAACTTGTCCTTCAGGCGGACCTGTAGGGTGAAGGCCCGGGGATCGACCTCCAGCTGGGCCACCTCACTCTCTGTATAACGCCGCGTCGTCAGGTTGTATTGATTGCTCTTGTTGATGAGCTGGGCGATCCGGCTCCGGCCGGTCTCGTCGAACCGATCGAAATGGATCTCCATCTCCAGGGAGGCGAGGTAATCCTCCATGTTGATGGCGTCGCTCTTGAGGGCGAGCCGCTGCGCATTCGCCTTGTAGGCTTCGGACCGACCCTTGTCCTCCTGCAGGAACGCGACAGCCTCGAACGCCCCCGTCGCGAGCATCCGACGCGCGTAGTCGGAGGGATCGCTCGACAGTTCCGGCACGAGGACCTGCGGCAGCGCCTGCCGGATCTGGTCCCGCTCGACGGGGTTGTCGTCCATGAAGACGAGCGCATCCAGACCGATATTCAGCTCCTCCGCGATCGCGGCGATATTCGATGCCTTGTCCCGCCAATTCGCCTGGAACGCGACGATGTGCTTCTCGCGCACCAGCATCTCCGGATGGGTCCGGAAGGGCTCCCGGGCCACGTCGTCGGTGTTCTTGGAGCTCACCGCCAGCAGGATCCCGCGCTTGTGCAGCTCGAGGGCGGCCTGCTGGAGGGCCAAGTGCGCCTCACCGGTCGCGTCCCCCTGGCGCATGTTGATCCCGGCCATGCCGTCATCGCCGATTACGCCTCCCCACATCGTGTTGTCGAGGTCGAGGATGAGGCACTTCCGGGATTTGCCGCGCAGCGCGCCTAGAAGGCTGCCGAGTCTATCCGCATAGAGAGGTACGCAGTCGTACGAGAAGGCAAGCTTGGCGACGTTCCATTCCTGTGGGGAAAACCAGTTGCCGGTTCCCACCACCGCCGCGAGTCGGGCCACGTCGAACAGGGCATTCCCGTCGCGCTGGGCCAATTCGACGATGCGCTCGTTGACCCGGTGGATGATCCAATCCAGCGTCCCGGGCACGGAGCGGTCGAGGCTTCCGAAAACCGCTTCCGGGGGGCTCGCCAGGGTCTGGAGGATGCAGAAGGCGCCGCCGTGCTGACGCACTGCGCCGCAGATGGCGGCGTAGAGCTGCGCACAATCCTCCACGATCTGCTCCGCGCGCTCCGGCTCACCCGGCACGGTCGAGATCGGGAGGCTGCGATGGTCGAGCGCGATCAGGACGGCATCGGGTCGCGACACGTTGATGCCGGAGCCACTGTCGAGCGCATCCTGGAGCGCGCTCTCGTAATGGCCCGCGACCACCTGCAGGGCGATCCCGTGCCGCGCCGCACTCGCGACCATCGGCGGCAGCAGGAGATCGGTCGTACCCGTTCCGATGAGACCGAGCTTGAACGGCGATAGCGGCGTGAGCGTCACGCCGGTCGCGATCAGTCCCGTGATGACCCCGCCCAGAACCCGCAGCTTGTTGTTGTCCAATCTGGCACTGGCGAGCGCGTAGACGTCCCGCCCGGACGCATCAGCGTCGGCGGCCAACACTCGACAGCGCTGACGGAAATCCTCCGGCGCGTCCGGCAACCAATCGAGGGTCTCGAAAATGTTGGTTTGCATTCGGCCTCTCGCTCATCACCCTTTCGTTTGCAGAAACCCGCTCGACTTGACGATCCCGACGGAGTTTGAGGCCGCAGAGATCAGCTAACCTTAGGGCAAAGCAAATACCTACAATAATATTGAAGGCTGTTCCCTGGGCCTAGAGTTCAATAAGTGTCATTAGAATCAGAGTAAATTATCCATGCCGGGAAGACAACCCTAGGCATTCTGCTTAGCTTACAAGCAGCCGATCTAAATCGCGCCGCCGACGAGCCGGGTGGTTAACGCGTCGAGACGCCATGATGCAGGTTATTGAAACTGCTGATTTCTCCACGCCTCTCGACCCTGAACCTGCCGATGGTCACGCTCGGCCGTCTCGGCTTTTCGGAGAGAAGCGGAATGGTTGAGACGTCGCCAGCGCGAAGGTATTGCGTCGTCATCAAGATCGGGAGCGGATCGAAGCGATTGCGGGGTGCCGGCCATTCCCCGGCCGACCGAGGGGTGCGAGCGTAACCGCATTATTGATATGCCTGTATTGCATCCGTGTGATATCGACCGGTCCCATCTTGACCGATAAGGCGACACCTGGGACTCAGAATTTTCCGTGATCGCGAGCCAATGTCCCGCAACCACCATGCCGTCCGTCCCTCGGCCCGCGGGGAAGGTCCGTCGACCACAGCATGCGGACCCGCATGCACCGTGCCGGCGCCTCTGAGATCGGGGCCGCTCTCATGCCTCCGGCACGCTCGACGGCGCGACTTCGCGTGACGGAGCGGCCGTTGCCGGAAGAAATCGACGTGGTGCCCAGTGCCAGATAGCCGACGATACTACCCCACCCTCGATCTCATTCGGGGCATCGCCGCCTTTTTCGTTCTGGTCTATCACGTCCAGCATTGGCTGCTGGGTCCCGGCTATGCTGTCAATGCAGGCCTCGCGGTCGATCTATTTTTCTGCCTGAGCGGCTTCGTGCTGGCCAGCGCGTACGCGGACCGCTTCGCCGCCGGGATGACGTTGCCGGACTTCATGATCAGCCGACTGATCCGGCTTATGCCCCTGGTGGTCGTAGCGACGGTCATCAGCGGGTCGTACATCTGGGCCCGGACGCTTCAGGGTCGGGACGCAACCTTCGGTGCCGAACTGGTCACCGCCATCACGCTCAACCTGATCAGCGTCCCGTTCTTCGGCGCGTCCCCCGCCATCGGCGGTCCGCAGCTATTCCCGCTCAACGGACCGCAATACACGATCTGGCTCGAACTCTTCGCCAACCTCGCCTGGTACCTGACGAGCCGCCTCCGCTGGCGCGGCCTGAACTACGTCGTCGCGGGCGTCTCCCTGGCCTATCTCGCCCTGTTCGGGATCGGCGGCGACACGGCCGGCACCTTCTGGCTTGGACTGCCGCGCGTGCTCTACTCCTTCTACGCGGGCGTGATCCTGTTCACCCTGACCGAGCATAGAGGGACTGTCGAGCTCGCGGCGTTCGGCAAGGCGGTCTTCCGGGCGTGCTTCGCCCTCATGGTGGTCACCTTCGCTCTACCTCTGCCATACCTGATGCCGTGGCCCCTGGAACTCGCCTGGATCGCGCTGCTCTCACCGGCGCTGGTGGTCACGGCGGCACGGGTCCGCATCACCGGACGGACCTTCCTGATCGCGACCTGGCTGGGAGCGATCTCGTATCCGATTTATATCCTCCATTATCCGATCTTCTGCTGGATGAACGGCGCCTATCAAATCGTCTTCAAGACGACGAACTTCATGGCGGAAGCAGCCATTCTCCTGATCGTGCTGCCGCTGGCGAGCATGATGGCCTTGAGGATCTTCGACGAGCCGGTTCGTGCCGTCACGACAGCTTGGTGGCGGCGGTTGCGTCCGCTACCCGGCACGCCGACACGGTTGGGCGCCTAGGGCTTCGCGCGAGAGGTTGAGACCGGTACCGGGGCCGAGCGGGATGATCAGACAAACCGCCCACGGGCTCGCCTTAGGCGCGCCCGATGAGTCGCATCGCACCCCGATGCAGATGTCGCCGTCCCACGGGAGATCACTGAACCGCCTCCAAATTCGACCGGCCCGACCCAGATGGAGCGGGACAGTTGCGTCGGCCGTGCACCCGCCTCGGCTCTCCGCCGGCCGAGTACGGCGCGGCGAGCCTGCTGAGAAGCCAATGCTATCGCACGATCAACGGCTTGGCATTTCCAGGCATCCCAGAGGCGACTTGAGAGCAGTGTCGTGATGGCGCAAACACCCCGGAGTGAAGAATTCTACACCATCATTCAAGATGCCATGGGTTCCGTGGGTGATTGTGCGATTGCTGAACGCAATGAGATCTACCAATATGCTCGTCAGATCGTTCTGAATTTCGAGGACCCGCACGATACAAGTGTGGTGCACCGCCGGAGCCAGGACATCAAAGAGCTCGAACAGGCTATTGTTTGCGTGGAAACCGAGTATGTCGCCAACCGCGCGCCAAAGCTTCAACCGCACCGGCCTATCCCCCTCGCACCCGAACTGGTGATGGATGGCGGCCTTGTGCCGAATCCCGATCTCGATATCGTTCCCGCCACCCAGCCGCACGAGCGGACGACCCTGTTCCTGAGGAACATCGGGTCCGGCGGAACGGTGAGCATCGTCAAGATCCTCATCCAACTCGCGCTTCTTCCGCTCATGGCGCATCTGCTGGGCCCGAAGGAGTTCGGCGTCTACGCCCTTGCCGTCCCCGTGGTGGCGTTCCTGGCCGCGATCGCTGACGGCGGCGTGGGCCTATCCCTCGCCCGGGACCGGACGAACGCGCCGGAGGTCTGGTCGACGGCCTTCTGGGTGCTGATGGGATTCGGACTGGTGCTGTCCGTGGTCGTGATCGCCTCCGGGTATTTGCTGTCGCTGGCCTCGTCCGAGCCGCAGCTCAACACGCTCATGTTTATCCTGGCGATGAGCTTCCCGTTCTTCAGCCTCGCGGTGCTGCCCGTCGCCCGCCTGACGCGAAGCGGAAATCTCGTCGCCTGCGCCATCGCCGACTTCACCGCCACGGTGGCCGGCGCGGCCTGCGCCGTGACGCTCGGCGTGATGGGCTTCGGGGCCAAGAGCCTGGCGTTCCAATTTCTGACCGTCTACATCGTCCGCGCCATCATCCTGAATCTGTACGCCTTCGAGCGGCCGGCGGCGATATTTCGGCCCTCGGCGATGCTGAGCCATCTGTCCTCGGGCGGGATCCTGATGGGCGGGCGGGTCGCCGACCTCGCGTGCCGCTCGGGGGAAAGCGTGCTGTTCGGCAACGCCTTCGGCGCAGGGGTCCTCGGCGCCTACAACTTCGCCAATCAAGTTCCGCGCTTCCTGTTCGAGGCGTTCAGCAATCCGACCTGGTCAGCCCTCTACGCGCAGACCCTCAGCGAGCAGCACGAACGACTGCTGCAGATCTACTACAAGGTCTGCCGCCTCATGGCGTTCGTCACGTTCCCGACCGCGGCCGTCCTGACGGCCGCCAGTCCGGAGATCCTGGCGCAGGCCCTCGGCCCGACATGGGCGCAAGCCGGGGTCTTTCTGCAAATCCTCGCCCCGGGCTACGCGCTCAGCACCACGGCCTCGATGGGGACCGCGCTGCTGCTGGCCCTCAACGCCAACTTGACCTTCTTCCTGACGACCGTGCTGCTCGGCCTCGGCCGCGTGGCAGCGGTGGCGACCGGCCATTTCCTGCCGGCCTGGGAATCCGTGTGGCTGGTGACCATATCCAACGTGCTCTACGCCGTGGTCGTCTGCGGCTTCGTCGTGCGCGTCGCCGATGCGCGCCTCCTCACGATCGGCAAGGAAATGGCTGGATCCTTCGTCGCGGCGCTCATCAGCGGAATCGTCTGCTGGAGTGTCCTGCATGTGGCCGGTAACGGTCTCGTGGTGCTCTGCGGCGCCATTCTCGCGGCGGCCATCGCCTACTTCGCGGCCATGTTCGCGATCGAGGGCAAGAACCTCAGGAGCGAGTTCACGTTCCTGAGATCCTCGATGGCCGGGATGATCAAGAAGGATCGTTGAGGCCGCCCGGCGTGGCGATCATGCGCCGCGTGAACCGATAATAAAACATATCAGCGGGAGAGGTGCCGGAGGCATTCGGTCCATGGACGGGACATGCCTTCAGCGCTCGACAAATCCGGTCACCGGCCCGCTGCATGAGTCCGCGAATGGCTCTACGTACCGGGTCGAGACCGTCCAACGGTCTTCGGCTTCGTTCATCATTCCGAAGCCATTTTCGCCGAGGTCTTGACTATGCCGAGTCATCCAGCTCCTTCAGGCGAGCGAAGCGCTTTGTTGATCGACCCCTCGGTGGTCGGTCAGTCGCATCTCCTGGTCAACACCGGGATCGCGCGCCTCGCCGTCTCGCGGCATGAGCGCGTGACCCTGATCGCCGAGGCGACGCACTGCGACGCGCTCAAGCAGTATCTCGGACCGGACATCAGCGCTCAGATTACCTTTGTTCCCTGGCACCGCAGGTCCGAGATCAGGAAGACGATTCGGCAGGTAATCGCAGGCAGGCAATTCGACCAAATCATTTTTACGAATGTCGAATATCTGTTGTTCGCCTATATGGTCATTTTCCATTGGAGAGCGAGCAGGAAACCGATCCTTTGGATGCTGCACAGCCACTTCGTGAACGCGGTCGGGCCGAAGAAGGCGTGGCGCATCAAGACCCTGATGAAGTGGTACCTGCTCTTTCGAACTTCGGAGCGGGTCAAATTCGTCGTCTTGGGGAGCAGGATCCGCGCCAACATCGAGGCTATGATCGGCTCCCTCGCCAGACCGGGCAGCATCATCTCCATCATCCACCCGGTGGGCATCGCGCCGCTGACGGAAGACAGGCGCAGCGCCGCCGTTTCCGCATCTCGGACACCGCGGGTCCTCTTCATCCCCGGCTGGCACGCCCTCCTGCCCGGAAACCAGGAACTCCTGAGCAACCTTGAACGCATCGCTCCGGAGGCTCGCCGCTTCGAGGTCGTCGTGCTCGCGAACAAGTTCGAAGGAGCCAACAACAAGAAGACGTTCCTGATGGAGTACACGGATCGCCTCAACCAGATCGCCCAGGCGGAATTTTTCCTGCATCTTCCGAGCGATCCCTACCGGCTGCAGGCGAGCGGAGCCATGATGGACATGCTCCTCACCGGCACGCCCATGATCGGGCTGAGGACGGATTTCGGCGAAGAACTGACCGGCATCATCGGGGATTTCGGGTACTTCTTCGATGACCGGGAGGGCCTGCTGCATTTCCTCCGCTCCGCCGAACTCGATCTCGCCGAGGTCCACCGGTTCCAAGCCAATCTGGCGGCGGGCTACGAGAAGATCATCGCGCTCAGTCAAGCCCAGTTCGATGCGGTGATCGCGTCCTGAACGCCCATCCCGATCCCGTCGCGGGAGAGCCGGGGGCGATGATCCCCGCCACGCCCGGGAAGGCCCGCGGTCGTCGTGAGCCAGCCATCCGCCGCCCGCGTTCGAGCCGGGCGCTCCGGAGCCCCCCTTGCGATGCGCCGAAGCGCCCCGCCGCCGCCACAACCGCCCTCGCGGCAAATCGCGACCGCAAATTCAGTTTCAGCGTCGGAGAATGCCGCCAGCCCCGCACCCAGGCAGGGCTGATTGCAGACCCGCCGCGGGCAATAGGGTGGGCTATAGGGATGTGTCACCTTATTGCCCCAACCCTGCACATTCCGACGTCGCGGACGGCTGCGACCGAGTCAAAGGGCCAAATTTGAGCTAAGCGTGACGGTGGGGCGGGCTTGATCGGATACCAACGGAACGCCGCACCTTGGCCGTTTTCGTTTCGGAGATCCGGCTCCAAAGAGACCGCAAGGGCTTGTTCATCGTGACACTGCGTCCACAAGCGAGTTGCCTGAGGTTCCGCCGAGTCGGGATGGTTTCCGCGCTCGCGATCTTGGCGGCGACTCCGTCCGCGGCCGAGACCTTGGAGAGCGCGCTCGCGAAGGCCTACCAAGGCAATCCGTCGCTCAACGCGAGCCGCGCCGGCGTGCGCGCCATCGACGAGAACGTCGCCATCGCCCAATCCGGGTATCGCCCCCAGGTCAACGTGGGCGCCGCGATCGGCGTCCAGTACCTCCAGACCCGGTCCGCGAGCGCGGTGACGAACGTTGCCGGATCCACCGCCGCGGGCGGGACGACGTCCGGCACCGGCGCCGCTCTGGGCGGGGGAACGGCCGGGGCGGGGGCGAGCCTCGGAACGTCGACAGGGATCGGCACCGCGGCAGGCACGACCGGCCTCGGAACGAACGGCTCGTTCGCCACGGGCGGTGCCGGCCAGACCGCGGTCGGCGGTGCGGGCTCGGTCGGGGGGGCGTCCCCGGAGATTGCCTCCCAGACCATCACGTCGAGCCGGACGATCCGGACGACCTACCTTCCGAGCAGCGCCAGCCTGACGGTCTCGCAGACGCTCTTCAACGGCTTTCAGACCGACAACCTGACCCGACGCGCCGAATCGACCGTCTATAGCCAGCGCGAGACGCTCCGCTACACGGAGCTCACGGTCCTCTACAACGCCGTTCAGGCGTACATGAACGTGCTCAGCAACACGGCGACGCTGGAGCTGAACCGCAACAACGTCGAGGTGCTCGAAGAGCAGCTCCGGCAGACGCGCGACCGCTTCAACGTCGGCGAGGTCACGCGCACGGACGTCGCCCAGGCCGAGGCGCGCCTCGCCGGCGCACGTTCGCAGGTCAGCGTCGCCGAGTCCGCCCTGCGCACCAGCATCGGCGTCTACCGCCAGAACATCGGCGTCGAGCCGCGTCAGCTGGCGCCGGGCCGGCCGCTGGATCGGTTCGTACCGGCGAGCCTCGACGCGGCCATCGCCGTCGGGTTGCGCGAGCATCCGCAGATCGTGTCGGCCATCCACGCCGTGGATGCCGCCGAAGCGCAGGTGAAGGTGCTCGAGGGCCAGCTGGCCCCGAGCGTGAGCCTGCAGGGCTCCCTCAGTCAGCTCTATGACCAGAACGGCCCGAACTCGAGCTTCTTCATCGGTTTCGTCGGCGGCCGGCTCAACATCCCGATCTACGAGGGCGGTCAGACCTACGCGCAGATCCGGCAGGCCAAGGAGACGGTCGGCCAGACCCGCATCCAGGTCGATCAGGTCCGCGATCAGGTCCGCGCGCAGGTCGTGGATTTCTGGGGCCGGCTCGAGGCCGCCAAGGCGCAGGTCATCGCCGCCCAGGCTCAGGTCCAGGCCAACGAGGTCGCGCTCAACGGCGTGCGCGAGGAAGCGCGCGTCGGCCAGCGCACCACCCTCGACGTGCTCAACGCGCAGCAGGAACTCCTCACCTCGCGCGTGAACCTGATCGTCGCCCAGCGGGACCGGGTGATCTATTCCTACGGTGTCGTGCAGGCCATTGGTCAGCTGACGGCGCGCTTCACGGCCCTGCCGGTCGAGTACTACAGCGCCAAGGTGCACTACGATCAGGTCAAGGACCTGTGGTTCGGCCTGCGCACGCCGGACGGGCGCTGAGGTCTTTTCCACGGGGAGTGTGGTGCGGGCGCGCTTGCCGCAACGAAACGGCATGGAATACTGATTGAACAGCGACCCGTTCGGGTCGCATTCCAGTCTCCCACGTCCGAGTGCGCCTGCCGATGAGTGCAGCAAGCCCCAAGATCCCGGATTCGAAGTTCCAGGATAAGGCTGCCGACAAGGCGCACGAGCCTTCGATGGAGGAGATCCTCGCCTCGATCCGGCGGATCATCGCCGACGATCAGGCCACGAAGCCGGCTGAAACGGTCGCGCCCGAACCCGAGGATGTCCTCGATCTCGCCGAGGTCGCCGAGCCGGTGATGCGGCCCCGCGTCGTAGCGCCTGAGCCCGAGCCGGCCGTGCTCGATTTCGACGCGATCGACTTCGACGATCCCATTCCCGTGGCGCGGGAGCCTGAGCCTGAGCCCGAGCCGATCCCGGAACCGCCGGCGCCGCCGAGCCCGCCGCCGCAGCCGCTCTTTCAGGCCCCACAGCCCGAGCCGGACGCCCTCGTCTCTCCGGCTACCGACGCCAGCGTCAGCGGTGCGTTCAACCTGCTGGCCCACACGGTGCTGACGCAGAATGCCCGCACGCTGGAGGATCTCGTCAAGGAGATGCTCCGGCCGATGCTGAAATCCTGGCTCGACGACAACCTGCCGGCCGTGGTCGAGCGCCTCGTGCGCGCCGAGATCGAGCGGGTCTCGCGCGGCCGCTGAGCCGGCGGGCTGGATACGGCGGCCGCGGGTCGCCGTCCGCGTGTTGACGGGAGCGGCGCGACGGTCGAAAGCGGGGCCAACCCCGTTTGGACAAGCGCCGGCCCGTATCCGCGATGATGGACAAGACCTTCGAACCCGCCTCCGTCGAGGCGCGGATCTCCGCCGCCTGGGCCGAGGCGGACGCCTTCCGCGCCGGCCAGCCCGAGCGCGCCGGAGCTCCGCCGTACTGCATCGTGATCCCGCCACCGAACGTGACGGGCTCGCTGCATATGGGCCACGCCCTCAACAACACCCTGCAGGACATCCTCTGCCGCTTCGAGCGCATGCGCGGCAAGGATGTGCTCTGGCAGCCCGGGACCGACCATGCCGGCATCGCCACCCAGATGGTGGTCGAGCGGCGGATGATGGAGCGCCAGGAGCCCGGCCGCCGCGAGATCGGCCGCGCGGCCTTCGTCGAGAAGGTCTGGGCTTGGAAGGCCGAATCGGGCGGCGCGATCGTCAACCAGCTGAAGCGGCTGGGCGCCTCCTGCGACTGGTCCCGCGAGCGCTTCACCATGGACGAGGGCCTGAGCCGCGCCGTCCTCAAGACCTTCGTCGATCTGCACCGGCAGGGCCTGATCTACCGCGACAAGCGGCTGGTGAACTGGGATCCGAAGTTCCAGACCGCGATCTCGGATCTGGAGGTTCAGCAGATCGAGACGAGGGGCCATCTCTGGCACTTCGACTACCCGGTGGTGGACGCGGAAGGCGCCGAGACCGGCGAGATCATCACGGTGGCGACCACCCGCCCCGAGACGATGCTGGGCGATACCGGCGTGGCGGTCCATCCCGAGGACGAGCGCTACACGGCGCTCGTCGGCAAGAGGGTGCGCCTGCCGCTGGTCGGCCGGTTGATCCCGATCGTGGCCGACGCATACTCGGACCCCGAGAAGGGCACCGGCGCGGTCAAGATCACGCCGGCGCACGACTTCAACGATTTCGACGTCGGCCGCCGGCAGGGGCTCGGCCTGATCAACGTCCTCGATCCCGAGGGCCGGATGCTGCTCGAGGGCAACGCCGACTTCCTCGACGGAACGTCCCCGGAGCCCGAGGCCCTGGCGCTCCACGGCCTCGACCGGGCGCAGGCCCGCAAGGAGGTCGTCGCGCTGATGGAGGCGCGCGGGCGCCTGCGCGCGACCGAGCCGAACACCCACGCGGTCCCGCACGGTGACCGTTCGGGCGTGGTCATCGAGCCGTACCTGACCGACCAGTGGTACGTGAACGTCAAGCCCCTGGCGGAGCGCGCCCTCCAGGCGGTGCGCGACGGACAGACCAAGTTCGTCCCCGAGAACTACCAGAAGATCTTCTTCCAGTGGCTCACCAACATCGAGCCGTGGTGCATCTCGCGCCAGCTCTGGTGGGGCCACCAGATCCCGGTCTGGTACGACGCCGAGGGCGGCATCTTCGTCGCCGAGAGTGAGGCTGCGGCCTCTGCCGCGGCAGAGGCGAAGCATGGCCGGCCGGTGCCTCTGACCCGCGACGAGGATGTCCTCGATACGTGGTTCTCCTCGGCCCTCTGGCCGTTCTCGACCCTCGGCTGGCCGGATTCGACCCCGGAACTCACCCGGTTCTACCCGACCAGTACCCTGGTGACCGGCAAGGACATCCTGTTCTTCTGGGTCGCCCGGATGATGATGATGGGCCTGCACCTCACCGACCAGGCGCCCTTCGACACGGTCTACCTGCACACCCTGGTGCGGGACGCGTCGGGTGCCAAGATGTCGAAGTCGAAGGGCAACGTCGTCGATCCGCTGGAGCTGATCGATCAGGTCGGCGCCGACGCCCTGCGCTTCACCCTCTGCGCGCTTGCCGTCCAGGGCCGCGACATCAAGCTGTCCGCCGACCGGGTCCAGAGCTACCGCAACTTCGCGACCAAGCTCTGGAACGCCGCCCGATTCGCGGAACTCAACGGTTGCCGCCTCGACCCCGCCTTCGACCCGCGTTCGGTCACCGGGGCGATCAATGGCTGGGCGCTGACCGAGGCCGCCCGGGCGGTCGACGAGGTGACCGCCGCGCTGGAGGCCTTCCGCTTCAACGACGCGGCGGGCGCCGCCTACCGCTTCGTCTGGAACATCTTCTGCGACTGGTATCTCGAGCTCGCCAAGCCCGTGCTCCAAGGTGAGGGTGTCGAGCCCGCCATCAGGACGGAAACGCAGGCGACCGTGGCGTTCCTGATCGACCAGGTCGCCAAGCTGCTGCACCCGTTCATGCCCTTCCTCACCGAGGAGCTGTGGGCGATCAAGGGGGCGGGGCTGGCGGAGCGCGGCCTCCTGACCCTCGCCGCTTGGCCGGATCTGGCGGGCCTCGCCGATGCCGCCGCCGAGGCCGAGGTCGGGTTCGTGGTCGAGCTGGTCAGCCAAGTCCGCTCGGCGCGGTCGGAGACGAACGTCCCCGCCGCCGCGCAGATCCCGCTGGTGCTGGTCGGGGCAAGCCCCGATGTCCGGGCGCGGGTCGAGGCTTGGCGGGACACGCTTCTGCGCCTGGCCCGGCTGTCGGAGATCGACTTCGCGGAGACGCCGCCGAAGAACTCGGTTCAGCTGCTGGTGCGCGGCAGCGTCGCCGCCCTGCCGCTGGAAGGCGTGGTCGATCTCGCCGCAGAGGTCGCGCGTCTGAAGAAGGAGCAGGGCAAGGCACAGGGCGAGATCAAGAAGATCGACGCCAAGCTCGGCAACGCCGACTTCGTCGCCCGCGCGCCGGAGGAGATCATCGAGGAGAACCGCGAGCGGCGCGAGAGCGAGACGGTGCGCCTCGCGAAACTCGAGGAGGCCCTGGCCCGGCTGAGCGGCACCTGAGCGCGGGATCGGCTCAGGACCTCCAATTCTTGGTCCCGTCCTGAGGTGCTGCGCAGCCGCCGGAAGGTGCGATCCGAACGTCGCCGGGCGATCGGGTATCCCCCCTTTCGCGGCCGGGTCATCTCCGATTGCCCGGCGCGTCGCGATGCGGGGGTGCGTCGATGCGCGATCGTATCGTCCGATCAGGATCGGTCGAGCGGGCTTCCGGCTTCGAGTCCGCCGGGGTCTCGCACGTCAATGCGGAGCACGCGCTCCATGGCCAGGGGACGGGCTTTGCGGGTGTCGACCTGCCGGTATCGACGGAAGAGCTGGCTGGCTCCCGCAGCCGGGCGCGACCGGCGCGTGCCGAGGCTCCCGGTGAAGGGATTGGGTGCGTTCGCACTGCCGTACGAGCCGGACCTGGCCGAACTTCCGAAGCCGTCGTACCCGCGCTCACGCGGAGGCGAGGAATAATCGGGCGGCACGTCGATCCCGGTCTGGTTGCGGTATCCGGGCTTCAGGGGCTTGACCGTCCGGATGGCGAGATCATCGTCCAGGCGGCGCCTGTCGATCTCGCGGACGGAGAGGGACTTGTTCTGCGAGCCCTTCGGTTTCGCCCCCTCGGTCACGGAAGGCTTCGCGTCGAAGTAGCTGCGGTAATCGGAATCGATCCCGGCCGCCACGATCCCCACGGTCGATCCCAGGAGCATGGCCGTCGCGAACAGGATCCGCGTCATGGCGCCCGCCGCATCGGCCACCGCCACATCGTGCCGGTCCGCTGCTGACGATAGGCCGGCGGATCACGCCAGATTCTGACGTGGCTCCGCCCCAGCGCATGTGACGGGCGGCACGGGCTACGAAGGTTTCCACACCGAGCGGCCGATCTTGGATGCGGCTCAAACCCACTCCGGAGGCCGCGCGCGGTGAGTCGGCCAGGGCCTCCGGCCGGCCACCTGTCCGATCCGTAATGTGACCGCCACGCCGGGGTCAGGGGCCATCCCCTAGACAGATCCCATCGACCGCCGCGTGAGCCGGCATCGTCCAGATCAGTCCCGAGAGGTTTCAGACCCCCATGACCGAGACCCGTCCCTCAGTCCGCACCTCGCGCCGCGCCCTCGCTTCCGTGGCCGCCGCCGCGCTGATCGCCGGCGGTGCCCTCGGCAGCGGCTACCTGCCGGCCGCCACCCCGGCCTACGCCCAGGCCCTGCCCAAGACCCCCATCGAGGCTCCCGAGCATCCGCCGGGCTCGTTCGCCGGCATCGTCAACAAGGTGAAGCCGGGCGTCGTCTCGGTGAAGGTGAAGCTCGACGATTCGGCGAGCAGCAACGGCGACGACGAGGACGGACCGAGCCAGGGCCGCAACCTCCAGAATGTGCCGCCGCAGCTGCGCGAATTCTTCCGCCGCTTCGGCCAGAACGGTCCCAACGGGATGCAGCCCCAGCGTCAGGGCCCGCGCGGCGCGGTCGGCTCCGGCTTCATCATCTCGGCCGACGGCTACGTGGTGACCAACAACCACGTGGTCGATCACGCCAAGACCGTGCAGGTGACGCTCGACGACGGCCGCACCCTCGACGCGAAGGTGATCGGCAAGGATTCGAAGACTGACGTCGCCCTGCTGAAGATCAACGAGGGCTCGAACTTCCCCTACGTGCAGTTCGGCAAGGCCGCGCCGCAGGTCGGCGACTGGGTGGTGGCGATCGGCAACCCGTTCGGCCTCGGCGGCACGGTGACCGCCGGCATCGTCTCGGCCCGCGGTCGCGACATCGGCGCCGGCCCCTACGACGACTTCCTGCAGATCGACGCTCCGATCAACAAGGGCAACTCGGGAGGCCCGACCTTCAACGTCAACGGCGAGGTGGTCGGCGTGAACACCGCCATCGCGTCCCCGTCGGGCGGCAGCGTCGGCTTGGCCTTCGCGATTCCCGCCGAGACCGTTCAGGCGGTGGTCGAGCAGCTCCGCACCGACGGCAAGGTGGCCCGCGGCTACCTGGGCGTCCAGATCCAGCCGGTGACGCAGGACATCGCCGAGGGCCTCGGCCTCGACAAGGCCAAGGGTGCCCTGGTCGACCATGCCGAGAACGGAACCCCGGCGGCCAAGGCCGGCCTGAAGGCCGGCGACGTGATCGAGAAGGTCAATGGCGACACGGTGGACAGCGCCCGGGAACTCTCGCGCAAGATCGCCGGCATGAAGCCCGGCGCCAAGGTCGAGCTGAGCTACCTGCGCGGCGGCAAGGCCGATACCGCCACGGTGACGCTGGGCGCGATGCCCACGGACGGCACCAAGGTGGCGAGCCGCGACGACGACGCCTCGGGTAACGGCCAGCCACGGCTCGGCCTGCAGCTCGCGCCGGCCTCCGAGGTCGGACTGTCGGACCAGGGCGTTGCCGTGGTTCAGGTCGACCCCGACGGGCCGGCCGCCGCCAAGGGCATCGAGGCGGGCGACGTGATCCTCGACGTCGGCGGGCAGAGCGTGTCCCGGCCGGGAGATGTCGCGACGCAGATCCGAGCCGCCGAATCGAGCGGGCGCAAGGCCGTGCTGATGCGGGTCAAGAGCGGCAAGGGTCAGACGCGCTTCGTGGCGGTGTCGCTGAGCAAGAACGCCGGCTGAGGCCGGTTCTCCCGGCGCGGGCCCCGTTCCCGCGCCGTCTCGTGGTGACCCTCGACTGGCGCCGGCCGAACAGGCCGGCGCATTTTCGTATGTTCGAACCGACCGCCCGTGCGGGCGAAGCGGGACGGTCCTCGATGGGGCTTCAGCGCTCCGGCGCTGGGATGCCCAACCCCGGTCCGAGCCGGCTCCGGCAGCGTCCCAGCGCCGCGAAGGCCGCGTTCGAATCCCGGGCGAGCCGCATGAGGTCGCCCAGCCGCGCCCGGCCGCGGGCGAAGGCGAAGAACACGGCGGCGATATCGGGCTCGCCGTCTGCGGTGAGCGCCTCGGCCGCGAAGGCCGGCAGCGCCTGCCCGGCCGGATCGCAGATCACCCGTAGCGCCGCGAAGGGCAGGCCGTGCCGGCCCGCGAAGGACGCGGCCACGTGGGATTCCATATCCACGGCCGCCGCGCCCGTCGCAGCCCGCAGCTCCGTCTTGCCCTCCACGGCGAGGATGGCCGTATCGACGCCGGCCAGATCCGCCGGGATCACGCGGGGGCCCACACCGGACAGGATGTTGAGGAGCGCGGCCGACAACTCGAGATCGGCGGCGCGCCGCCCATCCTCGCCGACGACGCCAGTGCCCACGACGACGTCACCGGGCTTGAGCGATGGATCGAGGCCGCCGGCGATCCCGAAGCTGATCACCGCCCGGCAGGCGGGCGGCACGCGAGCATCCAGGAGTTGTCGGAGCCGGTGCGGATTACCGCCGGCTCCCACCGCCTCGACCCCCTCCCCGGCCGCCATGCGGCGCTCGCGGGCAAGCCCGGTGACGGCGAGGACGGGCGCGGCGGGATCGATCATGGCGCGCTGGTGAACCAGTCCGGCGAGGTCGGCAAGCAGGCGCGAGCGCCGCGGCGCGGCCGCGGATCGATCCGGCACGGGGTGGGGATCGCCCGGTCCCGCGGGATCATCGTCAGAGGAGGCCAAGTCTCGGATACCGGGGCTCGCGGGTCGGTCGTCGGGACACTCGAACGCGCTGGGATCCGGCGAAGCAGAGCCGGCCCTGAGGCCGGCCCGCAGCGTCACATGCCGAACTGGACGCGCCGGCTGTTGGTCCGCTTGAGGTTGCGGAAACGCGCCATCGCCCACAGCGGGAAGAACTTCGGGTAGCCATGATACCGCAGATAGAACACCCGCGGGAAGCCCGTGGCGGTATAGCGCTCCTCCTTCCAGAACCCGTCCGCGCCCTGCGTGCGGGTGAGGAAGTTGATGCCCCGGGTCACGGCCGGATCGTCAACGGCCCCCGCCGCCATCAGCGCGAGCAGCGCCCAGGCCGTCTGCGAGGCCGTGGAGGAACCGGCCTCGAAGGCGGGATCAATCTTGTACGAATTGGCGTCCTCGCCCCAGCCGCCGTCCGGGTTCTGGATGCGGATCAGCCAGGACACGGCACGCTGGATGCGCGGATCCGCGGGATCCACACCGGCGGCGTTGAGGGCGCAGAGCACCGACCACGTTCCGTAGATGAAGTTCATCCCCCAGCGGCCGTACCAGGAGCCGTCCTCCTCCTGGTCGTTCAGGAGGTAGTTCACGCCGCGGTCCAGCGCCCGGGAGGTCTCGCGGGTCTCGCCGAGCTGGGCCAGCATGCCGACCACGCGGGCAGTCACGTCCGCGGTGGGCGGATCGAGCAGCGCGCCGTGATCCGAGAACGGGATGTGGTTGAGATACATGTGGTTGTTGTCGGCGTCGAACGCCGCCCAACCGCCATCCTCGGACTGCAGCCCCTCGACCCACTCGCGGGCGCGGGCGATCGAGGCCTTGTAGTCCGGCATGCCGGCGACGAGCCCGTGCTGGTGCATGGCCCGGTCCATGGCCATCACCACCACGGCGGTGTCGTCGAGGTCGGGATAATGGGCATTCGCGTACTGGAACGCCCAGCCGCCCGGCCGGACCTTCGGCTTGCGCGCCGCCCAGTCGCCCACGATGTCGAGCACCTGCCGGGGCTTCAGCCAGTCGAGCCCAGCGCGGGCCTGGGCCTCGGCCTCGGGGCTGCCGGCCTCCAGCAGCGCGTGGCTGGCGAGGGCCGTGTCCCACACCGGCGACACGCAGGGCTGGACGTAGGCTTCCCCGGCCTTCTCGACCACCAGCTTCTCGATGGCATCGCAGGCGACGCGGACCTGCGGGTGATCGGGCCGGTAGCCCATCACCTCGTACATCAGCACCGAGTTGACCATGGCGGGGAAGATCGCCCCCAACCCGTCCTCGCCGTTCAGCCGCTCGCTCACCCAGGCGCGCGCCTTCTCCATGGCACGCTGCCGGCTCTTGCGCGGCAGATGGTTCTCCACCCGTTGCAGCATCCGGTCGATGAACCCGAAGATCGGCGTCCACGGCCACGTGGCATGGGGGGAGCCCGGCCAGGAGCGGACGCTCTCGGGCGGCGTCACGAACAGTTCCTGCACGCCGATGCCGCGCAGGTTGCGGGCCCGCGGCTTGGTTGCCTGGAGCACGAACAGCGGCACGACGGTGGTGCGGGCCCAGTAGCTGATCTTGTCGAGGTGGAACGGGAACCACTTCGGCAGGAACATCACCTCCACGGGCATCACCGGCACGGCGCGCCACGGCACCTCACCGTAGAGGGCCAGCATGAAGCGGGTGAAGACGTTGGCGTTGGCCGCACCGCCGCGGGACAGGATGCCCTCGCGCGCCCGGCGCATGTGCGGGGCCTCGATGTCGTCGCCGATCATCTTGAGGGCGAAATACGCCTTGACCGTGCAGCTCATGTCGAACGGCCCCTCGTGGACGAGGGCCCAGCCGCCGTGCCGGCCCTGGGTACGCCGGAGGTAGTTGCCGATCTTGGCCTCGAGGTCGCCGGGGACCGGGGTGCCGCGGAAATGGTGGAATAGGATGTACTCGGACGGGATCGTCGCATCCGCCTCGAGCTCGAAGCAGATGTGCCCGTCGTCATGCGACAGGTCGATCAGCGCGCGCGTCGCCTGCACCACGCCGCGCTCGACGTCGTCGAGCGAGATCCCCTGCGTCTTCGAGCGCTGCAGCGCCTCGACTTTGCTTACGGCCTCTCTCATAGTCCTCGCCTCGAACGACCGCCTCGCGGCGGACGCCATGCCTCAAGCTGCGCCGCGCATCCGGGTTCCGGCGCGCGCGGCAGGTCCCGCGCGCAGAGAGCGCGCGGCCGTCTGGCCCGAACGGATCGCTCCCTCGATCGTCGACGGCAGGCCGGTCGCGGTCCAATCGCCTGCCAGGACGAGATTGTCGTAGGCGGTTTCGGCCTTCGGGCGCCGCGCGGCTTCCGCCGGTGTCGCCGCAAAGGTCGCACGCTTCTCCTTTACGATCTGCCAGCTGGGCAGGTCGGGTGCAAGGTTGCAGAGCTCGGCGATCTCCGCCCATATCTGTCGCGCGAGGTCTTCCCGCGGCACCTCGAGGAGCCTGTCGGCCCCACTGATCGTGACCGAATATCGGTCGGGATAGGCGAAAAGCCACTCCGTCAGGCTGTTGACGACGCCGAGAACGAGCGGGCTGCCCGGCTTCGGCACCAGCGCGAAATGGGCGTTGACGATGGATCGGAATTCCATCGGAGCGTGGAGACCGGGCAACACCTCGCGGGCAACCCACGGCGGCAGCGCCAGCACGATGCTGTCCTCCGGGCCGAGGCTCTCGGGACCGTCCGAGAACACCAGCCGCCCGACGCGTCCGTCCGCGAGGTCGAGGCTGCGCAGGCGCCGTCCGAGGCGGATCTCGCAGCCGCGGGTCGTCAGAAAGCGAATCGCCGGATCGACGAAGGCGTAGGACAGCCCCTCGACGGCGACGAGGGGCCGGCAGGCCTTCCCGCCGGCACCCAGGGTCTCGCGCAGGATCCGTGCCGCCAGCCCGACATCGCTGTCGCGCGGCTCGGTATTGAGGGCGGCCAGCAGCACCGGGTGCCAGAGGCGCCGGTAAAGCGCGCCCTCGCAGGCCATATGCGCGCCGATCGTGCCGCCCGCCCCTTCCGCCTTGCCGGCGGCGGCCCGGAGGATGCCGAGCGGCGCGAGGTAGTCCAGGGCCTTCGTGCCTGGAACGCGGCGGGCCGGGCTCATCACCCACCAGGGCAGCCGCCCCGCGTTGGGCCGCAGGCGCCAGCGCTCGCCGGTCTTGAGGTCGGCGAAGTCGAACTCGGCGGCGTCCGGCCCGACCAGGGCGTCGTCGGGTGCGCCGATGGTCCTGAGGAAGCCCAGCGCGTCGGCATTGCCCGAGAGGAGCAGGTGATTGCCGTTGTCGATGGTCAGGCCGAGGGCCGAATCATAGTACGAGCGGCAGCGGCCGCCCGCCTGCTTGGCCGCCTCGTGCAGAACCACACGGGCTCCGGAATCCGCGAGTGCGACGGCCGCGGAGAGGCCGGCCAGGCCGGCGCCGACGACGTGGACGGTTTTCATCAGAGCAAGCCGTGACGGAGGACGACGCCCAGCAGCGCGAGCTTGCCGGGCTTCACCCGGGCGCGGGGCATCGCCCAGCCGCGTGCCAGCACCGACTTCAGGTAGAGGTGATAGGCCGCCGCCATCAGCCGGGCGGCCTTGGTCGCCTTGCGGGGGCTGCGCCGGATGATCTCCCAGGTCGCCTGATAATGGTCCTCGGCCTCCCGGGCGAGGGAGGCGCAGACCTCGCCGATGCGGGGGTGGCTGATGGCCTCGACCGGCGTGGGATCGGCGAGGCCGATCGCCTGAAGCTTCTCGCGGGGGAGGTAGAGGCGGCCGCGCTCGGCGTCCTCATCGATGTCGCGGAGGATGTTGGTGAGCTGGAGCGCCCGGCCCTGGTGCCAGGCGAGCCGGATGCCGTCCGCCTCCGGCATGCCGAAGATCCGTACCGACAGCCGCCCGACCGCGCTGGCGACCCGGTCGCAGTAGAGGTCGAGGGTCTCGGCATCGGGGGCGACGATGTCCTCGACGGCGTCCATGGCCATGCCGTCGATGACCGCCTGGAAATCCTCGCGCTTGAGGCCGAAGCGGCGCACGGGCTCCACGAGGTCGCGCACCCGCGGCGCGGGGCGGCCGGCATAGAGGGCGTCGATGTCAGCCCGCCAGCGGTCGAGTTCGACCTGCCGGACGGCCCGGGTACCGCCGTCGTCGGCGACGTCGTCCACGGCGCGGCAGAAGGCGTAGACGGCGTACATCGCCTCCCGCCGCTCCTTCGGCAGCAGGCGCATGGCCGTGTAGAACGAGGAGCCGGCGGCGGGCAGCGCCGGGGCTGCGCTCTCCGGGGTCGAGGCGGGAGTCGCGGTGGCGCTCACGAGCGGATTCCTTGGGTCGCAGCCCGGACCGTCCGCCCGCGGAAGGGCCGGCGTGCCAGGGTGGCGGCGACGCCGCCGAGCGCCGTCAGGGCAAAGGCGGCCTTGCCATGATGGACCTTCTCCGAGAGCGGATCGCGCTCCAGCAGACCGCGGCTCAGCACCACGGCGAGACGGTGGATCGCGGCGATCTCGAGGGACAGGCGCAGGTCGTCGATCAGGTCCGGCAGCACAGCGCCCTCGTCGAGGAGGTCGAGGCATTTCTGCCCCAGCTCGCGGATCACCGCCCGGAGCTGCGGCGGCGCCTGGGTCTCGCCCAGCATCGCCACGGTGGCGCCGTGCCGGTCGAGGCAATCCTGCGGGATGTACACCCGGTCGAGGGCCGCAAAGTCCTTGCCGCAATCCTGGAGGTGGTTGATCACCTGCAGGGCCGCGCAGATCGCGTCGGAGGGTCCGTAGACCCGGGCCGGATCCTCGCCGTGCACGTCGAGGACGAAGCGTCCCACCGGCATGGCCGAGTAGCGGCAATAATGGATCAGCTCGTCCCAGTTCGCGTAGCGGCTCTTGCGCGCGTCCATCCGGAAGGCGTCGAGCAATTCCAGCGCGTGGCGCGGCGGCAGGGCGCGGGCGGCGAGCTCGCGCTTCAGCGGCTCCGCCTCCGGGTCGGAGGGGCCGGCACCGGTCAGCGAATCGGCCAGCCGATCGAGGAGTTCGATCTTGCGCTCGGGCGCCAGCGTGGCGTGGTCGGCCACGTCGTCGCCGGCGCGGACGAAGTTGTAGAACGCCAGGATCGCGCCGCGGTGGCGCGGGTGGATCAGGTGCGAGGCGACCGGGAAATTCTCGTCGCGATGCCCCTTGCCGGAGCGCGTCGCGGTGGCGGATTCGAGGGTGCTCATGCGAGGTACCCCGCCTGCCGGAACCACGTGATCGCGTCGGACAACCCCTCGCGATAAGGCCGGGCCGTGTAGCCGAGCTCGGCCCGGGCCTTCCGGTCGGAGAAGAACATCCGGTAGCGCGACATGCGGATCCCGTCGATCGTCGCGAAGGGCTGCCGGCCGGTGACCCGCGCGGCGAGCTGCGCGAAGAACGCCACCGGGTAGACGGCGGCCCGCGGCAGGCTCACGGTCGGCGGCTTACGCCCGACCATGCCGGCGATGTCGGCGAGCATCTGCGACAGGAACACGTCCTCGCCGCCGAGGATGTAGCGCTCACCGATCTGCCCCTTAGAGAGCGCCAAGAGGTGGCCGTGGGCCACGTCGTCTACGTGGGCGAGGTTGAGGCCGGTATCGACGAAGGCCGGCATCTTGCCGAGCGCCGCCTCCTGGATGATGCGACCGGTGGGCGTCGGCTTGACATCGCGGGGGCCGATCGGCGTCGAGGGATTGACGATCACCGCCTGCAGCCCGTCGCGGGCGACCATCTCCTCGACCACCCGCTCGGCCACGACCTTGCTGCGCTTGTAGGCGCCGATCGCGGTCTCGGGCGTCAGCGGCATAGTCTCGTCGGAGGGGGTCACCCCATCGGCCGGCGGTCGGATCGTCGCGACGCTCGACGTGTAGACGACCCGCTCAACCCCGGCCTCCAGGGCCGCGCGCATCATCAGGCGCGTGCCGTCACGGTTGGTGCGGACGATCTCCTCCATGTCCGGTGCCCAGAGCCGATAATCGGCCGCGGCATGGATCAGGTAGCGCTGGCCGCGCATGGCCGCCGCCACCGCGGCCGGATCGCGCATGTCGCCCTCGGCGATCTCAACGTCGGTCCAAGTGAGGTTCCGGCGCGGGCTCGATGCGCGCACGAGGATGCGCACCGGGAAGCCGGCCCGGCGGAACACGTCGACCAGGGCGGAACCGAGGAAGCCGCTCGCGCCGGTGATCAGCACGGGGCCGACCTCGAGGGAGCCGGCGGTTTTGGCCTCTGCCATCAGGGATCTGGAGGGTTACCGAAAACCAGCGCGGCCGGGGATCCCCAGCCGCGCCGCGCTTGTGTCATCGAACCGCCCAGGCGGCAAGCGACGCGGCGGAATGCCCCCGTCGCGTGGCGGGCGCCGGATCTCAGGCCAGCCGCAGGCGCGAGCGGCTTTCCTTCCGGTCCGGCAGTGCGGTGAGGGCGGTTTTGACGATGCTGTCGGCGTCGAGGCCGGCCTCGGCGTACATCTTCTCGGGGCTGTCGTGATCCTGGTAGGCGTCCGGCAGCGTCATCG
>NZ_BPQS01000044.1 GCF_022179385.1 Methylobacterium longum | reverse complement strand
GACAGGCCGCTCGTGCCGGTCTGCACGCCCTGCTCAGGCAGTCGGTCGCGCAGCTCGCGCAGGAAGAGACGCGGCTCCGGCTTGGAGGTCGCAAGGATCAGCGCGGCATGCGCCTCAATGCGCTTCGAGGTGTGATCGCCGCCCATCGGCTTGGGCGCGACATGGCCCTCGTGGTGGGAGCGCTGCGACCAGCGGCTGGCGCTGGAGACACTGACCCCGAAGCGAGCCGCGGCCCGATGACAGGAGGCACCTGCGGCTACGGCAGCCACGACACGCTCGCGTAAGTCGACGGACAAAGGTGAAGGCATCGGCATGCTCCTTCACCCAACAACGCGCCACCCGCTCACCCGTCGCAAGCGGCCCGGGACCGGCTCTAGCGAAGCCCGAAATGAAAATTATTCATAGTTGTGCGCCGACCGGAAATAGGTTGCACGAATCTGTTCAGGCATTGTCAAGGCTTCGGCGCATTACTAGAGTGGGTTCTGGGATGGACGGTGCCAGACAGGTGAAGCGGAGGAGCTGAAGTGATGGTGCATCATTTCGTGAGCTCAGCCGCATTCGAAGCGTCGTTCGGAGGGGGTCGTACAATGATACGGGCTGTGCGCTTTTTTGGTGTCGCGTGTGCGTGCGCTATCGTGGCGCTCGGCTCCGGCTCAGCCATGGCACAGAACGAGGTCGTCGACCCAGTTCGCTTGACGGTCGCCAAGCGGTACATGGCTCAGGTCTGTCAACCCTTAGAGGCGGCTCGTCAGTATACCCGAGCCGTTCGTTGCTTTTCGAACGTAACCGCTTATCTTACAGATCGCGCCGCGCAACTGGACAACCTCGTGGCGACGCAGCGGGTCGCTAAGGAGGTGGCGCCGGCTCCGACACGGGTGGCCATGGCTACCTACCGCCGCTCGAACGAGCTTCTCGCGCCGAACTTCCTCCCGCTCGGTGTAGGATACTGAAAGCTCATCGCGCGGCCTCGGCTCCCCTGTAGGCGCCTGACACGTCACCGCCGCCGTTGAACGGCGGGGGTTTTCTCAGCCTCATGGATCGCGTGTTCCGCGCTTCGCCGTGCCCGCTCAGCAGCGAGCCGCGCCGGAACGGAACGTGCGGCCTTGTAGCTAGGCTTCGCCTTGTGGTGTGCGGACCATACCGTCGATTTGGCCTGCTGACTCACCAGCAGCTTGGCCGCACGTTCTGCGGCTGCCGTCTCCTGCAATCCAATAGCTGCATTCGGTGCGGCGGCCGAAGTCGCCACGAGCATCAACGAACGCTCCTGTGGCGAGGCGTCAGTCACGGCCGGCGCGGCGCACGGCGGCGTAACCAGGCCTAACCAGATCGCTGCGCCAACAGTCAGGCTACAGAGTGCCCGTTCGGAATAGCGGAAGTCGACCAATAATTTACCGGAGGGTGCCACGATTAATCCCCTGACCTTGAACCGATTGCCATCCATGGCGGCCGGCGCTTTCTCGTTAATATTAGATTTACGCTCGACGGGTCAGCACCTCATCGAGTCCTCAGATATTTATTCGGTACGACGGAACATCATGGCCGATCGGACTCGTCGCGAGCTTCAAGGCGGCGGCTTCGGAGGCTCAGAGGAACCGGGTTCGGTCGTGTTCTCGGTACGCGTCAGGGTGTGGACGTTGCGGTACCGGCTCAGACGCAGTCCGATCATCGTTTCGAATTTTTCACGGACGGCGCTTACCGAGAGGCGGCGGACCGTCCCGTCGTTTGCCGATGAGTAGAAGATCGGCTTATTCGCTTCAGCAGGCTTTGGCAGGATATCGGCGGCCGCCGTGTTGGGCGCCTCCACAGCCCGGCTGATCAGTCGCTCTGCGCCGTCCGGGCCAAGGAAATGGACGAGGTAAGTTTCACCCCCAGTCAGAGGCCGGCCAAGGCGGCGAGCGATCCGGTCGCCATCGCGCTTCAGCATCTCGGCCGCGAAGGCTGCCGATAGATAGGCGTCGCGCCGGAGCGTAAGGATGCGCGTTCGGTCTGCCGGCGGCAAGTCGCCCGCGCATAATCGGGCATCCCGTTCAAGACCGTAGGCGCTTCCGAAGTCCCGCACCACACCCAGCCACGTCTTTTCGATGAACTGAAATAGACCCGTCGCCGAGGAAGTCTGAGCCTGAACTTCTGTGGCGAAGCTCGACTCCTTGTCGGCGATTGCCATCAGCAACACCGGATCCATGCTCGTGACCCGGGCTGCTCGGACGATCTTCTCGACGAGGTAGCGCCTAATCCGCATGGGGCCGAACACCAGAAGCTCGTCGGGATCATGCGCTTGGCCGCCTTCCAGAGCGGTGGCTAGAGAGGCGTAGGCGGCAAGTTCCGGCCGATCCGATGCCCGGCGGCGGGCGTCCGTGAGGTCGCCCTGCAGGATCGACTTGCCGACTGAGGGCGCTAGTTTCACCGAGGGCCGCGCGATCGGGCGCGCATCGGCGAGCGGTACGCGCTTGAGCTCGATGCCCGGCGGCGCCAGCTTGATGACAGGCGCGAGCGGCGAGGAGGGAGCGGGCTCGGCGTCCGTGACGTCATAGAATTGATCTGCGAGATCCGGTGAGATGAGAATGATGGGCTGGTCCGAAGCCAGAGACAGGATGGCCGTCGCCCGGGTGAGGTCGGGGTCCTCCTCTTGCTCTTCTGGCACGATGAGCCACCCGATCCCGATAGTGGTACAGACGAGCAGCGCGATGAGGGTCGAGCCAACGAGGGGGCGCCGCACGAGATCGATGGGATGCGTAAGGGAAAGCAGGGTCCGCCAGGCAGTCTCGGCAACTTCGTCCCCACGCGGCTGCAACCTGGTGGTTCGCTCCGCGTGGAGACGTTCGGCCGTGAAAGCGGCGATAGCGTCGAACCAATCCACCGGCGGCGTCCCTCGGGGGCCCTCATCCTCCAAGGCGGAGATCCGCGCGGAGATGTGCTCGGCAAGCAAGCGCGAAGTCTTCAGGTCGCGCGCAAGCTCGCGTGGACTGATCGAGCGTCCTCGCGCCCGCGCGTCGATGGCCCGGAACCAGTGGGACAGCGGGGGGTGCGGCTTGGAGAATGGCGTCCCCTGACAAGGATAGACCTTGTGCCCGCAGCCCCCGCACGCGAATGCTCTATGCTTGCCGGCGGGCACGAAATCGCCTGGCCGGCCACAGGCTTCGCAGACTTTCACGCCGCTCAACCGCATGACCTCGGCGAGGCACGCCTCCTCCGTTAGGAAGTCCCCGCGCTTGATCGACGACTTCATCGAAGCACGCGCCCAGGATTCTGCTGGAGGATCTAGCATCGTCTCAGCCTCCGGTAAGCTTGAAATGCTTCATCGTCACACCCGTAATTTGGCCCTTTGCTTCCTCCTCACCAAGAATTCTGGCGAAACGCTCCGCGGTGAGTGGTCCGCCTTTCAGAGCGCCCTGAAGGCTAACTAAGGGGCGATTGCTTGCTAGTGCCATGAGAAGTTGAGGCGTGGCGTCGGCGCTCTGCTCGGCAGGCATTAACCGAAGCCTTAGGTTAAGGGTGTTGCCGGCTCGCGTCACATACCCCGCGAGATTATGGACGATCCCGTCGTGCGAGATGAGCAGCAACTCGACGGGCCGGTCCGGCCGCGTCTCCGCTCTTGCCATCAGTTCGTCTCCGCGTCGCAGGATGTCCGATTTTAAGGTCAGGCTCGGCTGGGGCACCGCTCGCTGGGCAGGGCTCCTACGGGCAAGGAAATCGACGATCGGGCATTGAGCTGCCGTCACTTGGCGGAGGTTGATCTCGGGATCGAACCCGAGCGTGCGCTGAAACGCCTCGTCAAATTCCATGAATGTGGCTGGCGTCGCCCCGTAGGCCTCAATCGTCGTATCGTTGACCGCGACCGTGACGGGGGCAATGAAGAAGCATCGACCGCCGGAATAGTCGCGGAGGAAATCGCGAACCTGATCGATGCTGGCCACGCGGACCGGGTTCGTCGGTTTGTCGGTCGGCTCGCCGGGGGGCGACCCACCCGGTGCCGAGGTGTCGCGCGGTTCGTTCCCGGGATGAGGAGCGTCATCGGGTCCGGTGCCGCTGTGCCTGTCCGGTTCGGAGGGTTCCCTACGGTCCGTCGTCGTGCCGGAAGGTCCCGCATCGGACGGCGGCGAGAGCGGATCCAGACCGTGCGGCGGCAGGTTATTGGCGTCCGTCGGTCCGGCCACCGGCTTGCTCGGCCGCGCGCCGTGGAAGGTGCTCGGATCGAGGATACCCGTCAGGTAGGCCGCGGCCCCGCCAGCCGCGAGCAAAAGCACGGCGGCGAGACCCACGAGACCCCACGGGCGTCCACGACTGCCACCTGCGGGCAGCGGGATCCAGTCCGCGATCTCCGCCATACTGGCGGGACGGTCCTTCGGATTGGACTGCAACATCCGCTGAAGGATCTGGCGCAGGACCGGGTCGATGCCGGAGATCTCTGGGACCCTGCGCCGTTTTTCGAGCACCTCGACATGGCTCGTACCCATGTCGAGGTGCTTGCCGCAGGCCGCCTCGGCAATGACGAGGCCGAGGCTGTAGATGTCCGAGCGCGGGCCGACCTCCCCGCCGTAGAGGCCGAGTTGCTCGGGCGAGACGTAGTTTATCTTGCCGGCGAAACCGCTGCCGATCAACGTGCCGTCGCCGAGCGGGGAGCGCGCGATCCCAAAGTCGATGATCTTCGCGCGGCTGACATCGCCGTCGGGCACGAGGATGTTGTCCGGCGAGAGATCGCGGTGGATGATGCCGTGCTGGTGGGCGGCCTGCAATCCCAGGGCTAGACGGTGCATCAGCACCCGGATATCGCCCGTGCCGAGCGCGCCGCGTCGGAGGATGTCGGAGAGTGCCTCGCCCTCGACGAACTCCATCGCGAGGTAGGGGATGCCGAGCACCGGATCGTTCGTGAACACGAAGTAGCGGACGATCGCCTCGTGGTGCAGGTTGTGCAGCGACGAGGCCTCCTTGCGGAACAGCGAGAGCGCCATCTCGTTGCGGGCCATGTCGGGCCGGATCGTCTTGATGGCCACGGCGTCGCGGGTGACGATCGCGCGGCCGCGATAGATGTCGCCCATCCCGCCGGACGTGATGAACGCCTCGACCTCGTAGAGCCCGTTGAGCTGCGTGCCCGGCGGCAGGCGTCCGTGGGGGGCGGTGACGACGATCGTTTCTTCGCTCATAAGCGGACCTTGCACCCTACGTATCCGCCAGGACCGGCGGGTCGACCGCATCCGGCTCCGGTTCATACCGCACCACCACGACTGTCACGTTGTCTGTGCCACCATCGGCGAGGGCGAGGGCGATGAGCGCGTCGCAGGCCGCTTGGGGATCGGCGCCGTCCAGTTCGGCGAGGATCTGCGCGGGCTCGGCATGGCCGGTCAGCCCATCGGAGCAGATCAGGAACACGTCCCCCACCTCCATCGCCCCGTGGGTCATCCCCAGTTCCGGCTCGGCTTGGACGCCCACGGCCCGGGTTACCACGTTGCGGCGCGGATACGCCTTCGCTTCCTCGGGAGTGAGCGTGCCTTCGTCGAGAAGGCGCTGGACCTCCGTATGGTCGCGGGACAACTGGGCGATCGCGCCGCCGCGGATGCGATAGATCCGGCTGTCTCCGAGCCAGACGCAGGCGAAATCGTTTTCGAAGGCCAGAAGCACAGCGACGGTCGTGCCGATAATATGCCCCCGGTCTCGGGCTAGTTCCTGGATCGCCATGTTGGCGCGCAGGATGCGGTCCTGGGTGCGCGAGAACAGGTCGCCGGGGGAGACTGCCGTGCCGATCGAGGCGAGACACTCGATTGTGGTCGCGCTCGCGACGTCGCCGGCCGCGTGGCCGCCCATCCCGTCGGCCACGGCGAAGACGCCGATCTCTGGGGCGAGGAGGTAGTTGTCCTCGTTGATCTGACGCACCCGGCCGGTATCGGTCGCGGCGGCGCACCGGAACGGCGGTCGGTACGGCTTGTCCAGCTCGGCAAGCGGGACGTCGAAGGGATCCAGGGATCGCGGCGTCATGCGGGGCCCCCTGCCTCATGGCTGGTCAGAAAATGCGCGAAGATGGCGGGATCCGGTAGGCCAACCGCCATCATCACCCGTGGGTAGAAGGCGGTGCCGCCGGTCGTCCACCAATAGCTCGATCCGGCGCTGCCCCTGTCGCGGTCCGCGCTGCGCAGGGCGGCGAAGGCGGCAGCCGGATCGCCGTCGAAGGGACCGGCCAGCGTATTCCGGCCGAGGCGCAGGAGGCCGGGTGCCGCCCCGACGCCGGAGGTCGCCGCCGGCGGGCCGAGGCCGGCGACAGCGGCGGTCAACTCATCGAACGTGGTCCCCGGTCCGAGGGCGCCGAGCAGGATGTCCTCGGCCGCGCTGAGCCACGCGTCGTGAGCTTCGGTCTCCGGGTTCGGCAGCGTCTCATCGGCATCCGCGCCGGCGGCGAGCACGAGGGGGAAGTATCGCCCGACGCCGTCGACGGACGGCATAAGGGCGCCGAGCGTCGTCATCCCGCAGACCGCGTGGCCGATCCAGAAGCGCCAGATCGGCGCGTGCAGGTAGGTGTCTTGCCAGGCCGTGCCGAGCTGCGCCCGGCTCGACGCGATCCCCTGCTGCAACCACGGCTCGAAAGTGGCCAAGAAGCCGCGCCAGGTCTGGACGGCCACGAAATCCCGCTTGGCCGGAAGCTTGCCGTAGAGGGCGAAGCGCATGGCCGTCAGATCCCGGAAGGGCAGCGGAAGTCCCGCAAGGCCGGAAGGACGAAAGGGTTTGTGAGCGCGCTGACGTTGATCTGATAGGAGAGCTGGCGTCCCCCGACCACGAAGGTCGCCACGATGTTGTCGCCCTGCTTCAGCACGGAGCCGGAATCGAGCGCCCGGAAGAGAGACCAGACACCGGCCTTCTCCATCACGATGGGCTGCGTGCCGTACCCGAAATCCAGGGTGATCGCCGTCCGGCCGAGGCCGGCGGGGCCCGGCCATTGCATCGTCACGGGCGCGTTCACGCCCTGCTGCGTCTCCAGCACCGTCCCGTTCACGTCGAGCTTCGCCTTGGACACGTCGGCGCTAAGTGTCATCGGCGTCACAGCGAAGGCGAAGGCCGGCATGTTCCCCCCGGTTGGGAAGAACGCCTCGCGGATCTCCGAGGCGCGCTGGAACTCGCGCAGCGTGTTCGCGGAGAAGGCCCGCGCTACCTGATCGTCCTGCCGCCAGACCCATTGCGGACGGGACCGATCGGCGTGGGAGGCGAGGTTGGTGGTGAAGTAGCGGTCGAGGATGCCCCCCGGCCCGAACAGCCGCGCGAAGTCCGCGAGCGGCGTCTCCCGCTCGCTGGCGCGGGAGAAGGGATACCGGTTCGTCACGATCTGCTGGCAATCCCGGATCACCTGCTCACCGAGGGATTGGGCGACCTGCGAGACCGCCGCGCCGGTGGCGCTGCCCTCGAACTCGGCGGCAACGCCCCGGATCATCGCCTCGAAAGGCGGCGGGAACCGCGCCGCCAGGGCGTGGAGGGCGCGCGCCTGGGTAACGAGCGTGTTATTCGCCTGCGCCGCCTCGTTCGGGTTCAGGGCCTGGAGCGCGGCGGTTTTGATTTCGCTGAGGCCGGCGACCAGCGTATCTACGGCGCGCCGGCCCGACTCGCCGTCGAGCAGGACGTGATAGGGCCGGAAGGCAGCCTCGATGGCAGCGCCCGGCGCATCGTTGGTGGGGATTGCGAAGCGGTCCGCCCCGGTCCGGGAGACGATCCCAGTGCCCGCAAGACCGCCCGGGAGTCGGCTCGCGACGGCCCGTTCTGCCATGTCGGCTGCCACCTTCCCCACGGCAGCTTTGGCCCGATCCAACCGATCGCCTTTGGCGCGGATGTCGCGCTCCCGGGTCAATTGCGTCTCGTCGCGCAGCGACTCGAGGATCTGCCGCAGGGGCGAGGTCGGCGCCGCTACCGCCTGGAGGGCGATGTAGCGGGGCTTGTCGCTGAGGAGGGGACGCATCTTGAGCTTCCCCAGCGCCTGCTTCCAGGCGGGGACGAAGTCGCGGGCGTAGAGTTTGAACAGGTCTCCGAACAGCGACCCGTATTGCGCGGTATAGGCCTGCTGCTCGCCGGCCGGGCCTAGCACCCAGCGGTCGCGCTCGGCGGCTTCAGAGACGTCGCCGAACCGGTCGATGAAGGCTTCAAAGAACCCGTCATAGGTGAAAAAATAGGGCACTCGCACGCGGTCGAGGTCGCCGCCGCCGACCACCTCGAAGACCAGCGAGGCATCTGGGCCCCCGGCCTTCAGCGCAGTCCAGTCGCGCTGCGAGGCCGTTCGCGCATCGGAGCGAAGCAACTCGTAGGCGCGCTCGGCGATGCTCAGCCGGGCGAGCGTGCGCTGGCAATCGTCGACCAGGGATTGGTTGACCGAGACGAGAAGCGGCCGGCCATCCTCCAGATCGAGCATCGCCTGAAGGTGCTCTTCGAGGAGTTCGCGGCCCTTGGCATAGCCGGCGCCGGGGAACAGGTTCTCCGCCCAGTCCCGCCGCATCCAGGCGATGATGAGGCCTCGGTCGGGGGGTGCCTCTGGCCGCCCGCCGAGCATCAGGTAGACCTTGAGAGCTTCGTAGAGGAAGCCCGGGTTGTTCCTGTTGGCTTCGAGCTGTTCCTCCAGGCGAAAGATCAGCCGTGGCCTCAGGAGGCGTTCGAGCCCCGCATGGTAGGCGGTCAGCGCAGCCGAATTCAGGCGATCTCGCTGGCTGAGGCCGAAGGTCGCCAGGACCGGGGTGGCCTCATGGCGGGTAGAATAGCCCGCCGGCATGAAACGGAGCGTGTTGAGAAGGGGAACCACGCGGGCTATGTTTCGATCGGCGACCACCGGCTCGCGCAGGATCTCGCTCGCCTCACCCTGGTACTTGGCCAGGAGCGTGTTGCTCTGCTGCACGAGTTGGCTGTTGCGCAGGTAGCTCGTCCACCACAGGCCGACGAGGACCGCGGAGGCTACGGCAAGCCCGGCATAGGCCCCGAGCCGCATGAGGTTGGAGCGGCGCACGGCGTGCCGATCGGTGGAGACCCAGCCGGCCTCGCCTATGATGACGGTCTTCAGGAGATCGGTGAGGAAGTAGCTCCGGCCCTGGCCCGAATAGGCGCCGGCGCCGACCTCCTGCGCGCCGAAACTGCGCGAGAGCGAGCCGATCAACTGGTCGATCGGTGTTCCGTTCTGGGTGCCGGATGTGAAATAGAAGCCGCGCAGCGTCGCGCTGACATGGTAGCGTGAGGGCTCGAAAACGCGGTTGAGGAAATCGACGATGCGTGGTTTCGCGGAGGCGATCTGGCTCGGGAAGCCGAACAGCACCACGCGGGAAGTCGGGTTCGGCTCGTCCTGAAGTCTGTCCGGCAGCCAGGCATTGGCCCGCTCGACGAGAGCATCGAACTCCGCCGGCACGTCGCCGATCATGTTGCGGGTCTTCTCGTCCGTCTGGAACGTATGGCCCCAGACCATGCGCCGGCTAGACTCGGGCAGGTGGCCAAAGAACTCCTGGAAGCCCGACAGGAGGTCCGCCTTGGTGAACAGGACGTAGACCGGGAAGTCGATCCCGAGGCGCTCGTTCAGTTCGAGGAGGCGCTTGCGAACGGCGGTCGAATGAGCGGCGATCTCGGCCTCGTCGGAGGTCAAGAGTTCCGCGATGCTGATCGCCACGATGACCCCATTCAGCGGCTGCCGAGGCCTGTGCTTCTTCAGGATATCGAGGAAAGCGGTCCAGCTCTGGCGGTCCGACCGAGGATCGGAATCCTGCGTGGTGTAGCGGCCGGCGGTGTCGATGAGGACCGCTTCGTCGGTGAACCACCAGTCGCAATACCGGGTGCCGCCGCTGCCGGCGATAGCTTCCGGGGTCGCCGCGCGGGCGAGGGGGAATTTCAGGCCAGAATTGACGAGGGCGGTGGTCTTCCCCGAGCCTGGCGGCCCAATCATGATGTACCAGGGCAGCTCGTAGAGGTGATTGCCCTTGCCGCCCTTCGCGCTGCGAAGCGTCACCAGAGCATCGCGCATGGAGGCCTGAAGCACGTCGCGGTCGTTCTCCGGCACCTCATCGCCGGCCGCAATCTCGGCCTCCAGCGCCCGGATAGCCCTGTGCCGCCGGTAAATGACGAAGCCCACATAGCCGGCGGCCGCGAAGAAGATCAGGCCACTGAGGGGCAACCGGACCCAGAAGGGGTCGAGGGGCCGCACGTCGGCCACCGCCACCAGTGGGCCGCCCCACCAGACCAGGGCACACAGGGCGAGGGCGCCGGCCAGTATGAAGCCGAGGCGGAGCCAGGCGACCAGGTTCATCGCGGAACGCTCACGCAGGATGGTTCAGGAAGGCGCATCGTTTCGGCTCGTCGACAGACGATGGGAGCGGCTCAGCCGCCACGGGGTATGAGGATCTCGACGCGCCGGTTTCGCGCGCGCCCCTCCGGTGTGTCGTTGGAAGCAATCGGCACGTCCGCGCCCTTCCCCTCGGTGGAGACCCGGTCGGGCTGGCCTACGGCAGCCCCCAGAATCTGCGCGACCGCCTTGGCCCGCTCTAGGGAGAGGTGGAAGTTCGACGGGAAGCGGACGTTCTTGATCGGCGCGCTATCAGTATGCCCGATGACCTTGATCGCGCCGGGTTGCACCTGGAGCAGCTTGCCAAGTCGTTCCAGCAAGGCCCGGAACTCCGGCTTTACCGCCGCGTCGCCGGGCGCGAACGTGGCGGAGGCCAAGCGCACGACGATCTGGTTGCCCGCCTCGCCGACCGTGATCTTCTGGGCCGCGATATCCGCCTGGAGAGCGGATTGGAGCTTCGCCGTGGGGCTGGTGGGCCGGGGCGGCGGAGGTGGGGGAGGGGGCGTGTAGACGCGGCGCTGAATGCCCAGCTCCGTCGTCGGATGCACAGCGACGAGCGCGGTGGCCGTCGCCTCGGTGCTCCCCGCAAGCATGAAGCGCAGCAGGATGTAGAAGCCAACGAGGAGGGCGCCAACTATCGAACCGATTGCCCAGACGGGGGTTTCCACGCGGGCCGTGACGGGCGCGATCGCGAGGCCCTGCCAGCGCGGCGAGATCTCCCGGTCGGCCGGGCGCGCGCGCCGGAGCAACTCGTAGAGGTTGCGCTGGATCTGCTGCAGGGTGGCGGCACCGCCGGCCGACGTCCGGTGGATGCCCTGGAATCCCATCGCCAGGCAGGCGAACTGGAGTTCGAGCAGGTCGTAGTTGCCCGTCGGGTCGATCCGGGCGCGGTCGAGTTCCTCGAAGAAGCGAACGCCGCCGGTCAGCTCGCCGAAAAAGCGGCTCAACATGCTGTACTGCGTCCAAACATGCCGTTCGTTCGTCGGAATGTTCTGCACTACGTCGTCGGCCGTGGCGCAGACGACGTATTTTGCGATCCGCGTCTGATCGGCCTGGGCGCCGGCGGTGCGGGCATCCTTCTCGAAATCCTCGATGGCTGCGGCGACCTGCTCCATCAGGTTCGCGAACGAGGCCCGGGAGAGCTGGACGCGCAGGCGCCCGAACAGCAGCAGGAGAGGGCCGGCGGCCTTCAGGTAGGGGTTCTTGTTGGCGGCGACGACGATATCGCGCTTGAGGACGAGCGCCCGCGCCCGCTGGCCTTCAGCCTCATAGGGAGGCATCGCGGGGGACGGACGCGGGGCCGCCCAGGCATCGGGCTGGGCTTCGGCGCCCGGCACGGGCGGATACGGCATTCCGCCTGGCGGCGGGTAAGAGGGGGACGAAGGGGGAGGTACATGGGAAGGTGGAGACGCCTGCGGTGGGCGCCGGCCCGCGGGGTTCGGCACGATGATCGTCCGGTCCCCGCGACCGAAGGGGTCGGACGGGGCGCTCACGGCGCTTGCTCCGAGGGAAGGGCGTCCATGGCTACGACGGCGCCTATGGCTACGGCGGCGCCCATCAGCGTCGTCCCTCCTGCACCGCCCACAATTCCAGCTGGAGTTCTGGCCAGTCGCCGGCAAAATGCAGGCCGATGGAGCTTGCGATGCTGAATTCCGGCCAGAGCGGTGACTGCCGGTCCAAAAGGAAGTAGACGTGGTCGGAGATCGCCCGGATCTGCGGCGGGGGCGTTGGCAGGTGTACGAGGCCGACGCCCGGCAGGTGGGCGTGGACGATCTCGTTCATCTTCGTGTTCGGGCCGACCTTGAACAAGTGGGGAAACTGAGTCTGAATTTCGCTCAAGGGGCGCCGGGCCGAGACCTCGATCACGAAGGCCGAATTTCGGAACAGGTTGCGGTCGCGGATCGTCGAGATGAAGGCGTTCTGCGCGCGTTCGATCAGTTCCAGTCGGATCGCGCGCCGGCTCAGCGGCGCGCTGAGGAAGTGCTGGATGTCGCGCAGCAGCGGCTCGAACACGGCCTCCAGGTTGTCGTGGTCATAGGTTGGGTAGGTCTGCGCCCGCCGTTCCTCGGTGGCGAAGGTGGCGAGTTCGCCGGCGAGACGGAGAAAGTCCTCGTAAAGCCGCTCGGGATGGACGTAGCGGGAGCCGCGCAGATGGTGCAGGATTGTGATGGTTCGGTTCAGTACCTGGAGCATTAAGTAATCGGCGCTCTGAAGGCCGCCGCCGGCGGTCGGGTCGGCGGCGTAGCGGGCCAACTCCTCAAGCTTGTTCTCGATCCAGCCGATCACGCGGTCGATCCAGCCCGTCGCCACAGGATGCGCGGCGCAGACGAGGAGCGGCGGCGCGAAGCGTTCGTCCAGCACGATCGCCCGGTCGCGGACCTCAACCACCCGCCCGATCGCCAGCGCCACGTAGCCCGGCTTGGCGCCTCGGCCGAGATCGAAGGTGAGGCGGGGATGGGCGATCTCGATCTCCTCTTCGACGCGCAACGCCGAGGTCGAGTCGATCAGGGTCTCGGCCGCGGGGTAGAAGCGACTTGCGCTTTCCGCCTCGGCGGCCTCGACCTCGCGGCTGTTGGGTGTCGCCACCGGCATCATCAGCCAGAGGATCTTCTTGCCGGCATCCTGCGGCACGTCGAGGGGCGGCGGCAGGGGGGACTGTCCCGGAATGTCGAACGGAGTCCCGTCGGGCATGATCCCCGTGGCACGGCGCACCGAGAAACGGCTCTGCTGCGCTAGGTCGCGGTCGATCTCCAGATGGGAAAAGCCCCACGGATAGGGTGTCAGATGCCGGACACGGCTCTCGACGAGGTACTCCAGGTAGCGGTCGGCCTGCTGCATGTGATGCGGACGCAGGAACAGGCCCTCAGACCAAACGATCTTGCTGTTCCAAGACATCCGCACTGTCCTTACCGAAGACGCTCTATAACCCACCCTGACGAAGCCTGTCAGTCAAGAAACCCGGCTTCCTCAGCAATCCTCGAACCCGCAATCATGGCGCATCACCCGGCCGAATGCGACGTGGTCGGAGTGCTCGGTGTGATCGGCAGTGCCTGTTAACAAGACGTGAGGCAAGGCGGAGCAGATGCGGAATGACGTCGAGTGTTCGATCGACTATGTATCACCGCAATCGTAGCATTCCGAGAAGAAGCGCATGAACGCATCCTCCATTCCATCATCGTGGGCGGCCGTCATCGTGTCCCACCTCGTGGCATAGAGGTCCCACAGGCGCGCCTTGCGCGACCCGAGCAGCGCATTCAACCCGCGATCATCGCCTAGCGACGCCTCGATGGCGTCCGGGTCGAGGTCCTGGAGTAGCAGGCGCACGGCGTGCTGCATCGCTGCGTAGACCTTGACCTGATGTGCCTTCAGATCGCGAAAACCCTCTTCCATGGCGCGGCGCGGCGGCAGATAGCCGCTTGTGGGACGGCCGAACAGGATGCGCAGCGCATCCTCGACGGTCGGCGTGAACTTGAGCGGGTTGTTGTCGAGGGCCTGGATCATGGTCTGGCTGACGGCGCGGGCCGCCCGCTTCGTCTCGGCGCGCGCGGCGAGTAACTGCTTGAGATTCTCGATGGAGAGCCGCGTCAGGGCGCCGAGGTCCTCGGCGAAATCGCCAGGGTCGCGCCAGTCGAACAGGTCGGCGGGCACGCCCGCCCCCTTGGCGAACCGCTGCACAAAACTGTCCGCGCCCGCATGGGGCCCCTGGGTAGCGGCGTTCCTGTCGATCCCGGAAAGCGGCGCGAGGGCATCCTCGAAAGTCAGTGGGGAGGGGGGGAGCGGAGGCTCGGCGCGCCGGAGTGGTTCGGTGCCGAGGGTCGGCTGCCCCCAGGGATTATCGCCCGGAAGTGCCGGGCCGCCCCCGTGGCCGGACGCCCGGTCGCTCCAGGGAGATCCCGATCCGGCGGGCGGGGCGACCCAGGCGGGCGGGTCGACCGGCGCGCGGCCCTGACTGGCCCCGGGGACCGGAGCGAATCCCGGTGCGACCGGTGTGGGCGGAAGGTCCATCCGCCACTCGGAGTAGTCGGCTCGGGCAGAGCGATGGTCGGCGGGACGCAGGTCCCCGCGCGAGATCCGGGGCGCCGCGTCGTCGCTCGCCGACCAGGGGTCCTGCAGATCGTGATCCCGGCTGCGCTCGGGAGCGGGGGCGGCCGTGCGCGGCGCCTCGCCGTCGATCTCGACCCGTATGATGAAATGGCCGATGTAGAGCCGGTCGCCCGCCCGCAGACAATGCGGCTCTTGGAGGCGATGCACCGTCTGATTGACGAAGGTGCCGTTGCGCGACACGTCGTGCAACCAGTATCCGCCATCCCGCCAACGAACCTCGCAATGGCGCCCCGAGATCGCGCGGGACGGATCCGGCAGCGTCCAGTCCAGATACTGATCGCGACCGATATCGAGACCGCGCGTCCCACTGGTCGTGAAACTCAGCGGCCCCCCATCCGGCAAGCTGGTCTCGTTCTCGATGATCAGACTCAGCGGCATCGTGCCGGACAGGCTCCCGTTCCGCCGCGCCGGTCCGGCCGCGGCTTGATCGATGTACCGAAAGGCGCGAGCGCGCGCATCCGGGCATCGTTGTTAACCCTAGAAAAATCTCATAAATCTTACCGTAAAGTCGAGCGGAGCTCGACTCAGATCCCGCGCGTAAGCCTCTCCGGAAGCTTCTAGGTCAAGTCGGCGCAGCGCAAAAACGAAAGTCGCCGCAGCCGGGAATTGCAATAAGCCATTGATTTAGCGCGCTTTACTCCATCAAACTGGGCACCCATTTGGCGGAAAGCTCTAAGAGCGCGGGACAGACCGCGTTGAGCGGGTTGGGCGGGCATGGACGCTCTCGTACCCGACGCCCTCTGGGCGGTGCTCGAGCCGCGTCTTCCATCCGAGCCTGAGAAGCCGAAAGCCGGTCGGCCGCGCGCCTCGGATCGGGCGGCGCTGGCGGGCATCACCCTGGTTCTGCGCACGGGCATGCAGTGGAAGCATCTGCCGCGCTCTGAGGTGGGCTGCAGCGGCAAGATGAGTTGGCGGCGGCTCGGCACGTGGCAGGCAGCCGGTGTCTGGACCGCCCTGCACCGCGTGATGCTGGAGCAGCTTCAGGATGCAGACGCGCTCGACTAGTCACGGGCCGCCCTCGACAGCGCGAGCCTGCCGGCGCAAACGTATGGCCCGCCCGTCCGCAAGTAGCTCTACATCCGCTGGTCTGAGCAGTCTGCATAAATGTGTCCGGCCTTCCGGCGAGCCGTTGGCCAAGATGGAGATCCGCGTGCCCTGGGCCTCATAAAGGGGTCGGCGTCGAGCGCCATTTTACGCCAGAGGCTTCCAGAACATCGGTCGGCTGTCAGGCCATCTTCCTCGCACCACACGCAGACATCGGAAGGCCGGCGCGCGCCTCGCCAGCTAAACTCGGATCAGGCGGCCACGGCCGTCGCCTCGTAGACGCGCCCGTGGCGCAGCAGCGCCCAGACGATGCGCGCCATTTTGGCTGCCAAGGCCACCACCGCCGTGTTGGCATGCGCCCGCGCCAGCAGCCCGCGCAGCCATTGCCCGAGCCGCGTATCACCCTGCCGGAGCGTCGGCATCGCGGCCCGGGCGCCCTGGATGAGCGTCTTGCGCAGGTACTTGCTGCCGCGCTTGGTGATGCCGACGAGCCGGGGCTTCCCACCCGTCGTGACCTGTCGCGGCACGAGGCCGAGCCAGGCTGCCAGGTCGCGTCCGCGGGCGAAGGTCGCCACGTCGCCGATGGCCGCAACCAGCGCGGTCGCGTTGAGTGCGCCGATGCCTGGGACGGTGGTCAGCCGGCGCGCGTTCTCGTCCGTGCGCGCCTGCTCGTCGAACTCGGCATCCAGCGCGGCGATGCGCCGGTCGAGGAACTGCCAGCGCTCGCGCACTTCCGCCACGAGGGTGCGCATGCGCGGTGTGAGCGTCGAGCCCGCCACCGTGTCGAGTAACGCGGTCAGACAGGCGGCCAGCTTGGCCCGCCCTTGCGCGACGACATGGCCGCGCTCCAGAAGGATGGCGCGGACTTGGTTCATCAGCGCCGTTCGCTCGCCCACGAGCTGGTCGCGGACCCGGTGCAGGGTCTGCACGTCGAGTTGCGCCTCGGACTTGAGCGCCACGAACCGCATCGTTGGGCGGGTGGCCGCCTCGGCGATGGCTTCTGCATCGCGGTCGTCGTTCTTCTGTGCCTTGACGTACGGGCGCACGTATTCCGGCGACATCAGTCGGACCGCGTGTCCCTGCTCCACGAGGACGCGGCCCATGTGGTGCGCACCACAGCACGCCTCCATCGCCACGATGCATCCCGGCAGCTTCGCGCCGAAGGCGATCACCGTCTCGCGCCGCATCCGACGGCGCAGCACGACCCGTCCGCTCGCATCGGTACCACGCGGCGGCCGCGATCCGTTGCCGTTGGCAGGCTGGAAGCCGTGCAGCCAGCAGCGTGACGATCGAGAACAGGGCGAGCGGGCAGGGCGTGGTGCGGGCGATGGCCTTCTCCGACCACTGCCGCTGCGTCTCGACGCCGAGAGGGGCGCGCACTTCTTGGAAGGTGACCTCGACACTCCAGCGCTGCACGAACCAGGACACGATTTGCACCGGCTCGCGGTCGAGATCTGTGCAGAGCAGAGCCTGCGTTGCGAAGCGGCCCTCGGGATCGCGCACGAGCACCCAGCGGATCGGCACGACCGGCAGACCGCCGTGCCGCCACACTGCGGTCCCGGAGGCGATCTCAAGGGTGCGCTCGCCCGCCCCATACCAGCCGGGCACCACGACCGCGTGCCAGCGAGTGTCCTTGGCCGCGAGGGTCGCGGCAAGCGTCGGCAGCCGCGCGCCTTTGGTCCGCGGGCGCCCGATCGTGCCCGGCGGCCGTGGCGGGGCCGGCTCGTAGAGAGCAGCATCCAGCCGCAGGCGGGTGATCGCCGTGATGCCACCGCGGCGCATGGCGTCGAGGAACAGCAGTGCGGACAAACCGCTGTCGCCGACCAGGACAAGGTCGCGTCCGCGCAGCCAGCGGCGGACCTGAAAGGTGAGTTGGCGTCCGACGTCGAGCAACGGCTTGTGCCGACGGCCCCGTTCGAGACAGGCGCGCACTGACGGCACCAGCGCGGTCAGGAACGGCAACGCCCAGACGCGCCCCACCCATGGGATCGGGGCGAGCACCATCAGGCTCATCCAGCGCAGCCCGCTCGCCTTGACGAAATGGCTGTCGGAGGAGCGGACCGGATCACGGTAGATACCCTTGGCCGCAATCCGCTTGCCGCGGCGGCGCTCGATCGTGTCGTCCAGCCCCAGGATGACTGGACCGCGCGGCGCGAAGGCTGAGATCAGCATCCCGAGCAGAATGCGGCTGCCGGAGCGTGGGCACCAGGCCGCGCGGCTGAGGATGCGGTGGACGTTCACGAACCGTCGCTCCTGCGCACGACCCAGGATGCGTAGGACGCTTGTCACCGTGCGCTGCCCCGGCGTGAGGATCGCGCCGACCAGCAGGTTCTGGGCGTGTCGCCACGAGCGGTGGACGAACAGCGGCGCGAACGCCAGGATGATCTCGGCGAAGCGGGTGGGCAGGGGGAGCATGGCGGTGTCTCTTGGCCGGGACGCCACCAGCCTACCCCTCACGCCTACTTCGTCACCTCCGCCCACTCGACGCGCCGCAAATGGCCAAAGTCGAGCTAAGATGCCTGCATGAGGCGCACGCCCCCATCCAGGCACTGCCGTAGGCAGGTGGCCCGCTCGCGGGCGACGACCCGAGAGAGGGCGCTGAGGATCGCGACCCGCACCGCCTTAGCGGTGTAGTGGGGAGCAGCCATCACCGTCCCATGCCCCAGCCTCGCGATGTTGCCGCCGGACCATCCCGCCGCCAGGGCGAGCCATGTCGTCGGGCAGCGCCGGTCGCCGCCGGTCGCGCAGGCGAGTGCGGTCAGCCGCTGCTCCTCTTCGGGCTCGCGCACCCAGGCCTCGGCGGCTTGCAGGCCCTTGAACTCCGCTGCGTCCGGCAAGAGGAGGCGCACGCTCTGACAGGCCCACCAAACCGCCTCCCGGCGTCCCAGGACATAGGCGCAGAAGGCGATGCCATCCTCGGGTGTGCCGCTGCCGCCGAGGCGTTGCAAATAGGTGACCGGCGCCTCGTTCGTGGGCCCGGCCACCATGTCGTCGCGCAGGGTTGGCAGCGCGTCGAAGACTTCCTGAACTGTGCTGAAGCGCAGCCTCGTCATGGAAGCCTCAGTTGATCTTGATCAGTGGAGCGGTCTGCTCGATCTCGCTGACGGCCTCGATCTTGATCTGCCCGGATTCGATCTTAAGGGTTGATACCGTCATGGTGATCTTGCTGGCGCCAACTTCCAGAACGATTTCGCTGCCCGCCTTGAAGTGGATCTTCTCGGCGACCTCTCCGTTCCAGTTCCCGCTCTCGATCTTCAAGGACTCATCGCCGTTCTTCAGCGTGGTGGCGCGAGAAGGCGAGCCGGCGGCGGTCTCGAAGGTCTCGCCGATGATGCGAGTTTCGGCATGTCGCACCACAGAGTCGTGATCCTTCTCGGCTCGGAAGCGGACTTTCTCCTCGTTCTTCTTATCCTCGAAAACAAATTCATTGTAGCCGTTATGTCCCTTGCTTGAATCCGACTTGACGCCTGACATGGTCTTGTTTTGAGGTAACGAATACGGATACTTGTACTCCTTGTTGTAGACGGCACCTACGACGATCGGCTGATCCGGGTCCCCTTCGAGGAACTCGACAACCACCTCGTGGCCGACCCGAGGGATAAATTGCCAGCCCCAGGCCTTGCCGGACCACATCTGCGCGACCCGGACCGGGCGGGAAATGCGCTTCTTGTCCCGGTTCCAATGAAACTGCACGAAGATGCGGCCCTCCTCGTCGACATCGATCTCCTCACCCTTGGCGCTCTCGCGCGTCACGACGATGGCGGTCTGAGGGCCTCGGATCATCGGCTTCAGCGTCGCGAGCGGAGCCCTGAACGGACGCGAGCTTTTCAGGAGTTCGTAATGGCCTCTGTAGATTTCATCCACCTCCGAGCCGGCGCCCGTCGCGTAGGCTTCCGACACGATGCTGTGAACGGCACGAACGACGAGGTACTCCCCGTCGTCGGTCGGATGTTTGTCCAGCGCGACGAGGGCGCCCGGATAGAGGCTGATGGCATCGCCCTGGGCGTGCTTGCGGTAATCGAGCGCCTGCTCGGCCTCCAATCGTATACGTGAGAGCGTCTTGCCGCGGTCGCGCTCGGTGAAGCGACCAGGGTAATCGTAAGCTTCCAGCTTCGCGTCCTTGTAGCTCTCAGATCCCTGGGACTCTGAATTCAAATCGGCGGTCGGTTTCATGTAATCGAAGTCATTGAGAGTAAACTTGCCGGTGCGGAACCGACGCTCGGCCGTCCACTGGTAGACATGCTCCGAGATGCGGCGATTCTGGCCCGCTAACTCCACGTAGGGAAGCTTGCCCGCAGGCAGGTCAACCTTCTGGTGACAGGACTTCGAGTCGGCAACGACCAAGAGGTGCTGTCCATCGGAATGTGCGTAGAACGTGTAGAGGCCAAATTCCTCCATCAAGCGCGACACGAAATCGAGGTCGGACTCACGGTACTGGACACAATACTCAATTTCAGGGTACTCGCTCTCGTTAGCCTTGATGTCGTAGCGGCCGAGTCCTCCCTCATCGAGGACCTCGCGAAGAATCGCCACGACGGTTTTCCTGTTGAAGATCCGACAATTGGACCGTCGGCTGAGTAGCCACAGCCAGGGTCGCAGCACCAAATGATATGCATAAAGGCTTTGGCTCATGCCGGTCCATTGTGCTTCGACGAGGACGCCATTGAAGTAACGAGTCGCGCCGCCATAGCTCCCCACCTCGATCGTGCAGAGACGACCAATCGAGTTGGTAAAATCGATATTTTTATTGGGACTTAAGGCATCAACACGATACTCGAACAACTCGCTCAAGCCTTCGCTGCCATCCATTTTTAACAGAACTAATTCGTCCCCGGAATTAGGTGTTTTCAGGCGAGCTATCCGTTTTTCCTGCTTAGGAGAAGATTGCATTCGGCGTTCTTCCGAATTCTTAAAAATGGGGCACCAGGCGCCTTGACAATACATGAGCCGCGACGCATCGTCGACCCACTGACGGTGGGCTTGACGATGATCCGATCAAAAATCATTTTTGGTGTCGTTTCGTGCCTATTGACGACGGCGGCTTGGGGCCAATCTAAGCCGGCCTACACCGCTGCCGATATCGAGAGGCATTTCTCGCAGAAGGACCTCGGTGCGGCGCGCTCGCTCTGCATTGGGGTCGAGAGCGAGTGCGCGAAGACGACTGGCACGCGGCCGAAGATCGGCAGCGGTTTCGACCTGATTGTCAATTTTAACTACAACAGCGATACACTGACCGAGGGGGCCAAAGCCAACCTCGATGAGTTCGCTAAGGCCCTACGCGGGGCGAGCCTGGATCATTCCAGCTTCATGGTGGAAGGCCATACCGACGCGAAAGGTAGCGACGGGTTTAACATGGATCTGTCGGCGCGGCGTGCGCAGGCGGTGGTCCATTACCTGGAGGGGCGCGGGGTTGAGGCTAGCCGGCTTCAGGCGAAGGCCTTGGGCAAGAGCCGTCCTCGCACGCAGGATCCGTCGGCCCCGGAGAATCGCCGGGTCGAGGCGCGGCTCCAGGGCGAGTAGCGCGACGCACCTGATCCGATCCGGCCGCAAGATGCGTGCGGGACAGGCCCTCTTCGCCCTGATCGTCCGAGGTGAGTGGTTGGGTTCAGCGTGGATTACGGGGAGGCTCTGGTGCCGCAGCGGCGCGGGCTCTCAAATCCCATGTGATCGGCTGGCTAATGGCCTCAATGGATCTCACAGAAATTGCAAAGCCGGTTTCACCGGATGATGTATGCGGTCCGGATCTCGACGTCGAGGGCGACGCACAGTTTTCGCAGTTCATGGCGAGGGCGGGATACTTTCTCCCGACCGTCTATTTCGAGCGCAGGCCGAGCGGCGAACTCGTCGCCTTCGACCGGACGACAATCGACTTCAAGGCGGAGTTCCGCACGCTCGAGGCGCTCCTCAAGCGTACCCGCGACCTTCGGCTGCTCTCGGTCACGAGCCGTCTCATGGCGCTCGACCGTCAATTCGCAGATTGCGCGCGCTGCCTTGACCTCGTGGCCGATCTGTTGGCCGGGGCGTGGGAGGAGATCCATCCCCGTGGCGAGGATGGCGATTACGGCTATCGATCGGTCGTGCTCCAAGAATTCGACGATCTCCCGTCGATGATCATGCCGCTTCAGCATCTGCCACTGTTCCAACATCGCCGTTTTGGTCCGATTTCCTACCGGACGTTTCTCGTCACGACCGAGGCCGCCCCGCCCCGCGACAGTGAAACGGTTCTCGACCGCAGTGAACTGGAACGGGCCCTGCTCGAATCGGACCCCGAGATGCGGGAGGAGGCGCAGGCGGCGGCTCGGATCATGGCGGCGGCGGTAGCTCGGATCGGCGAACTCACGGCCGAGCGGATGGGCGACCGGAATGCCGTTCGGCTGGCCCACCTGGGCGAATTGGCACATGGCATCCTGCGATTCCTGAGCCCTGTCGAAGTTATCGTCGAGGCGCCGGAAGTGCCGAAAGAGGTGGCGGAATCCCCCGCGCCGCAGCGGGCCGGACCCGTCGCGACTGCCGCCCAAGCCGCAGCGGCGCTCGCGGCCGTCGCGGACTACTTCCAGCGATCCGAACCCTCCAGCCCCGCCGAGCTTCTGGTGCGTCAAGCCCGGCGCCTGATCGGCCTGCCCTTCTCCGACATGCTGCGCACCCTGCTGCCGAATCATGCGGACGAAGCCACCCTGTACATCGGCCCGAAGCCAGAATCGTCCTTCGAGTTGCGCATCGACCACATGATGGACGTGTTGGGCCGCGACGGCGCGAGTCCGGATCGGCAGGATGTGTCCGCCCCCGAGGCCGGCTTCACCGTAGAATCCCGCGCTGTCGCCGTCGCTTTGTTGAAGGAGGTCAGTACCTTCTACCGCGCAAGCGAGCCATCCAGCCCGATCCCGCTCTTCACCGACCGCGCTTGCACGCTGGTGAACAGGGATTTCTTGAGCATCCTCGCCGATGTGCTTCCGGGCATTCGTTTGTCACGCGACGGGGATTGATGTTCGTTCGAGGAACGACAAGCTTGACATCGTAACAGGACTGGATTTTATCACTTCTTCAGAGTGCGCTGCGTAGGTGAAAAAATAAGAGACTAAGCAAGATTGCATGACGTCCGTGTGCCATCCGCATACTCTGTGAAGCTCAAGTCCGTGCGAAATACGTACTTTTCTTCCGGCAAGTTGTCGGCACGATTGTAGAGTTTTTCAAGGTTCACGACGTGGGCTACAGAAGGGACAGGAGATCGGAATGTCCGATTCAAGTCAGAAATTCATCAAGCGCAACCGGCCGCCGCGTGTCCACATTACCTATGAGGATCCGTACGACGCCGAGAAGAATATCGAATTGCCCTTCGTCATGGGCGTTCTCGCCGACCTATCCGGGAACGATCCCGGCGTGGAGAAGGAGAAGGTCGGGGAGCGCAAGTTCGTCGAATTCGATATGGACAATTTCGAGCGTCGCATGGCTGCGATCCAGCCGGGCGCGACGTTTCGGGTCTCGAACATGCTGTCGGATGACAAGGACGAGAAGCTCTCCGTCAAGCTGCGCTTCAACAAGATGGAAGACTTTACGCCCGGCGCGATTGCCCGGCAGGTCGAGCCCCTGGCCGAGATCCTGAAGGCCCGTGAACAGCTCGCAAACCTGCTGAGATACATGGATGGCAAGACCGCCGCGAGTGATCAGATCCAGGCGTTGCTGAAAGACCCGGCTCAGATGAGCGCGTTGCTCCAAGTGGCCACCTCGGCGAAGCCGGCGCCGCAGGACGACGCGTCCGAGTAGCGGGAACGAATTGCGCGCAGCCCGCAGGGCGAGTTCGCACTGCAGGTTCGATTGCGAGCCTGCGAGCCGGTATACATCACTTGGGTAACGAGAGGCGACCATGTCAGCAGGAACAGCCGGCCTGGAGCAGCGGCAAGACCAGACCACCGTGCAACCCGGTGGCCTTGGAGAGTTCTCGGATCTGCTGAAGCAGAGCTTCAAGCCGCGCAACGACCGAGCCCAGACGGAGGTGGAAAGCGCCGTCGTCACGCTGATCAACCAGGCGCTGTCGAACGCGGATGTCGTGAAGAGCGACGTCCTCGACACGATTGAGGAAATGATCGCCCGGCTGGATCAGAAGCTCACGGCGCAGGTCAACGAGATCCTGCATGCCGACGAGTTCCAGCGCATCGAGAGCGCCTGGCGTGGGCTCAACTACCTTGTGATGAATTCCGAAACGGACGCCACGCTGAAGATTCGCGTGCTGAACGCCTCAAAGACCGAGCTGTACCGCGAGTTGCGCCAGTATCCAGGCGCGCGGTGGGACCAGAGCCCGCTGTTCAAGCAGGTCTACGAAGCCGAGTTCGGCCAGCTCGGCGGCGAGCCGTTCGGATGCCTGATTGGGGACTACTACTTCAATCATCAGCCGACGGACGTGTCGTTGCTGCGTGACCTGAGCAAGGTCGCCGCCGCCGCTCACGCCCCGTTCTTCGCGGCCGCCGACCCGACGCTACTAGGCATGGATAGCTACACGGAACTGGCCAACCCCCGCGATATCGGCAAGATCTTCGACACGCCGGACTACGCGGCCTGGAAGTCCCTGCGCGATGCCCAGGACTCGCGATACATGGGCCTCTGCCTGCCCCGCGTACTATCGCGTGTCCCCTATGGCGCAAAGACCGAGCCGGTCGAGGAATTCGCCTTCGAGGAGGATACAGACGGACACCAAGGCGACAAGTACGCCTGGATGAACGCGGCCTACGCCATGGCCGTGAACATCAACCGCGCCTACAAGGATTGCGGGTGGACGGTCCGCATTCGTGGTGTCCAGTCCGGCGGCGAGGTCATGAACCTGCCGACCCACACGTTCCCCACCGATGACGGGGGCGTTGACCTGAAGTGCCCGACCGAGCTCGCGATCAGCGACCGGCGCGAGGCGGAACTGGCCAAGGCCGGTCTGATCCCGCTGATCCACCGGAAAAATACGGACAAGGCCGCCTTTATCGGAGCACAGTCCTTATACAAACCGAAGAGCTTCTTCGGCGAGAAGGGCGTGGAGGCAACAGCGTCCGACAACCTGTCCTCGCGCCTGCCTTACATGTTCGCAGTCAGCCGCTTCGCGCATTACTTGAAGTGCATGGTGCGCGATAAGGTGGGCTCGACGATGGAGAAGGATCAGCTGACGCGCTGGTTGCAGGATTGGATCGTGCAATACGTAGACGGCGATCCTGTCAATTCGTCTGAGAAGGTCAAGGCAAGCAAGCCGCTGGCGGCCGCGAAGGTCGAAATTTTCGAGAACGAGGAGAACCCCGGTTATTACGCGGCTCGATTTTACCTGCGGCCCCACTTCCAGCTTGAGGGAATGGACGTCGGCATGAGCCTCGTCTCGCGTCTTCCGGTTCCGAAGTCTTGAGACTGGCAAGGTGGTAGACTCTCTTCTGGGTGGGGCGGACTGGGAGACGCGGCGCGCTCTCCTCTCGCTGACGAGAGCAATCGGAGACGAGGCACTATCGAGTGCCACCCGGCACCATCCCACTCCTCCCGCCGCGAGAGCGCGCTCTAAGCCCGCACAGAGCGTTCTCACGGCAGTCAGTACTACGAACCGAAGACCGCGAAGTCACTCGTGCCGCCGAAATTGCGGGCATCGTTCGACTCTTGGCGGATAGGCGCAATCGTTTTGCGCCCCGTCAATAAAAGTGCAGCCGTCCTCCAGGATCACGTATCTCGATAGGGCGGCATTGCTTCTGTAGACACTAAAAGAGGGAGAGATTTGCTATGGCTGTCGACATGTTCCTCAAGCTGGAAGGCATTGAAGGAGAGACTCAGGACAAGGATCAGAAAAGTAAGAAGTCGATGGACATTCTTGCCTGGAGCTGGGGCGGCTCGCAGTCCGGCACCTCCCACATGGGCTCCGGCTCCGGCGCAGGCAAGGTGGCCGTCCAGGACATCAGTCTGACGAAATACGTTGATCGCGCCTCTCCGACCCTGTTCAAGTTCCTCTGCAACGGCAAGGCCATCAGCAAGGGAACGCTCACCGTCCGTAAGGCTGGCGAGAAGCCGGTCGAATACATTACCATCGACATGGAACAGATCATTATCACCAGCGTCTCGGTTGGTGGGTCCGGCGGCGAGGATCGGTTAACTGAGAACGTGTCCTTAAACTTCCGCAAGTTTACCTACATCTACAAGCCGCAGAAGCCGGACGGCAGCGCCGATGGCGACGTCAAGGTGATCTGGGACATCGCCGAGGCCTCCGAGTGAGGTTGGGCCCCCGGAGGCGCGTCGGCCCCTCGCGTCTCACGTGTGATGCGAGGGTAGGACGTTTCCGGCCGTCGTGCAGGCATGTCGCTGGTCGAGAGCTGGATATCGCAGATCGAGGAACTAAAGGTGGCGGTCCGTGTCCGATCCTCAGTTGTGGATGTGTTCCGCACCGCCTTCCAGGATCGCGACCGAGGCTACGAGGCTCTGGCCTCGGATGCGGACCAGCTGCGCCCGATCGTCGGCCGTAAGTCCACCGTGGCCGGGGTCGTGTCAGATGCCGAGTTGCTTCAGAGCGTGTGTCGCGATCTCGGAACCCTGCTCAACGCCGTCAATTTCGCAGGTGGCACCGATCTCACGGCTTTCCCCCAGATCCATAGTTCGATCCTAAATTTTGGGTTCCCCGACTTGGCCCATCGTTCGATCGACAAGGGAACGATCACCCAGATCGGCGCGGAGCTGGCGGCGGCCCTCTCGATGTTCGAGCCGCGCTTGGCTCGCGACTCGATCCGATGCGTCTGCGATGAGCGCGTCGAGGCCGACATGCTTCGGATCCGCTTCATCGTCTCGGCGGATCTCGATTGCGACCCGCTGAACGTCCCGGTGACGTTCTTCGCCGACCTTGAGCGGGATACCGGCAAGATCCTGGTCCAGCGCCGATGAATCAGGAGTTCCTCGACCTCTACAATCGCGAGCTGGGCCTTCTGCGGGAGCAGGGCCGGGAATTCGCCGAGGAGTTCCCGAATCTCGCCGAGCGCCTTGGCGGGTTGCTCGAAGAGCGATCGGATCCCATGATCCTGGGCATGCTGGAGGGCGCAGCGTTCCTGGCCGCCCGCGTTCAGCTGAAGCTGAAGCACGAATTCCCCGAGTTCACCGCCAACCTGCTCGAACAACTCGTCCCGAACTACTTGGCCCCGACACCCTCTGCGCTGCTGGTGCAGGTGAAGCCGGTCTTTGGCGATGCAGCTCTGCGGGAGGGGCGCCAAATCCCGGCCGGATCGCATCTCGACTCTATCTACCGCGAGGCGCAGCGCCAGATCTCGTGCCGATTCAGCACGACCGCCGACCTGACGATTTGGCCATTTGAGCTCGTCCAGGCCGAGTATTTCGCCTCGCCCGGCCCTCTACAGGCGCTCGGCATCCCAACGGGCTCAGAATGCGTCGCGGGCCTGCGGCTTAAATTCCTCCACCGCACCGCGCCGCGCCGGGAGGAGGAGATGCCCGACAAGGTCGCCACCCAGGAACCGGCAAGCTGGGCCGCTGGCTGTCGGATTGAGCGCCTTCCGATCTATCTGGTCGGCCCGGAGGCCGAGGCCACTGCGATCTTGGAGCAGCTGCTCGCGAACCGCATCGGCCTGTTTTTCCGCATCCTCGACGCGACCGGCGACCCCGTGGTGATCCCCGGTTCCCTGGACGCCCTCCTGCCGGTCGGCTTGGGCGCCGAGGAATCGCTCGTCCCGAACGACCTGCGGGTCTTCGAGGGCTTCGATCTCCTGCGGGACTACTTCCTGTTTCCTCGCAAGTTCCTCGGTTTCGAGGTCGCTGGCCTCGCCGCGGTCATGCCCCGGCTCCGGGCACGCACCTTCGAGATCATCGTCACGTTCGACGAGGCGAATGCCCGCCTCCCGGCAGCCGTCAAGACCGAGGCTTTCGCGCTGTACGCGGTCCCCGCCGTCAACCTGTTCCAGATGTCCCTCGACAGAGTGCCCGTAGTCGCGCGCCAGCATGAGTTCCACCTCGTTCCCGACCGCAGCCGCAGCCTCGATTTCGAGGTTCATCAGGTCCTCGAGGTCCACGCCCACCGGGCCGGTTTGTCCCACAAGATTGCGGTTCCGCCGCTCTATGCCGCCTCTCGCGAGGGCGGCAGAGAGCCCGGTCTGGCCTACACGATCCGCCGTCTCCCGCGCCGGAGGACGGGCGCCGAGCGAAGCTACGGATACGTCTCGGATTATGCTGGGACGGACGTGTTCCTGTCCCTCGTCGAGCCCGATCGCCTCGACGACGAGCGCAGCGTCGCTGAACTCAGCGTCCGCGCCCTCTGCTCAAACCGGCACCTGCCGGAGCAGCTTCCGGTAGGCGAGCGCCTGGTCGATTTCCACTTCCTCGACGACGCCTCCCTGACGGTCATATGCCTGAGCGGACCGACCCGCCCACGCGAGGCCGTGGTCGCATCCCTGCGCAGCCGCACCGAGACCGCCTTCACCGGCTCGGTGGCGTGGCGGCTGATCAACATCCTGAGCCTCAACCATCTCGGGCTCGTCTCGCGGGGGGCCGGACGCGGCGCCGAGGCCCTGCGTGAGGTGCTCATGCTGTTTGCCGACCTCAGCCAGGGCTCCACCGAGCGCCGCATCCGGGGCGTGCGGGCCATCGACAGCCGGGCCGTGAACCGCCGGCTCCGCCACCGGACCGGGACTGGCACCGCCCGGGGCACCGAAATCACAATCTTGCTGGAGGAGAAGGCGTTCGAGGGAACGGGCTGCTTCCTACTCGGCCTAATTCTTGATCGGTTCTTCGCCGAATATGCCGGGGTAAACCACTTTACGCAGACGGTGCTTTGCACGGTCGAGCGCGGCGAGATCATGCGCTGGCCGCCCCGGGTCGGCGCTAGGCGGCCCCTGTGAGCGCCGCGCCCGAGACCCTCCGCGCGGCCCTAGAGGCGGAACCCTACAGGTTTGATCTTCTCTGGGTGATGCGCCTGATCGAGCGCAGCTTTCCGGATATGCCGCGGATCGGCGACAGCGCCAGCCGCGATCAGGATTACCTTGCTCTCGGCGAGAACCCGTTCCTGGCCTTCCCCCCCTCCACCATCGAAGCCGTGGAGACCGATGTGCAGGGGCGCCTGCGCCTGTTCGTGCGCTTCCTTGGGCTCCTGGGGCCGCACGGGCCGCTCCCGCTCCAGACCACGGATGAGACCTACGGGTGGTGGAGCAACGGCCATGCAGGCTTCCCGCGTTTCCTCGATCTCCTGAACCACCGGTTCCTCCAGCTATACTACCGAGCTTGGGCGGATGCTCGGCCGGTCGCGCAAGCCGATCGGCCGGATCAGGATCGCTTCGTCGACTACATCGGCAGCGCGATCGGGCTCGGGTCGGAGATCTTCCGGGGACAGGATGCGGTCTCGGACGCGGCGAGGCTGAACTTCGCCGGGCTCCTCGGCCCGAAGGCCCGGTCCGCGTCGCGGTTGCGCCAAGCGGTCGAGGGTTTGTTCGGCATCCGCTGCGAAGTGGAGGAGTTCGTGGGCACCTTCCTGCCCTTCGATCGCGCCGACCAGACGCGGCTCGGGAAGTCCTTCGCGGGGCTAGGCGTCGATTGCTTGATCGGCGCGAGCGTCTTCAGCATTGAGGACACGATCCGGCTGCGGCTTTACGCTCGCGACCGCGACGCGTTCGAGGCGTTCCTGCCGACGGGACCGCTCTGTACGCCTTTGGCGGACCTTCTCTACTTCTATCTCGGCAGCGAGATCGACTGCGAAGTGGAGATCGCCCTTCCGAGACGGGCGGTACGCCCGCTCCAGCTCAACCAGGAGGCAGGGGGGCGGCTCGGCTACACCACCTGGATGGTGAGGACGCAGGACGCGGACGCTGAGGGATATCGCTGCGATGCGAGGTTGAACCCGGCGGAGCGCGCCCGGCGCCCCGCCGATGCAGAACCACAGGGGGACCGACATGGCCGACATCAGTCTTGAGACTGTCACCGGCAAACTCAACCGCGTCGGCTACGAAGCCTTTTTCCAGGCCTTGCGCCACGCCAAGGGGGCCGGCAACCGGAATGTCGAACTCGGCCACTGGCTGCTCCACCTGCTGCAGGGCAGCGGGACCGACATCGCCCTGACCGCGGATGCCTACAAGCTCGACCGGGCGCGGCTGCTCGGCGAGATCGAGCGAGCGGTCTCCGGCCTGCGCCGCAACGAAACCGAGATGCCGGGCATCTCCAACGCCGTGGTCGACCTGCTCGACCGGGGGTGGCACTACGCGACCCTGTTCTTCGGTGAGACGCAGATCCGCACCGGCCACATCTTGGTGGCCGGGCTGAAGGCCCCAGAGCTGCGCCGCGCCTTCCTCGCCCTCTCGCAGGAATTCGCCAAGATCCCGGTCGAGGCGCTCAGCGCAGAGCACCGGGGCCTCTGGGGCCGGTCGGACGAGGAAACCCTGCGGCCCATGGACGGCTCGGGCGTTGTCGCGGCCGGGACGCCAGGGGCGGCCTCCGGCGCGGCGAACGGCAAGACAGCGCTTGATCGCTTTTCGCAGGACCTCACCGCCCGCGCCGCGAGCGGCGAGATGGACCCGATCCGGGGACGCGACGAGGAGATCCGGCAGCTCGTCGACGTGCTGATGCGCCGCCGCCAGAACAACCCGATCCTCACGGGCGAGGCCGGCGTCGGCAAGACCGCCGTGGTGGAGGGGTTTGCCCAGCGGATCGCCTCGGGCGACGTGCCGCCCTCGCTTAGGGGCGTGCGGCTCTGCGCCCTCGATATCGGGCTGATGCAGGCCGGGGCATCGATGAAGGGCGAATTCGAGCAGCGGCTCCGCTCAGTCATTGACGAGGTGCAATCCTCCCCTCAGCCGATCATCCTTTTCATCGACGAGGCCCACACCCTGATCGGGGCTGGCGGCGCCGCCGGCACGGGGGACGCGGCCAACCTGCTCAAGCCTGCGCTCGCCCGGGGCACACTCAAGACGATCGCGGCGACGACCTGGGCGGAGTACCGCCAGTATTTCGAGAAGGACCCCGCCCTCACGCGCCGGTTCCAGGCAATCCAGATCGGCGAGCCCGATGTAGCCCGCTGCTGCGACATGGTGCGCGGCCTGCTGGCGCCGATGGAGAAGCACCACGGCGTCCGCATCTCCGACCGGGCAGTGGTGGCCGCCGTCGAGTTCTCGCACCGTTACATCCCCGCCCGCCAGCTTCCCGACAAAGCGGTGAGCCTGCTCGACACGGCCTGCGCCCGCGTCGCAATCAGCCAGAGCGCGACCCCGGCGGCCATCGAGGACGCGCGGGTGGGCATCGCCGCCCTGGAATCTGAGCGCGCGGCCCTGATCGCGGACCGCGACCTCAACATGGCGGACGAGGAGCGTGTCGGCGAGATCGACGCTGAATTAGTGGCGACGCGAACCAAGCTGACGGAGCTCGACGGGAAATGGTCATCCGAGCGCAGCCTCGTCGACGAAATCCGGGCGTTGCGCGAGGCCCTCGGCCGCGCGGAGCCTGACGTGCAGACGCAGCGCGACACGCTGCGCGACCGCTCCGAGGCCCTCGCCGCGATCGATCCGGAAGGGCGCATGATCTACGCCCATGTCGACGAGCAGGCGGTGGCCTCGGTCGTCTCCGATTGGACCGGCATTCCGGTCGGTCGGATGGTGCGCGACGAGATCGAGACCGTGCTCCGCCTGCCCGCAATCCTGAACAAGCGCGTGGTCGGCCAGTCGCACGGCCTGTCGATGATCGCCAAGCGCATCGAGACCAACCGGGCCAAGCTCGAGAACCCGAACAAGCCAATTGGCGTGTTCATGCTCTGCGGCCCCTCCGGCGTCGGCAAGACCGAGACGGCGCTCGCCCTCGCCGAGGCCCTCTACGGGGGCGAACAGAACATGATCACCATCAACATGAGCGAGTTCCAGGAGGCGCACACCGTCTCGACGCTCAAGGGCGCCCCGCCCGGCTACGTCGGCTATGGCGAGGGCGGCCGGCTCACCGAGGCGGTGCGGCGCCGCCCCTACAGCGTCATCCTCCTCGACGAGGTCGAGAAGGCGCACGGCGACGTACACGAGATCTTCTTTCAGGTCTTCGACAAGGGGGTTATGGAGGACGGTACCGGCCGGCGGATTGACTTCAAAAATACTCTCATCATCCTGACTTCGAATGTCGGCACTGATCTCCTCATGCAACTGGCGCAGGATCCCGATTACGTGAGCGATCCCGCAGCGATGGCGGCAGCTCTGCGTCCGCAACTCCTCAAAGTGTTCCCAGCCGCGCTCCTCGGTCGGATGGTGACGATCCCGTATCTCCCGCTCTCGCCGGAGATGCTCGGAGGCATCGTCCGGCTCCAGCTGGACCGAATCGGACGCCGTATTCGCGACAACCACGGCGCAGGGTTCCGCTACGACGACACCGTAGTGTCCCAAATCGTCTCCATGTGCAACGACCCCGACTCGGGGGGTCGAATGATCGACAACGTGATCACGGGCACCATTTTACCGGACGTTTCTGTGAAAATACTAGGCCATATTCTCCATGGCGACAAAGTATCGTCCATCGAATTGGCGATGAGCGAGGGTAAGATCGAGTGCCGAGTACAGGGCGGAGCGGACGCCGGAACGACGCGGGATCAGCCGTAAGCTGCTCCGAAACCGAGGAGGCTTGGAATGTCCCCCAAATCGCTCCAGGTCGGCCACTACAACGCCAATACCTTCCGCAAGAAGTTCGTGGAGGTGTTCGCGAGCAGTCCCAAATACGATCCCAAGGCACTGAACGATGTTCTTGTCCTTATTGACATGATCGGTCGCGATCCTTGCATCATCGATCGGCGATGGGCCGCCTACATGCTCGCCACCGTGATGTGGGAGACAACCTCGCTAGAAACCCATTACGTCCAGGCAAAGGACAAGAAGGGCCACCCACTCTTCAATAAATTCGGTCGCCCGATCATGCTGAAACGTAAGGCATGGGTCTACAAGATGGCTCCGGTCGATGAGGTCGAAAACGGTAGGGGTCGACGCTACCACGAACCGGTCAAAGTCATGCTTCTGGACGGCGGCGGGGCGCGGATTACCGAACCGGACGGCGATCAGTTTAGCATATCGAAATCTGGTCTCATCCGGAGATTGACGAAACACGCGACAATGGGATCACGAGACGGGGGCCCGCATCATAAGCCTTCGATCAGGCTTCGGGACAGGAACATGCGTATTTCGGGCGCGGGTACGTGCAACTGACCTGGTGGTCCAACTACGCTACGATGAGTGTCGCACTCAAGCGCGGCCTCGACTTGCTGCTTCACCCTGAGCAGGTCAAAACCCCACGAGTCTCCTATGAAATTATGTCCTACGGCGTGCGGACGGGGTTCGGCTTCGCAAACGGGCACAAATTCAACACTTATTTTCGCGGAGAGTTCTGCGACTACATAAATGCGCGGAAAATGGTCAATGGATTGGATCACGCCGATGAGATTGCGGAAATTGCCCAGAAGTTGGAATATATCTTAAATAAATCTACTCTCAGCTAAGGGACTCTGGCGACCATATTCGATGAACAGATTATCTAGACATCTCGGCATGTTTTCGGTGATCCGGGGAAGGTCGGGAATGTGGCGTCATCGTTCGATTGACTTTCTTCGGGCTGGGATGGCCGCAAGTATCTTGAGCCTGTGCCCGGGGCTCACGTCCGCGATGGCGGCCAAGGACGAGGTTCGATGCGGCTGGTTCGATAATCCAAGTCCGGGCAATGCGACGCTTTACGATCGGGACGGTGAGTGGACCGTCGCGATGCAGGGCGGCCATCAAGCGGAGGGAGATTGGCCACCCAATTTTGCCCCGGCCCATTATGTGAAATCTAGGAACGCTAGCTACGGTTATGGTTGCGCCTGCTTCACAGCGACTTTCGACAAAGCGGAACATGTAGTCATCGCCATAAAATTATCGAGCTCCCGAGACCTCAAAACCTGTCGATCCGATCAAAAACTCAAGCAGCTTGAGGAAAAAATTCAGATCAATCCTCGCTGAAGTGGACGTGGGTCCGATGCAAGCAGATGCTATGGGGGGTCTCGCTGCCAGACAATGCCCGATTGACAGTCAAACTTTAACGCCGCCGTTGCGAGGTTTATCATGCCGCAGGGAAACCGGTTCGAACAAGTAGACGAAGCACCCGATGATGCGATGACCCTAATTTTAAGCCGCGACGGAGACCGCCTGGCCGGCAAGTTCCTGTGCCCCGCCTCCGTCACCGGCGGCCGCCTGCCGAAAGATTTTCGGGGCGCCGAGATGCCGCTGAAGGAGGCATTTCGGGCGGCAGTCAAGTTCGCCAATGATTTCAAAGTGCCGATGGTCGTCATCGATCCCGACGGGCTTTGGCAGCCGGAATGGGGCTTGCTCGAGCGCCAAGGCGACTCGGCGGAGTGACTGGATGTTCGAGGCACTGATTACGTGGGTCAACCTCGGCGCTTTCCGGCCTAATCATCCCGACCGCGCGATCGCCATGGCCTTCGTTTTCCCACCACATCCGTCCCGTCGCGAAGCAGACGGTCATGCTCGACGATGGGCACTGGCTCCAAGTCATGCCGAACGAGATTTCGCTGATCGGCGTCGTCGGGAGTGACACATTCATTTGCTTCAAGCGACAGGGCGAGCCCGGCACCGGAGAACTCATGAAATCCTACACGACCGAACGGATCATGCGCTAACCGACAGGCTCATTCATCCAATGGAGGCTCGCGCGATACAACTTGTACAGTGCGGGCTGGGACGTCTTCAATGGTCCCACGCGCATCACCGTTGCCTCGGCCCGAGCCTGAGCGTTACGCACGGGACTGAAGTCTTCGGGGCGGGACGCATTTCAGGCCCCGATCAGCACGGTCGGCAAGCCAGTCGTAATCACGCCTCCGTGAGTGGTCGGGTCGCCGATCCGCGCTGCGGGTTGGCCGCCGATCAGCACGGTCGTGGACCCTTTCAGGATCGAGTCGACTGGCCCAGTGCACTGAGCGAGGTCCCCGACCCGGGCAGCGGCGATGCCGCCGATTAGCACGGTCGGCATGCATGGCGGCAAGATTGGCCCGCCGACATGCGGCACGAGCACCGTCACCATCGGGCAGGTGTGGAGATCCGTGATACGGGCCGCAGGCATACCCAAGGCAAACTCTCCAACAGGCACCAAGCCTGATGACACTATCCGCTTCGGGCTTATTTCGGCAACATCTCGCCGCCGTGCCATCGCCGGTGATGAGCGGACGCGGTGAAACGTCGAGCGGATGGCCCAAATTGCTGTCGCGCACGCGATCACTGAGGGAGAGGCGCTCCCTTGGCTCGGCCTTGTACTCGCGGCAACGATTATCGCGACCAGCCGGCGTGATCTGGCGCGAAGGAAGTTCCACTTCGGCACAGGCCGTTGTCCAGATGCCATACCGATTTGGAATTGCCGCGATGGCCATCCACAGCCAGTCTCAATTGGGGTACACTCACGCATCGCGGACACGGTGGGCTGTTCCGTGAATTCCGTGGGGAAGGGCGGCTGTGAGGCAGGCGTCGACAAGGATCGGTCGGGTATCCGGCGGCAGCCGCCGCTCGGCATCGGCGCGGCCGTCGTTCCGCGTGGCGGCTTACTTCGTCGCGCCGCTCTTGGTGTGGGCGGCCGTTGCCTCCTGGTTCGCCTATTCTGGCGACCGGGAGAGCAAGCGCTTGGCAGCCGAACATGCGAACCAGAAGGTAGCCTACGAGGACAAGGTGCGGGCGCTGACCCGTCGCCTCGTCGGCGTCGCGAGCCATCAGGTTCTGGAGCAGGATGGTCTCGCGGGGCGGATGGCGGACATCGTCACCCGCCAGGTTGACCTTGAGAACCGCCTCGCGACGCTCAACGCCTACGCCCAACGCGTCGCTGAGCCCGGCCGTGCGCCGACCGAAACGCCCGCCCGCGAGCAAGCTCCCGCCACGGGTTCAAGCGGGGGCGAGCCGAACGTGCTGCAACTTGGACGCTCGCGCGAACTCGGAAAGTCCGGGACCGGACAGCGCTCGGACCTTGGAGGCCCTGGCACCGATGCGGGATCGGGGCGGGTGCGTGCGCTCCTGGCACTGCCGACGCGCGAGCAGTTTGCAGCCCTCGAAGCCTCCCTCGACAGCGTGGACCGGACGGAGGCGCGCGTCCTCGGCAGCTTTGCCCAGCGGGTGCGGGATGGGATCGGCCTCCTGCGCGGAGCCCTCACCGGTCTCGGCGTCGCCATGACGCTTCAGCCTGTGGCGGCGATCGCAACAGCAACAAGCCCGAGGGACGCGTTCGAGGCAGCCACCCGTGCCCTCGAGGCGGCGTTGGCCGAGCAGCAGCGGTGGCGTTTGGCCGCCGATCAGGTTCCTTTGCGGCGTCCCATTGAGCAGGCGGAGCGGCATCTCACCAGTAATTTCGGCCAGCGCAAGGACCCGTTCACCGGCGCCGCGACGATGCATGCCGGGATGGATTTCCGGGCCCCGGTCGGCACCAAGGTGCGGGCCACCGCCGCCGGCCGGGTCATCACGGCGGCACCGACGGGCGGATACGGCAACCTTGTGGAGATCGACCACGGCGGTGGGGTGGTGACGCGCTATGGCCATCTCTCCGTCTACGCGATCTCCGCCGGGCAGGCAGTGCAGCCAGAGACGGTGATCGGTCAGGTCGGCTCGACCGGGCGCTCCACCGGTCCGCACCTCCATTATGAGACGCGGGTCAACAGCGTTGCGGTCGATCCTTTGCGCTTCCTCCAGGCTGGCTCGGTCCTTCCGAGCATGGGCGCGGTCTCCGAGATCGGTGAACCGCATGACGCGGCTGGCGAGGAATCAGAGGATTAATGCCTTACCACCGTAATCCGTCGGCGCGACAGGCGCCCATGACGAGACCCGCGGGAATGACCGAATTCCACGGCTGGATCGGCGCATTTTTATGCGTTGAAACCGCTGCTGGACTTGTAGGGTAGCCATGCAGGCGCGCAGGCTCCTCGTCATGATCGTCAGCCTCGTGCTGGCTTTGACTGTGGATGGTGCGCTTGCCGCACCGGCGGAGCGGCGCGTCGCATTTGTAGTGGGCAATGCGAACTATCAGCGTTTCCCTTCCCTGCCCAATCCGCGCAACGACGCCGAGGACGTCACGTCGGCGCTGAAAAAGGCGGGGTTTCAAGTCTACGGCGGCATCGATCTGACCCGAGAGACGTTGCGCGATCAACTCCGGCAATTCGCCCGCGCTGCGCAAGGGGCCGATGCGGCTCTCGCTTACTATGCAGGTCACGGGCTTCAGTACAAAGGCCGCAATTACATCGTCCCAATCGATGCCAAGCTCCAAGACGAGTTTGATCTGGAATACGAAACTCTCCGGGTGGATGATATTGTCGGCGAACTCAGCCGTGCCGACGGAGCACGAATTCTTATTCTTGATGCCTGTCGTAATCTTCCGCTGAAGGAGCGCAGCGACCGCAATCCATTCGATACGGGCCTGGCCAAGATAAGCGGTCGCGGCCTCGTCGTGGCCTATGCAACCCAGGCCAATGCACTGGCCTATGACGGAACAGGGCGCAACAGCATCTTCACAAGCGCCTTCCTGAAGATCATCGACGAGCCAGGCCTGGACCTCCCACAGTTCTTCCAGCGCGTTAGCATCGCCGTCGACACCCAGAGCAGGGGTCAGCAAACACCAGAATTGTCTCTATCCTATCCAGGGAAATTTGTTTTCAACCGAAGCGAAACCGATCGCGACGTCTGGCGCAAGATCCGCGACAGCAGCGACCCTGTCGTGCTGCGCGACTTCATCAAGCGCTATCCAGAGAGTGATTTCGTTGATCTCGCAAAGCTCCGACTGAAGCTCCAAGACGATTGGAGGCTCCTCGAGGCGCAACAGGAGCAGCGGAAGAAGGATGCGGAGGTACGCCGCAACGCCGAACAGGCTGCTCACGAAGCCGAGGCGAAGATGCGCATCCTCGCTGAGGAACAGGTCGAGAAGACTAAGCGCGCCGAGGCTGCGCGCCTGGCCGACGAAGCGCGTCAGCGCGTCCTCGCTGAAGAACAGATCGAGAAGACTAAGCGCGCCGAGGCTGCGCGCCTGGCCGACGAGGCGCGTCAGCGCGTCCTCGCTGAGGAACAGGTCGAGAAGACTAAGCGCGCCGAGGCTGCGCGCCTGGCCGACGAAGCGCGTCAGCGCGTCCTCGCTGAAGAACAGGTCGAGAAGACTAAGCGCGCCGAGGCTGCGCGCCTGGCCGACGAGGCGCGTCAGCGCGTCCTCGCTGAAGAACAGATCGAGAAGACTAAGCGCGCCGAGGCTGCGCGCCTGGCCGACGAGGCGCGTCAGCGCGTTTTCGCTGAGGAACAGGCCGAGAAGACCAAGCGAGCAGCGATCGCAGCACAGGAAGCCGAGTTGGAGCAGGCCGCCGTGAAGGCGCGTCGGCCTGCGTTCGCCGATAACGTGCACATCACACAGGACACTCGGAAAGCGGAGCTTCCTACAAGTGTCGGGGCGCAAAAGTCGGAAGGCATGGTCGGTCCAGACCGGCAGGGAATGGCCGATTTTGCGGCTGGCAACAACAGTCAAACGGCTGGTCCGACAGCATTAGCGGTTGCGGACCACCCGGAGGAGCGCATCGCTTCGCTTGAGGCTCCCAGTACGGGAACTGACACGATCGCGAGCAAAGCCCTCGGTGAGGCACGCTTAGCCTACAACACTCTTCAGCCCTCTGTTCAGACGACCAATCCGACCAGCCAGAGTGCCTTCCCCGGTGATGCGATCACACGAGACCGCCTCGTGCGCGAAACCAAGTCCGAACTCGGGCGAATAGGCTGCATCGACGAAAGACCGAATCAGGTTTGGAACAGTAAATCCCGGGAAGCGCTGGCGCGCTATGCGCGGCACGCCAAGCTACAGCCGCCCCCGCTTGAGCCGACCCAGCAAATCCTTCAAGACCTGCGAGGACGTCCCGCTCATTTCTGTCCGCTTCTATGTGGGCCCGGGCAGCACGCCAACGGCAATCGGTGCGTCGCTATCGAGAAGCCGAAACCTCCGGCGCCTGAGCCCAAGCCTATAGCACGTCGTCCGAAGCCGGAGCCCAAGCCCATCGTTCAAAGGCCAAAGCCGACGCCTGAAGCGAGTCGTCCCAAGGCAAAGCCGATCCGTGAGGCCATACGCCCGAAACCCGCCGTCGCAATGCCGCGCCCGACCCCTGCGCCTCCGCAAGCGCCAGTTTCGTCGGCGGCGCGGCCGATGATAGGTATCGGCTTTTGATGAGCGTACTTCTGACTGCACTCGCCTTCGACCTCGCTGTCCCGGCAGCCGACCTACAGCGCTTCTGAAGACCAGCATCTGCTCAGGACGTCGGCGATGACGCAGCTTTCGTCAGTGCCCATCGGCCGCACGCCCGGATAACGCTGGAGGAGCAGGCCACCCTACCTCATTAGACGGAACCCATCCTTGTGGTTCAAGAGCGGCTCGCCGGTGGCACACCAGGTCCAATTTGAGATCGCTGTCACGCGCCGACAGCCGTAGGCCGGTCGCACGTCTGTGACGGTGCGGATGATGGCCAGAATGGCGTAGTCGTCGGTGCGGCGATAGGCATTGCGAGGGCGCGCCCCGCCCTGTAGCCGCTCTATCAAATCGGAGCGGGCGACGTCGATCACGGAATTCGCAGGGAAGAGAACGGCACGGGATGCGAAGTTCAGGTCCTGTGATGGCGACGGACGTGCCGTTTCCTTCGGAGCGCCTGAGAGAGACCACGGCAATCTGGGCCTTCTGGGATTGTACCGGGGGAGCAAACGACCGGTGCAACGCGTCGCACAGGACTAGAGCGTTTTCGGTTTAATCGGGGTCGTATCCTGCGGCGGCGAAGAAGTTGGCGCACTCGTCGGGGGTGATGGCATCCACCAAGCGGCCGATGGCGGCCCAGAGCCCT
>NZ_BPQS01000043.1 GCF_022179385.1 Methylobacterium longum | reverse complement strand
TGCCGCCCTCGCCGCGGTTGTCGGCGCGCAGGATCAGCACCGCGTATTTCAGCGACACGATCAGGATCAGCGACCACAGGATCAGCGACACTGCGCCGGTGGCCGCCGCCGGCACCGCGGCGCCGCCCGCCGTCGCCGCCTTCACCGCCTCCTTGAACGCGTAGAGCGGGCTCGTGCCGATGTCGCCGTACACCACGCCCAGCGCGCCGAGCATCAGCGCCGCCCCGGGGCCGTGCCGGACCGCGCCGGGCTTGCGCGCGACCGGCGCGGCCGGAAGATCGACCGCCGGGGCAGCCGCGGAATGCAGGGCTTGGCTCACGGGCAGGTCCGATCGGTCGCTTCGCTGTTGCGCGAAACCCTAGCGCGTCAGTCGCGCGGCGATAGACTCCGGATTTCTCCGATGCGACCACGACGAAGACTTGTCACTCGAACGTGATGACAGTGGAACGACGGTGCCGGTGGACCCCGCCGATCAGGCCGCGTCGAGGCCCAGATCGATGATCGCCGCCGAGTGGGTGATCCAGCCGCAGGAGATCAGGTCGACGCCTGATGCCGCCACCGCCCCCACCGTCTCGCGGGTGATCCGACCGGAGGCCTCGGAGAGCGCGCGGCCGTCGATCATCGCCACCGCGCGGGTGAGCTGATCGGGGCCCATATTGTCGAGGAGCACGGCGTCGATCCCGACCGCGAGCGCCTCCGCCAGCTGCTCCAGGCTGTCGACCTCGCACTCGATCTTCACGAGATGGCCGGCCCTGGCCCGGGCCCGCGCGATCGCCGGGACGATGCCGCCGGCCACCGCCACGTGGTTGTCCTTGATCAGCACCGCGTCGTCGAGGCCGAACCGGTGATTCGAGCCGCCGCCGGCCCGCACCGCGTGCTTCTCCAGGGCGCGCAGGCCCGGCGTGGTCTTGCGGGTGCAGACGATCGAGGCCTTGCCGTGCGGGCGGGCCGCCTCGACGAGGCCGTGGGTTGCGGTGGCGACGCCCGACATGCGGCAGAGCAGGTTGAGCGCGACGCGCTCGGCGGTGAGGATCGCCCGGGCCGGGCCTTCGAGGCGCAGCACCACGTCGCCCGGAGCGACGCGCGCGCCGTCGCCGCGCTCGACCGTGACGGTCACGGCCGGGTCCACCAGCGCGAACGCGATGGCGGCGGCGTCGGTGCCCGAGATGACGCCGTCCTGGCGGGAGGCGATCACGCCGCGCATGTGCACACCCGGGGGTACGATGGCGTCGGTGGTGATGTCGCCGGCCCGGCCGAGATCCTCAAGCAGGGCGGCGCGCACCACCGGCTCCACCAAGAGCCGCGGCAGGTGCAGGATCTCGTCGGAGAGGACCGATCGGGTCATGGCGTCAGGGCCTCCTCGGCGGCCGCCCGGCCGCGCTCCGCCGCCCGGAGATCGGCCAGCGTCGTCTCGGTGTGGGTCGCGGCGCCGAGATGCGGATGGTCGCTGCGCCAGTGGGCGCCGCGGCTTTCCCGGCGCTCCAGCGCGCCATGGGCGATCAGCAGCGCCACCAGCGCCGCGTCGCAGGTTTCCGCCGCGGGCGCCAGGGCGCCCACCGCTCCGGCCAGACCGGCCGCGTCGCGCACGACGCCGACTTGGCGCTCCATCAAGGTGCGGATCACCGGCAGGTCGCCGGCGGCGCGGACGGAAATGACCTGGGGCATGATGGCGGCCGGCGGCGGCGCGTCGAGCCCTTCGGCGATGAAGCGGGCGTAGGCGAGGCCCTCCAGCAGGGAGTTGCTGGCGAGACGGTTGGCGCCGTGCAGGCCCGTGGAGGCGACCTCGCCGCAGGCGTAGAGGCCCGGCACCGAGGTGGCGCCGTGCCCGTCCACCTTCACGCCGCCCATGTGGTAGTGCGCCGCCGGGCGGACCGGGATCGGCTCCACGGCCGGGTCGATGCCGGCCGCGGCGCAGAGGCCCGCCACCGTCGGGAAGCGCGTCGGCATCGCGGCGCCGAGCGTGCCGCGGGCGTCGAGATAGACCCTGCGGCCCCGCTGCAGCGCCTGGAAGATACCGCGGGCGACGACGTCGCGCGGAGCGAGATCGCCGCCCGCGATGCCGGCCATCACGGGGGCGCCGGTCTCGTCGATCAGCCGGGCGCCCTCCCCGCGCAGGGCTTCGGTCGCGAGCGGCATCGGGTCGGCGCCGGCCGCGATGGCGGTCGGGTGGAACTGCACGAACTCCATGTCGCGCAGGACCGCACCGGCCCGGGCGGCGAGGGCCAGCCCGCGGCCGACCGCGCCCGGCGGGTTGGTGGTCGCCGCGTAGAGGGCGCCGACGCCCCCGGTGGCCAGCACCACGGCGCGGGCCGGGATGCGGAACAGGGCGCCGTCGCGCTCGGCGACGATGCCGGCTACCGCGCCGTTCGTGTCGCGGAGCAGGTCGCAGGCGCGCGCCGTGACGATCTCGACGGAGGGTGCGGCCAGCACGGCCCGCACCAGCCCTTCGAGGACCCGCGCCCCGGTGGCGTCGCCACCGGAGCGGACGATGCGGCGGCGGCCGTGCGCGGCCTCCAGCCCCAGGGCGAGCGCGGCATCGCCGGTCCGATCGAACGGCACGCCGATCCGCACCAGCCAGTCGATCAACCCGGGGCCTTCCTGCGCGACCCGGAGCGCCACGTCCGGCTCGGTCAGCCCGGCGCCGGCCGCTTCCGTGTCGGCCGCGTGCAACGCGGCCGCGTCGTCGGCGCCCACCGTGGCGGCGATGCCGCCCTGTGCCCAGCCGGTGGCGGTGCCGGAGCCGAGAAGCGATGCGGTGACGAGCGTCACCGGGCGAGGCGCGAGGCGCAGCGCGACGCTGAGACCCGCGACGCCACCGCCGACCACGACGACGCGGTCGGCGGTGTTGGGGGAGAACGCGTTCATCGCGTCCGCACCTGGAGCATGCGCTCCACCGCAGCGCGGGCCCGGTCGGCAAGCGCCGGATCAACGGTGACCTCGTGGGTCATCGTCTCCAGGGCGCGGCGGATGTTGCCTAAGCTCATCCGCTTCATGTGCGGGCACATGTTGCAGGGCTTGATGAACTCGATATCGGGGTTCTGCGCCGCGATGTTGTCGGCCATGGAGCATTCGGTGACGAGCACCACCTGCTTCGGCCGCTTCTGGACCACGAAATCCATCATCATCGCGGTGGAGCCGGAGAAGTCCGATTCCGCCACCACGTCCGGCGGGCATTCCGGGTGCGCGATCACGGTCACGCCGGGATAGCTCTCGCGGACGTCGCGGATGTCGGCGGGGGTGAAGCGCTCGTGCACCTCGCAGTGCCCGGCCCAGGTCAGGATCTCGACCTCCGGGATCTCGGCCTGGACGTTCTGCGCCAGGAACTCGTCCGGGATCATCAGCACACGGGGGGCGTTCAGCGACTTCACCACCGCGACGGCGTTGCCGGATGTGCAGCACAGGTCCGACTCGGCCTTCACGGCCGCCGAGGTGTTCACGTAGGTCACGATCGGCACGCCCGGGTACTTGGCCCGCAAGCCGCGCACGTCCGCGGCGGTGATCGAATCGGCCAGCGAGCAGCCCGCGCCCATGTCGGGAATCAGCACGGTCTTGGCCGGGTTCAGGAGCTTGGCGGTCTCGGCCATGAAGTGGACGCCCGCCAGCACGATCACGTCGGCATCGACCGTCACCGCCTCGCGGGCCAGCGCGAGGCTATCGCCGACGATGTCGGCCACCGTGTGGAAGATCTCGGGCGCCTGATAGTTATGTGCCAGGATCACGGCGTTGCGCTCGCGCTTCAGGCGCAGGATCGCCTCGATGTCGGGGGCCAGGGCGGGCCATTCGATCGCCGGCACGTGCCGGCTGACACGGGCATAGAGATCGGGCAGCGGCAGCCCCGGGATGGGCCTGCGCGAGACGGGGGCAATGGTCGCCGTCATGGCGTCCTCCATTATGCTCAGTTTGAGCATTGTGCCGTCTAACTTATGGGGGCCCGGGGCGGCTGTCCAGATATGCTAGGTGTGAGCATAAATCTTTTGCGGCGCGATGTTATGCTGCGCTGCCGAAGGCGAATCCCGTCAGCAGAAGGTCGCGGGGTCGGGCCCGATCCGGCCGTCGGTCCGGTTCAGGCAGGCAATCCGCTCCATGTCGTCCGCTCCGAGTTCGAAATCGAACAGCGCACTGTTCTCAAGGATGCGTTCGGGACGTGCGGTCTTGGGGATCGCAACGCAGCCGATCTGAACCTGCCAGCGCAGCACCACCTGGGCCGGCGTCCGTCCGTGCGCCTTCGCGATCGCGAGAATGACCGGGTCGTTCAGCTCCTTGCCCTGCCCCAGCGGACTCCAAGACTCGGTCACGATTCCGTGACGCGCATGGTCGGCGCGCGGATCCACGCGCTGGAAGCGCGGGTGGAGCTCGATCTGGTTCACCGCGGGCGCGACGCCGGTCTCGCCGATCAACGTGGCGATGTGTTCAGGAGTGAAGTTCGAGACGCCGATCGACTTGGCCCGGCCTTCCTCGCGGAGCTGGATCAACGCCTTCCAGGTCTCGACGAACAGGCGCCGCTGCGGGCACGGCCAGTGGATCAGGTAGAGGTCGACATACGGCAGGCCGAGCCGCTTCAGGCTCTCGTCGAAGGCCCGCCGCGCCTCGTCGCGCCCCTGGCGATCATTCCAGAGTTTGGTGGTGAGGAAGATCTCTTCCCGCCCTACCCCGCCGTCACGGATGCCGCGGCCGACGCCCGCCTCGTTGCCGTAGGCGGCCGCGGTGTCGATCAGGCGGTAGCCCGCCTGAAGCGCCCGACCGACAAGGTCCGGCGCCTGCGCGTCCGAGAGCTGCCAGCAGCCGTAGCCGATCTGCGGGATGCGGCGCGCATCGTTGAGCGGGAGTGTCGGGGCGGCGACGGCCATAGGGCGAGGTTCCGGTGACGGTGTCCGATCAACCCAAACGCTCGCAGCGCGACCCGTTCCGGAACATCCCGTCATTGCGAGCGCAGCGAGGCGATCCCGGGCGACGCCGCGCTCACGGTTGCCGGGCTGCGCTGGACCACGATGCTTGATCGGGCTCGCAGGGCGGGCGACGTCTGCCCGGAGGCTTCAGCGGAAACCGGGATGAGGCGTCATCCCGGGCTCGCCCGCAATACCTCGAAATAGCGGCGGTGATCGCACCCGAGGTGCGTCAACACCGTACACATCCAGTCCCTCCTGCGTCGGCTCAAGGCCCGCGGGCGGCAAGCGACCCCTGCCCGCACCACGGTATGCCTGGGGAAGGGGCGGCGCACCGGCCTGGGATGCGCCGCCCCGATCGTGATCGGCCAGCCGATCAGTTCAACGTCGCGTGGACCGGCCGGCGCTCGGTGCCGACCGTGACGTCGCCGATCATCAGGCCCATCGGACCCACGCGGACCGGCACCGTCTCCCCGTCGTGGACCCTGCCGGACAGCACCAGCTCGGCCAGCGGATCCTGGACGTTTTTCTGGATCACCCGCTTCAGCGGCCGCGCCCCGTAGGCCGGGTCGTAGCCCTTGTCGGCGAGCCAGCTCTTGGCGTCCTCATCCACCGTGAGATTGATCTTGCGATCGTCCAGGAGCTTCTGCAGCCGCCCGAGCTGGATCTCGACGATCGCCCCCATCTCCGACCGCGCGAGGCGATGGAACAGGATGATCTCGTCGACCCGGTTCAGGAATTCCGGCCGGAAGTGACCCCGCACCACGCCCATGACCTCGTCGCGGACCGCGTCGGTGTCCTGGCCCGCGGGCTGGTTCACCAGATACTCGGACCCGAGATTCGAGGTCATGATCAGCAGGGTGTTGCGGAAGTCGACCGTCCGCCCCTGGCCGTCGGTGAGCCGCCCGTCGTCGAGAACCTGCAGCAGGACGTTGAACACGTCCGGATGCGCCTTCTCGACCTCGTCGAACAGCACGACCTGATAGGGCCGGCGCCGCACGGCCTCGGTGAGGGCGCCGCCCTCCTCGTAGCCGACATAGCCCGGAGGCGCGCCGATCAGCCGGGCGACCGCGTGCTTCTCCATGTACTCGGACATGTCGATGCGCACCAGCGCCGTGTCGTCGTCGAACAGGAAGCCGGCCAGAGCCTTGGTCAGCTCGGTCTTGCCCACCCCCGTCGGCCCGAGGAACATGAACGAGCCGATCGGCCGGTTCGGATCCTGCAGCCCGGCGCGGGCGCGCCGGACCGCAGTCGAGACCGCCTCGACCGCCTCGCGCTGGCCGACAACGCGCTTGGCGAGCGCCTCCTCCATGGCCAGTAGCTTCTCGCGCTCGCCCTCCAGCATCTTGTCCACCGGCACGCCGGTCCAGCGGGAGACCACCCCGGCGACGTGGGCCGGGGTGACCGCCTCCTCCATCATGGCGTCGCGGCCAGTCTCCGACTTCGCTTCGATCTCGGCGAGCTGCTTCTCCAGACCGGGTATGACTCCGTAGGCGAGCTCCCCCGCGCGCTGGTACTGGCCCTGGCGCTGCGCCGCCGCGAGGTCGTTGCGGGCCTCGTCGAGCTTCTTCTTGAGGCCGGCGGCGGTGCCGAGCTTGTCCTTCTCGGCCTTCCAGCGGGCGGTGATCGCCGCCGAGCGCTCCTCCAGGTCGCCGAGTTCCTTCTCCAGCCGGACCAGCCGGTCGCGGGAGGCGGAATCGGTCTCCTTCTTGAGGGCCTCGGCCTCGATCTTCAGCCGGACGATCTCGCGGTCGACGTTGTCGAGTTCCTCGGGCTTGGAATCGACCTGCATGCGCAGGCGCGAGCCGGCCTCGTCAACGAGGTCGATCGCCTTGTCGGGCAGGAACCGGTCGGTGATGTAGCGGTTCGACAGCGTCGCGGCCGCCACCAGGGCCGCATCCTGGATGCGCACGCCGTGGTGCTGCTCGTACTTCTCCTTCAATCCGCGCAGGATCGAGACCGTGTCCTCCACGGTCGGCTCCGACACGAAGACCGGCTGGAAGCGCCGGGCGAGCGCCGCGTCCTTCTCGACGTGCTTGCGGTACTCGTCCAGCGTGGTCGCGCCGACGCAATGCAGCTCGCCGCGGGCGAGCGCCGGCTTCAGCAGGTTCGAGGCGTCCATCGCCCCGTCGGCCTTCCCGGCGCCGACCAGCGTGTGCATCTCGTCGATGAACAGGATGATCCCGCCCTCGGCCGCCGTGACCTCGGAGAGCACGCCCTTCAGCCGCTCCTCGAACTCGCCGCGATACTTCGCGCCGGCGATCAGCGCGCCCATGTCGAGGGCGAGCAGGCTCTTGTCGCGCAGGCTCTCGGGCACGTCGCCGTTGACGATGCGCAGGGCCAGACCCTCGACGATCGCGGTCTTGCCGACGCCGGGTTCGCCGATGAGGACCGGGTTGTTCTTGGTGCGCCGGGACAGGACCTGGATGGTCCGCCGGATCTCCTCGTCGCGGCCGATCACCGGGTCGAGCTTGCCCTCCCGGGCGGCCTCGGTGAGGTCGCGGGCGTACTTCTTGAGCGCGTCGTAGGCGTTCTCGGCCGAGGCGTTGTCGGCGGTGCGGCCCTTGCGCAGCGCGTTGATGGCGGCGTTCAGCGAGGCGGGGGTGACGCCCGCCGCCTGGAGCGACCGGCCGGCCTCGGAATCCTTCTCCACCGCCAGGGCGAGGAGCAGCCGCTCCACCGTGACGTAGGAATCGCCCGCCTTCTCGGCGGCCTTCTCGGCGGTGTCGAACAGGCGCATCAGCTCGCGCGTGGCCTGCGGGGCCGCGGCGTTGCCGGAGACCTTCGGCTGCTTGGCGAGCCACTGCTCGGTCTGGGCCAGCGCCACGCGCGACTGGCCGCCGGCGCGGTCGATCAGGCCGGCGCACAGGCCCTCCGGATCGTCGAGCAGCACCTTGAGCAGGTGACCCGGCTGAAGCTGGGGATGTCCCTCGCGCGTCGCGAGGTTCTGAGCCGCCTGCACGAAGCCGCGGGCGCGCTCGGTGTACTTTTCGAAATTCATGCACAACCCTCCCGTACCGGCATCCGCCGCCCGATGAGAGGCGCGGCGCCACCGAAACGTCGCCCTCCGGCTATCCGCCGCGCGAGGACCCCGGCGCCGCTGGTGGCCGCCGGTAGACCCGATGTGGTGTTGCAAATGGGCACCACAAGGGGCCGCGAAGCTCTTGCGCGACGGATCAATTCAGGGGCACGCTTTGCGCATGACCGCATTGATTCATGTCAGCGCCCTGTACCGCTATCCCGTGAAGGGCTTGAGCCCCGAGCCCATCGATCGGGCCGACCTCGAGACCAGCGGCTTCTTCCCGGGCGACCGGCTCTACGCCATCGAGAACGGCCCCTCGGGCTTCAACGCCGTGGCGTACCGGCATCAGCCGAAGACCAAGTACCTGATGCTCATGCGCGACGAGGCGCTCGCCCGCCTGCGCACTCGCTACGACGACGCCACGGCGACGCTCACCGTGGACGGGCACGGCGAGCCTCAGGCCTTTCGCCTTGACACCGAGGCCGGCCGCGAGGGACTGGCCGACCTGATGCGGCGGTTCGTCCCCGAGAGCCTGCGGGGGGACCCGAAGGTGCTCGCCGCCCCGCCGCAGCACCGGTTCACGGATTCGCCGACCGGCTACGTGTCGCTGATCAACCGGGCGAGCGTGGCGGCGGTCGAGGATTATCTCGGCGCGCCCGTGGATCCGCTGCGGTTCCGCGGCAACCTGCTGGTCGAGGGGCTCGCGCCCTTCGCCGAGTTGGAGATGGTCGGGCAGGTCGTCGAGGCGCCGAGCGGGCTGCGGCTCAAGATCACCAAGCGTACGGTGCGTTGCGCGGCCACCAACGTCGATCCGGTGAGCGGCGTGCGGGACTGCGACATCCCTTGGACCCTGGATGCCCGGCTCGGCCACCGGGACCTCGGCGTCTACGCCGAGGTGATCGCCGGCGGCGCGCTCTCGAGGGGCGACGCGTTGCGGGTGGTCGGGTGATCGATCAGGGCGATCTGTCGAACCCGATCCCGTCTTCCTGAAGCGCGCACCGGCGGGCCTTCATGCTGCCCTCCAGGATGGCGCGACATCCGGCGGCCTCCTTCGAGGCCTCCGCCGCGTTCGGCCTCTCCGGATGAGGGAGAGACTCTGTTCGCCCGTCGTAACGGCCCTCAGAGCCGCGACACGTAGGCTGCCAGATCCTTGATGTCGGCCTCGCTCAGCCCCTGCGCGACCTCGTTCATCGCCGGATCGTAGCCGGGCCGGGCGTTCGACTTGTAGCCGGCGAGCGCCTTGGCAAGGTACTCCTCCCGCTGCGCCCGGATCCGCGGGATCGCGTCGCGGCCGGCAAGGTCGGAGCCGTGGCAGGAAGTGCACTGGTGCTTGGCGACGAGTGCCTGAGCCCGGTCGGCCAGGGCTGGATCGGCGGGCGTTCCGCTCCGGCTCGGTGGCGGCAGCGTCGCCACCGCGTCGGCATAGGCCCGCAGGTCGTCGTCGGAGAAACCGGCGGCGACGTCGTTCATGGGGGGCGCCTCGCGCTGCTTCTCCCGGAACTGGAAGAGCTGCGTGACCACGTAGTCCGGGAGCTGACCGCCGAGGGAGGGCACCCCCTCGGTTTCGGAGGTGCCGTTTCCGTGGCAGCCGATGCAGGGCGCGAGGCGCTCCTGCATCGCCGCATCGGGCGCGGCGAGCGCCGCGCCGGCCACCAGCGTGCCGAGGGCGGTCGCCGGACCCCGGATCGCCCGCTGAATCCCGCCCATCACTTGCCGTAGCTGACGCGGTAGATCGCGCCGTTGTAGTCGTCCGAGACGAGGAGCGATCCGTCCTTCGCGACGAGGACATCGACCGGACGGCCGACATACTTGTTGTCCTGGAGGAAGCCGGTCAGGAACGGCTCGACCGCGGCGACTCTGCCGTCCGAACCGGGCTTGGCCATGACCACGTCGCCGCCGAGCTTGGTGGTGCGGTTCCAGGAGCCGTGCCGGGCGACGAAGATCGCGTCCCGGTACGCATCCGGGAACTGCGTGCCGGTGTAGAACCGCAGGCCGAGCGAGGCCGTGTGCGCGCCCAGGAGCGCCGCCGGCGCCGTGAATTCCGAGCAGGAATGGCCCCAGCCGTATTCGGGATCGGTGAAGGTGCCCTGGTGGCAGAACGGGTAGCCGAAATGCTGCTTACCCGGCTCGGTGATGACGTTCAGCTCGTCGTTCGGGATGTCCTCCGACACCCAATCGCGGCCGTTGTCGGTGAACCAGAGCTGCTTGGTCTTCGGGTTCCAGTCGAAGCCGACCGTGTTGCGCACGCCGCGGGCGATGACTTCGGCGTTCTTGCCGTCGAGGTCCATGCGCCGGATCTGCGCGTGGGTATCCGGCGGAACCAGGATGTTGCCGGGCGCGCCGATCGGCACGTAGAGCTTGTTGTCCGGCCCGATGGCGATGAACTTCCAGCCGTGCGCCTCGTCCTTGGGAAGGTCGTCGTAGACCAGGACCGGCTTCGCCGCGCCGTCGAGGTGGTTGGCGATGTCGTCGTAGCGCCAGATCTTCGAGAGTTCGGCGACGTAGAGGGCGCCGTCGTGGAACGCAACGCCGTTCGGCCGGTGGAGGCCCGTCGCGATGGTCTTGACCTCGCGCTTCCCGTCCTGGCCCGCCTGGGGCAGCACGGCGTAGACCTTGCCGACCGTGCGGGTACCGACGAACAGCGTCCCGTCCGGCGCCTGGGTCATCTCGCGGGCATTGGCGAGGCCGCTGGCATAGACCTCGACGTGGAAGCCCTCCGGCACCTTGAGCTTGTCCAGCGGCAGCTTGGCGACCGGCGTCGCGAGCGGCGGCCCCGCAACGGGCGCGAGCTTCGCGGCCGCGCCGCCCTCCGGACGGCCGTACAGGGCATCGCCGCGTTCGACCGCCTTCACGCTCGCCGGCGGCGCGGCGGAGGCGGGCGTCTCCTGCGCGTGCGCGGCGTATGATCCTGCGGCGCCCAAGCCAAGACAGGCCAGGGCAGCGGCGAGGGAACGGGTCGCGGTCGGCTTGCGGATCGACGTCATGATGTCTCCCGATGCGGTCGGCTTCTCGGCCCACCGCTTTTGCTGAACTCTTTATTCAACGATCTGTCCGACGACGCGACCCGTCGCATGGAAACGCGCGCGACAGCTCGATGCCGACGTAACCCGGCGCGGGATCGTGGCAGCCTGAGGGACCCTGTCGCTCCCGGACCGGCGGACCGGATCGGCGATCCCGGCGGTTCCAGGCCGTGCAGCCGACGGTGCTCCGGAATCGCGGATCTGGCCCGGTTGTCTCCGGCGGTCCTCAGATCAGCCGGCACGCGATGCACGCCCTCGCCTTGCGTTTTGCCGAACGATCTCCGAAAACGCCCCCCGTCCGGGAAGCTTAGGCTTGGCCGGGGATCACGGCCGCGGGCCGGATCCCGGCCGATACGGCGTTCCGATCCGGTTCGAGGACACGGTTCGATGATCGATTACGCGCAGGCGCGGCGGATGATGGTCGACTGCCAGTTGCGGACCTTCGACGTGAACGACAACTCGGTGCTCGATGCCTTCGACACCGTCGCGCGCGAGGCGTTCGTGCCGAAGGGCCGTGAGGCCTTCGCGTATATCGACCAGACCTTGAACCTCGGCGATGCGACCGGCGAGACTCGCTGCATGCCGGCCCCGATGGTGTTGGCGCGGATGATCCAGGCCCTCCGGATCCGCCCGGGCGTGACCGCGCTCGATGTTGCCAGCGGCACTGGCTACGCGACGGAAATCATGACGCGGCTCGGCGCGCAGGTCACCGCCCTCGAATCGGTGCCGGATCTCGCCGCAGAGGCCCGCGCCCGCCTCGGCGCCACGGCCCAGGTTGCGGAGGGTCCGATCGCCTCCGGCGCGCCCGATCGGGCTCCCTTCGACGTGATCCTGATCAATGGTCGCGTCGAGGTTCGGCCGCAGACCCTCCTGGACCAGCTCAAGGACGAAGGCCGTCTCGTGTGCGTGATGGGTCCCCATCGCAACGCCAAGGTGACGCTGTTCGTGCGCGCCGGCGACGCCTTCGGGGCCCGTCCGCTGTTCGACGCCTCGCTGCCCGGTCTGGAGGCCTTCGCGGCGGAAGCCGGCTTCGCGTTCTGAGGACCGGCCCCGCTCAACTCAGGCGGTAATCGGTCATGCGGGCGCGTCGGGCACTCCGGCGGTAGGCCATCACCGAGTCCGGCCACAGGGTCGTGTTGCGCCCGCTCGCGTCCAGGTACCAGCTGCGGCAGCCGCCGGCCTGCCAGATGCTGTCGGCCATCCGGCTGCGGATCCGGTCGAGGAAGCGCGTCTGCGCCTCCGGGCGGACTTCGATGGCCCGCCTGCCGGTGCGCAGGGCTGTCAGGCAGTCGAGCACGTGCTGCACCTGGATCTCGATCATCGACACGACCGAGTTGTGGCCGAGACCTGAATTCGGCCCGAGCAGCATGAAGTAGTTCGGAAAGCCGGCGACCGAGATGCCCTGATAGGCGCCCATGCCGTCGGACCACGCATCCTTCAGCCGCAGGCCGTCGCGGCCGACGAGGTTCATCCGCGTGAAAGTTCCGGTGACGTCGAAGCCGGTGGCGTAGACGATCACGTCGAGATCGTGGATCCGGCCGGCTTCCGTGGTGAGGCCGGCCTCGGTGATCCGGGCGATGCCGTCCGTCTCCAGGGTGACGTTCGGGCGCTGGAGCGTCGGGTAATACTCGTCCGAGATCAGGACGCGCTTGCAGCCGAGCCGGTAGTCGGGCGTGAGCTTCGCCCGCAGGTCCTTGTCGCGCACGGCCTTAGCGAGATGCCGGCGGGCGAGCGCCTCGGCCTGCCCGGTGAGCTTCGAGACCTTGGTGAAGCCCAGGAAGGCGCGGACCTCGTGGAGCCAGAACAACCGGGCCCGTTCGAGCCGCCGGACCAGCGGCAGGCGCCGGTAGCGCGACCGCGTGATCTCAGGAATGGCGTGGTCGTGCTTGGGCATGATCCAGGGCGGCGTGCGCTGGAACAGCGTCAGGTGGGCGGCGACCTTGGCGAGCTCTGGGACCACTTGGATCGCGCTCGCCCCCGTGCCGATGATGCCGACGCGCTTGCCCGCGAGGTCGACGGAATGGTCCCAGGCCGCCGTGTGGAAGGCCGGGCCCTTGAAGGCGCCGCGGCCCGGAATATCCGGGTAGGCCGGGTGGTGCAGGCCGCCCATGCCGGAGACGATCGCGCGCGTCAGGATCGGCCCGCGGTCGGTCTTCACCCGCCAGAGGGCACGCGCCTCGTCCCAGGCCGCACCCATGAACGTCGTCCCGAGCCGGATCAGCGGCAGCAGCCCGTTTCGTTCGGCGGTCTCCCGCAGGTAGGCCAGGATTTCCGGCTGCGGGGCGTACATCCGGCTCCAGTCGGCCTTCGGAGCGAAGGACAGGGAGTAGAGGTGCGAGGGGATGTCGCAGGCCGCTCCCGGATAGGTGTTGTCGTGCCACGTGCCGCCGAGGCCGTCGCCCTTCTCGATCACCTGAAACGGCCCGATCCCGGCCTGCCGGCACCGGATCGCCATCGCGAGGCCGGAGAAGCCGGCGCCGACGATCAGGACAGCGAGCGGTGCGGAAGCGGGCTCTGTCATCGCACGGGGCTCCCGGTGGGTGCATGGGGTGTCGGCGCGTGCGCGTTCAGGAACGCGGCGGCCTCGTCGAGGGAGGCGCGGGCCTCCGGCAGCATGCCGGCCGCGAACTGCCACGCGTGCGAGACGACGGGAAAGACTTTCAGCGACGTCTCGACACCCGCTGCCCGCGCCCGTTCCGCCATTCGGACGGAATCGTCGCGGAGGACCTCGCGCTCGCCGACATGGAACAGCAGCGGGGGAAAACCGGTGAGATCGCCGTGGACCGGCGAGATCCGCGGATCAGCCGGATCGGCATCGCCGAGATACATCGACCGGATCGCCGTGAGCGCCTTCGGATCGAACATCGCGTCCCGCCACGCGTTCGTGACGCGCGATCCGTCCTCGGAGATGAAATCGGTCGCGGGCGAGAACAGGGCGGCGGCCCAGGGCATCGGCAGGTCCAGGGCGCGGGCCTCGCCCATCAGCACCAGAGCAAGGTTCCCGCCCGCCGATTCGCCCGCCACGCAGGCGGCGCCCTCGGCGCTGAAGGCGCGCCAGACGGCCACGGCATCCTCAACCGCCGCCGGGAACGGATGCTCGGGGGCGAGGCGGTAGTCAGGGGCGAAGATCGTGAAACCGCGGTTCGCCAGGGCTCCCGTCACCGGCCGGTGCGTGCGCGACGAGCAGGCGATGAAGCCACCGCCGTGGATGTACAGCATCCGCCGGCCGTGTCCGGCCTTTGGCCGGACCCACTCGCCGCGCACGCCTCCGACGATGCCCGCCTCGTAGGTGACGCCCTTCGGATCCGGGAAGGTCGGCGCCTCGAAGATCCGGCGGAAGGCGGCGACATCGCGCGCGCGCGCGAGAGGGCCGCGGACCCGGTTCCGGATCATGTAGGCGCCGATATAGGCGCGCAGGCTGGCCATTTCAGAGCGTCCCGCCGGAGAGCCGCACGATCGCGCTCCAGTAGCCGGCCGGCATCAAGCGCTGGATCAGTGCCCCGTTCCGGGCGTCCTTGCCGATGACGAGGCGCGGCGCACGGACCTCGATGCCGCGGATGATCGCGGCCGCGGCGTCGGCAGGGGCCAGCGTCAGGAGCTTGCCGAAGGCCTCCCGGGCCTTCTCGTCCTCGACGGCGGCGCGCTGGGCGGCCTCGGGATCGGTCGGAGGACGCCGGCCGCGGGCGTTGCGCGAGATGGCGGTGGCGACGCCGCCGGGATGGACCACCGTGACCCCGAGCCCGGTGCCGGCATATTCGTGCCGCAGAGCCTCCGAGAAACCCCGCACGCCGAACTTGCTCGTGCAGTAGGCCACCTGTCCGGGCGGCGCGATCAGCCCGAACAGGCTCGACAGGTTGACGATCTGCGCCGCGGACCGTGTACGCAGCATCGGCAGGAACGCGTGGCACATCCGCACGACGGCGCGCAGGTTGATGTCCAGCAACCACTCGAAGTCTTCGAGATCCGTCTCGTCGAAGCGGCCGCCGAGGGCGACGCCCGCGTTGTTGATCAGGACGTCGACGTGGCCGAACCGGTCCGCCGCCCAGGCCGGAAGCGCGCGGATCGCCTCCGCATCCGCGAGATCGACGATTCGGGTCTCGATTGCAGCGCCGCTCTGCCGGGCCTTGGCGGCGACCGCCTCGAGGCCGACGGCGTCCCGATCCACCAGCAGGAGTCGGCAGCCCCGGGTCGCGAGGCCTTCCGCCAGGGCGGCGCCGATGCCGCTTGCGGCGCCGGTGATCAGCGCGACCGCGCCGGCGAGCTGAAATTTCTGCGCCACGTCGCGCCTCCCGAGTGGCAAGTTGGTGCGGACCCAGTCGCCTGGGATAGCCCCGGCATCGCGGATTGTCTAGGGTGAACACCCTAGACGAGGTTTGACACGATGGCGCGCGGCCGCAGGCCTGCAACACCGATGGAATGCGAGAGCCCGCCCGGCCGCGCCGCGCCGCGCACGCGCGACCGGATCCTGACGGTGAGCCTGGCCCTGTTCAACACCCGCGGGCTGGGACGGGTGACGACAGCCGAGATCGCCGCCGCTGCGGGGATCCGCGAAGGCAATCTGCAGTACCACTTTCCGCGCAAGAGCAACTTGGTGGAAGCGATGTTCGCGTCTTTCGAGGTCGAGGCGATCGCAGTTGCCGGCCGGCTGCCGGCGGATCCGGCCGCGCTCCTCGCCTACCAGCGCGCATGGTTCGATCTGATCTGGCGCTATCGCTGCGTCTATCGCGACGGCATAGCCATGGTGGAGATCGCTCCGGCGCTCCGCCCGCGGATCCACGTCCTACGGGCCGAGACCCAGGCGCTGGCCCGCGGCGTCTTCGAGGCGGCCGTGCGGGCGGGGCGGCTGCGGATCGGCCCGGAGGCCCTGGGGCGACTCATCGACAATGCCTGGATCGTGTCCAGTCACTGGATGAGCCATCGCCTTCAGGGCGGAGCCGCACTGACCGAGGCCGACCGCGACTGGGGTTTCGCGCAGGTCCGTGATCTCTTCGCCCCTTATCTGGTCGCACGCGACTCGGATTGACGCGGTCTGGCCCGGACTTTCCATAGGTCGAGGGCACCCTCCAAGCCGAAGGACGTGATGCTCGACCGCCTAGTCCATGCCGGCCTCAGCCTCCTTCTGCTCCTCGCCGTCGCGGTGCTGTTCTCCACGAACCGGCGGGCGATCCGCCCCCGTCTCGTGCTCACCGCGCTGGCGCTGCAGGTGGGGCTCGGCGCCCTGATCCTGTTCCTGCCGGCCGGGCAGGCGGGATTGTCGGCGACGGCCGACGTCGTCGTGACCGTGCTGTCCTACGGCGACCGCGGCACCGCCTTCCTGTTCGGGGGGCTCGTGGAGCCGAAGATGTTCGAGCTGTTCGGTGGCTCGGGCTTCATCCTGGCGCTGCGGGTGCTGCCGCAGATCCTCTACGTCTCCGCGCTGATCGGCGTATTCTACCACCTGGGCCTGATGCAGGCGCTCGCCCGGGGGCTCGGCGCGGTGCTGCGGCGGATCCTCGGCACGTCGCCGATCGAGTCGTTCTCGGCGGTGATCACGATCGCCATCGGCCAGAGCGAGATCGCCGTCGCCCTGCGCCCGTTCCTCGCCCGCCTGACGGGGGCCGAGCTGTTCGCCGTGATGTCGAGCGGCGCCGCGTCCACCGCCGGGTCGATCCTGGCCGGCTACGCGGCGCTGGGCGTGCCGATGACCTACCTGCTCGCCGCCTCCGTGATGGCGGTGCCGGGCGGCCTGCTCTACGCCAAGATCCTGATGCCCTCGACCGAGCCGACGCGGATCATCACCACCCGGGTCGAGTTCGGGGAGGTGCGGGCGGCCAACATCATCGAGGCGGCCGCCGACGGCACGCAGAAGGGCCTGATCGTAGCGGTCTCGGTCGGCGCCATGCTGATCGCCTTCGTCGGGCTGATCGCACTCGCGGACGGTGTCTTCGGCTATCTCGGCAACGCGATCGGCTACCCCGCCGCGTCGTTCGAGGGCGTGCTCGGCTGGGCGCTCGCGCCCCTGGCTTGGCTGTTCGGCGTGCCGTGGGAGAACGCGACCCTGGTGGGCGGGGCGATCGGCCAGAAACTCGTGTTCAACGAGTTCCTGGCCTACGCCAACCTGTCCCCGACGCTGAAGGCCGGCACCCTCGATCCGCGAACGCAGGCGATCCTCTGCTTCGCGCTCTGCGGATTCGCCAACTTCGCCTCGATCGCAATCCAGCTCGCGAGCTTCTCCAGTCTCGTGCCGGAGCGGCGGTCGGAAGTCGCCCGCTACGGAGTGCGGGCGATCCTGGCGGGAACACTCTCGAACCTGACGAGCGCGGTGATCGCGGGCCTGTTCGTGGCGTGAGGTATCGGGCAGGCGGTATGGTCGCGTCGGCCGCCTGCGCGCTGTCCGCCAAGTCCGTGTCCGCTCGTCCGGCAGGCGGTGCGCGCCTGCACGCGGATCAACGGTTCAGGTTTTTGAACGGAGCGTCAAACCGGGATGTGACGGCACGGACGGGGATTCGGGTGATCGAATCGCGGCCGAAGATCGATGCCCCGCGGAACCCAGACCGCCCTACGGCGGCGCCCGCGGCGGGTCCGGAAACCGGTGTCGCACGCGGCGCCATCTCGAGCACCAGGCTCGATCTCGGACCGCAAGTTTTCGGCGCGCCCTTCCGGGTCAGAGACGTGCGGGGCGACCACATCGGTCCGACAGTCAGGGTTCCGTCCCGGAACACGCGCATAAAAAAAGCGCCGCTTCGAATGAAGCGGCGCCGCGAAACGTCCTGTCGGAGACTTAGTTGAAGGTGTCGATCTCAGCCGACTCGTAGCTGGTGACTTCCATGCCGACGCAGATCTCGGACACGATCGGGGCAGACCAAGCCATGATATTCTCCACTTAAGGTTTAAAGGTTGAGAACGAAGTCGCTAAGGCCGAGGAGCGATGCGCGCCGCGGCCCGGTGGCGACTCAGTTGAAGGTGTCGATCTCGGCCGACTCGTAGCTGGTGACTTCCATGCCGACGCAGATCTCGGACACGATCGGGGCAGACCAAGCCATGGCGTCTCTCCTCGCTGTTGCTGGACGTCATATAGGCAATATCTTGGACGCAATACAAGCGAGCACAACACTTATATTTCTCATAGGGAGCCCCGCGCGAAAGCCGGAGAAAGCCCTGGTGCGGCCGTGCGACACCGGGCGCGGACCGGTCCGGCAAGGCCCCGGAAAGCCCCCGGTAGGAACGCTTTCGGCTTGACGGACAATCCACGCGGGCGCACGACGCACCCGCGCGTCGCCGTCCTCGGCGTCGCCGCCCCCTTTCAGCAGCGACCAGCGAAGCGACGTGCCCGACCGATCGTGCCTGCCGTGCCCGGCCACGCGCCGTCATCCCGCCTGAGCCGCTGAGAGGCCTGGCCGCGGGGCGACCGACGCGGCGGCCGGCCACGGCCTTGACCAGGAAGACCGGCGGCACGTCGCCTCGTAACTTACGAGGCGAGGCCATGAACGAGATCGCGCCCTTCGATACGCGAGTCGATCCCTCGGTACTGGCCGCGCGCCTCTCGGATGAGCGCGCTCCCGACATCGTCGAGGCCCTGAACGAGGAAGCCCCGGAGGTCGCCGCCGCCATCCTGCTCGGACTGCCGATGGAGCGGGCGGTCGAGGTGCTCGACCAGCCCGAACTCGACTGCGCCGCCGACATCATCGAGATGCTGCCCCGCGACCGGGTGGCGGGCTACCTGTCGGGCATGTCGGCCGACAGGGTCACGGACGTGTTCCGCGAGATCGAGGAACCGGGCCGCTCCGACCTGCGCGCCCGACTCGACGCCGAGACCCGCGGCGCCGTCGACCGGCTCTCGGCCTACGGCGAGGAGACGGTGGGCTCGCTGATGACCACCGAATTCGTCACCGTGCCGGGCACCTGGACGGTAGGCCAGACCCTCGAACACATCCGGCACGTCGAGAAGACCCGCGAGACCATCTACGCGATCTTCGTGCTCGACCCGCGCACCCGCGCGCTCACCAAGGCGGTGCCTCTGCGGCGGCTGATCTCGGGGGATCCGAGTGACAACGTCCTCAGCGTCGCCCCGGGCCGGCGGCCGCTCGCCGTCTCGCCCACCGCGAGCCGCGAGGAGGCGGCCCGGCTGATCTCCAAGTACGACCTCCTGGCCCTGCCGGTGGTCGACGCGGTCGGCCACGTGATCGGCATCGTCACGGTCGACGACATGATCGACGCGATGATCGAGAAGCAGACGCAGGACGTGCAGCGGTTCGGCGGCATGGAGGCGCTGCCCGAGCCCTACATGGATATCGGCTTCTTCACGATGATCCGGAAGCGGGCCGGCTGGCTGTGCGCGCTGTTCCTGTCGGAGATGCTCACCGCCTCGGCCATGCAGGGCTTCGAGGGGGAGCTGGAGAAGGCGATCGTCCTGACGCTGTTCATCCCGCTGATCATGAGTTCGGGCGGCAATTCCGGCTCGCAGGCGACCTCGCTGCTGATCCGGGCCCTTGCCCTACACCAGATCCGCCTGCGCGACTGGTGGCGGGTTGCGCTGCGGGAGCTGCCCACCGGCATCGTCCTCGGCGGCATCCTCGGCGTGATCGCGGTCGTCCGGATCGTCGCGTGGCAGAAGTTCGGTCTCTACGATTACGGCGAGCACTGGCCGCTGGTCGCAGCGACGGTGGGCGCGGCGCTCGTCGGGATCGTGACCTTCGGCTCGCTCGCCGGCTCGATGCTGCCCTTCCTGCTCCAGCGGATCGGCTTCGATCCGGCCACCGCCTCCGCGCCGTTCGTGGCGACGCTGGTCGATGTCACCGGGCTCGTCATCTACTTCTCGGTGGCGCTGCTGATCCTGCGCGGGACCCTGCTGTAGGGATGTCCGTCGCAGCGCGGGCGCGCGCTCCCGTTGCAGCCGTACGCCGCCCGGGTTGGCCGCCGGCGCTGATGGCGCAGCGCGGGTCGATACGCCGGGGCAGCCGATCGCCGTTGCCGGGAGGATGGTGTCGTCCGTGCCACGCCTTCACCGGAGAAACCCGGCCTCAGCCCGCCACCGCCGCTGCCAATCGCTTCCGCTGCACCTTGCCGTTCGCCGTACGCGGGAGGGCGTCGAGGAAACGGATCTCGCGCGGGCGCTTGTAGGCGGCGAGCCGATCGGCGCACCACGCGAGCAGGGCCGCCGCGTCGGGCTCGGCATCGGGCTGCAGCACCACGAAGCCGCAGATGACCGAAACATCCGCCCGCACCGGCAACTCCGCGACGCCGACCTCCGCCACGGAGGGATGGGCCGACAGGACCACCTCCACCTCGTTGGGCGACACGCGGTAGCCCATGGCCTTCATCAGGTCGTTGTTGCGGCCCGCGAACCAGAGGTAGCCGTCATCGTCGAGCCGGGCGAGGTCGCCGCCCGTGAACCAGTCGCCCCGCATCACCTCCGCCTCCTCCTCGGGGCGATTCCAGTAGCCGAGCATCAGCGCCGGCTCCGAACGGTGGACGGCGAGCAGGCCGGTCTCGCCGGAGGCGAGCGGCACGGGCTCGCCCTCCCTCGGCAGGATCGCCACCCGCCGGCCGAGCTGCGGCTTGCCGGGCGAGCCGGGTCGTACCGGGACGGTCGGGCCGCTGGAGATGTAGGTCGAGATCTCGCTCATCCCGAGCGCCTCGTAGAGGGGCTTGCCGGTGGCCTGCGTCCAGGCGTCGAGCAGTTCCACCGGGAGCGGTTCGCCGGCTGTGCAGCCGTGGCGTAGGCTCGACAGGTCGTGCGCGCTGAGATCGCCGTATTTGAGAATCTGGCGGTAGAGCGTCGGGACGGCGGCGAACAGGGTGGCGCGGTACTGCGCGATCAGGCGCGGCCAGACGGCGGGATCGCGCGGACCGTTGTAGAGCACCGCGGTGGCGCCCACGGACCAGGGGTCGCTCAGGCCCACACCCAGCGTGTAGGTCCAGTTCATGGTTCCGGCATGCAGCATCACGTCGGCTTCAGTGAGCCCGAGCCAGTGGTCGAGCATCGGCCGCCGGCCGTAGGCGGCGCGGTGGGCGTGGAGCACGCCCTTCGGCCGGCTGGTCGTGCCGGATGTGTAGATCAGCATCGCCGGATCGTCGGCGGCGGTATCGGCGTAGTCGGGCAGCTTCGGGCCGGCCTTCAGGGCGGCGATCGCGGCGGCATCGAGGAGCAGGCGGCCGTCCAGAGCCTCGGGCGCGACGGTGCAGCCGCCTCCGACCACCACGGCGGCCGCACCGGAATTCTCCAGCAGGAACGCCGCCTCGTCCTCGGTGAGGAGCGGCGAGGACGGGAGGGCCACGAGCCCGGCAGCCAGTGCGCCGAAATAGACGAGGACGTAATCGGCCTCGTTGCCCATCCGGATCATCACCCGGTCGCCGGGCTTGAGTCCAAGACCGAGCAGGCCCGCCGCGATGGCGCGCACCGAACGCTCGACCGTGCCGAAGCTGAGGCTGTCTTCCGTGCCGTCCCCGACCAGGATCAGGGCGGTCTTGTCGGGACGCAGACGCGCGTTCTCGGCGAGACAATACCGCGCGGCGTTGAAGCGCGCGGGCGGACGGCGGTCTTCGGACAGGCTCTCGGGCACCGGGCGCTCCCCCGCGTTCGGGCTTTTGGCCGGGTGTCCCGCCTGGGCGTGTTTCCGTCAACCTTCGACGTCTGGCCAGCGCGCGGCGAGCCCCGTGTCGGGTCCGGGGTCGCCTTCCGCGGGCGCTGCACGCGTCGGCACGAGGGGCCGGCGTCCCATCCTGCGCCGCCTGCCCCGGACGGGTGGAGCGATCCGGGACCTCGCGCAGAACGCGCGGCGTGAAGCGGCTCCGGATCTACGTCCGCCGCTGGGCCTGCGCCTCCTGCTCCTCGAACCCCTTCAGCATCTTGTCGAGCGTCAGCGGGTACTCGCGGACCCGGATCCCGGTGGCGTTGTGGATGGCATTGGCGAGGGCGGCGCCGGCCCCGCAGATGCCGAGCTCGCCGAGACCCTTGCTCTTGAGCGGGTTCGCCTTGTCGTCGAGTTCCGGCAGGAACACCGCGTCGATCTCCGGAAGGTCGGCGTGGACCGGCACATGGTACTCGGCCATGTCGTGGTTGACGAAGTAGCTGTAGCGGGGATCGACCACCGCATCCTCCATCAGCGCCGCGCCGACCCCGAAGGTCATGCCGCCGATCGCTTGGCTGCGGGCGGTCTTGGCATTGAGGATGCGCCCGCCGGTGAAGACCCCGAGCATCCGCCGCAGCCGAATCTCGCCGGTATCGGCATCGACGCCGACCTCCGCGAAGTGGGCGCCGTAGGAATACTGCGAGAACTTCTGCTTCATCTCGCCGGGCTTGATCTCGCCGGAGGCCTCCAGCCCGGACTTGGCGAGGTCGGTGAGCGCCTCCGTGCGGTTGCCGGACGTGACCGCGCCGTCGCGGAATACGGCACCGTCCGGGTTGAGATCGCCGGCCTTGAGCAGGGCCTGGCGGAGGTTGTCGCAGGCGACGTACAGCGCCGAGCCCGCCGAGGCGGCACCGAACGAGCCGCCCGAGCCCGCCGCGAAGGGAAAGTCGGTATCGCCCAACTCGACCCGCACGCGCTCGGGCGGCAGCCCCAGCATCTCGCCGGCGATCTGGGTGAGGATCGTGTACGTGCCGGTGCCGGGATCGGTCATGGCCATCCGCACCACCAGCACGCCGTCCGGTCCGAGCCGCACCTTCGCGGAGGACGGCATCAGCGGGTTGAGGCGGGCGGCGGCCGACATGCCCAGTCCGACGAGCCAATTGCCTTCGCGGCGGCTGCCCGCCGCCTGCCGCTTGTCCCAGCCGAACAGGCGGGCGCCCTCGCGCATGCAGGGGACGAGCTGGCGGGTTGAGAACGGCACCTTCTTCTCGGGATCCTCGGCCGGCTCGTTGCGCACCCGCAGCTCGATCGGGTCGACCTTCAGCTGCTCGGCGAGCTCGTCCATGGCGCACTCGAAGGCGAGCTGGCCGACAGCCTCGCCGGGGGCGCGCATCGCCGAGGCGATCGGCATGTTGAGGTTCACGAGCCGGTGGCGGGTCACCCGGTTCTGGGCCGCGTAGAGCGAGCGGGTGACGTTGGCGGAGGTCTCGAAGAAGCCGTCGCCCTCGGCGGTGTCGGACCACGATTCGTGGCTGATCGCCGACAGGCGCCCGTTCTGGTCGGCGCCCAGCCGGATCCGCTGGATCGTGTCGGTGCGGTGGGTGGCGACGTGGAATTCCTGCTGCCGGGTCAGCGCCACCTTGACGGGCCGTCGGATGACTTTCGAGGCCAAGATCGCCAGCGTCGCCTCCGGCTGGACCTGCAGCTTCGAACCGAAACCGCCGCCGATATAGGGGCTGACGATCCGGACCTTCTCGGGCGGCAGCTTCAGCACGGAACCCAGCGCCTTCTGGCCCCGGTTCGGCATCTGATTGGACGTGTGCAGCACGACGCCGTCACCCTCCCACGACGCGATGGTGGCGTGCGGCTCCATCTGCGTGTGGATCTGGTTCGGCGTGACGTATTCCACGTCGAGCTTCACCGGCGCGGACGCGAAGGCCGTATCGAAGTCGCCGAGCTTGGAATCCGGCGGCGAGTTGACCGGCTTCGGCTCGTAGGCCGCCGCGAGGTTGTCCTTGAGGAGGCCCTTGGGCTTGCTCGCATCGTACTGGACCTTGACCAGCATGGCGGCCGCCCGGGCCTGCTCGAAGGTCTCGGCCACCACGAAGGCGACGGGCTGCCCGTAGAACCGAACGTCCCGGCCCTGGAGTTGCGGCGTGACCTGCTCCTTCTTCTCGCCCTGCTCCGGCACGTTCTCGTGGGTCAGGACCAGGATCGTGCCCGGCGCCTTGCGGGCGGCCTCGGCGTCGATCGACCGGATCGTGCCGGACGCGATGGTCGCCGGCACGATGAAGCCGTAGGCCGGGTCCTTCAGCGCCCGGATCTCGTAGGCGTAGGGCGCGTGACCCGTGACCTTGAGCTTGCCCTCGACCCGGCTCAGCGGCTTGCCGACAAGACCGTCGGGACGGTCGTCGAGCGGGGTCCGGCCGATCGGCTGGTTCATTTCCATGGGAATGGTCCTTGCCGAGATTCTACGCGCGGGTCGCCTGCGCCACGACGGCGCGCAGGGTCCGCCGGGTCAGCGGGATCTTGAAGTCGTTGCTGCCGTAACCGCGGGCGCCCTTCAGCACGGCGTCGGCGGCGGCATCCGCCGAGCCGGTCTGCACGAGGGCGGCCTCGGCCTCGGCGACCCGCCACGGCTTGTGCGCCAACCCGCCGAAGGCGAGCCGCGCCGCGCCGGGTCGGCCGTTCTCGCCGCCCACGATCACGGCCGCCACCGACACGGTCGCGAAGGCGTAGGAGGCTCGGTCGCGGACCTTGCGGTAGATGTGCATCCCCGCCACGGGCTTCGGCAGCGTCACGGCGGTGATGATCTCACCCTTGCGGAGATCCGTCTCGATCTGCGGCGTGTCGCCGGGGAGCCGGTGGAAGTCAGCGATCGGGATGGCGCGCGGCTGCCCGTCCGGATTCATGGTCTCGACGGTGGCGTCGAGCGCCCGCATGGCCACCGCCATGTCGGACGGATTGGTGGCGATGCAGGACTCGCTCGCGCCGACCACCGCCATGATGCGGTTGAACCCGCCGATCGCCGAGCAGCCGGAGCCGGGCTCGCGCTTGTTGCAGGGCATGGCCGTGTCGTAGAAATAGTAGCAGCGCGTCCGCTGAAGCAGGTTCCCGGCGGTGGTCGCCTTGTTGCGCAGCTGGCCCGATGCGCCGGCCAGCAGCGCCTTCGCCAACACGGCGTAGTCCTTCCGGACCCGCGTGTCCGCGGCGAGGTCGGAGTTGCGCACCAGCGCGCCGACGCGCAGGCCGCCCTCCGGCGTGGCCTCGACGGTGTTCAACGGCAACCGATTGACGTCGATCAGGGTCGCCGGTGTCTCGACCTGAAGCTTCATCAGGTCGAGGAGGTTGGTGCCGCCCGCGATGAACTTGGCATTCGGCCGCTCGGCCGCGAGCTTGGCGGCGTCCTGAACCGTAGCCGGACGTTCGTAGGTGAAAGCCTTCATGTCCGCCCCTTCAGAGGTTGCTGGCGGCGGTGTCGCGGATGGCCGCGACGATGTTGGGATAGGCGCTGCAGCGGCAGATGTTGCCGCTCATCCGCTCGCGGATCTCCGCGTCGCTGAGCGTCGGGGTCGCGGCCATATCCTCGGTGACGTGGCTCGGCCAGCCGGCCTTGGCCTCATTCAGCATGCCGACCGACGAGCAGATCTGGCCCGGCGTGCAGTATCCGCACTGGAAGCCGTCGTGCTCCAGGAAGGCCGCCTGCATCGGGTGAAGCTTGTCGCCGTCCGCGAGGCCCTCGATCGTGGTGATCTGATCGCCCTCGTGCATCGCCGCGAGGGTCAGGCAGGAATTGATCCGCCGGCCGTCCACCAGCACCGTGCAGGCGCCGCACTGGCCGTGGTCGCAGCCCTTCTTGGTGCCGGTGAGAGCCAGATGCTCGCGCAGGGCATCGAGCAGCGTCGTGCGCGTGTCGAGGACGAGATCCTGCGGCGTGCCGTTGACGGTGAGCCGCACCGGCATCGTCTGCGGAGCCGGATCGCCGGGTGCGGCGAGGGCGGGCGCCGGCCGATAACCGAGAGCGCCCAGCACACCGGCTGCCGCGCAGCCCTCCACCACGGCACGCCGCGTCAGGGCGAACGGCTTCTTCGGAGTCGCGTCTGTCATGCTGCTGTCCCGCCCATGCGTGACGCAACCGGGCGCGACGCAATCTGGAATCCGGTGTGCCAACGTCGGGTCGATGGATTAGATCCGCTCCAGACTGCGCCCCTTCACCGCGGCCACGTCGCGTTCCGGGGGCTGCCAGTCGCGATCCTGCGGCCTTCGTCATCGCGAGCGCAGCGACCCGGCGGAGCGCCATCTCGATCGGGGTGGCGCGGCCGGGTGGCTTCGCGTCGCTGGCAAAACGATGAGGCCGAACTGGTTGGCCGCCCCGTGCGCGACCCGTCAGGGCCTCAGGCCCGCGTCGATGCCGGCTCGGCCAGCCGGATCGCCGCGGCCAGATCGGCCGCCTGCGCCCGGTCCCGGCAGACCATCCACAGGTCGTCGTGAGCGGAGAGTGAAGCGTCGAACAGGTCGACGAGGGCGGCCGGTGGATCGGCGAGATCGGGCCAGTGATAGAGGTGGAAGCCCAGAGCCTCGAAGAGCGGGAGGAGCGGCGCCAGATCCCAGAGCCTGTGGTTGCTCAAGGTTGCGTCGAGCCGGCCGGTTGCGAGAAGCGCGGCGTCGGCGATGGCGCCGCCCTCCCCCCAGGGAAACCAGCCTCGACCGTAATCCAGGGTGAAACGCTGGGCCGCCACGGCGAGCCAGCCCACGTGGCCGGTGCGGCCGATCCTTCGTTCGAGCGGCCGCAAGCCCTCGGCCTGGCGTCCGCCCCGGGTCGGCGCCCAAAAGGCTTGGCCCTCGGACGCGGCCAGCAGGATGCCCTGCGCCGCCTCGGCCGGCTCGGCGCGAACGGGGTGCGAACGGTCCTCGTTCCAGGCGGGCAGGCTCATCACGCAGGCCCGGGGCCAGCTGGCCCGGCAGGCCGCCACCATCACGCCCCAGCCCGGAAGGCCGCCCGCGAAGGGACGTGTCCCGTCGATCGGGTCGCCCACGAAGGTCCAGGCGTCCCGGGCCAGCAGCGCCCGCGCCGCCGATTGCCCCAGTTCCCCGGCCGTCTCCTCCTCGATGAGATCCGGTCCGAAGCGGTCGTGCAGCAATCGGCTGACGGCGAGGTCGGCTTCGGTCAGGGCCTGGCCGAGATCCGGGCCCTTGTTCGTCATGTCCAGGCCGCGCGCGCGCATGGCAAGCGCCAGCGGTGCCGCCTCCTCGGCGAAAGCGAGCATCCGCGCGAGGACGTCCTGCGCGGGCGTGTCGGTTCGAGCGGTCATGCGGCGAAGAGTTCGGGTACGCGGAGCATCAGGGCCTGGACCAGGACCAGCGTCTTAAGATCCGGCAGGCGACCGGTCCGGGCTTGGTCCGCCAGCTCGACGAGCGGGACCTCAAGGGCGAGCACCTGCTCGCCCTCCTCGTGCAGGCCGCCCCCGGCGCCGACACGGTCGGCGGGTCCGTAGGGCGCGAGGTAGAGCCAGAGGCGCTCGGAAGACACGCTGGGCATCGTGTAGGCGTGCGCCACCGGCTCCAGCCGGCTCAGGCGCACGCCCGCCTCCTCCATCGCCTCGCGGATCGCGGTCGCCTCGGGCGCGCCGCCGTCGAGTCCGCCCGCCGGGGCCTCGTCGAAATCCGCCGGCTCACCCCAGAAGGCCGGGCCGACCCGGGCCTGCCGGACCAGCAGGGCCACGCGACGGCCGGGATCGTAGGGCAGCACGCAGGCTGCCTGGCCGTGATCCTCCAGGGCCCGCCGCACCGTGCTGCCGTCCGTCAGCGTGAGCGTGGCGATGCCGAAGGTGTTCCACCCCCGGTGGAGCACCTCCAGCGGCAGGACGGGCGCGGGATCGGTCACGGGCGGGTCAGCGTTGCGTGCTGGCGGCGGTCTGGCCGAACATCACCTTCTTGGCGTCCTCGCTCATGGTCTTGCCGAAATCGGGATTGACCTCCGGAGCGCGGGCGTAGGCCGCCTTCGTGGCGGGCCGCTCGGCGATGGCCGTGAACCAGCGCTTGAGGTTCGGGTGGTCGTCGAGGTTCTGACCCTGCTTCTCGTACGGCACGATCCAGGGATAGCAGGCCATGTCGGCGATGGAGTAATCCGGGCCGGCGATGAAGGCTCGGTCGGCCAACCGCCGGTCGAGGACGCCGTAGAGCCGGTTGGTCTCATTGGCGTAGCGCTTGATCGCGTAGTCGATCTTCTCCGGTGCGTATTGCGAGAAGTGGTGGTTCTGGCCCAACATCGGACCGAGCCCGCCCATCTGCCAGAACAGCCATTGCAGAACCTCGGCCCGGCCGCGCAGGTCGGCCGGGATGAAGCGCCCCGTCTTCTCGGCGAGGTAGAGCAGAATCGCGCCCGATTCGAACAGCGAGACCGGCGCACCGCCCCCCGCCGGCTCGTCGTCGACGATCGCCGGCATGCGGTTGTTGGGAGCAATCTTCAGAAATTCCGGATTAAATTGATCACCCTTACCAATATTTACAGGTTGAATTTGGTATGGGAGGGCGACCTCTTCGAGGAACATCGTGATCTTATGGCCGTTCGGCGTCGGCCAGTAGTGGAGATTGATCATCCGTCCGCGTCCCGCTGCGCCCCCCGGCGAACGTGAAGTGGGCCGTCGCGAGCCCCTGGTCAAGCATGAGACCGGCGCGGGTTGAGATTGCGTGCGACCGGATCACATCGCCCCGGCGTCTCGATCGCGGCGTCCCGCCCACGCTGCACGTCCGGCTCGCCGACGGCGCCATGCTGAGGGCGCGCCGCGGCTGCGGATTCCGAACGCCGCTGCGCGGTCCCGGTATCACGGGGTGGTCGACAGAGCCGCGGTGGCATCTCCAGCGGCTGACCGAGCCTGCGAGAACACCGTCGAACCGGAGAAGATCGGTTCCGGAGCGCGTGCCCGAAGAGGGGGTCCATTCACGTCGACCCAAGTTCACAGTCCGGCCGGAAGGGGCCGCGTCGCCCGAGCGGCGGTGGTGAGCTCATGTCGAGGGGGCGGCCCGGCGGACCGAGACGCAAGTCGCCCTGCGTGAAACGCGTCTTGTCGACGGCGGATGACCGCGCCACAGTCGCGGCGTGGCGGCCTACGCCCGTCACGACCCGCCCTCGTCCGACGGCGGGATGCTCGGCGGCCTGGGCATCTGCCCTCCATCCCATCGAGAGGTCGCGGTGACGGTATCGCAGCTTACGCCCTGCCAGGATCGAGACCGGGGGACCCGCGCTCGGGTAGCGCGATGAAGCCTGTTCTGCTGACCGGGGCGGCCGGGTTCATCGGCTACCATGTCGCCCAGCGCTATCTGGCCGAGGGCCGCACAGTCCTCGGGATCGACGACCTCAACGACTATTACGACGTCGCGCTCAAGGAGAGCCGTCTCGAACGCCTGTCCGCGCACGGGAACTTCGCGTTCCGGAAGGTCGATCTGGCCGATCGCCCGGCCATGGACGATGTTTTCCGGACACACGCTTTCGGGACGGTCATCCATCTCGGGGCGCAGGCGGGCGTGCGCTACTCCCTGGAGAACCCGCACGTCTACGTGAAGAGCAACGTCGAAGGCTTCCTGCACATCCTCGAAGGCTGCCGCCACAGCCCGGTCGAGCACCTGCTCTACGCGTCATCGAGTTCGGTCTACGGCGCGGTGACGCAGATGCCGTTCTCGGTGCACCAGAACGTCGATCATCCCGTCAGCCTGTACGCGGCCACCAAGAAGTCGAACGAGCTGTTCGCCCATTGCTACAGCCATCTCTACCGCATCCCGTGCACCGGACTGCGCTTCTTCACGGTCTACGGACCGTGGGGCCGCCCCGACATGGCGCTGTTCCTGTTCACGCGCGCCATCCTGGCCGGCGAGCCGATCAAGGTGTTCGCCAACGGGCAGATGATGCGTGACTTCACCTACATCGACGACGTCGTGGAAGGCATCGTGCGCCTCGCCGGCAACCCCGCGCAGGGCGATCCAGCCTGGGACTCGAACGCCCCCGATCCCGGCACGAGCGCGGCACCCTACCGGGTCTACAACATCGGCAATCACCGACCGGTGCAGCTCCTGCACCTGATCGAGGTTCTGGAGGAGTGCCTGGGCCGGAAGGCCGTCAAGGAGTTCCTGCCGTTCCAGCCCGGCGACGTTCCGGAAACCTACGCCGATGTCGACGACCTCGCCGCGGCGACCGGATACGTGCCGAGCACCCCCATCGAGGTCGGCGTGGACCGGTTCGTCCGCTGGTATCGGGATTACCACCGCGTCTGATTGGGACGCGGCTTGCCGGATTCCTCTGGGGATCGACCCGGACGACACGTCGCAAGCCATTCCGGCGCCGCCGCAGAACCCCATATCGAGATGCGGGCCGTCCTCGGGCCTCGGAACCGGCATGGCCCTCACCCGCGACCTCCTCGATATCCGGACGATCTACCATGAGCCGGCGGTGGAAGGTTTCCCCCTCGGCCAGGAGATCCTGGGGCGCTTCCCCGATGCCGAGCGCATCGCCGTGCCGTCACACTGGAACATCCCGGAGTTGCACGGGAATGCGGGCTCGGTGGCGGACTGGGTGCGGATCAAGCGCTCGACCCTGGTCCTGGGCGTGAAGAAGAGCCTCACGATGCGGCCGAACGGCCGCAGCGCGCATTTCATCGCGCCCTCGACCTCCAATGGCTGCGCCATGGCCTGCGCCTACTGCTACGTCCCGCGGCGCAAGGGGTTCTCGAACCCGATCTCCCTGTTCGTCAACATCGACCAAGCCTGCGCGGCGATCCGCCGGCACGCCGCCCGGCAGGGTCCCCTCCCCGAGCCGGATGCGATCGACCCGGCCGCCTGGGTCTACGACATCGGCGAGAACGGCGACCTCTCGGTGGATGCCGCCGTGAGCAGCGGGGTGCGCAGTTTCGTCGAGCTGTTCCGCACCCTGCCGAACGCGAAGGCGTCCTTCGCGACCAAGGCGGTGAACCGCGATCTCTTGGACTACGATCCGCAGGGCAAGACGCGGATCCGCTTCTCGCTCATGCCCGCGCGGATCGCCAAGGTGGTCGACGTGCGCACCGCCCCGATCCCCGAACGGATCGCCGCCATCGACGACTTCGTGGCCGCAGGATACGAGGTCCACGCCAACTTCTCGCCGGTGATCCTGTACGAAGGCTGGGAGGACGATTGGCGCGCGCTCTTCGCCGAGCTCGACGGGACGCTGTCGGACGCCGCCAAGGCGCAGCTCAAGTGCGAGATCATCATGCTGACCCACAACGCGGATCTCCATGACGTGAATCTCGGGTGGCATCCGCGGGCCGAGGAACTCCTCTGGCGGCCGGATATCCAGGAGGCGAAGGTCTCGCAGGGCGGCGGCACCAACCTGCGCTACCGGACCGGCTGGAAGGGCCGATGGCTCGGGCGGTTCAAGGCCCTGCTCGCGGACACGATGCCGTACTGCACGGTGCGCTACGCGTTCTGAACTCCCCGTCCCGTGCGGCGTTGGAGCGCCAGCGGAGGAAGAGCGTCGTCATGGCCACGCACGAGACCTACATCCACGAAGCGGTGGCGCTCGCCGAGGCGAACATCGAGGCCGGAGGATCCCCCTACGGCGCGGTGATCGTGCGCGACGGCGCGATCCTGGTCCGCGCGGCCAACACCGTTCACGCCACGAACGATCCCAGCGCCCATGCCGAGATGGTGGCCCTGCGGGAGGCGAGCCGGATCCTGGGGCGCCGGGATCTCTCGGATTGCGTGATGTACGCGAGCGGGCGCCCCTGCCCCATGTGCCACGCCGCGATGCGGCTCGCCGGCTTCAAGCAGGGCTACTTCGCCTTCTCGGCTGAGGAGGCGGAGGCGCACGATGTCGGGAGCGCCGCGATCTACGCCGAACTCTGCCAGCCCCTGGAGACTCAGCCAATGCGACTGAGCCAGGTCCGGCCGGCGGGCGAGGCGCCCTACGCCGCCTGGGCGGCCCGCCGGAGACGCTGACGGATCAATGCGTCCAGGGCGCCGTACGGTTGAACTTGAAATTGTCCGAGTACGAGAGCCCCTTGCGGGCGGCGGGCTTGGCCGGCTGCTCGACCCGGTAGGCGACCCCCTCGCGCTTGGCGTAGGCCACCGCCTCCTCCTCCGTGTCGAACTCCAGCCGCACCTGCTGCATCATGTCGGAGGAGCCGTTCCAGCCCATCAGCGGATCGATCTCGCGCGGGCTCGTCTGGTCGAATTCTAGGATCCACTGCTTGGTCCGGGCGAGGCCCGACTGCGTGGCGTCGCGGGACGGACGAAAGATGCGGGCGCTCGGCATCTGCGGTCGACATGCTCCTGAACGAATGGTCGGGGCGATAGGATTCGAACCTACGACCCCCTGGTCCCAAACCAGGTGCGCTACCAGACTGCGCCACACCCCGACACCCCCGATGGGGCTCAGATCCCTACCGGTTCGGCCGGCGCGCCGCAAGGCGACCGTGGGCCGCGATGGCGCCGATCCCCACCCCGGGCACTCGAATGCCCCGCGCCGGCGATCGGACGTCCGCGCGACGAGGACGGGGCTTCGGATCACGCCGGCGGAGGATGGCGGGCCCTCCGCAGTCCGGAACCGGTCGGTCACGCCGGACGGGGCGCATCGAGCTGGAGCGCCTTCAGCGGATGCAGGCGACGGGTCGCGAGATCGCGCAGACCGATGAGATTGCCGATGAGCCTGCCCCGGCGGTCGATGTAGGCTTCCGGCCGCGCCGAACGGACCAAGTTCGCCGCGAAGTTCTGAACGATGCTCACCACCGCTTCGCGGCGGTCGTATGTACCCTTCTTGTGCAGATAGATCGGGTTTGCGATCTGCGAGTAGCCCAGGAACTTGCCACTCGAGCGTCCGAGCTTCGTGCCGAGATGGACCCCGCGCGCCGACGTGCACTGCACGGCGCGACCATGGCGCGCCAGGCGGCGCATGAGGTCGACGTCCTCGTACCAGCCGTATCGCGGGAGATTCTCGTCGAAATCGAGCCCGTGCTCGACGAGTGTCCGGTAGCGCAGCGCCATATTGCACCCGTAGCCGTGCCGCACCTCCTTCATCCCACGGGGCCGGGGATGCGCGTCGTCGCGCGCGATGATCTGCTCGGCCGCCTCGGGCGACAGGCCCGGTCCCTTGATCCCGTCCGCGACCACCGTTCCGGTCGCGACGACGATCGAGGTATCGCCGAAGGCCTCGATCATCTCGGCGATGTAGGTTCGCCCCAGGAAGAAATCGTCGTCGATGAAGAGCAGCACGTCACTGCGCTCCATCGAGCGCATGATCGTGTTGCGCTGCTTCGTGAGCCCGAGTTCGGAGACGACGTGGCGGATCGGAAAGGGCGCCGACCGGTACCGCGCCGCGGTGAGATCGAGCGCCGCCGGTGAGCAGAGGATCACCTCGTCGGGCAGACGCGTCTGCACCAGCAGACGATCCATCGTGCGCTCGAGGATCTGCGTTCTGTCGCGCGTCGCGATCCCGACACATAACCGCATCGCTGTGAACCGCTCGACGAGACGCCACTCAGGAAAGACGGACGGGTGATCGCTCGGATCGACCGAGAGATCCATGTCCATCCGGCTCATGATGCCGGATATTGGGAGTTCCAGCCGTCGAAGCGGCCCTTGGCCCTTGCGGCGCGGAAGAGCGCCAAGCTCAGATTGCCGGTCAGGACGGCCACCACGGCCCCGAGGATCGGCCGTATGCAGTGGATGGCGACCTCGCGCTTCCGGTACGCGTGCCGCCGGAGAACGAGCCCCTTGCCCAACCCGTACGCGTAGGACCGCTTGATGTGATACCACGTTATCTTCGATGAGCCGCGGTCATGATAGACGTTGAGGCCCGGGTCGTAGTAGAGTTTGTGCCCTCGCGAGAGCAGATTCAACAACAGATCCGTTTCTTCGCCCGACAGGTATGGGGTATTGCTCCCGAGGCCGATACGTTCATCGAACCCGCCGATCTCCCGGATCCGCTCCGTGCGCAGGAATATGCCCACCGAGACGGCTCGGCTCCAGACATTGGTCTTGCTGATCCATCCGCTCGTGCGGTCTGAACGGCCCGCACTGTCCTGCCCGTCGTGATCGCAGCAACGGACGCAGACGCCCGATGCGCTGCCGTGCCGGACGAAGTGCTCCTTCAAGCTCGCCAGCAGCGTCGGCGGATATTCGCAGTCATCGTCGGGGAAGCCGACGATCCGCCCGCTCGCCATCGCGAGACCGGCGTTTCGGCCCTTCGAGAGCCCCACGCCGCTCCGCGTGTAGTGGACCTTACCGGACCGACTGAATTCAGCGACGATCCGGCGGACGTGGTCGGTCTCGTTCTGATCGACGACGATGACCTCGAAGGATTCGTACGACTGAGCGACGAGACTCTGCAAGGCAGACCTCAATCGAGGAGCAGGCCCGATCGTCGAGATGATCAGGCTGAATTCGGGTCGCGTGCCGGGATCATCCATGGGACCGGACTCCGAGCGTCTTGATCAGTTCTGTCAGGCCGGACAGGTAGGCATCGATGGCCGCCGTATTCTGTGTTTGTTGCGTCAGCATGATCCGGGGCAGCCGGAAGCGATCGGCGCCGCTTCTCAGAGTGGTCGCCTGGGTCGTGAAGGCTGCCGAAAAGCCAGCCTGCGCGACGACGCGAGGAGCCAAAGGACCCGTCTCGTGGGGCTGGCCGAACGGGTAGGCGAAGTAGCGGGGCTCACGCCCGACCCTCGCTGCGCAGCGATCCCGGGAGACGCCGACCTCCTCGATCAGATCGGACTCGGAGAGGTGCGCCATGACCGGATGCGACACCGTATGGGCACCGAAGGTGATGAGCCCCGAGCGCGCCATCTCGTCGACCATGTCCCAACTCAGCGCACTCTCGAAGGCGTCCGATCGCCGGAAATGCGGGTTGGCTTCGGCCAGATCCTCCACGAGCCGCACCTTCCCAGCCGGATCCAGCCGGCGGAAGCGATCGGCCCATTCGGCATAGACGTGCCGACGGTCGGTCTCTGATCTGATCGCGTGGCGGCTGGCTCCAAGCCCGAAGTTCTCACCGACGGCGAGCGCGCGCTCCAGGGGATGCCACCACATCGGGCTCGTGCGGTCGAGCAGACCCGTCGCCAGGAAGATCGCCGCCGGCGCCGCATGGCTGCGGAGAACCGGATAGGCGACATCGTAATTGTCACGGTAGCCGTCGTCGAATGTCAGGCACACGAACGGGCTATGATCATTTGAATCGAGGCGGGCGACGCATTCGTCGAGACTGACAACCGGGATGCCTCTGCCCTTGATGTGGTGCAGCAATCTGTCGAGGAAGACGTCCGTAACGGCCATAGCGCCCTTCAAGCGACTAGGATCGTCTTGCCTCTCGACCGAATGGAGGCAGAATATCGTTGCCCGCTTGAGTCCCAACGCGGAAGATAACTTTCCAATACGTGGAACAGAGTCTCGATAGATACTCGCAAACCTCTCACGCATAATTGCCGTGCGTACCGCGACCCGAGTTTCTGCTTCCAGCGCCTTTCATCAGAGATTCGGCATCCGTAGTCAAGAAACATCTCGCAACAATCAGTATCGAGCGCCGTGCAACTTTCGGTTTTGACTGCCGGGCCGTCCATTCGGCCGATCAGAAGGACGTCAGATTTGCATTAAAAATTTTCCATAAAAATTCAGGCCCGCAGAGCAACGCCGGACATTGAGAACGGTCGCGCGGCATCTGCGCCATATCAAGATACGTGAATTAACCAGCCTTATGCCGCGGAGTGTTAGCGAAGCGCTGAAAGTCGAGATCACGCCGAATACGCAGACGGAGATTGTTGGCTCCGCGGGCGCCGCTCGCGCGGTTCGGTGCTGAGCCTGATCTGCGGATGGCGTAAGCTGCGGTGAGTGCGACGGTTTCCGCGCGCGGTTGGCGGCGGCGTCACGGCGACCAGGCTGTCGGCGGCACCCGTCGCGGACGGCAGCCTGGTCTCTCCGGCGCGTCTGGCCGGGCTCTCCGGCGTCCTGCCCGGGAAGGGCGGCGAGTTACGGCCGCGCGGGAGTCGGCGGCGGCCATGGCCGACCCCCGTCGTGCGAGACCGCGACCGATCGCTCGCCCCGGATCCGCCCGTTCAGATGCCCTGGAAGGTGTCCGCGTCCAGCAGCGGCCAGTTCGCGTCCTTGTCCGAGATGACGCTCACGGGCAAGGGCCAATCGATGTTGAACAGCGGATCGCTGTAGCGCACGCCGCCTTCACTGGCGGGCGTGTAGGGTGCCGAAACCAGGTAGCTGACTTCCACCTCGTCCGAGAGTGTCTGGAAACCGTGCGCGAAGCCCTTCGGCACATAGAGCATGCGGCGGTTCTCGGCGGAGAGTTCGAACCCCTGGTGGCGCAGGAAGGTCGGCGAATCCCGCCGCAGATCGATGATCACGTCGAGGATCGCTCCGTGCAGGCAGCGCAGCAGCTTCACCTCGCCGTGGGGCGCGCGCTGGAAATGCATGCCGCGCAACGTTCCCTTCTGAGCGGAAACCGAGGCGTTCTGCTGAACGAAGACGGTTTCGAGGCCGTTCGCCCCGAACTCCGTCGTGCAGAAGGTGCGCCCGAACCAGCCCCGCTCGTCGCCGCGGGGCTCGACCTCGATCAGCCGCGCATCGCTCAGTTCGGTTTCCTGGAAGATCATGCCACCCGTCCCGTCTCAGGCTGCGCGGAGAAGTGCGCGCGCTGTTCCGCATACAAGCGATCCACCAGGCGCCCCGGCGGCAGATCGACATCGGAGAAACGGATCGGCTGGTCCTTGGGAACGGCGTGCTTCAACGCGGCACCGAGGGCGAGCCCGAGCGGCAGGAGATCCTCGCGGTCGATGACCGCGCTGTTCTCCGCGACCCCGTAGGCTTCGTATCCACCGAATTCCTGGATGATCTCGCCGGGCGCCAGATCCTTCTTGGCCACTGAGATCACGCCGACGCGGGGCGCGCCGGCCGGGGCGAGCACCGCGTCGCGGAACAGAACCGCGCGCGCGAGCGACGTCGGCACCTCGAAGTGGCAGAGGTGGTAGGGCGTCGAGAAACAATAATATGGGCCGGCGCCCAGCTTGTAGAGATTGAGGAAATGCTGCTGGACGGGATCGTCATGCGTCCCGATCACGAAGACGCCGGGGCCGGGCCGGGCGCCGACGACGTAGTCGACAAGGCCGGTGCGGCTCTGATCGAGCGCCTCGGTGAAAGCCGACAGGGTGGCCTCCAGCGGAACCAGTGGCGCCGTGGGATCGCCCCCCGAGAAATCCGGACCGAGCATTCCCCTGCGCGCGACGCCGAAACCGGTGCCATTCGCGACGATCGCCTGCTCGTAGGAAATCTTCGTGCCGTCCGCGAAGGACGCGACCATGGCCGGCTTCTGGCCCCACTTCTCGGCAAACGATCGCTGCGTGGTCGGATTGCGGTAGGGATCGTGCAACCCTTTGATGTTGCCGCAGAGAACCGGCTTCACGCCCAGGCCGGCCACGAAGCGATAGAGGTTCATCTGGACGCCAGGCTGATCCCCGTCGGCGAACGTGTAGATGACGTTCGCCCGATCCGCCTTGGCCTTCAGGATCGGCCCCACCGTGCCGTCCATCTCGGCGTTCATCTGGACGACATGTTTGCCGGCCTCGATCGCGGCCAGCACGATCTGCGCCGCGTATTCGATGGAGCCCGTAACCTCCACGACGACATCCACGCCGTCGGCCTGAACGAGTGCGACCGCGTCCTCCGTCGCGACCGGCCTGCCCGCCGCGATCGCGGACTCGATGGCCGCCCGTCCCTCCGCTTCGATCGGCTCTATCCCGAGGTCGGCGAAGGCGCGCCGGGCCTGTTCGCCATGGCGGTTGGCCACGCCGACGACGCGCATACCCGTGGTCGAACGCACGATCTGCCGGACGATTCCCTTGCCTTGGAACCCCGCTCCGACGAGGGCGACACGGATCGGTTCGCCGTCAGCTTCCCGCCGAGCGAGGGCGGAGTCTACGAGGATCATCGTCGTCTCATTCCCATCTTTGCCTCGACGGCGGCCGGTTGAACGGCGTGTCGGACGAGGCGCGATGACGGAGCGGGTGTGAAGGTTAGGCCGATCGAACCCTGCTTAAAGAGACCATCATACCCCCATTGTCTACTCTCTTTGTCGAGACGAACTGCGTATTCGTGCCCCTGTTCATGCATTGCTCAAGGCCGCAAAAGCGGGTGGTGCTGGCCGGTCATCCCCAGCGCCGTCGCGCGCCGGATCGAAGCCGCGTGGATCACAATGATCCGATGGTGCGCTATTCAGATCCGGTTTACGTAATTTGACGTGCTTTGATATGGGTGTATTGTTAAAATAACTGCCAAACCGCTCCAATCGTAACTAGACACCGGCCACCAGGACCATATCCATGCGAGTGCTGATCACGGGCAATCTAGGTTATGTTGGCCCGGCCGTGGTTCAGCAATTACGGCGCGCGCATCCCGGGATTTTTCTCCACGGGTATGATCAAGCCTTCTTCGCCCATTGTCTCACGGGCGCGTCTGATCTGCCGGAGCGGCGGCTGGATCAGCAGAGCTACGGCGACGTCCGGAGCATCGATCCCGAAATATTGCGCGGATACGATGCAGTGATCCACCTCGCGGCCGTATCCAACGATCCGATGGGGAATCGGTTCGCTGACGTCACGCGAGCCATCAATCAGGATGCTTCCGTCGCTCTCGCGCGCGCCGCCAGCGAGGCCGGCGTGCGCAGCTTTGTCTTCGCCTCCAGCTGCAGCGTGTACGGCGTCGCGCAAGGCGGACCTCGCCGCGAGGACGATGCCGTCAATCCCGTCACCGCCTATGCCGCCTCCAAGATAGGAACCGAGCAGGGCCTGTCAGAGCTTGACAGCGCCATGACCATCACTTGCCTGCGCTTCGCGACGGCTTGCGGCATGTCGAGCCGGCTGCGACTGGATCTGGTGCTCAACGATTTCGTCGCCTGCGCGCTGTCGACCGGTGAGATCAGCGTCCTGAGCGATGGGACTCCGTGGCGTCCCCTGATCGATACGACCGATATGGCGCGCGCCCTGGATTGGGCCGCGTGCCGCTCCTCCAGCGGCAACGACCGGTTCCTGATCCTGAACGCCGGAACCAACGCGGCCAATTATCAGGTGCGGGATCTCGCCGAGGCTGTGGCCGCAGCGGTGCCGGGGACGCGGGTCAACATCAACACCGACGCGCCGGCCGACAGCCGCTCGTACCAGGTCGATTTCAGCCGCTATGCCGCGCTTGCGCCCGACCACCAGCCGCAGATGAGCTTGGCAGACTCGATCCACGCCCTGGTGGATGGGCTGCGCCGCATGGGATTCAACGATCCCGACTTTCGATCCTCGACGCTGATGCGCCTGCGCGTGCTGCAGGATCACATCCAGGCGAACCGCCTCTCTGAGAATCTCCGCTGGCTCTGAATCAATCCGTCGAGGAGTACCGTGAGATGAAGGTCGTCCTATTCGCGGGTGGCTTCGGCACACGCCTGAGCGAGGAAACCAGCGTCCGCCCCAAGCCCATGGTCGAGATCGGCGGGCGGCCGCTCATCTGGCATATCATGAGCTACTACGCTCATTTCGGCTTCCGCGACTTCGTCATCCTGGGTGGCTACAAGGTCGGGTTCATCCGCGACTATTTCCTGAATTTCCGCGGCCACCACGCGGATTTTCAGATCGATCTGGCCTCGGGCGAAACGAAATGGCTGAACAATCCCATTGAGGATTGGAAGGTCACCGTCCTGGATACCGGGATCGAGACGATGACCGGCGGCCGTCTGCGTCGAGCGCAGCACCTGCTCCGCGGCGAGCGCTTTCTCCTCACCTACGGCGACGGCCTGAGCAATGTCGATCTGCATCGCCTCATCGCGACGCACGACGCCTCCAAGGCGTGGTGCACCCTGACGGCGGTGATGCAGCCGGGGCGCTACGGCGCATTGAAGCTGAGCCGGGACGTCAATCAGGTCACCGGCTTCCGCGAGAAGGGCGCGTCGGATGGCGGCCTGATCAATGGCGGCTTCTTCGTCTGCGAGCCGGAGGTGTTCGAATTCATCGACGGCGACGACACCGTGTTCGAGGACACGCCGATGGCCCGTCTGATCAAGCACGGGAAACTCGCGAGCTACCGGCATGACGGTTACTGGCAGAGCATGGACTCGTTGCGCGACAAGCACGTCATCGAGCAGCAATGGGCCGCGGGCGCGCCCTGGAAGGTGTGGCCGGACCCGCAACGCTGAGGGGGTTCGCTCCGTCGCGGGCGCGCGACGGCGCCGGCCTGCCCTGAGCCGGGCCGGACCCGGTGCCTTGACGAGCACGGGGCGTCGGCCCGGTGAGGTTCGGCCCGGGAGGTGGCACGGCCGTGCGGATCTCCGAGGGCCGGGCGCCTATAAGACGATCAGGTCGGCATAGGCCTGCGCCGTCGTTCTCCACGAGAACTGGTTTATCCTCTGTCGACCGGCGGCCGTCAGTTCGCTTCTCAGTTGCTGGGACTGCCGCAGCGCCTCCACATGCCCGATCCAGGCTGACGGGTCATCGGGGGCGGCCATCAGCGCGGCGTCGCCGCAGACTTCCGGCATGCTCGCGCGATCCGAGGAGATCACCGGGCAGCCCCGCGCCATCGCCTCGACAATCGGGAGCCCGAACCCCTCCGTCCAGGAGGGGAACAGCAAGCAGAGCGCGCGCTCCAGCAAGAAGGCCAGGTCATCGTCGTCGATCCGCCCGGTGAACAGCACGTTGTCACCGCCCGACAGGCCGTCGTCGGAGTATATCTTGGCGGATCCGCCGACGACGATGACGTCGATGCCGCTCTCACCGAGCCTCGGGGCGATGTCCATGATGAGCTGCAGGTTCTTGTGCGGTGCGCGGGAGCCGAGCGCCAGGACGAAGGGGCGCTCCGGACCGCCGCGCCGGCCGCTCACGATCGCTGGCGCCGCCTTGGCACGATCTGGCTGCCATGCCAGCGCGTGCTCGTGGCCGTTGGGCAGGACGATGATCTGGGAGGCCTTCAGGGGAAGATGCCGCGCGATCTGGGCTGCCGAATCGGCCGAGACACTGGTGACCTGAAGCGATCTCCGAACGATGACCGTCTGCAGGAACCGGTAATACAGTCGGAAGGAGGTGCTGTAACTCTCCGGCCGGATGAAGACATTGGCATCGTGGATGCACACCACCTGTCGCGCCTTGATGGCCGGGGCCGTGTTGCACAGGTTGAGCAGGTTTCCGCGCCAGCGTGCGGGCAAGGCGAACTGCTCCCAGGCATGTCCACCGACGCGACCGAAGTCGACGAGGGGCATCGCCGACAGGTGCGGATCGGCGGCGTGGCTTGGCGCCAGGATCGGGGCCGAGGTGTTCAGCCGCTCGAGCCGGTCATTGAGATGACGCGCGACGTTCCAGGCGTATCTCTGAACGCCCGTGAGATCCTGCGTGAGGAAACGCCCGTTCATGGCGAACCCATGTCTCGGTTCCATCGAGTCGTTCCTGGAAATGCGTGTTCTGAACGGAGAGGGAGGTTGCCGGTGCGGACGACCGGCGCGGTGCCGGCGGCCTCGCCACTCTGTCCTGAGCATGGACCGGAAAGGCAATCGCCAAACGTATCTGGGTCGATATCCGCCGATGGCCAGCGCGCAGCCCTCCGGCGCCAGCCGGCCCCGGAGCGGCGGCGAGGGCTGGCCCGATCGCTCGGTGGATCGTCCGTCGCCCGGGACGGGGCGGCGGTCCGGCCCAATCGCCTCTTCTCTCACAAGGCCCGGAGGCGGCTCCGCCCGAGCGGCCTGCCGCTCGGGTCGGGAGGGGCGCCCGCAGTTCAGAGAAGTGGGAAAGCCGCGATAATGGTCTATAGCAGCCCATGAGACCGCTCGGCCGTGGCCGATCAAGCGTCTTGCCAGGGGCTTGATCGGCCAGGGGATCGGGACCCGGATCCGTCAAAATGGGTCGCTCGCCGCCGGGTTCGTCCGGTGCCCGCCGGGTCTGCGCACGCGGCGCTGCAGAAACATTTCGCTTGAAGGGGCGCGGTTAATGAAGGTTGCGATCGTCCATTATTGGCTCGTCGGAATGCGAGGTGGGGAAAAGGTCGTCGAGGCGCTCTGCAACTTGTATCCGGAAGCCGACATCTTCACGCACGCGTACGCACCGGAAGCCATATCGCCGGCCATCAACGCGCACCGGGTCCACACATCCTTCATCAGCAAGCTGCCCCGCGCCACGACGAAGTATAAATCATATCTGCCCCTGATGCCGATGGCGCTGGAGCAGCTGGATCTGCGCGGATACGACCTGATCATCAGCAGCGAATCGGGCCCGGCGAAGGGAATCATCCCGCCCTCCGACGCGGTTCACATCTGTTACTGTCACTCGCCGATGCGCTACATCTGGAATATGTACCACGATTACCGGGAGCGGACGGGTCTTCTCACCCGCATGCTGATGCCGCCCCTGGCGCACTACGTCAGGAACTGGGACGCGATCTCGGCGGGCCGCGTGCAGGAATTCGTCGCCAATTCGGCCACCGTCGCCCGGCGGATCGAGACGTATTATCACCGACCCGCGGCGGTCATCCATCCGCCGGTCGACACGGCGGCCTTCGAGCGGGTCTCCAGCGAGGAGATCGGCGATTACCACCTGATGGTCGGTGAACTCGTCCGCTACAAGCGACCGGAATTGGCGATCGACGCGTTCAACCGCCTGCGCAAGCCGCTCGTCGTCATCGGCGGCGGAGAGATGCTGCGGGAATTGCGCGATCGCGCCGGCCCGCACGTGACGATGCTCGGTCCGCAGCCCTTCGACGTCCTGAAGCATCATTACGCCCGATGCCGGGGCTTGATCTTCCCCGGGGAGGAGGATTTCGGCATCGTTCCCGTGGAGGCCATGGCGAGCGGGCGGCCCGTCATCGCTTACGGCAAGGGCGGCGTCACCGAGACGGTCATCGACGGTGTGACTGGAAGCTTCTTCCACGAGCAATCCGTCGATGCGCTGATCGACGCCATCCACCGCTGCGAAGCCTTGGCGCCGGATCCGGCCCGGATGGTGCGCCGCGCCGCCGAATTCGGCGTCGACCGCTTCTCGGACGAGATCGGTCAGTTCATCGACTCGGTTCTGAAGGGCCGAGGTCTTTCGCCCGATCGGATCCAGCGCGAGCCGGGCCGTGCCTATCTGGTCCAATGATCGCGTCCGATCACCGTGGCCCGGCCGATCGTCCGGTGCCAGCGCACGCCCCGTCACTCGAGAGATCCGACGCGATGTCTGAAGGTTTTCCGCTCATTCACCCGATGATTTTGTGTGGTGGGACGGGCACGCGCCTGTGGCCGGCCTCGCGGGAGAGCATGCCCAAGCAGTTCGCCCGGCTTGTGGATGCGCAGGCCTCGACC
>NZ_BPQS01000042.1 GCF_022179385.1 Methylobacterium longum | reverse complement strand
AGGTCATCGTCGCCATCAACAAGGACGAGGACGCACCGATCTTCCAGGTCGCCGATTACGGCCTCGTCGGCGACCTGTTCCAGGTCGTGCCAGAACTCCAGGCCGAGATCGCGCGCGGCTGAACCCAAATCCGGGGTGGAGCGGAGGCTCGGCGATCTCGGGGCGCCGGGCCGGCCGTGGCGATCGCGGCCGGCGCGGCCGGCCCGGCGCTTGAGGCCGGCGCGAACCCGCCCGGGGCGGGCCAGCGGTATCGGAGCGCTTTGTCGGACCGACAGCCGTGCGGCTCCGGTCCCGAACCACAAACCGCAGCGCCGTCTCAGGCTCGGAGGCCCCACCGAGAGCCCCCCGCCCGCGGGGAGCGGATCGGCGGCCGGCGGAGCAGCGTCTCCGGCCCGATGCGTCGTCAGGATCCGCGATCGGGAAGGCTTTCACGGGAGGTCTCCGGCAAAGCCTGGATCCCGTTCCAGGCGCGCTCGGCAGGCGGCGAGGTCCTTCTCCGTGTCGACCTCCAGCCGTTCCACCCGGCATGCCGGTAGGGGGGCGAATGCGGACAGCCTCTCGAACACCGGCGTCTCGTCGTTCGTCAGATAGTCTGCGGGGACGAGCGCGAGATTGGCCCACTCGTAGTGACTCGGTACCGTTCTGCTGAAACCGGTCACCGTGATTCCGTCGGCGTCTTCGGCTGTATTCGCGTAAACAGGATCTTCCGAGATCTCGTCGGCGATGCTGACAAGGCTCGATCGCTCGCGGCACGTCTCCAGGAAGGTCGCGAAGCTTCTCGCGCCGTACACGGTGTCGCCGTCCAGGATCAGTACGGACTTGCCCCGGAGATCTCTGGCGGCCAGGTGGAGGCTCTGCAGCGTGGTCGTGTGACGGTAGGCCGGATTACGCACGAAGATGACGTCGGCGCGAACCCGTCGCACGGCAGCGATGACCGCGCGCTCGTGATAGCCGACGACGACGCGGACGTCCTCGACATCGCGCAGCAGATGAAGCTGGTATTCGATGATCAGGCGGCCGCAGACGTCGATCAGCGCCTTGGGTATCCCATGCCCCAGCCGGCTCCCCACGCCGGCGGCCGCAATCACAGCGTGGCCAACAATCGACACAGCGTCGCTCCATCGTACACCACGTAATCGGCCATCTCGTGGAGCGCCGCGACCGGCTCATGCACGCCGCCATAGGCGATGCCGACATCCGCCTCCTCGAACATCGGCACATCGTTGCTGCTGTCGCCGATCGCGACGACGTCGCTGCCACTGGACCGCAACTCGCGGATCGCCCTGCTCTTCAGTTGAACCTCGCCCAGTTCGACGGCGCCCGTCGGCCCGAGATGGCCCTTCGAGCAGAACCAGCGACAAGGCAGCACGGTCATCAACGGCGCGACCCAGAGATCGAGGTTCCCCGTCACGATGAAACACCTGTCGGCTTCAGCCCTGATGAAGGCGGCGATGTCGGGGTCGAGCCGCACGCTCCCGGTTATGTCCTGGATGCGCGCGAGCGGCACGTTTCTCAGGATCTGGAACCTGAGCCGGAACGACCGTTCGAAGGAGATCTCTCCGCGCAGGGTGAGATCGGTCAACAGCGACATCTCGTCGAACAGGTCCAGTTCGCGCGCGATCGCCGGCAGTATCTCCTCCCGCGTAACCGTTCCGTCCAAGTCAAACGCCAGGGACGACCTACCGCTTTTCGGATCGGGTGACGAGGAAGACATGCTGCGTTGTTTCACGCCTGTTCTCCAAAGACGAGGGTAGCAGACGCTGCTGCTTGGTCAGGGTGAAACCGCATGACAGACCTCTATCGATCAATTCAGCGTATTCCGGGACTGTCCGGTAGACAGCACTGTAGTTGCAATCGAGCTCCTCGGAGAACTCGCCGATCAGGGACAGGCGGGCCTCGATCCCGACGGGCTCCCGGATGCAGACGGTCGCGGTCGCGGCGGCCAGGGGAGGAAGGGCTCGCAAGCAGGCCAGAACATCGTCGTCGTTCAGGTAGGCGAAGACACCGGCGATGAGGAACACGTCAAACGGCGGCGCTATCGCGAGTTCGGCCGTCGCCAGATCCTGGGCCGCGCCCCTCTGGAACGCGAAATCGGGGCGCTCGGGTACCCGGCGCCGCGCGATCTGGATGAGCTCCTCGCTGAAGTCGATGCCGAGATACGCCGCGGCCTGCCCGACGAAAGCGTCGGCCCACCGCCCGACGCCGCAGCCGATGTCGAGAACCCGCAATCCGGCGCCGTGGCCGATCAAGGGCAGCACGGCGCTCTTCTCGTGACGATCGCGCGCCGTCACGAGGTCCGGAGAACGGTCCTGGTACATCGTCGCCGAGTAGTCGCATTGACGATTCGCGACCGCGCCCCGGTCACGGAAGAATCGTTCGATCGCCTCGTAGTCGAGCGATACACGGGATCCGACCACGCGGCTCATCGTTCACCCCCAACCCTTCAGGCGCGCCGAAAGATAAACATCTTGTTCACGAGACCCTGGTCGCGCCCCATCTCGATGGCCTCGATTGCGTCGAATCCGCAGGCCGCAAGCGCGCCGAGATACTTTGCTTCCGCGCGATACAGGGACGTGTACTCCGCGGTGGAGACGAAAACGTCGTTCGCTCCCACCGCTACGGTGTCTTTCAGGACCAGCAGGCCCTGCTGACGAACGGCCCCCCGCAGGATCCCCAGCAGGGCGTCAAAACGCTCGTCTTCGATCAGGGTTGATACGACGCCCATGCACGACACCATCTCGTACACGTCTTCATCACGGTATTCGCTCAGATCGCGTTGATCGAACCGAGCATTCGCGATGCCTCGCCGGGCCGCCTCGGCCCGCGCCTGGTCGACGAGCTTCCGGGAGAGGTCGAACCCACGGACCGAGTTCGCGCACGCGGCCATGAGAAGCGTGAATCGGCCGTTGCCGCAGCCGATGTCGAGGATGCTCCAGGTCGTCTCGATGAGCGGCAGCACGTGGGCCTGGAGGATGGCCTCCTGGCGCATATAGTATTCGGGCGAGGCCAGGAACGTGTTGTTGCACGCCATCCAGAAGGCCGAGGCCGCCGACTGGGCAGCGCTTGGATCGACCGGCCTGGTCAGCCCGGGTCCCGTGCTCAGCCCGCGTCCCAGGTCGGGGCTTCCGGGCGCTTCGTCGCGCGCGCGCGATCTCGGCCACCGCGCACCCTCGTGGAGGACCGCCGCGACCACGTGATCCTTGATCCGCTGGCCGGCCAGCCCGTCCGTGCCGAACAGGTATTCGCTCAGGGGACCGAGACGAGCCGATCTGCACGGATCGCGCCCCGCCGATACGTCGTCGATGAATCGTCTGATCGCGTGGTCGGAGTCACCGAGCGCGTAGGCGTTGATGATCTCCGCATCGTCGTTGAGCCCCGGCCCGGCCTCGTTGCGCAGATAGAGGATCGGCTTCGTCGTCGGCAGGTATTCCAGCAGGAAGGACGACACGTCCGACATCAGGGCAACCGATGCGGTGAAGCTGTGCCGATAGTCGGGACGCTCGTCGAGGATGAGTGCGCCCCGGTCCCGGGCGCCTTGGAGAAAAGCATCGATCTCCGCCTGCGTCATGACCCCGTGTTGCAGGATCGTCGTGAACAAGGACGGATGCGGCCTGAGCAGGAGTACGATGTCCTCCCGGCTCGCGAAGAGGTCAACGAGAACGTCCTTCCAGATGAAGAACATCGACCATTGCGATTCCGACGAGATGGCGAAATGTGGGTTCCACAAGAACGCCTTCCGTCCGTCGACAGCCCGCACCAGCGACGGATCGAGATCGTCCGCGGTGAAGCCTTGAGCCCAGTCGAATTTCGGATGCCCCGATACGACGACGTGGTTATCGCCGGCCCGGCAGTACCGGCCGAACATCCGACGGTGCCGCTCCGAGCGCGCGAAGATACGCCAGCATCGCTGCTGCACGTTGAGATCGAATTGGTAGCGCCGGTTCTCGTCCCCGCCGCCGATCTCGAGACCGTAGGGAATGTACGCGATCCTCGGCACGACCCGCTCGACCGAGCCGACATGCAGGGAAGCCGGCCGCGTCGAATCGTACGGATTCTGGTAGAAGAGGACGTCCGGCGCCTCCGCTTCGAGGTCGTAAGCCTCCGCCGTCGTGAACGGGATGTCGCGCTGGACGAGGAAATCGCGGAGGCGAGCCGACGGATAGCCGCCTTGCAGAAAGGGCGATACGACGACGGTTGTTTCGCACCTCGGATCGTGCCGGAACGCCTCAACGACGGAGTGGAAGGACGGCCACGTCTCCGCCGTCTGGGCGATGAACACGACCTTCACGCGCCCCAGCGCGGCCCGATAGCTCGCGGCTTGGAAGCGGGCCGATGCGGCACGCGACTCGGCAACCGCGTGCCCGTCCTGGATCAGGGGAACGATGCGATCGATCCGCGAAGCGAGGTCCTGGAGGTCAGCGCGGGCGGCGTTCTGACGCTCACGGAAGGCGGCGTCCTGCTCGCGAAGCAGGTACGCCAGGTCGTTGAACCGGCTGGACAGGGCCTCCGCGAAGCCCTCCCGCACCTCCGATTGCTGCCGGGAGACCAACGCTTCGTGTTCGCGGAGCAGATAGGCCAGATCGCCGAAGCGGCCGGCGATGGCGTCGGCGAGGCTGTCCCGCACCTGGGATTGAGCCTGTAGAATCGCAGCCCCGTGGTCGCGCAGCAAAGTTGCGAGATCCTCAACGCGGCGATCAACCGCTTCCGCGACGTCGTCGCGGCCCCCTTGTGCGCCTTCGGACGCTCCCCGGACGCTTTCCGTGAGGTCGTCGAGGCGCGCCGCGACAGCCTGCTCGGAGGCTTTCAGCGCGAACAGAAGCTCGCTGTACCGGCCGGAAACCGCTTCAACAACAGCATGCCAGCTATCAGTAAGGCGACCCGATTGATCAGAACGCGTCGTGGCCGTCTCATCCGCTAAAGACAATCGCCGCACCTCAACTCCAAAACCGCCTCATGAGATCTCCGATCCATCATTCTGTAGATGGAATTGTATACGCATCGCAGTTCCGCCGAAAAACGACCTGCATTCATGTTTAAAAACATAATTATCCCGAACGAATAAGCTTTATTGCACGCGAATATTCCACATTGTACCGGTATTGGCTGCGAATCGACCGCGATTGCCTCGCAGAACCGGGATCCTGGCCCGGATCGCGAGGAACTCTAATGCATGGCGGCGGCGATTGGTAGCCGGAATGCCGAATCCGGCACGGTGGCGGGCGCAGGTGGCCGACCGCGCAGGGCCGATTGTGGTCGGACACCGCTGGAGGCGGTCGACCTCGGACTGGTCACGGCCTGCGCGTCTTCCAGCGGCTGGACGTGTCCCGCCTCCGGCACTCGTCGCGTGGCGGGCCGTGGAAGATCTCGTGGCGGACGCCCCCCACGACGCCGGACGCCCGATGCGGGGCGCCCTGCCCGATGCGGCGATCCCGGCCATCGCCCGCCCCGGGGAAACGCCCCGCCCGACCGCGGCCACCGCGGCCCGGGCCCGCCGGGGATGACGAGGCCCGGCGCGCCGGAGGCGCAACGGCCCGCTTCGACGGCCCGCTTCGGCAGCACCGTCACGGGCGAGGCTCGGGCGCGGGTCCCGGCACGGTACGGCCCGGCCGGTCATTGCCTTCCGCGACCGGGGCGCCCATGACGGGCCGCCGTCTCAGCGCCCGGCGCGGGAACCGGAGGGCGGTGGCGTCCGTCATGGTGGCGGACCGGAGGATGGACGGACCGGACGCGCGGCGGCGGAACGGACGGAGGCGACGGGGATCCGACGTGGACACGCAGAACATCCCGGCCGAACTCCACGCTTACTTCGAGAGCTCGCACATCGCCCTCGCGCTGGCCTCCGTTGCGCCGGACAACCCCCTGTTGCTGGTGAACAGCCCGTTCCATCGGCTTACCGGGTACGACAACGCCGACGTGATCGGGCTGAATTGCCGCCTCCTGCAGCGCGACGCCGAGAACCGGGAGGCGCGGGTCAAGATCCACGCCTTCCTGGAGGATGAGCGGGTGGATGCGGTGCGCACGTCGATCGTGAATTTCCGCAAGGACGGGCGGCCGTTCGTCAATCTGCTGTACATGTCCAAGTTGAAGGCATTGTCGGGCGAGGTGCGCTTTCTTTTCGCATCTCAATTCGACGTCAGCCGCTCGCAACCGGAGTTACTTTCCGCCTACGATGCCGAGCTCGGCCGGACCTTGTCCCGGCTGAGTCCGACGCTTGCCGAGAGCGGCCTCGTCATCGAGGGGTCCCTGAGGACGATCGCCAACACTGTCGCCACCGTCGCGCAGGCCAAGCTCACGCTCGCGGATCTCAATGCACCAGGATTTCCATAACGAGGCCGGAGGCGAGGCCTCCGAGGCCCTCGGCGGCGGGCAGATCGTGCCCGCCCCCTTCGCCGGGCCGGTGGTGGGGATCGGCGCTTCGGCGGGCGGGCTTGAGGCCCTGCGCGAGATGCTGGCGCGCGCCCGTCCCCCGACCGGGATGGCCTTCGTCATCGTCCAGCACCTCGACCCCAATCACGAGAGTATGCTGGCGCAGCTCCTCGACCGGCAGACCGAGCTGCAGGTGCTCCAGTGCGAGGGCGGCGAGCGGATCGCCGGCGACACGGTCTACATCATCCCGCCCGGGCGCGGCCTCGTCATCCAGAACGGCGTGCTCGAACTCACGAAGTTCGTCCAGCCGCGCGGGCTGCGGCGGCCCATCGACGACTTCTTCCTGTCGCTGGCCGTCGACCAGCAGGCCAATGCCGCCTGCGTGATCCTGTCGGGCACGGGCGCCGACGGCACGACCGGCCTGCGCGCCGTGAAGGAGCACGGCGGCGTCTGCGTGGTCCAGCAGCCCGACACCGCCCGCTACGACGGCATGCCGCTCTCCGCGGTCGGGACCGGGCTCGTCGACTTCGTGCAGCCGCCGGGGGAGATCGTGGAGTGCCTCGCGGCCTTCTTCCGCCGCCGCGGCACCGATGCCGGCGGCGAGGAATCGGGCCCGGTCGCAGACCACCTGGACGACCTGTGCCGGGTGCTCCGCACGGCCGTCGGCCACGACTTCGCCGGCTACAAGCGGACCACGCTGGTGCGCCGGGTCGAGCGGCGCATGCACGTGCTGGGCCTGGATTCCGGGCGGGCCTATCTCGCCCGCGTCCGCGCCGACCAGGTCGAGTGCGAGGCCCTGTTCCGCGACCTGCTGATCAACGTCACCCGCTTCTTCCGCGACACCGAGCTGTTCGAGATCCTCCGCGAGCGGGCGGTCGAGCCCCTGCTGCGCACCCGCAACCCCGATGAGGACATCCGGGTCTGGATCCCGGGATGCTCCAGCGGCGAGGAGGCCTACAGCATCGCCATGCTGTTCGCCGACGCGGCCCGCCGCCTCGACGTGCCGCTGGCGGTGCAGATCTTCGCCACCGACATCGACGAGCGCATGCTCCAGATCGCCCGGGAGGCGAGCTACCCGGCGGCGGCCTTGGCCGACATCCCGGCGCCCCTGCGCGAGCGCTACGTCGTCCTCCACGCCGAGCGCTTCACCATCGCGGCCGAGATCCGGGACCTGATCCGCTTCTCCAGCCACAGCCTGGTGAAGGATCCGCCGTTCTCCCGGGTGGACCTCCTTTCCTGCCGCAACCTGCTGATCTACTTCGACGAGCGGCTCCAGCAATCGGTCGTGCCGCTGTTCCACTACGCGGTGCGGCCCGGCGGCTACCTGTTCCTGGGCCCCTCCGAGAGCGTGAGCCGGTTCGAGCAGCTCTTCCCCACCATCGACCAGCACGCCCGCCTGTTCGAGCGGCCGCCGGGCGCGCCGCACTACCCGATCGACCTGCCCGGAAGCGCCCGGCGCGGCGAACCCCGTCCCGGCGGACGCGAGGAGCGCCGGGGCGACCCGTCGATCGCCGACGAGACCGTGGCGGTGCGGCGGGTGGTCGAACGCTACGCCCCGCCCAGCATGGTGCTGAACGAGGACGGGGGCATCATCGCCGCCTACGGGCGCCTGAGCCGCTACTTCGACTTCCCGGTGACGCGGACCGGCGGCACCAGCGCCATCACGCTGGCGCGGCCGGGCCTGCGCGACGTGATCGGCCCCCTGCTCCGCCAGACCCGGGACGCGCGCAAGCGCGTCGTCGTGCGGGACGTGGCGATCCGCTCGGATTACGGCACGCAGACGGTCGAGCTGGTCTGCGATCCCCTGCCGGACGGCGCGATGCTGCTGATCCTGCGCGAGACCGGTACGTTCCAGCCGTCGGACGACCTCGACCTCGTGGAGATGGACGCGGGCGACGATCACGTCGAGGCGCTGGAGGATGAGCTGCTGCGCACGCGCTACAAGCTGCGCTCGGCCGTCGAGGAACTGGAGACGACGAACGAGGAGCTGAAGAGCTCCAACGAAGAAATGATGTCGATGAACGAGGAGCTCCAGTCGACGAACGAGGAGCTCTCCACGGTCAACGACGAGCTGAAGACGAAGGTCGAGCAGCTCACCATCGCCAACGCAGACCTGCGCAACTTCTTCGAATCGACCGACCTCGCCGTGATCGTTCTGGACCGCGACCTGCGGGTGCGCAGCTTCACCGCGGCGGCCACGACGATCTTCCCCCTGCAGCCGGGCGACCGCGGCCGTCCGCTCGCCGACGTCGCGAGCCGGCTCGCCGGGCAGGATTACCTGCACGACGCGCAGGAGGTCTGTGCGGGCGGCTCGGTGATCCAGCGGCGCATCACCACCCGGGACGGGAACCGGACGCTGTCCCTGCGGGTCCTGCCCTACCGCCTGCAGAACGGGAGCATCGACGGCGCCACCCTGGTGCTGACCGACATCACCGAGGCCCTGTCCCTGGAGCGCCAGCTCGCGGCGGAGCGGGAGCGCCTGGAACTGGCCGTCAAGGCCGGCGGGATCGGCGTCTGGGAGTACAGTCCCGATGCCGGGACCATCCTGGTCGACAGCACCGCCGGTACGATGTTCGGCCTCGCGCCCGACACGCCGCACCCGACGGCGACCCTGATCGCCTGCGTGACGCCGGAGGATCGCCCCGGCCTCGAGGCGGCGCTCTCCCAGGCCGCGCACGGGCTGGACGAGTTCGAAGCCCGCATCCGCATCCGCAGGGCGGAGCAGACGCTCCGGCACGTCCGGAGCTACGGGCGCCTGACCCGGGGCGGCGACCGCAAGCGGATCGTCGGCGTCTGCATCGACGTCTCGCCCGAATACGCCCTGGCCGAGACCCGCGACCTGATGCTGCGGGAGATGAACCACCGGGTGAAGAACCTGTTCGCCATCATCGGCGGCATGATCTCGGCGGGCGCCCGCACGCACCGGGACATCGGCATCTTCGCCTCCGACATGCGCGACCGCATCTCCGCCCTGGGGCGTGCGCATTCCCTGGCGGATCCCAGCGACGGCCAGGGCATGAGCGATCTCTCCGGCCTGGTCGGCGCGACGCTCCGGCCCTACCGCGACCACGTCCCGACCACGATCGAGGGGCCGCTCATGACGATCAACTGGCGGCACGTGTCGTCGCTGGCGATGATCCTGCACGAGTGGGCGACGAACTCGGTGAAGTACGGCGCCCTCGGATCGGAGGATGGCTCGCTGTCGGTGACCTGGGAGCGGAAGGACGGGCTCGTGCTGGAATGGCGCGAGCGCATGGCCCGGATCCCGGAGCCGAGGCCCGGCCGCGGCTTCGGCACGCTGCTGGTGGACATGTCCCTGCGTCAGCTCGAAGCGACGGTGACGCGCAGCCACGACGCGTCCGAGTACCGGATCACGCTGCATCTGCCGGAGGCGGCGCTCGCGCGCACCTGATCCAACCGTTCAGGGCCTCCCCATTCCGCCGAGGGGTGCCGGCAACCGCGCGTGTGCGGGCTGCCGCGGTTGCGGTCTGCGAGGCCCGGGCGGCGCCCCTGCCGGACGGCCGATACGCGGCGGTCCCGATCCGTGGTTCCGTCATGTCGCACACGCCCGGCGCTCCGCAGAACCGGATGCGCGCCGCCGCGCGCCCTCGCCAATGGCGCGGCCAGCGCACCGGCGTCACCGGTTCGCGGGGTGAGGCACCCCGCATCACCGCCGCCGGATCCGAGGCCTGCTGCGTCATCGCGACGGCCCTGGCCGGGCCGTACCGCGTTGTCCCCCGCCGCCGCCGCCGCTATCCACGCGGCCGACCGAGGGGGCCATGGACGCAGAGAACGAGAGGCTGCGACGGCGCGAGCGCGAACTCGAAGAGCGCGTGGCGCATCTGGAGGCGCGGTTGGAGGCCGCGCGCGGCGATGGCCTGCGCCGGCCGGGCCAGGGGCAGCAGACCTCCGCGGCCTCCGCCGACCTGCTGTTCACGGCGGCGGAGAAGACCCGCATGCCGCAGATCATCACCGACCCCGGCCAGCCCGACAATCCCATCGTCTTCGCCAACCGGGCCTTCCAGAACCTGTGCGGCTACGACGCCGCCGAGCTGATCGGGCGCAACTGCCGCTTCCTCCAGGGGCCCGGCACCGATCCGACCGACATCGCCAAGGTCCGCGACGCCATCACCGGCCGGCGCGACGTCGTCGTCGAGATCCTCAATTACCAGCGCGACGGCACGCCGTTCCGCAACGAACTCTACGTCAGCCCGGTCTTCGGCCCGGAGGGCGAGCTCCGGTACTTCTTCGCGAGCCAGCTCGACGTCACCCGCTTCCGCACCGCCGAGGGGGTGCTGGCCGAGAGCGAGGCCCGGTACCGGGCCCTGTTCGACGCCGTCGACAGCGGCTTCTGCATCGTCGAGATGCGGTTCGACGCGGCGGGCCGGGCGGCTGATTACCGGTTCGTCGAGGTCAACCCGGCCTTTGGGGCCCAGACCGGACTGCACGACGTCGTCGGGCGCTGGATGAGCGAGATCGTACCGGGCCACGAACGCTTCTGGTTCGACACCTACGGCGAGGTCGCGCGCACCGGACGGCCGGTGCGGTTCGAGAGCGGCGCGGTCGCGATGGGCCGCTGGTTCGACGTGCATGCCCTGCGGGTCGGCGAGCCCGAGCAGCATCGGGTCGCCGTCCTGTTCAACGACATCACCGACCGCCGCCGGGCCGAGACCACGCTCCAGGCGACCGCGGAGGAGAAGACCACCGAGCGCAACCTCGTCTGGCGCGCCAGCCGCGACCTCCTCGTCGTCTGTGGCTTCGACGGCCTGTTCCAGACGGCCAACGATGCCTGGACCGAGACGCTCGGGTGGGACATCGCCGAGGTCGAGGGTGCCCGCTTCGACACCTTCGTCCACCCCGACGACCTGGATGCCGTCTCGGCGGCCTTCGAGCGGGTCAGCGGCGGCGGCGTGCTCGCCGACGTCGACGTGCGCGTCCGGACGCGGGACGGCGGCCACCGCTGGTTCTCGTGGAACGCCATCCCGACCGGCGACCGCTTCTACGCGGCGGGCCGCGACGTCACCGACAGGCGCGCACTGGAGGAGCAACTCCGTCAGTCGCAGAAGCTGGAGGCGGTCGGGCAACTCACGGGCGGCGTGGCCCACGACTTCAACAACCTCCTGACCGTCATCAAGTCCTCCACCGACCTGCTGAAACGGCGCGATCTCGCCGAGGAACGCCGGCAGAGATACATCGGGGCGATCTCCGACACGGTCGACCGGGCCGCCAAGCTCACCGGCCAACTCCTCGCCTTCGCCCGGCGGCAGGCGCTGAGGCCCGAGACCTTCGCGGTGAACCACGCCGTGACCGCGGTCGCCGACATGGTGGGCACGCTCACGGGCGCGCGGATCCGGGTCGAGCTCGACCTGCCCGGCGAGGACCGGCAGGACCTGCACGTGAACGCCGACCCGAGCCAGTTCGACACCGCGCTGGTGAACCTCGTGGTCAATGCCCGCGACGCGATGGGCGGCGAGGGGCACCTTCGCATCCAGCTCCGCAGAGCCACCCTGATCCCGGCCGTGCGGGCACACCCGAGACGGCGCGGCGATTTCGTCGCGGTCTCGGTCTCGGATACCGGCTCCGGCATCGCGCCCGAGAACCTGGAGCGCATCTTCGAGCCGTTCTTCACGACGAAGGTCGTCGGCCAGGGCACCGGGCTGGGCCTGAGCCAGGTGTTCGGCTTCGCCAAGCAGTCCGGCGGCGAGATCACGGTCGAGAGCGCCCTCGGCGACGGCAGCACCTTCACCGTCTACCTCCCGCGCGTCGACACCGCTGCGTCCGGTCTTGTGACGGTCGAACCGGAGCCGCTGGCCGAGGGACATGGCACCTGCGTCCTCGTCGTCGAGGACAACATCGACGTCGGCGCCTTCGCCGAGCAGGCCCTGCGGGAACTCGGCTATTCGACGGTCTGGGTGACGGATGCGACGAAGGCGCTGGCCGAGATCGAGCGGGTCCCCTTCCGCTTCGAGGTGGTGTTTTCCGACGTGATGATGCCGGGCATGAACGGCGTTGAGCTCGCGGGCGAGATCCGTCGGCGCCGGCCGGACCTGCCGGTCGTCCTCACCTCCGGGTACAGCGACGTGCTCGCGGCCGAGGGCACCCACGGGTTCGACCTGCTGCGCAAGCCCTACTCGGTCGCCGACCTGTCCCGCATCCTCCGCCGCGCCGTCCAGAAGGTGCCCCGGGGACACGACCCGCTCGCCGGATAGCGACGTCCGCGCCGGGACGCCCCTGACATGCGGCATCCCGTCCCCGGTTCGACGTCGTCGACGATGTGGAATTGCCTCGCAAAAAGCCGATTCATCAGTAGAGACACGCTCAAGGTCTTGAGAGGGCCTGCCGCACGAACCCGCCAGCGCGATGCAGCCCGATCCAAGCAGCCCCGTCCTCGACCCGGCACGCCTATCGGCCCTCGACGCCTACTCGATCCTCGACACGCTCCCCGAACAGGGGTTCGACGACATCGTGCGCCTGGCCACGCGCCTGTGCGCCGTCCCCGTTGCCCTGGTCAGCCTGGTCGCGGCCGACAGGCAGTGGTTCAAGGCCAAGGTCGGCTTCCCCCATTGCGAGACGGATCTCGACCGCTCGGTCTGCAAGTTCGCGCTGCCGGAGCCGGATCTGCTCATCATCCCGGACCTGAGCGCCGACCTGCGCACGGCCGCCAACCCGCTGGTCACCGACGATCCGCACATCCGCTTCTACGCGGGCGCGCCGCTGCGCACGCCCGAGGGGCACGTGCTCGGCAGCCTGTGCGTCATCGACACCATGCCCCGGCCCGAAGGCCTGTCGCAGGAGCAGGCCGACGACCTGCGTGCCCTGGCCCGCCAAGTGACGGAGTTGCTGTCCACCCGGCGAGCGGTGGAGCACCGCGACGCGTTGCTGGAGCACCAGCGGGACAAGCTACGCCGGGTGCGCCACCTCGACATCCTGGCGCGGAGCTCCCAAGCGCTCCTCAACGCCACCGACCCGGCCGCCGTCCTCGCCCCGATCCTATCGGCGAGCGCGGGCACGCTCGGGTTCGACCGAAGCTACACCTACGACCTCGGGCCCGGCGGCAGGGACTTGCACCTGACGCATTCCCTCAACGCGACGGCCGAGGTGCAGGAGCTGCTGCAGCGCCTGCCCATCGGTGCGCCCCTGTGCGGGATCGTCGCCGAGCGGCGGCAGCCCCTCGTGCTCGCCAGCCTGCAGACATCCGGCGGGGAGGCCTACGCGACCGCGCGCGCCATGGGCCTGGACGCCTACGCCGGATATCCCGTGATGAGCCGGGGCTCGCTGCGCGGGGTCATCTCGTTCGCGTCGACCCAGCAGCCCGCCTTCGACGAGGAAATCCTGACGTTCTTCGCCACCGTCGCGCGGCTGATGTCGGCGGTCTACGAGCGCCTGGACGGCGAGCAGGCCCTGCGGGACAGCGACCGGCGCTCGCGTCTCGCCCAGGAAGCCGGCGGCATCGGCACCTTCGAGCTCGCCATCGACACCGGCCTGATGAGCGTCTCGCCGGTCTTCGCACGCCTGTTCGGCGTGCCGCCGACCGGCCTGTACACGGCGGAGACCTTCGAGGCCCTCGTCCTCCCGGAGGACCGGCCGACGGCCTCCGGCCAGCAGACCCGGCAGGATGCCGGGGGGGCCGGGGGCGTCGAGTACCGCATTCGTCGGGCGGAGGACGGCGCGCTGCGCTGGATCGCGCGTCGGGCCGATGTCATCCTCGACGGGGACGGCCGCGTCGTCCAGATGATCGGCACGGTGCAGGACGTCACCGAGCGCCGGGCGGCCGAGGAACGGCTCGCGGAGGGCGAGAAGCGCTACCGCGCGCTGTTCGACAACATCGACGAGGGCTTCTGCGTCATCCGCTTCGTCGCCGGGCCGCACGGGCCGATGAGCGACTACGTGCATGTCGAGACGAACCCGGCCTTCGAGCACCACCTCGGTATCCCGCACGTGGTCGGCCAGACGCTGCGCGACATCGTCACCGACAACCCCGAGGAATGGCTGAACACCTACTTGGAGGTGTGGCGCACCGGCGTGCCCGTTCGGTTCGAGCGCGCATTCAGCCCGACCGGTCGGCGGCTGGAGGTCTCGGTGCACCGCGTCGAACCGGCGGCCCGCCACGAGGTGGCGGTGCTGTTCACCGACGTGAGCGACCGGCACGCGGCTCAGGGTGACCTGCAAGCCAGCGAGGCGCACTGGCGCGGCCTGTTCGAGCGCCTGAGCGAGGGCTTCATGGTCGGCGAGGTCATTCGTGACGCCGCGGGGGCGATCCGGGACTGGCGCTACGTCGACGTCAACGCCGCCTGGGCCGAACTCGTGTCCATGGATCCGGCCACAGTGATCGGACGCACCATCCGCGAGGTGCTGCCGGGCATCGAGGACGCCTGGGTCGACGAGTTCGCCGCGGTCGTCGAGACCGGCGAGCCCATCGCCTTCACCCGCCAGGTCGGGACGCTGGCCCGCTGGTACGAGGGCCGTGCCTTCCCGCTCGGCGGCGGCCAGTTCGGGGTGATCTTCCTGGAGATCACCGACCGGGTGCAGGCGGAGGCGCGCCGCTCGGCCCTCATCGCGCTGGGTGACCGGCTGCGCGACCTCGACGACGTCGAGGAGATGACGCACGTCACCAGCGAGATCCTCGGCAAGACGCTCGACGCCATGCTGGTGGGCTACGGCGACGTCGACCCCCAACAGGAGACGGTCACGGTCGCCCGCGACTGGACCACGGGGGGCGCCGGATCCCTGGCCGGGACCCTGCACTTCCGCGACTACGGCTCGTACGTCGAGGACCTGAAGCGCGGCAGGACCGTCGTGGTGCGGGACTGCCGCACCGATCCGCGGACCCGGGCCAACGCGACGGCGTTGGAGGCGCACAGGGCCCGCGCCTTCGTCAACGCGCCGGTGTTCGAGCGCGGGGCCTTCGTGGCGCTGCTCTTCGTCTGCACCGGGGTGGAGCGGGACTGGACCGCGCCGGAACTCGCGTTCATCCGCGACGTGGGATCCCGGCTGCGCCTCGCGGTCGCGCGCGTGCGCGCCGAGGAACGGCAGGATCTCCTGAACCACGAGCTGTCGCATCGCCTGAAGAATACCCTCGCCGTCGTCCAGAGCATCGCCGGCCAGACCCTGCGCTCCGTTTCCGAGCGAGAGCCCGTCGAGGCGTTCGAGCGGCGCATCATGGCGCTGTCGCGGGCGCACGACGTCCTGCTGCAGGATGCCTGGGCGCCGGCCTCGCTCCGGGCGGTCGCGACGAGCGTGCTCGGGCCGCACGCAGCCATGGACCGCTTCGTCCTCTCGGGCCGGGAGATCGGCCTGGCGCCCTCGGCGGTGCTGTCCCTCTCGCTGCTGCTGCACGAGCTCGCCACCAACGCCGCCAAGTACGGCGCGCTCTCGGTGGAGGGCGGCCATGTCGCGCTGTCGTGGGCCGTCCTGCCGGGGGACGAGGCCGTCCTCGAATTGAGATGGCGGGAGCACGGCGGCCCGCCGGCGGTCGAGCCGGCGAGGCGCGGGTTCGGCACGCGGCTCATCCGCACAGGCTTGGTCGGCGCCCGCGATGCCGACCTCGATTACATGACCGAGGGGTTTGCGGCGGTGTTCCGCGCCCCGCTTACCCACATTCAAGCGTCCTGATGCGGGCGGCATCGGGGTGCACCGTGGTACATTCGCAAGACGAAGGGGCGGGACGCCGCCCCGTCGTCCTCCTGCTGGAGGACGAGCCGCTGCTGGCGATGACGCTGTCCGATTACATCGACGCCGCCGGCTGCGAGGTCGTCCAGGTCAACACCACGGAATGGGCCATCCGGGTCCTGGAGGATCGGACCGACATCCGCATCGTCGTGGCGGATCTCGACACGCGCGGGTCGGTGATGGGCCTCACGTTCGCAGCCCACATCCGTGACCGCTGGCCGCCCATCGAGTTGATCCTGACATCGTCGGCGCCGCGCGCGCCCCGGGCGGGCGCGATGCCGGCCCGCGGGCTGTATTTCGGCAAGCCGTTCGACGGCCGGGCGATGGTCTCGGCCATACGGGATTTCGCGGGGCATGCTCCCGCAGCCTGACGCAGCGTCACGTTCCACCCGGCCCGGACGGCGTTCGCCCGCCCCGGCCCGCGCTTCCGGCCGCGGGGCGCAGCCGCCACGCCTCAGGTCTGCGCGAGCGGGACGCGGACGTTGATCCGCAAGCCGTCGGCGTCGCGGGTGACGTCGACCTCCGCGGCCGTCTGGACCGTCAGGATCTTGTTGAGCAATCGCATGCCGAAGCCCTCGCGCGTCGGCAGTGCCGGCGGGGGGCCGTCGTGCTCGTTCCAGGTCCAGGTCAGGCACCGGCCCCTCGCGCCGTCCTCCACCAGCCAGGTCACGGCGATCCGGCCCCCAGGATGCGCCAAGGCGCCGTGGCGGAGCGCGTTGGTGGTCAGCTCGTGCAGGGCCATGCTGACGGGCACGGCCAGTTCCGAGGGCAGCTTGAGCCTCGGGCCTTCGAGGGTGATGCGGCCGCGCTCGTTGTACGGGTCGAGTTCGGACCGGAGCAGGCCCTCGAACGAGGCGACCTGAGCCTCATCCTCGGTGATCAACGCGTGCGTCCGGGCCAGGGAGGTGATCCGGCCGGTGAAGGCCCGGGAGAACTCGTGCATCGTCACGGAGGAGCGCAGGGTGGCGTTGAGCACGGCCTGCACGGTCGCGAGGGTGTTCTTCACCCGATGGTGCAGCTCGCGCACCATCAGCGCCTGCCCGTCCTCGAAGGAGCGCCGCTCGGTCACGTCGCGCTGGGCGGAGACCCAGTTGGAGATGCGCCCGTCCGCGTCCCGGACCGGCGTGATCAGCCACTCGACCCGGTACGTAGACCCGTCCTTCCGGTAGTTCAGGGCCTCGCCCTGGAACGGCTCACCGGCCGAGAGGGCGGCGCGGGCCCTCTCCAGGACGGCGCGGTCGGTGCCGGGCCCCTGGAGGAAGCGCGGGCTGCGCCCGGCCACTTCGTCCAGTTCGTACCCGGTCAGGCGGGTGAATGCCGGGTTGGCATAGACGACGACCGGGCCGGGCTCGTCGAGGTCTGCGGTGGTGATGAGGATGGCCTCGCCGGTCGCCTCGACCGCCGCCTGGAGGAGCCTGAGATCGGCCAAGCTCCGCCTTGTCTCGTCCCGACGCGACACGCCAGCCCTCTTCAGGTCCCGCCACACGGCTCGCTGCCCAGGGCTATCCGCCGCCAGGTGGCCCTAACTCAACGGACAACCTCCGCGCCGAGGCTCTGTTTCCGCCCGGCGGCAAGGTGCGTGATGTGACGCGGCTTTCGGAGCGGGCGGAGGCGCGCCCGAGGGGTGGCGGGTGAACAAGCCTCACGCAGAGGTCACCGGGGCTCTCTTCCTGCGTCTTCCGCGACCGTTTAGGGTGCGGCAAGGCGGGGGGCTCGCCGAACGAGGTAGGTGGCGAGACGAGGAATGACGCTGCACGCCAAGCTTGGCGCAGATGTCGGGCGGACCGATTCCCTGCGGATGGCGGACTTGGTCCGCCGATACGATTGGGCGTCGACCCCTTTGGGCAGGCGCGAGACGTGGCCGGCGGTCCTGCGCACCACGGTCGAGATGATGCTCGCGTCGCTGCACCCCATGTGCGTCATGTGGGGTCCCGGGCGCATCTTCCTCTACAACGACGGCTACGCGGAGATCCTCGGGGCGCGGCACCCGAGCGCGTTGGGCCTGCCGACCGAGGACGTGTGGCCGGAACTGTGGGACGAGCTCGCCCCGCTGATCGACCGGACCTTCCGCGGGGAGAGCTTCGCCTTCCGCGACCAGCCGCTGACGATGACGCGCAACGGCTTCGAGGAGCAGGTCTGGTACGATTTCGCCTATTCCCCCGTGCGCGACGAGCGGGGCGAGGTCGTCGGCCTGCTCAACGTGACCTCCGATTGCACGGCCCGGGTGAGCGCGCAGCGGCAGCGCGACGCGGCCATCGAACGGCTGCGGGCCGGCGAGGGGCGCCTGGCCGCCCTGGTCGAGGCCAGTTCGGACAGCCTCTACACGATGAGCCCCGACTGGCAGGAGATGCGCACCCTCCAGGGCCGCGGGTTCATCGCGAACGCCGACGCGCCGAGCGTGCGCTGGATGGACGGCTACCTGTTCCCGGAGGACCAAGCCGACGTTCGCGCCAGGATCGATGAGGCGGTCGCGCGCACGGAGCCCTTCGAGATGGAGCACCGGGTGCGCCTCGCCGACGGGAGCGCGGGCTGGATCTTCTCGCGGGCCATCCCGGTGAGGGACAAGGAGGGGCGCGTCACGGAATGGTTCGGCATGGCCGCCGACGTGACGGCGCGGCAAAGGGCCGTGGAGCAGCTGCGCGACAGCGAGGCCTTCATGCGCGGGGTGCTCGCCTCCTCCAACGACTGCATCAAGGTGCTCGACCTCGATGCCAAGCTCGCCTTCATGAGCGAAGGCGGAAAGCGCGTCATGGAGGTCTCGGATTTCAACGCCGTGGCCGGGTGCCCCTGGCCGAGTTTCTGGGAGGGGGCGGGCAATCTCGCCGCCAAGGGGGCCATCGCCGCGGCCCGGGCGGGGGTCGCCTCGAGCTTCCAGGGCTACTCCGACACGATGAAGGGCAATCGGCGGTACTGGGACGTACAGGTCTCGCCGATCATGGGGGCCGACGGGAAGCCGGAGCGCATCCTGTCGATCTCGCGCGACATCACCGACCTCAAGGTGGCGGAGGAAGCGCGCGCGCTGCTGGCCCAGGAACTGGCCCACCGCATGAAGAACTCGCTGGCCATGGTCCAGGCCATCGTCACCCAGACGCTGCGCCAAGCCAAATCCATGGAGGAAGGGCGCACGGCCGTGGGACAGCGCCTGTCGGCCCTCGGCCGGGCTCAGGACATCCTCACCCGCTCAAACTTCACCGAGGCCGACATCCACGACGTCATCGCGGCGGCCATCGACCCGCATCGCGTGACCGAGGACCGCATCTCATGGGCGGGCCCGCGCTTGATCCTCACCTCGCAGCAGGCGCTCGGGCTCTCGCTCGCGACCCATGAACTGGCGACCAACGCGGCCAAGTACGGCGCCCTCTCGAACGACACGGGGCGCGTCGCGATGACGTGGCGGGTGGAGGACGGAGCGTTCGCCTTCGAGTGGGTCGAGTCCGGCGGGCCCCCTGTCACCCCGCCCGGAAGCCGCGGCTTCGGCTCGAAGCTGATCGAGCGGATCGTGGCGTCCTACTTCGAGGGCGAGGGCCGCGTGGACTTCGATCCGTCCGGCATCAGGTTCAGGCTGACGGGCATGCCCGGCGGCGCGGTGGGTGAGGCGTGAGGGTTCGGGTCGCGTAAGATGGGACAATCATTCAACCCGGGCAGCATCGCCGTCCTCGTCGTGGAGGATGACGCCCTGCTGCGCGCCGAGGCGGTCGACCTCTGCATCGAGGCGGGCTTCACCGCCTACGAGGCGCGGAACGCCGACCAGGCCATCCGTATCCTCGAATGCCACTCCGAAATCCGCGTGCTGTTCACCGACATCGAGATGGAAGGGTCGATGGACGGCCTGAGGCTGGCGCATGCCGTCCGGGAGCGCTGGCCGCCGGTCGCCATCCTGATCACGTCGGGAAGGCGCAAGGTGATGAAGGAGGACCTGCCCGAGAACGGGCTCTTCTTCGCCAAGCCGTACCCGCCGGACGACATCGTGAAGGCCCTCAACGGCATCGCCGCGGAGATCACGCGCTAGCCGCCGAGGCTCGGGGCCATTGGCCGGGCCACGATCCGGCGACGGCCCGGTCGGGACATGTCCGCCCGGCACGGCGCGCGACGTTCCACCCGTCACAAACATCCCGGTTCGCGACGGCGCGCCCCAATCCCGAGACAGGCGAAGAAAGAAGGCCGCCCCGGGAGGGAGCGGCCTTCTTCCCGCGAGGCTGTTGCGAGGCGGCCCCCGGGGGTCCGCTCGCGCAGCTCAGGTTCGGCGATCGGATGGCTCCGATCAGTCGATGACCTCGACGATGCGGTGACCGCGATCGACCAGGACCGGCTGGTCGTTCACGATGGTGTAGCGATATCCCGGCCGCACCCGGTAATCGGTGGGGACGTCGTAGTAGGTCACGCTGTCCTCCGGCAGGACGGTGCCGACTTGGACCGGCCCGCCCCAGCTGTACGAGCGGGCACCCCGCTCGCGGACGTAGCTGCGGAAGCGCGGGCGGTCGTCGACGCCCAGGATGCCGCCGACCGTGCCGGTGGCCGCCCCGACCGCGCCGCCGACGATGCCGCCGACCGGGCCCGCCGCCGCCGATCCGGCCTCGGCCCCCTCGGCCGCGCCGCGCAGGGTGCCCTGCGCCTGCGCGGCCACCGGGAGGGCCAGGAGGCCCGCCGCCGCCACCGACAGGAGAAGCTTGTTGGTCATGGTCAAACCTCCAGGGACGTCAGAACGCGCGGGGCCGGGGGATCTCAGTTGCAGCCTTCCTTGTGGACGGTCTTGGAGTTGCCCATGCCGTCCTCCTTGTGGACGGTCTTGGAGCCGCAATCGACGCTGCCGGTGGTCACTTCGCGGCGCTCGACGACGCCCTCGCGCCGCTCGACGGAAACGCCCGGGCCGCTGTCGCGACGGATGACGGTGGTGTCCTCGGCGCTGGCCGGCACGGCCGCGCCGCACAGGGCAGCCAACAGGGCGCCGGACAATACGATGTTCCGCATGAGTAGCCTCCTGACTTCAATCGAAGGCAGTAACGGCAAGCGCCCAGAAGCGTTCCACTCAAAATTATACGAGCCGGACGGTAACGGCCGCGATGAAGGCCGGTCTTGAATGGGGACAATCGTTCGCCGCGGCGCCGGAGAGCTGCGGCGGACGCGCCGAGCGCCTCAGCCGGCGAAGGGCGGTACTCGGCGCCACCACGCGTGCGCCCGCTCATACTGGTGGGCCATGCGCAGCATCACGGCCTCGCCGAAGGGCCGCGCGGCGATCTGGAGGCCGATCGGAAGCCCGCGCCCGTCGAAGCCGCAGGGCAGCGCGATCGCCGGCAGGCCCGTGAGGTTGAACGGGTAGGTGAGGCGCCACGAGGCCGCCAGCACGCTCTCCGACCGGCCGGCGAGCGCCACGCTGGCCTCCTCCGTCCGCCACGCGGTCAGCGGCGAGGCCGGGCCGACGATCACGTCCGCCTCGGACAGGATCGCGGCCATCTCGGCCATGATCAGCGCCCGCACCTGCTCGGCCCGCAGGTAGTCCGGTCCGGTCACCAGCCGGCCCATCTCCACGAGGTCCCGGACGTCCTCGGCGAACCCCGCCGTGTGCCCCGCCGCGACGCTGCGGTCGTGATAGGCGGCCGAGGAGGCGAGTTCGATGGCGTAGATGGCGCCGAGCCCGTAGCGCAGGGACGGAACCGCCACGTCCCGGACCGTGCAGCCCTGCCCGGCGAAGAACCCGATCGCCGCCTCGACGGCGGCGCCGACCGCGCCGTCGAGCCCGTCGAAGAAGTGGTCGCGGATCACCGCCACCCGCAATCCGCGGATCGGCCGATCCAGTCCGGCCGCGACGGCGGCGACGGGCGCGGCGTGCGCCGCCGGGTCCCCGGGATCGGGACCGGCCAGGGCCTCGAGCAGCAGCGCCGCGTCGGCCACCGTCAGGGTCAGCGGCCCGGCATGGTCGAGGGACCAGGAATGCGGCACGATTCCCGACCGCCCGATCCGCCCGAAGGTCGGCTTGAGGCCGACCACGCCGCAGAGGGCGGCCGGGATGCGGATCGAGCCGCCGGTGTCCGAACCGAGGGCGGCGGGGCAGAGGCGGGCCGCGACCGCGGCGCCCGAGCCGCCGCTGGAGCCGCCGGGCACCCGGGCGAGGTCCCAGGGGTTGCGCGTCGGCGGCGAGACCATGCCCCAGGCGAATTCGTGCATGCGCAGCTTGCCGAGGATCACGGCGCCGGCGGCGCGCAGCCGCGCCACGCAGTGGCTGTCCTCCCGCGGGAAGGTCAGGGCGTCCACCGACGTGCCCGCCCGGGTGGGCAGGTCGGCCGTCGTGTAATTGTCCTTGATGGCGATCGGGATGCCGTGCAGCGGGCCGCGCGGGCCCGTGCGGGCGATCTCGGCATCGGCGGCGCGCGCCGCGTCGCGGACCGCGGGCGACACGCACACGAAGCTCTTCAGATCGCCGTCCAGCCGCGCGATCCGGTCCAGATAGGCGTCCACGAGCTCCGTGCTCGACAGCGTGCGCGCCGCGACCCGCCGGGCCAGCTCGGTGATCGGCCGTTGCCAGACGGCGTCAGTCATGGGGCACCGGCAGGGGCACGTCGCGGTAGGGCAGGCTCGGATCGAAGACGAGCGGCGGATGGATGTGCGCGAGATCGAGGGTGCGCAGCACCTCGATCTCGGCGAGCACCGGCGCGAACTGGGCCAGCAGATGCGCGATCCGCCCCGCCTCCTGGTGCAGGCCCATGACATCGCGGACCGGGTCGGGGACCGCCGGCGCCGCGCCCGGCCGCGTCCCGGGCGCTTCGAGGAGCATCGCCACGACGTCGTCCGGCAGAGCGCCGGCCGGGCCGTCCTTGCGCGGCATGCCGGCCACGAAGGGCACGAGCTGCCGGCGGGCGACCTCCAGGACGCGGCGCAGCTCCGCCACGGGGGCCCCGTGCTCGTCGACGCGCAGGTCGAGGAGCGGGTAATCCTCGCCGGCGACGAGCCGGAGCGCCGCCGATTGCTTGCCGCGCCTGTCGCCGCCCGCGGCGTCGCCCGCCTCGAGCGCCCGCATGAGCCGCTCGTCGAGGGCGCAGGCGGCGGCGTCCTCGAAGGCCAGGGCCATGGCGTCGATGACGCCGGGCCCGGCGAGCATGTTGCCCTGGACGGCGTAGCCCGATCCGGTGCGGTGCCCGGCGGCCGGCGTGCAGCCGGCGCCGGTCCAGGCCGCGCCGGCCCCGTGGGCGTCGACCAGCCCGACCTGGCGCAGGTCCGGCCGGTCGTCGGTGGCGAGCGCCGCCGCCAGCGCCGCGTCGGGCGCCTGCCCCCCGGCCAGCCCGTCGAGGATGCGGGCGGCGAGGTAGGGGTTCACCCAGGACTGGGTGGTGACGGCCCCGATCCCGGCCCTGAGGAACGGGCACAGCCCGCCCACCGCAGGGACGGCGCTCGCCACCGCGACGCCGAGATGGCCGGTCCGGGGGCAGCGGGCCGCGATCGAGAAGGTGTTGAGTTCCATCATGTCGGACACCGCCGCATTCAGACCGCGAGGTGGTCGATGACGCGCGCTTGCGCGTCCGGCGCCTTGGCGGCTCCGCTGTCGACGATCTCGCCGAGCTTCAGGACGGCGTAGCGGTCGGCGAGCGCCAGGGCGAAGGCGACGTGCTGCTCCACCACCAGCATGGACACGCCCGAATCCCGCTCGGCCTGGAGCACGCCACGCAGGCGCTCGACCATCGAGGGCTGCACGCCCTCGGAGATCTCGTCGATCAGCAGGAGGCGCGGGCGCAGCATCAGGGCGCGCCCGAGGATCAGCATCTTCTGCTCGCCCCCGGACAGGGTGCCGGCCCGCTGGGCGAGCCGGTCCTTCAGGAACGGGAAATGGCCGAACAGCCGCTCCAGCGCCTCCGGCAGCATCCGGTCGGAGGGCACCGCGAGGCGCAGGTTGTCGCGGATCGACAGGTCCTGGAACAGGGGCTGCTCCTGGGGGGCGTAGCCGACGCCCAGCGCCACGAGCCGGGCGGGCGACAGGCCGGCGAGGGCCTGGTCGCCGATCGTGATCTGGCCGCCGCGCAGGGCGACCATCCCCAGGATGGTCTTGAGCAGGGTGGTCTTGCCCATGCCGTTCTTGCCCAGCAGGGCGACGATCTCACCTCGCCCCACCGACAGGGACACGCCCTTCACGATCGAGACGGCCCCGTAGCCGCTCGACACGCCTTCCAGGGCGAGGGCGGCGCCCGCCGGTTCGATCCGCCGACCTGCCTGAGCCGCTGCCTCAGCCATGGGCCCCTCCCGAATAGATGGTCCGGACCAGCTCGGAGCCGACGACATCCTCGACGGTGCCGTCGAGGACGAGGCGGCCCTGATGCAGCACCACGATCCGCGAGGAGATCTCGCGCACGAAGTCGAGGTCGTGCTCGACCAGCACGGCGGCGATCCGGCCCCCGGCGGTGAGCGCCTTGAGCACGGTCCCGATGGTGGTGCGCTCGGCCTTGGTCAGCCCCGCGGTGGGCTCGTCGAGCAGGATCAGCCGGGGCTCCAGCGCCACCACCATGGCGAGTTCCAGCGCCTGCTTCTGGCCGTGCGACAGGAGCCGCGTCGGCCGGGTCAGCAGGCGGTCGAGGCCGGTCATGCGCAGGACGTCGAGGGCCGCCTGCGGCAGGCCCAGGGTCTCGGCCTGCCCGACCGGGTTCAGGCCGTCATGCGGCGCCCGGGCCAGCCGCAGGCAATCGGCCACCGACAGGCTCTCGAACACGCTCGCCACCTGGAACTTGCGCCCGACGCCGAGGCCGACGATCCGGTTCGGCGTCAGCCCGGTGATCGGGGTGCCGCCGACCGCGATGGCGCCCTTGAACGGCTCGGTGCCGTCGCTGAGGCAGCGCATCAGCGTGGTCTTGCCGGCGCCGTTGGGCCCGACGAGGCTGACGAGTTCGCCCGCCCGGATCTCCAGGTCGATGCCCTCCAGCACCGTGAGCGCGCCGTAGGCCTTGGCGAGGTTCTCGACCTTGAGGATCGGGATCCCGGTCCCGGTCGCCTCCGTCCCGGCCACCCGCGCGACGAGGCGCGGCGGCGCAGGCTCCCGCCGGCCCACCGGCAGCGCCCGCCAGAGGCGGCCCACGAGGTCGGCGAGGCCGCCGGGCAGCAGGATGATGATGGCCACGAAGGCCGTGCCCAGGAGGAGCTGCCAGAGGAAGGGCAGGTCGCCGGACAGGTTCGCCGCGAGGTAGTCGATCGCGATGGTGCCGAGCACCGGGCCGAGCAGGGTGCCGCGGCCGCCCAGCGCCACCCAGATCACAAGCTCGGTGCCGAACAGGAAGCCGGCATTCTCGGGCGCGACCACCCCCGAGGCGTTGGCGAACAGGAAGCCCGCGAGCCCCGCGATCCCGGCGAGCGCCGCGGTCAGCCGGATCTGCAGGCGCCGCGGGTTGAGGCCGAGATAGGCGCAGCGCGCCTCGTTGTCCCGGAGCGCCACGAGGGCGCGCCCGGCATCGGCCCGGACCAGGATCCAGGCCGCCAGGGTGACGACGATCAGGAACAGCGCCGCCAGACGGAAGTAGCCCTCGATCTCGAAGGGCAGCACGTCGAAGCCGACGAGGCCGCTGCTGGAGCCGGTCCATTCGCCGCCCGAGTAGATGAGCTGCACCACCACGATCGGGACGACGAGCGAGATCACCGAGGCGTAGAGCGGGGTCGAGCGGTGGTAGAAGGACAGCCAGCCGACCGCGAGGCCGAGGAGCGCCGGCGCGACGAGCGCCGCCGCGACCGCCGCGGCGATCCCCAGCGGCGTCGCCCCGTAGGCGGCCAGGATCATCGCGGTGGCGTAGGCGCCGATGCCGAAGAACGCCGCCTGCCCGAAGGTCAGGATCCCGGCGAAGCCCCAGAGCAGGTCCACCGTGACGGCCAGCACCGCGTAGATCATCGAGCGGGTCAGGACGTTGACCGCGAAGGTGTCGAGGAAGAGCGGCGCGATCCAGAGGGCCAGTGCCGCCAGGGCCGCGACCACGAAGGGCGCGGCGCGGGACAGGCGGCGTCCGGGCGCCGCGGCGGCGCGCTCGGTCACGGGCAGGGTCTCAAGCACGGGAGAAACCTTTCGGGCTGATCCGCAGCACCAGGGCGGCCAGGACCGCGATGGCGATGCTGCCCAGGATCGGGCTCACGAAGGTGCTGATCAGGACCTGCGCGGCCCCGAAGACGAGGCAGGCCGCCGCGAGCGCCAGGTACGAGGCGTCGGCGACCATCACCAGCATGAAGGCGCCGATCAGCCAGGAGACGCCCATGTTCGGATCGACGCTGGTGAGCGGCGTCAGCAGGACGCCGGCGAGGCCCGCGAAGCCGGCGCCGATCATGAACACGACGAGCCGCACCCGGCCGGTGTCGATGCCGAGGCTGCGCGCCAGGGTCTCGTTCATGATCACCGCCCGGGCCGAGAGGCCGAGCCGGGTCCGCTCGATGATCAGCGCGAACAGCGTGCCGATCGCCAGCGCGATGCCGAAGGCCACGAGGCGGTAGGCGGAGTAGTCGACGCCGAGGATCTCGACGGTGCCGGCGTAGAGGTTCGGGGTGAGCTGGACGTCCCGGCCGAAGGCCAGGGTGACGAGTTGCCCGACCACGATGCCGAGTCCCCAGGTGGCGAGGATCGCGTCCAGCGGCCTGCGGTAGAGCGGGCGGATGATGAAGTGCTCGGCGAGGCCGCCCAACGCCGCGCCGACCGCGAAGGCGAGCGGCAGCGCTGCCCACGGATTGAGTCCGAGCTTGGCGGTCACCACCGCGCAATAGGCGCCGACCGTCAGCCACGCCCCGTGGGCGAAGTTGATGATCTTGAGCACGCCGAAGATTGCCAGGAGGCCGATCGAGACGATGAACAGGATCGCCGCGGTGGTCAGGATGTCGAGGGTGAGCAGCATCGGGGCGGTCCGGGTGCGCGGGAACGGGAAGGCACGGCGGGCGACGATGCGCCCCCCTCCCCGCAGCGGGGGGAAAGCGACCCCGGCGTCGGCCGGGGTCGGGAGAGGGGCGCGACGTGGCCGGGAGAGACGTGGCCGGGAGGGATGCGACTCGCAGGGCGGGCGGAACCCGATCCTGCACCGTCGCCCCCTCCCCCGCGGAGGGGGAGGGCGATGCGCGGCGCCCTCAATCCCCTCCGGTCACGGCAGTTTCGGGCACTGCGCGCCGGGATCGACGTCCGTGAAGGTCCCGGCGACCTTCACGGTGCCGTCCTTCTGGATCTGGCCGAGATACATGGTCAGCGGCGCGTGGTGCTGCTTGCTCATGGTGATCGTGCCCCGCGGCCCGGTGACGCTCACCGTCGGCAGCGCCTCCAGCACCTTGGCGGTCTCGGTCCCGCCCGCCTTCTCGACGGCGGCCTTGTAGAGGTAGATCGCCTCGTATTCCGGCACCGAGAGGTCGTTCGGCGTGCGCAGCTCCGCGCCGAACTTCTTCTGCATCGCCGCCAGGAAGGCCTTGTTCTCCGGGCTGTCGATCCCGGTGACGTAGGAGGCCGAGAGGTAGACGCCCTCGGCGTCGGCGCCCATGCTCTTGGCGGTGCCCTCGTCCAGCGCGAGGTTGGCGAAGGGCAGGGTCACGCCCGCGCCGCGCAACTGCTTGGTCAGCGTCACGTTCGGCGCGCCGCCCGCCGTCGAGGTGATCAGCGCGTCGGGCTTGGCCTCCTTCAGCTTGGAGATGATCGCCGTCCAGTCGCTGCCGTCCATCGGCAGGTATTCCTCGCCCAGAACCTTGCCGCCGGTCTTCTCGACGTAGCTCTTGGCGAAGCCCAGCATGCCGCGGCCGAAGGCGTAGTCGCTGCCGATCAGGAAGTAGGTCTTGGCGCCCTTCGCCTTGAACGCGTCCACCACCGGCGGCACCTGCTGCTCCGGCACCCAGGCGTTCACGAACATGTTCCTGTTGCAGGAATGGCCCTCGTAGAACGACGTGTAGATGTACGGCACCTTCCCCTTCGTGACGGCGGGCAGGCCGGCGTTGCGGGCCGCGCTCGTCTCCATGGAGATCAGGACGTCGACCTTCTTCTGGTAGATCAGGCTGTCGAAGGCCTTCTGGGCGCCGGCCGCCCCGGAGGCGTCGTCGGCCACCTCCAGGACGAGCTTGCGGCCGAGCACGCCGCCCTTGGCGTTGATCTCCTCCACGGCGAGCTCGGCCGACTGCACCACCGAGGGGGCGACGACGCTGTTGGCGCCCGACAGGCCGATCGGGATGCCGATGACGATCGGCTTGCCGTCGGCGGCCTGCCCGGCCGTGGCGGCGAGGGCGAGCGCCGCGGCGCCGACGAGGGACCATTTCACCATGAACGAACTCCTTGGGACGGACAGGGGCGGGTGCGGATCTCGGCTCAGCCGTAGATGTCGGTGCGGCGGTCGCGCAGGAGCGAGTTGAACGCGTTCAGGTCCTTGCGGCCGGCCGCGTCGAGGTCGACCAGCGCCGACAGGATCTCGGTCCGGTCGCGGCTGGCCGGACCGGCCAGCGGCCAGCCCGTGGCGCCGATGATCAGGCTCTGGCCCTCGAAGGGCTGGCCGCGCTCGATTCCGACCCGGTCGGCGCAGGCGATGAAGAGCCCGTTCGTGTGGGCGGCGGCCCGGTGCAGGGTGTTGGCCATGGCGGCCTCGCCCTCGGGCTGGTCGGGCATCGGCACCCAGTTGGTGGGGATGCAGACGATCTCGGCCCCGCCCAGTGCCAGCCGCCGGAAGGTCTCGGGGAACCAGCCGTCGTAGCAGATGGCGACGCCGACCTTGCCGAGGGCCGTGTCGAAGACCGGGAAGCCGAGATCCCCCTTCGCGAAGAACACGTTCTCCCGGTCCCAGAGATGCGCCTTGCGGTAGGTGCCGATATAGCCCTCCGGCCCGACGATCACGGCGGCGTTGTAGAGGACGTCGCCGGCCGATTCCGCGATCCCCGCCACGATGTGGACGCCGAGTTCCGCGGCGAGCGCCGCCCAGGCCCGGGTGGTCGGGCCGTCCGGCACCGGTTCGGCCAGCGCGGCGGCCTCCGCGGCGGATTCGAACACGTAGCCGGTGCTGGCGAGTTCCGGCAGGACGATCAGCCGACCGCCCTCCGCGGCGGCCGCGCGGACGAGGTCCGATGCGCGCGCCACGTTGTCCGCGACCGCGCCGAGCTGCGGCTCGAACTGGATGCAGGACACCCGTATGGGCGGCCGTGCGGTCGCGTTCGCTGGGATCATGCGGGCTCCAAAACGCAAAAAGCCCCTGGACGCGGACGGTACGCCGCGGACCAGAGGCTCCAAAGCCGAGATGCGCTGCAGCAGCGCTGCAGCCGGGCAACCTTGCCCTATCCGAGGACGATACGCCTCAGGATACGGACCGCAAGGCCATATTTGCGGCACGCTGCCGCGATCAGGGCTTTTCGGCCAACGCGATGCGCAGGCCGAGACCGCTCATCGCCTCGTGGGCCGACACCACGCCCTCGGCGACGCTCGCCATCGGCACCCGGGACGCGGTGGCCCGATCCCGGAGCATCTTGTAGGCGGCATCCTCGTCGATCCGGTTCAGCTCCACGAGCAGCCGGACCGCCCTCTCGACGGTGCGGCGGCCCTTCATGGTCTCCTCCAGGCGGTTGATCTTGCTGGTGAGCCGTCCCTCGTAGCCGCGCCGGTAGCGCGCCAGGGCGAACTGGGTGAGCACGCCCCGCGGGTGGAGCGGCTTGTTCAGCACCCCGTGGGCGTTCACGTCGGCGATCGCCTTCAGCGAGGTCGGGCTCTCGTAGGCCACGATGGCGATGACGGCGGGCTCGGTCTCCTCGATCGAGGGCAGGAGGTGCATCACCTGCGCGTCGTCGAGCTGGATGAACAGCGTGTCGATCTCCGGCGGCAGGGCGGCCGGCGGCGGCCAGGCCAGGGAGACCGCGCAGCCGAGGCGCCGCAGCTGCTCGAGGAGCGCGGCGCCCTCCTCGTCCTTGGGGTGGATGACGAGGGCGCGGGCCCGTCTGAGGTCGTCCAGGATCTTGCGGGCTGAGGCGGTCACGCGGCGAGCCCCTCCTCCAGCCAGTTCGTCTCGAACCGGGACCACGCGAGGTAGGGGTCGGGCCGCACCGGCCGGCGCGCCCGCCAGACGACGTCGAATTGCCCGTCCGCACGGGCGACGCCGATGCCGGGGGTGAGCCAGAGGTGCCGCGTCTCGCCGTCGAAGGCGAGTTCGCCCTCCGGCGCCGCGAAGCGCTGCCGCAGGGCCGCCGCGCCGAGGCGCTCGGCATCGAGGGTGCCGGCCTCCGCCAGCGCCCGGGCGAAGAGGTGGACCTGCGCGTAGGCGGTCTCCGACCACATGCTGGTCGGGCGATCGAGCCCGAACCGGGCCTGGAAGGCCGTCACGAAGCGCCGGTTCTCCTCGGTCGCCAGGGCGCCGAAATACGGGGCGGCCAGGACATGGCCGGCGCAGTGTTCGGGGCCGATCGCCCGGATCTGCCCCTCCGCCATGGTCAGGCTGGCGATCGGGCAGCGGGCGCGGTCGATCCCGGATTCCGCGTAGGCCCGGTAGAGCCGCTCGGCGCCGCGCCCCACCACCGTGGAGAACACCGCATCCGGCGCGGCGCCACGGATCTCCGCGATCATGGCTGCGTGGGCCGCATCATCCGCGTCCAGCGGCGCGTAACGCTCGCCGACGATCGTCCCGCCCTTCGCCTCGATCAGGTCGCGCATGACCCGGTTCGACTCGCGCGGGTAGATGTAGTCGGAACCGATCACGAAGATCCGCGGGCCGTGCTCCTGCAGGAGGTAGTCGGCCAGGGCGAAGACGTTCTGGTTGAGGGTCGCGCCGGTGTAGATGATATTCTCCGAATACTCGAAGCCCTCGTAGATCGACGGATACCAGAGCAGGCCGTTGTGCCGCTCGACGGTCGAGAGCACCGACTTGCGGCTGGCCGAGAGCGAGCACCCGAAGACCACCTCGACCCCGTCCTCGGCGAGCATGCGCCGGGCGAGATTGCGGTAGGCGTCGTTGTCGCCCGCGGGGTCGTAGCAGACCGGTGCGATCGGACGTCCGAGGACACCGCCGGCCTGGTTGATCTCCTCGATGGCAAGTGCCGTGCCGAGGAAGTGCTCGGTCTCGGTGACGCCGCTCACCCCGCTGCGGGAGAACAGGACGCCGACCCGCCACGTCGCCTCATCCTTGACCGCCATGGTCCCTCCGGGCTCGCCGCAGGCCCCCGGGCGGCGGCTGCGTGACGAACCGTCCTACCCGACGGACAACCCCCGGTGGAAGCCGATAGAGTCGCGGCGGCGCGTCGGCGCCGTCCGGACGACGGTGGTCCGGCCCGGATCCGCCGCCTGGACGGCGCCGCGGCGGAGGAGGACCGGCAGATCGGGTGTTCGGGGCACGAAGCCGCCGGCACGGAGGCGGACGGATCCGGGTTCCATCGGGGCTCCGCGGGACGCTTGAACCAGGGCGCGGGAACCAGGGCGCGTCGACGAGGGCGCGTGACGACGCGTCGCGGCGGCAAGTCCGGCCGCAGGGCCGCGCCGCCGTTGCTCCGCTCCCCGGCAGGTCCGATCTTCAACGTCAGGATGTGCCACACCGGGCCCATCCGCGCCGGCCGAGGCCCGAAGCCGAGGCCCGTCGCCAAGGCCCGACGCCAAGGCATGAACCAGCGAGCGACGCCACACCCCTCCGAGCGCGGCCAGCCCGTCGAGGCGCTGGCCGGGACGATCGAGCGCGTCACCTTCCACAGCCCCGAGACCGGCTTCTGCGTGCTCAAGGTCCAGGCGCGCGGCAAGCGCGACCTCGTGCCGGTGATCGGCCACGCGCCGGCCATCGGGGCGGGCGAGTGGATCACCGCCACCGGCATCTGGCACACGGACCGTCAGCACGGCCTTCAGTTCAAGGCCGACACCCTCAAGGTCACGCCGCCGACCGGGATCGCCGGTATCGAGAAGTACCTCGCCTCGGGCCACATGCGCGGCATCGGCCCCGCCATGGCCAAGCGCATCGTGGCGGCCTTCGGGGAAGGCACGTTCGAGATCATCGAGGCCGAGCCCGGCCGCCTCACCGAGGTCGGCGGCATCGGGCCGAGGCGCGCCGCCCGCATCGTCGCCGGCTGGGCCGAGCAGAAGGCCGTGCGCGAGATCATGCTGTTCCTGCACGCCCACGGGGTCGGAACGGCGCGGGCGGTGCGGATCTTCAAGACCTACGGCCACGAGGCGATCGCGGTCATGACCGAGGATCCCTACCGGCTGGCGAAGGACATCCGGGGGATCGGCTTCAAGACCGCCGACGCGATCGCGATGAAGCTCGGGCTGGCCCCGGAGGCCCCGCAACGCCTGCGGGCCGGGATCTCCTTCGCGCTGCAGACCGCCACCGACGGGGGCCACTGCGCCCTGCCGGTGGCGGAGCTCGTCGCGCTGGCGGGGGAGCTGCTGGGCGTGGAGGCGCCCCTGATCCGCACGGCGCTGCTCGAGGTTCTGGAGACCGGCGCGGTCGTGCAGGACATCGTGGGCGACAAGGCCTGCATCTTCCTCGCAGGCCTGCACGCCGCCGAGCGCGCCATCGCCGAGAGGCTGCTCCGGCGGGCGACCGGCGCGCCGCCCTGGCCCGAGATCGACCTCGCCCGGGCCCTGCCCTGGGTGACCGAGAAGACCGGCAAGACGCTCTCGCCCTCGCAGGAAGAGGCGGTGCGGCGCGTGCTCGGCGCCAAGCTCGCGGTGGTGACGGGCGGGCCGGGGGTGGGCAAGACCTCGACCCTGGACACGATCCTGCGGATTCTGCGGGCGAAGGGCGTGCGGGTGCTGCTCGCCGCCCCCACCGGCCGGGCCGCCAAGCGCATGAGCGAGCAGACCGGGCTGGAGGCCAGGACGATCCACCGGCTGCTGGAGATCGACCCCAAGCACGGCGGCTTCTCGCGCAATGCGGAAAACCCCCTCCCCTGCGACCTCCTCGTCATCGACGAGACCTCGATGGTCGACGTGCCGCTGATGAACGCCCTGACCAAGGCGGTGCCCGAGCACGCGGCGCTGCTGCTGGTCGGCGACGTCGACCAGTTGCCCTCGGTCGGGCCGGGACAGGTGCTCGCCGACGTGATCGCCTCCGGCGCCGTGCCGGTGGCGCGGCTCACGGAGGTGTTCCGGCAGGCGGCCGAGAGCCGGATCGTCGTGAACGCCCACCGGATCAACGCGGGCCGGATGCCCGAGCCGGCCCCGCGCGGCGCGGAGAGCGACTTCCACCTCATCGCGATCGACGATCCCGAGCCGGCCGTCGAGACGCTGATCGAGGTGGTGACGCGGCGCATCCCGGCCCGCTTCGGCCTCGACCCGGTGCGCGACGTGCAGGTGCTCACCCCGATGCAGCGCGGCGTGCTCGGCGCGCGCAACCTCAACCACGCCCTCCAGGCGGTGCTGAACCCGAACCCGCCGGTCTCGGTGGAGCGGTTCGGCTGGCGCTTCTCCCCCGGGGACCGGGTGATGGAGAGCCAGAACGACTACGACCGCGAGGTCTTCAACGGCGACCTCGGCACCGTGGCGCGCATCGACGCCGACGAGGGCGCGGTGATCGTCGACTTCGAGGGGCGGGAGGTGATCTACCCCTACGGCGAGCTCGACACGCTGGTGCCGGCCTACGCCACCACCATCCACAAGTCGCAGGGCTCGGAATACCCGGCGGTGGTGATCCCGGTGGCCATGCAGCACTGGACCATGCTGGCGCGCAACCTCCTCTACACGGGCGTGACCCGTGGCAAGCGGCTGGTGGTGCTGCTCGGGCAGCGCAAGGCCGTGGCGGTGGCGGTCCGCGGCGGCACGATGAAGCCCCGCTGGACCAAGCTGCGGGAGTGGCTGGGCGGGTGAAGGCCCGGGCGCGGAAGGAGCCGCTTCTCGCCCTCCCCTCCGCGGGTGATGGCGCGGGGCGGATTCCGCCGTTCAGCCTCACGGGACCATCGACCCGCCGGCGGCCTTGAACGCCGGCGCTGCAGCACCAGCTAGGCCGTGCGAGGCCACGTCCTCCCTCCGCGCCTGCCAGCGCGCGGAGCACAAGCCCGGGACGGCCCGGCCCTTTCAGGAGGGCCGCCATGGCCTGGATCTGTCTCGTCGCCGCCGGCCTGCTGGAGGTCGCGTGGTCCTACGCGATGAAGCAATCCGACGGCTTCACCCGCCCCTGGCCGACCACCATCATGGTCGCCACGATGGTGGGCAGCGTCGGCCTCCTCGCCCTGTCCATGCGCACCCTCCCCCTCGGCACCGCCTACACGATCTGGACGGGCATCGGCGCCGTCGGCGCCTTCGCGGTGGGCGTCACGGTCCTGGGCGAGCAGGCCTCGCCCGCCCGGCTCGCCGCCGCCGGCCTGATCGTCGCCGGCCTCGTCACCATGAAGCTGGCGGGCGATGCCTGACGCGCCCAGGATCCGAACTATGACGCAGGACTAGACTGCGTATCTCCGAACTCACCGGCGACAACGCGGCGAGATTGGTAATTTTGTTCCTCCTGCTGTACGCAACAGGGGGGTCAGCGATCGAAGTCCGCCGGACAAAGAGGCTTCACGCTCCCCCCGGAGGACCCATGAACGAGATCGTCAAGCCCGACTCCCTGATCATGGCCGAGGCCCAGAGCCTGACCGAGACCTTCTTCGGGGGCTGCCCGCACGATTGCCCCGACACCTGCTCCATGCTGTTCGACGTCAAGGACGGCCAGCTCCAGGGCGTGCGCGGCAACCCGGACCACCCGATGACCCGCGGCGGTCTCTGCGTGAAGCTGAAGGATTACGAGAAGCGCCACTACCACCCGGATCGGCTGCTCTATCCAATGAAGCGGGTCGGCCCGAAGGGGTCGAAGCAGTTCGAGCGGATCACCTGGGGCGAGGCGCTGGACACCATCGTGTCGCGCTGGAAGGCGATCATCGACCAGTACGGTCCGCAGGCCATCGCGCCCTACAGCTACCTCGGCAACCAGGGGCTGGTGCACGGGCTGAACGGCGGCGATGCCTTCTTCAACCGGATGGGCGCCACCGTGACCGAGCGGACCTTCTGCGGTGAGGGCTCCTGCACGGCCTGGCTCCTCACCGTCGGGCCGACCGCCGGCCTCGACCCCGACAGCTACATCCACTCCAAGTACATCGTGATCTGGGCCTGCAACTCGGTCAGCACGAACCTGCACCACTGGGCCATCGTCAAGGACGCCCAGAAGAAGGGCGCCAAGGTCGTCGTGATCGACGCCTACGCGTCCCGCACCGCTAAGGCGGCCGACTGGCACATCGCCCCGAAGCCCGGCACCGACGGGGCGCTCGCCATGGCGCTGATCAACTCGATCATCGCGCAGGGGCTCGTCGACCAGGACTACGTCGACAACCACACGGTCGGCTTCGAGGAGCTGAAGGAGCGGGCCGCTCCCCGGACGCCCGAATGGGCCTCAGAGATCACCGGCGTGCCGGCCGACGACATCCGCACGCTGGCCCGCGAACTCGCGACGGCGCAGCCCGCCGCGATCCGCATGGGCGTGGCGCTGGAGCGCCACTACGGCGGCGGCCAGACCATCCGGGCCGTGACCTGCATTCCGGCGTTGACCGGCGCGTGGCGCCATGTCGGCGGCGGCGTCACGCAGTTCGGCGTGTGGGAGCACCCCTACAAGTTCGACGTGATGTGCCGGCCCGATCTGATCCCGGAGGGGACCCGCGTCGTCTCGAATCTGCAGATCGGCCGCGCGCTGACCGGCGAGATGCAGCTCGATCCGCCGATCATGTCCATGATGTGCTGGAACTCGAACCCCGTCACGCAGGCGCCCGAGACCGACAAGATCGTCGAAGGCCTGATGCGCGAGGACCTGTTCATGGTCTCGGCCGAGCACTTCATCTCGGACACGGCCTCCTACGCCGACATCCTGCTGCCGGCGACCATGGGCGCCGAGATGGAGGACATGATCCTCTCCTGGGGCCACCTCTACCTGACCTACAACACCAAGTGTGCGGAAGCCCCCGGCGAGGCGATCCCGAACAACGAGATCTTCCGGCAGCTCGCCGCCCGGCTCGGCTTCGAGGAAGAGAACTTCAAGTGGACCGATAGCGAGTGCTTGGAGCACTACGTCGATTGGAACGCCCCGGCCTGCGAGGGCATCGACCTCCAGTACATGCGCGAGCACGGCTTCGCGCGCCTGAAGGTCGGCACGCCGGACGACCGCGCGCCGCACCGGGAGGGGAACTTCCCGACGCCGACCGGCAAGTGCATGCTGAAGGTCGAGGGCGCCACCAACTTCGTCGCCCCGCCGTTCCGGCAGATGTACGAGGGTTTCCAGCCCGGCGAGGCGCTCGATCCGCTGCCCGACTACCTCGGCCCGCGCGAGAGCCATACGAACGACCCGGAGCTGGCCAAGCGCTTCCCGCTCAACATCGTCTCGCCCAAGAGCCACTACTTCCTGAACTCCTGCTACGCCAACATGGAGGACAAGCAGAAGGGTCAGGGCGAGCAGTTCGTGATGATCAACCAAGCCGATGCCGATGCCCGCGGCATCCGGGACGGCGACCGGGTGCAGGTCGCCAATGACCGCGGGGCCTTCAAGGGCGTGGCGCGCATCACCGACGACGTGAAGGCCGGCATCGTGGTGGCGACGCTGGGCTACTGGCGTCAGCTCAACGAGGGCACGGTCAACAGCATCTCGTCCGGCGCCTTCACCGACATGGGCCACGCGCCCTCGTTCTCCGACAACCTCGTCGAGGTGGCGCGGGCGAACTGAGCCGGCTCAGGGGGCGACCCGACGCGCCGGCCGGCTGACGAACCGGGAACCGGCCAGCAGGAAGCGCCACGGCGTCTCGGCGCCGCGGCTGATCCCGATGCGCCGGTCGCTCACCACCGCGGCCGGCGCGGCGCGGGGCTCGAACCGGAACGGCGCCCGCGCCAGCGGCGCCCCGTCCAGCGCGTCGGAGACGCCGAGGGCCTGGGCGAGGCGACCGGGCCCGGCGCAGAGCAGCCGCGGCGCCTCCGTGCCCCTTCGCGCCGCCATGGCGGTCAGGCCCTCCGTCGGCTCGAGCGCCCGGAGCAGCACCGCGCTGCCGGGCTCGCAGACGAGGTTCAGGCACCAGTGCATCCCGTAGGAGCGGTAGACGTAGGCGTGGGCCGGCGGCCCGAACATGCTGGCGTTGCGCCGGGTCGGCCCGGCGAAGCTGTGGGAGGCCGGATCGGTGCGGTCGTAGGCCTCGGTCTCGACGATGACCCCGCCCGCGTCGCCCACGAACAGCCGGGCGCCGATCAGCTCGGCGGCCACCGCGGCGGCGCTGCGGGCGAAGAAGGATTCCAGCATCGGCTTTCCGGGTTCGGGGCGGGGACCGGATCCCGCGCGGGAAGGCCGCCCGCGCCGAGTTCCGAACCGGGACGTGTGCATCCGGTCGGCCATGGGGAAGGGCAAGGCGGAACGTCTTCGGCGTCCCGAGGACCGGCCGGAGCGCGCGCACGAAGGGGCGAAGCGAAATAAATCGGACGCGGCCGAAGTCTTGCTGGTACGAGAGCCGGCCAACAGGCGGGCAAGCGGCCGATCCCAACGGACCTCCCAGCATGATGCGCACCCTACCGATCGCGCCGCTGCGTTCCGCCGAGCCCGGCGCGCCCGACCGCGCGGCCGCGCCCGTCTCCCGGGCGCGCGGCCTCCTGACCCTGCGCCGCCTCCGGCTGGGCAGCGGCCTCGTGCTGTTCGGCTACGTGCTGACCCACCTGATCAACCACGCGCTGGGCAACGTGTCCCTCGACGCCATGGAGGACGGCCTCGACGTCGTCACGGCCCTGTGGCTCAACCCCGTCGGCCTGTCGCTCCTGTACGGCGCGCTGCTGATCCACCTGCTGCTCGGGCTCCAGGCCCTCTACGCGGCCCGCTTCTTCCGCTGGCGGCCGTCCGAGACCCTGCAGCTCGTCTCCGGTCTGCTGATCCCGCCGCTGCTCATCAGCCACGTCGTCGGCACCCGGGTCTCCTTCGTCACCGAGGGGCTCGACAAGGGCTACGCGCAGGAACTCTACGCCTTCTGGGTGGCCTCGCCGCCGCTGGGCCTGATGCAGGTCGCCGTCCTGGTCGTCGCCTGGATCCACGGCTGCATGGGCCTGTATTTCTGGCTCCGGCTGAAATCCGCCTTCGGGCGCGCGGCACCCTGGCTGCTGGCGCTCGCCGTCCTGGTGCCGGTCCTGTCGCTGCTGGGCTTCGCGCAGGGCGGCCGGATGATCCTGACCCTGGCGCAGGACCCGGCGTGGCGGGCCGAGGCCCTGCGGCCCGTCCATGTCGGTCTGCCCGATCAGGTGGCGCGGCTCGTCGCCATCCGGAACGGGATGCTGGCCACCTATGCGGGGTTGGTGGCGGCGGTCGTCGCGGCCCGCGGCGCCCGGACGCTCGCCGAGGTCAAGCGCGGCACGGTCCGGCTCAGCTACCCGGACGGCCGGGTCGTGCGGGTGCCCCGGGGCACCAGCGTGCTGGACGCGAGCCGGCGCAACCGGATCCCCCATGCCAGCGTCTGCGGCGGACGCGGCCGGTGCTCGACCTGCCGGATCCGGGTGACGGACGGCAGTGACGGCGCGCCCAGCCCCGGCCGCACCGAGCGGGCCGTCCTGGAGCGCATCGGCGCCGGGCCGGGGGTACGCCTCGCCTGCCAGTTCCGGCCCGAGACCAACATGGCCGTGGTGCCGCTGCTGCCGCCGCAGCCCCGCGCCCGGCAGGCCGACCTCCTCGACCGGGCGCAGTCCGGCGAGGAGCGCTTCATCGTGGCGATGTTCGTGGATCTCCGCGGCTCGACGCGGCTCGCCGAGGAGCGCCTGCCCTACGACACGGTGTTCATCATCAACCGCTTCCTCGGCGCGGTGGGCGACGCCGTGCGGGAGGCCGGGGGCTCGACCAACCAGTTCCTCGGCGACGGGCTGCTCGCGCTCTTCGGCCTGGAGAGCGAGCCCGAGGCGGCGGCCCGGGACGCCCTGCGGGCGGTGGACCGCATCGCCGAGGCGGTCGACACCCTGAACGGCCTGCTCGCCGCCGACTTGGAGCACACCCTCCGGTACGGGATCGGCCTCCATGCCGGCCCGGCGATCGTCGGCGCGATGGGCGACGCCACCGATGCTCGCTTCACCGCGCTCGGCGACACCGTGAACGTCGCGTCCCGGCTCCAGGGGCTGACCAAGGGGCTGGGCTGCGTGGCCGTGGTGTCGGAGGCGGTCTACGCGGCGGCCCGCGTGGCGCCGGAGGCGATCCGGGACGTGGCGGTGGACGGCCGGTCCGAGGCCGTCCGGGTCAGCGCGCTGGGCAGCCTCTGAGGCGTCCGTCTTCGCGGGAGGTCCCGCCGTCCGGGGCCGCGCCTCAGGCCGGCCGCGACGCCCCGAGGCGCGGCGCCAGGGCCAGCATCAGCGGCACCACGGCGAGCGCCGTCCCGGCCGCCGCCACGGCCGCCCAGTGCGGGCCGGCCGCGTCCCCGAGCCTTCCGTAGAGCAGCGGCGCCGCGAGCGCGCTGCCGCCGAGCGTCCAGGTGTAGAACACCGCGAAGGCCCGCTCGACCCGGCCCCCCGGGGCCAGTTCCGGCACCGTCCCGTAGAGGACCGACGAGGTGCCGTTCAGCATCACGCCGAGCAGCGGCAGCAGGATCAGCCCGGGGATCAGCGGCAACACGATCACCGCCAGGATCGCGAGCGCCGTCCCGGTCTCGGTGACGATGACGGTCCGGGTCACGCCGAGGCGCTCCCCGAGGCGCCCGCACACGGCCTTGCCGAGCGCGCCGCCGACGAAGACCAGGGAGAGCGCGAGGCCCACCGTGGTCAGGGCCGCGCCCTTCTCCTGCAGCAGGAACGGCAGGTAGAGCAGGAAGGCCGGACGGGCGGCGTTGTCGAGCATCCCGATGGCGACGAGCAGCCGGAACCCCGTGGGACTCGTCGATCCCCCGGCGGCCCGATGGGGCGCCGGCCCGGCGGCCTTGCGGATTCCGCGTGACTCCGGCTCACGCGGGAGCAGGCGTCCGACCGCCGCCGCCACGACGACGCCCGCCCCGGCGATCACCCAGAGCGCGTGCCGCCACCCCGTCAGGGTCAGCAGGAGGCCGACCAGGGGCGGGACCGCCGCTTTCCCGAGATCGCCGGTGAAATTGTAGGTGCCGAGGGGGCCGCGGGCGCCGGGTCCGTAGGCCCGGGCGATCACCGCCGAGGCCAGGGGATGCTGGGTGCTGCTGCCGGCGCCGCCGAGCAGGAGGCCTATCCCGAGCCCGACGAGGCCGCCCGAGGCGCCCGCGACCGCGTAGCCGGCCGCGCTGAGGCCGGTGCCGAGCACCAGCACGGTGCGGGCCCCCCAGGCCTGGGCGAGACGGCTCGCCGGCATCTGCAGCGCCGCCAGGGCGCCGTTGTAGAGGGAGCGCAGGAACGCGAGGGCGACGTAGTCGAGGCCGAACTCCGCCTGCCAGACCGGCAGCAGCACGTAGATCAGGTCCGTGTAGCCGTCGTGCAGGGCGTGATTGACCCCGGCGGCCACCAGGGTGCGCCGGGCCTCCGGCAGGGGGACGTGTTCGGAAGACGCGGTCGGAACGGACGCGACGGACATCCAGCCATCCTTCGTGGTAGCACGCCAGGATGGCGACCTGGTGCGTGGCTGACAAACGACTTATGCTGACGCTCGCGTGAGGAAACCTGACCCATGCACCGTCGCCTGCCGCCGCTCAACGCCGTCAAAGCCTTCGAGGCGGCGGCCCGGCACGGGAGCTTCACCCGGGCGGCGGAGGAGCTGCTCGTCACCCACGGCGCGGTCAGCCGGCACGTGCAGATGCTGGAAGGCTGGCTCGGGGTGCCCCTGTTCGAGCGCCACAACCGGCGCGTGGTCCTCACCGAGGCGGGCAGCGCCTACGCCATCGAGATCGGGGCCGGCCTCGACCGCATCGCCCTGGCCACCGCCCGCCAGGCCGAGCGCGGCCGGCCGCGCCTGCTGCACGTGAACGCGCTGGCCACCTTCACGCTGCGCTGGCTGATCCCGCGCCTGTCCGGATTCCAGGTGGCCAACCCGGCGATCGAGGTGCGGCTGACGACCTCGAACGTGCCCCTGGCGCAGCTCGCGGACCCGTTCGATGTCGCGATCCGCGGCGGGCCGGACAGCCGCCCGGGCCACCGCGCGGAGCCGTTCCTGTCCGAGCGGCGCATCCCCGTCTGCAGCCCGGCGCTGCGGCGGCGCCGTCCCCTCGACCGGCCCGAGGATCTCCGGCAGCACACGCTGCTGCACGCCGCGACGCTCCCGCGGGTCTGGCCGGACTGGCTGCGGGCGGCGGGCGTGCCGGAGCTGGAGCCGCAGGCCACGGTGACGCTGGAGCACTTCTACCTGACCCTTCAGGCCGCCCTCGACGGGCTCGGGGTCGCCATGGGTCCCGAGCGGCTGATCGCCGACGACGTGGCGGCCGGCCGCCTGACCCTGCCCTTCGCGGGTCCCGCCCTGCCGGCGCGGAGCTACTACACCTACGTCCCTGAGCCGCGCGCGGAGGACCCCGCGGTCCGCGCCTTCTGCGGCTGGCTCGCGGAGGCGGCGCGGCGGCCGTGAGGCAAGGAGCGCCGACGCGCCTTCGGGGATGGCGCGCCGCCTCCGCCCGGCGCAGGGATCGGATTCGGAACGCCCCCGACCGCGTCCGGGTTGGCGTGAGACGCTTCTGCCGAAGGTGACCGCATGGCGCGCAAGCGTCTCCGCCCGACGATCGAGAGCCTGATCGACTCCTTAGGCCGGCTCGGCCTCTCGCCGGACACGGTCGACCTCGACCGGCTGCTCGTCCATCTCGAACTGCCCGATTACGGCGCCGAGGTGGAGGACGACCGCGTCGCCCGCGCCGTGCGCGAGATGCAGGCGGCCCGCGCCTTCGCGGAGGCCGGCATTCCGGCGATCCGGACGGCGATCCCCAGCCTCCGGGCCGTGGTCACCAAGGACCACCGCATCACCTGGCTGATCCGGACCGAGATCCCGCTCCTCGACAGCGGCCGCCTGGACCTGCGGCTCGACATGGCCCCCGAGCCGGAGGCGGCCGAGATCCTCGCCCGCATGGCGGCCCGGAACGACCCGGCTCACCGCCTGGAGGCCCTGCGCGACGCCGTGGCGCGCACCGCGCTCCAGGCCACCCGCGCCCTGCACAAGCCGGTCGACCGGCTGCGGGCGCAGCTCCTCGTCGACCTGCGCGAGGTCGGGGCGGACGCCGCCGCCTACATCGCCCACATGGACCGGTCGCTCCGGTCCCGGGTGTTCACCTACGGCCCGAAGCTCGCCCGCGCCCTCAACGACACGCTGACGCCGGTGCGCCGCCACGCCAAGGCGGTGGCCCGCGAGGGCTCGCGCCTGCGCCGCCTGCGCGATCAGGTCGGTTTCGGCGCCTATATCGAGCGCTTCACCGCCGCCCGGCGCCTCAACCGGAAAATCCTGTTCCACATGGGGCCGACCAATTCCGGCAAGACCTACGCGGCGCTCCAGCACCTGACGGCGGCCGAGACCGGCGCCTACCTCGCGCCGCTCCGGCTCCTGGCGCTGGAGAACTACGAGACCCTGCGCGAGCGGGGGCTGCGCGCCGGCATGATCACCGGCGAGGAGGTGCTGGGCGAGGCCAACCCCACCCACACGGCGCGCACCATCGAGACCGCCGACCTGACGCGCCCCATCGACGTCGCGGTGATCGACGAGATCCAGATGCTGTCGGATCCCGATCGCGGCTGGGCCTGGACCAACGCCCTGTTCGGCGTCGCCGCCCGCACCGTGATCGTCTGCGGCTCCGACGACGCGCTCTCGTATGTCCGCCGCGCCGCCGAGGCCGCCAACGAGTCCCTGGAGGTCATCCCCTTCACCCGGAAATCACCGCTCCTGCTCTTGGAGGAGCCGGTGCCCCTGGAGAAGGTCGAGGCCGGCGACGCCGTCGTGGCCTTCTCCCGCCGGGCCGTGCACGAGAACCGCGAGATCCTCGTCGCCCGCGGCCACCGGGTGGCGACGATCTACGGCGCCCTGTCGCCGGAGGTCCGCCGCGCCGAGGCCGCGCGCTTCCGCTCCGGCGAGGCCGACGTGCTGGTCACCACCGACGCGATCGGCATGGGCCTGAACCTCGGGCCGCTCAAGCGGATCGTGTTCTCGGCGGTGCGCAAGTGGGACGGGACCGCCGAGCGGGCGCTGACCCATTCCGAGATCCGGCAGATCGCCGGCCGGGCGGGCCGCTACGGCCACCAGGATGTCGGCTACGTGGCGGCGACCGACCCGTACGCCGCGGAGCCGATCCGCACGGCGCTCTCGGGCGCCCCGACGGCGCCCGCGGCCGACACGCGCTTCTTCGTCCGCCCGGATCTCGGGGCGATCCGCTCGGTGGCGGAGGAGATGCGCACGCACAGCCTGTACGAGGTGCTGACCCACTTCGCCCGCGCGACCTTCTACGCCGGCTCGCCGTTTCAGCCCTCGGCCCTGGAGGAGGTGCTGGAGGTCGCCCGCACGGTCGACCGGGCGCGGCTGCCGATCGAGGAGAAGTTCGCCTTCTCGGTCTGCCCGATCGACCGGCGCGACGAGATCGCCATGGGCCTGCTGGAGCGCTGGTGCCAGGCGCGGGCCGCCGGCCTCACGGTCCCGGCGCTGCGCGGCAACCTCGCGGGCGAGCTCGACTACCAAGAGCGGACCGTGAAGCTCGCCAGCGCCTATCTGTGGCTGTCGCGCCGCTTCCCCGAGACCTTCGACGACGTGGACGCCATCCGCCACATGCGCGGGCGGGCCAACGACGCCATTGAGCAGCACCTGCGCGAGACTGCCACCCGCAAGGCCGAGCGCCGGAGCCGGCGGACCGGCGGGGCGCGCTGAGGGTCAGGCAAAAAAAGAGCCGGCCCGCGGGACGCGGACCGGCTTCAGGGAAGGTGTCGGTGCCGGGGGCAGGCCGTGGACCCCGACCTTCCGGTTATGAGATCTTTCCCCGCATACCGCGCCAGACTCCGGTACAGCCAAAGACGGCCGTCGATTCTTAGATCATCCGTCGCCGTCGTTTGTACTCGCCGGTTCTTCAGCCCAGCTTGCGCGACGGCCCTGTTCGCCCTGCCGTTCGCCGAGACCCGTCCACGACACGTCCACGAGATCACGACGGACACGTGAAGGATTGGGAGGACGTGACCGAGTCCGGCCACCCATGGCCGCTCCCGTTCGGCCCTCGGCCTTCCACGATTTCGCTTCGGCCTGCGCCTTCAGGATCTCCTCTTAGGAAAGCTGAGCGCTTACCCGTCGTAGCGCGTCCGATGCGTTCGGATGGTGCCGTGCCGCCGCCAAGGTCCAGGATATTGAGCGCACCGATCTGACCCAGCGTGGCGGCCTTCTCGCAGTAGGCCAGCGCTTTGAACGGCACGGGGCGGGCCAGACAGCGGACAGCAAAAAGCCCGCCATTCCATGGGAACGACGGGCTTGTGTTTGGTTGCGGGGACAGGATTTGAACCTGTGACCTTCAGGTTATGAGCCTGACGAGCTACCGGGCTGCTCCACCCCGCGCCAAGTCTGTGCGGCTGGTCCCGGGTGCGGCGCGGGCTGGGGTGCAGCGGGCGCGGTATCCGGGGCCGGATCGGTGTTCGTGAGGAGGGATGGGTTGCGATGGGCGGGTCTGGCGGCGACCGACTCTCCCGTGTCTTGAGACACAGTACCATGGGCGCTGGCGTGTTTAACGGCCGAGTTCGAGATGGGATCGGGTTCTGGG
>NZ_BPQS01000041.1 GCF_022179385.1 Methylobacterium longum | reverse complement strand
GCGCCTGCCGGTCGCCGGCCCAGACCAGAACCGCGATCAGCAGCAGCAGCGGCAGAAGCACGAACAGCGCCGTCACCGCCACGCCGACGTCCAGGCTCCGCTTGGCCGCCCAGTCCAGACGCAGGCCACGGGCGACGAAGGGCGCGGGGGGCAGAACCGCATCGGCGACGGTCTCTGCAGCCCCGCTCACCTGCTCAACCAGCTGGCCTGCTGCGTGCTCGGCCTCCTCCGACAATCCGATCCCGCGATGAGCTGTGAGAACACCGGCGGGTACAGAGGTTTCGGGTTCGAGCGGCACCGTCTCAGCTCCTGTGATGAGACCAATGGCGAAGGTTAATGAACCGTTATTGCGCCGCTTGTATTGGTTGAAAATTGCTTTGGCAAGTGAAACCTGCGCTCCCCCGCGCGCCTCAAGACAGTCTAACCGCTGCCAGTCAGGCCATATCAGCTGGGGTAGCGGCTCCCCGAAGCCAAAGGACGACGAGGGATTCAAGCAACAGCTACGTATTGGCTACGTAGTTCCAGAATCGAACCTGATTTCGCTTCTCATGCGGAGCCGCGCTCATTTTGGCCTGATCGCCGGCGAGGCAAGAGCCGACACGACGACCTCAGACCCGGCGCATTGTCTGCACCTGCAGTCACTCAGCCGCGCCCCGCCCCGCATCGCGCCCGGACGGAGATGCCCCCGGGGTTGCGGCAGGCTCCGATGGGAGCCGGCAGGCTGCCGGCGCGGGTGATGAGCGCGTCGGATCGAGGCGCGGTCTCCCCCGAGATCCAAGTGGTCGCATTGCGTCGCGTTCTCAGCGCCGGCGCGGCCCAGCGCCATGGCGAGGCGCGGGCCGGCGCTCTGTGCGGTACCCAGATCCCCGCCGCGCCGCCCCTCGTGCAAGCACGCGGCCATGACGGAACCAGCCGGCGGCGGGCAACGGGCTCGCGGTCACCGGCCGTCCGGTGCTGACCCGCCGCGTGCCGCAGCGGCGCGCGAAGCCCGCTTCAGCGGATGCCGCAATCGCCCTCGCTCACGTCGAGGCCTCACCGGTCGACGCGGGCGCGGCTTTGCCGCGGCCATAGAGACCGAGCAACATCTGCGCCCGCTCCGGTGTGATGTGATGCTCGGCGATGAGCCCGGAGACGATGGCAGCGAACTCCTCCTGACTCAGATTTTCGGTGTTAAACCGGAGTATAATGTCGTCAGCCTTTCCCATCATCGTCAAATCACGCTTGATCTCCATCTTGGAACGAAGGGATAATTTACGCCCGAAACGCTTCTGGCCGATCATGGCAGAGATCCTTTTTGCAAAAATATCGATCATCGATCCGGCAGAGCGCCGGCTACGACACCGCGGGCCTATTCACCGGCGTGATGATCTTACTCTGCGACGGGCGTCGCGGATGAGAAGCGGCGCCCTCGGAGGGTGATGCTCGATCGATCAGCCAGCAGCCTGATTGAAATGGCGATTGGGTCGTCCAATGGTCCGAATTGTCCCACCAGACGGCTCGTCGACCAGAGTTCGACCCGGTTCCGATCGGCCAGATCTGAGGCCTGTCGGGACGCATCGGCGTCGTTGCGGGCCGTGATGATCCGCGTCGTCAGCACGTCGCCGCCCCCGTCCAGCTTGCGGACCTGATAGGGTCGCCGGGCATGCCGGGAACGGGGCCTGACTGGAAGCTGGAGAAGGTCTGCCATGCGCCCGCCTATCCGTACACAGGCGGGGACACGGGGCCCTCAGCCACCGGAGCCTGGCTCAGCCGATCCGGTGATTCAGGTACCCTGCGCTTCTGAGAGCGACAAAGATAGTTTTTTTCAGCCTGAGCGGCGCTTGTGCGCCCCCTGGATATGACTAGCCGCGGTAGAAGCAGTTCTTCAAATCACGCTCCGCGGCGCGAGACCTCGGCGGCGCCGGAATGGCTCGGTGCCAATAGGCCTACGCCACCGCCGGGCCGACGGGATGGACGCGATCACGGGCCGGGTAAGAGCGATCGCTGCGGCCGTCACAGCAGCCGTGGTCCCAGCCGGGAGTGGACCGCTCACCGCGACACCCGGCCGGGCGTTCATCCTCGTGACCGGGGTCGGGATCCGGTTGCGGAGCGGAAGGGATAAAACCGTCGCTAGGTTCGTTAGGGTATCGACGAACCGTCTGGGTCAGGGACCAAGAATGCGCAGCCTCATCCTCGCCGTCAGCCTCGGCGCCATCGCCGTTCCCGCCGCGGCACAGACGCTTCAACGCGGCAACGCGGATCTGCAGACCTACTGCGCGGGCGACGCCATCACGTTTTGTGCCGGCATCGATCCGAACAGCCCGCAGATGGACGCCTGCTTCAAGAAGAACATGAGCCAGATGTCCCCGAACTGCCGGCGCGCCATCGATGCCTACAAGAGCGGTGGCGGCAAGTAGCGTTCCCGCCGCCACAGATGCGACGACTCACCAGCAGGGAGGTAGCCCGGTGTTCAGCCACGTGATGATCGGCAGCAACGATCTCGCCCGATCGAAGGCGTTCTACGATGCGCTCTTTGCCGCGACGGGAGGCAGCCCCGGTAAAGAGGACCCGCGAGGGCGGCTGATCTACGCCCATCGAGGCGGCCGCCTGATGATCAGCAAACCGATCGACGGGAACCCCGCAACTGGCGCAAACGGCGGCACCATCGGCTTCGCCGTGGAGAGCCCGGAAGAGGCCAAGGCTTGGCACGACGCCGGCGTCGCGAACGGCGGCACCGCCATCGAAGACCCGCCGGGCGAGCGCCAGGGCCCGTCGGGTCGCCTGTACCTCGCCTACCTTCGAGATCCGGACGGCAATAAGCTGTGCGCTCTCAACCGGTTGACGGATTGATCCAACGGGCTGGGCCGTCGAAGGCTTCCGCCACCCCGTGATCGGATCGGGCGGCGGAGCCGGGATCCGGTCTCGGAAACGAGCGCGCACATGAGCCTGCCGGATGAGAACGCGCGCCTCCTGGCGTTAGCCGCCGACAATGCGGTCATGGCGGCCGAGTCGGTCGCGCTCAAGCTTTTCGAAGGCCGGCTTCCCCGGCGGATCGCCAGGATATTGTTGGCAGCCGGCATCGGCGCGCCGGAGCATCTGCTATTCATGCCCATGGGCAGGATCGCGACGCTTCCCGGCATGAGCGCCGCGGCTCGGCGCGAAATCCAGGCCTACCGATCCCGGTTCATCCCGACGGCCAATGTTTGAACCGGGGCTCTCTCTGAGGGACTGGCGTGGTGATCACAGGCCCGCAGCTTCTCGCGGCGCGGATCTCGATCCGCTTGGCACCGGCGGATCTGGCCAAACGCGCCAAGGTGCCGGTGAGTGTCGTCGCGCGCGCTGAGGGCAGTCCCGGCGAACCGGCGATCACCATCGCGCAGCTGAACGCCCTGATGCAGGCCCTGCGGGCTGCCGGTGCCAGCTTCCCGCCCGCCGACCTGCCCGGAGGCGTGCTTTAGGAAGCGACCGGTTCTTTACTCGGCCACACGGGTGCCCCAGGCTGAGACGCCCAGGTCCACCGGCCCCACAAGGCCGCTTCTCCGAGGGGCGGCGATTCGCGCACCCGCGCCGCCGCGGAGATAGGTCTCCGCGAGATTGACCCGGCCATCGCGTTCATCCGCGCGAACCGCGAGCGGATCGACCCCATCCCGGTTCCGCTCGACATGGATCCGTCAGGCTGCGCGCGTTCGCACGGCTGCGCGAGTCGCCGCAGCCGAATGGCCGGGGCATCGTCGCGGGCCTCTCCGGTGCTGCAACCCGGATGCCCCCGTTCTTCGAGCAGACCGGACGATCGCCACGGACATCGCGGCTCAAACCACCGTACCCGGCATCGGTGTCCGCCCGGTCGGTTGTCCGTCCCGGTGGAGCGACGAGCGATAGGGGCAGACGTCGACGACGGATGGCCGGCGGCTGACGCGCTGTGTCGGGCCGAGCCGAGGGCCAGTCCCCGGGCCACGCATCATGCCGGCCGCCGCGTGATGAGTCGGCAGCAGGGCGATGATCAGCGTCCCGGCTTCAGGAGGCACGGTCCTTGATCGACTCCCGACGCAGGCTGGCGGCGGCCTTCACGATCGACAGAACGCTCGCGCGCGTCGTGGCGTCCGAGATGCTGTTGAAGGCCATGACGAGTTCCATCACCTTCGGATCGTTGAAGAACGTCGTGGCCACGGCCCCATCGTCCTCCGATCGCGGTTGACCGGCGAAGAAGGTTTCGACCGACACGTTCAGGACGTCGGCGATCGCCTGCAGCCGCCCGACGCCGATGCGATTGCGGCCCTTCTCGTACTTCTGGACCTGTTGGAAGGACACGCCCAAGGCCTGCCCCAGCACCGTCTGGCTCAGGCCTTGGGCTGCCCGGAGCGCTGCGATCCGGCCTCCGATCACGCGGTCGGCATCCGTGGTCACTTTGGGCTTGTTGATGGCGGTCATCGGTCGGCAGCTTCCCGGTATCGCGGCCATGGCTGGCCAGAGCTTCTGTCGCACACCAACCACGTAACGCCCAATTGAGTTGTGCCCAATCGCACAACCGGGGCGTGCACGGCAGACATAGCTTGACCATTCCCCCTACGACGCAGGTCGGCAGAACCGAAACACTCGGTATTGTGCCACCGCATCGTTGGGATCGGCCTTGCGCCGCTCCGAACTGCGATCCGATTGCATGGCGGAGCTGAACGAAGAGTTAGGTCAGTGCCTGTGGGTGCAGCGATGGCGTCCCGGTGTAGGTGTCGGGCTTGAGCGGGCAGCCGCTATGCGACTTCCGGTGTGACATGGTGCGACGAACGCTGGGCCAGTTGTAGGCGCCGAGGATCATCACGCGTCCGTGGCAGGCCGGGCAGCGCTTCACGGCCATGACGTGCTCGGTTGCTGCCTCGGTGAGGCTGACGGAGCGCCATTCACTTCCGAGCTTCACCTCGCAGATCTGAACCTTGGGCTTGGTCATCCTCACGAGGTGCCATGGCAGGAGGGGCGCCGCCAGCCCGTGCGCGATCTTGCTGGCGCGACAGAACGACAGGGCTCAGTTCATGTGCCTGCGCCGGTTCCGAACCTCCTGGCCGGCGAGCTTGCGCCCCAGCGCCATCAGCAGGGTGTCGGCGTGGACCTTCAGCTCCGGGTCCTGCAGCTCCACGATCGCCCGCTGGGCCGCGATGGCGTGCTCGGCCGCCCGATCCAGGGGCGCTTCTCCCGCGTGGGGCACGATCGCGCTGGATGTCGCCTCGGCCATCCGCAGGTGGGTGATGTCCACCAACATGCCGCTTCCACGCAGCGGCTGCCCGGCCTGATCACAGGAGAAGCGATCTCGCGCCAGCACCCAGCGTGTCTGCCCATCGAACGCGATCACGCGGTATTCGGTGACATACGCACGGCCCTCCTGAGCGCATTGACGGATCAGGCCGAGAATGCGTTCGCGATCCTCAGGATGGATGGCCGCCTGAAAAGCGGCCCGTGAAATGCCCGTCTCGGCTTTCGCTGGGTCGACGTTGAACAACAACGCCACGAAGGCATCGGAGCGCACAGAATCTGTGGCTGCCTCCCACTCCCAGCGACCGACCACGTCCAGAGCGTCGCGGGCGTGCCGAAACGCTTCGGGACAGGTCCGGTCGACGTTCAGCTTGGGTCTCGGCATAGGGCAGGCTTATCCGAACCAGGAACGGATTCTTGAGCGGGGCGGCCGGGCACAACTTCAAGAGGTAAGCTCCGAGATGGAGCAATTGTTGCGTGCCGTCGTTAATCCACCGACAGGCTATTGCATTTTGAATACCGGCTTGATGCGGCCTGTGGGCCGACGCGGGAACCGCCATGGGATCGAAGACGCCACCGAGCGACCGGGTGCCGATCGGGCAGACCCTGGAGGACGAGGGTGCCACTCCTCCCGCTCATGCTGACGGCCGGGCATCGAACCCGCTGCTGCAGCGTATCGCCGGAGCCCTCCAGGTCCCGCCGGCTGCGCTGTACGACCTGCCCAACGCGGTCGATTCGAAATCCGATGGCGGCGTCGAGGACGATTGCGCGCTGCTGCTGCAGGCCTACAGGCGCATCACCAATCCCGACGAACGCCGTCGCCTCCTGATGGTCGTGCAGGAGGCGGCCGAATGGTCGAGCTTACCCTGAACGGGTGATGCGGCGCCGCTTACAGCACCGCTACTGAGTTCTGCCTGAAACCCCGATCAGGGGAGCTTCGCTCATGTCTCCGGTCAAGCACGACGACGTCCGCCCCGCCCAGCGCTGGTCCAAGCCTGGGCGCGCACCAGCCTCACGTCGCGGACGTGAGAACTGGATCGTGCGCTGGATCGGCGCTGCCAAGTTCCGGGCCGCGCGAGCGGTCGCGAAGACCGCGATCGAGGCGCCGAGCGCTCGAATCATCGAGCTCGGGTGGACTGAGACGCTGGGTCGACCCGTGCGGACTGGGCCGGCCGGGATCCTGCGGCCGGCCGGGACGATCGCGCCGCTCCTGCCGCTCTTACGCTGATCGTCGCGCGCCCGGCACGCCGAGGCCGATGGCCCTGGCGAGGGCGGAGCGCCGCTCGGCGTAGCTCGCGGCGACCATCGGGTAGTCGGACGGCAGGCCGTAGCGGTCGCGGTAGCTCTTCGGGTCGAGGCCGTGGCTGGTGAGGTGGCGCTTGAGCGTCTTGTAGGTCTTGCCGTCGATGAAGCTGACGATGCCGTCGGGGCAGACCGACTTGCGGATCTGGGCCGCCGTCGGAGTCTCGACCGCGGCCGCCGAAGCGGACGCCGCGCTTGCACCCCCCGACGCCAACCCGGATAGGGCGCCATGCACGGTGTGGATCAGCTTCGGAAGCTCAGCGACCGGAACCGGGTTGTTGGAGACGTAAGCAGCGACGATCTCGCCGGTAAGCTCAGTAAAATTTGACGTATAATCTAAGGTTTTCACGGCTACTTCGCTTGATCCTGGATGCATGAGGGCCCACGAAATGTGGACCTCACGAGCCGAAGTCAACTCAAGACTCAGAAATTGACCATCCTGACGGCGCCGCCGATCGCACAGATCTATGGCCGCAGCAGCGGCAGCGTCCGCCACCTCGGCCCTGCGGCGCGGCTCGCCGACGCCGGGGATCGCTCGGGCCATGCCGGAGAGCGAGCGCGGCGCCCCGGCCCCTCTCTCCCGGCGCCGTCGGTTTGCGCTGGGCTACCGCTTCGCAACCCGGCGCCGGCCGTGAGCCCGACCCTGCGCCTCGACTGCCAACAGGGCGGTCGCTGCGACCACGCCCAACGCGCCAGCAAGGCCGAACTTGAGCCATTTGGGATCGGCCGCCGAGACCGTATCGACCGATCGATCGTCGAAGCGACCATGGGCGCCGGGATCGGTGTCGACGGGGTCGTAAAGGTTGTCCGGCCGCCCTTCAATCGCTGCCTGGTTCGTCATCTCTCCGCGGTAGCCGTGCCGCGCGAGGTAACCGTCGATCCAGCCGGGCACGAGCATATTGCCGATGATGGCCTTCCAGGTCGGGAAGCCGATCCACAGCTCGCGCGGTGCGGTGTGAGCCGCTTGATAGACGTGCCGTGCGATGGCCTCGGGCTGGTAAATCGGCGGTACCGGCTCCAGCCGGCGGGGCATGCGCGTACGGGCCCAGTCGAACTGAGGCGTGTTGACCGCCGGCAGCTGCACCATCGTCAATCGGACCTGACTGCCATCGTGCAGAAGCTCGCTGCGCAGGCTGTCGATGAAGCCGCGCACGGCGGCCTTGGCCGCGCAGTAGCTCGATTGCAGCGGGATCGAACGGTAGGCGAGGGCCGAGCCGATGCAGACGATGGCGCCCGCGTTGCGAGGCTGCATATGCTTGAGCGCGGCGAGCGTGCCATAGACCTGTCCGAGGTAGGTCACCTCGGTTGCCCGCCTGTACTCCTCCGGCGAGGTCTGCTGCACGGGGGCGTAGATCGTCACCATGGCAACGTTGATCCAGACGTCGATGCCGCCGAACTCTTTTGCGGTCTCGTCCGCCGCCCGCATGACGGCATCGGCGTCCGCGACGTCGACCTGATGGGCGAGTGCGCGGCCGCCGGCCCGTTCGATGTCCCGCACGGTCCCCTTCAGCCCGGCTTCGCCTCGGGCCAAGACCGCGACATTCCAGCGGTGACGGGCGAACTCATGGGCGATGGCGCGCCCGACCCCAGCGCTGGCCCCCGTCACGACGACGGTCCGCCGCCGGTCACTGTTTACTTCTGGTCTCATCGATCATCCGGCCTGCAATGGCTGACATGCGTCGCAGCACAGACGCGCGAACCCACCGCTTTGCTCCGAACGGGGTGCCCCTCTCGTGGTAGCTGGGCGGCCAGATCATCACGGCTCGCGCGGTCTCGTGCCCCCGCCGACGGCGACCGCGGCCGATAGCGGCGTGGATAGGCGGTGAGAGGCCCATGCAGCGGAGTGGCGCGCTGCGTCCGTGCGGCTACATTCTCGCAGCGTGCGAGTACCGTAGCGGCATCGCTCGCCGCGGTTCTGCCGGCGTACGATCAATCTGAACGCAAGAAAAAACCGTCATCTTGCATCGAGGGCTCGCCATGGATGTCGTCGTCACGCCGACCGGATCAGACGGGACGTCGTGGAGCCTCAAGGATCGGCTCGGCCGCCAGCTCGGGGCAATCGATCAGGATCAGGAGGAGCTCTTCCAGATCACGCCCTCTGCCGGCGGCCTGACGAGCGTCCCGCGAACGCACCCTACGCTCGATCAGGCGATGACGGCTATCGCCAAGCACATGCACGGCGAGTGCACGCTCGACAGCCAGGATTGGGATTGAGCGTCGTGAGCGCACGTCCCGCGATCATCGAGCCCGTTGTGCAGCAGGTGCCGATGCCGCCGCCCGCGCCGGCCGTCGACGCGCAGGCGATCCGGTTGTGGCTCGCCCGGTCCGGCAGCCCGCACAGGGCCCGAAGCTACGAGCGACGGGTCTGCCAAGTCAGGGCGCCTGTCGGCAAGCCGCTCGGCGCGGTCCGGCTGGACGACCTGCGGGACGACATCGCAGCCCGATCCGGAGCCTCGACGAAGGCGCTCGCCGCCGCCTCGCTCAACGCCTCTTCGCCGTCGCGTAGGAGATCGGGCTCCTGCGGTTCGACATCGGCGTGGCCGTGAAGGTGCCGCCGATCAACAACACCCTGGCCCAGCGCATCATGGCGGAGACCGACGCGCGGCCGATGATCCGGCGGGAGCCGGCTCCGTGGAAAGGGGACGGCTGTCAGCCTCCCCATGGACAGTGCTGGGGGCGCTGCGCGGGGATCAGGTCGCCAAGCTGGCGACAGGGGCGGCCGGTGAGCCCCCGTTCCTCTCGCGGAAGGGCGGAGCGCGCGATCCGAGTGCCGTCCAGCGAGCCGTGAAGGCCGCCGCGGCCCGGGCAAGGTCTCGGGCGGGGTTTCGGCGCACGGGCTCCGGCACGCACACGCCTCGATCGCGGCGCCCCGGCCCGCCGCGCGCAAGCCACGCTCGGACACGCCTGTGTGGCGGCGACCGGGCGCGATCTGCATGCGCGGCCGTCGGACGCCGCGGTGCTGGCCCTGCAGCCCCACGCGGATTTCGCACGGATTTCGCGCGGAGCTGGATCAGGCGGATTCTTGAGATCCGCAAACGCTGGCCGGCCGCATCCGGCGGGCCGGCGTTTGTCTGCCGAAGCCGGTCAGGAGGCGAGCACGAGTTCGCCCTCCCGGGCAGCTCGCTCGCAGCTCGTCGACTTGATCCGGTAGCAGGGCTCACCGGACCGGTCATCCGGCATCAGCCGGACCACCTCAAAGAGACCATCGACGACGCTGCTCTTGTTGCCGGCATAGGTGATCCCGAGCTGCCGGACGTTCTGACCGAGCTTGAACTTATGAGACATTCCCGTCCTCCAGGGTGCTAGCGCGTTGTAGGCCGACGACCTACCTGCGGGCCTTGGCTTTGCGGGCGGCAAAGCGTGCATCGCGCGCGGCCTTCTGCTCGGCCGCCAGTGCGACCTGCCGTTCAGCCTTCTCGGCCGCTTGGCGAACGAGTTCCGCAGCGGCGCGCTCCCGTGCTGCGAGAGCTTCCGCCTCGCGCTCAGCCTCGACGGCGAGACGAACCGCCTCGCGCTCGCTGGATCGTTGGTCCCGGGCCTCAACGAGGGCTTGCCGCTCGGCCTGCCGCGCGAGAACGGCCGGATCATCGGCGGCCGGGCGTGCCCGGAAGCGGGCGAGTGTGGCCTGCCGCGCTTTGGCCGTCGCCTCGAGGCGGTCGGCGAGCTGGTCTGCGTTAAATTGGCCCACGTACATTCCTTATGTGCACCGAGGCTCAGCCAAGGTGGCAAAAAATAAATGAAGCCGTTCCGAATGGAACGGCTTCGAAAGTCGTCACAGGCAGATGAGAAGGCTCAAGCAGCCTGAAGCTGGCCCGCGGACTGCTTACCGGAGCGGCGATCGGCCTCCATCTCGTAGGAGACCTTCTGGCCTTCGATCAAGTTGTTCATGCCTGCGCGCTCGACGGCGGAGATGTGCACGAACACGTCCTTACTGCCGTCATCCGGCTGAATGAAGCCGAAGCCCTTAGTGTCGTTAAACCATTTCACGGTGCCGATGCTCATAAGTATTCCATATCTACAGAGTCGAAAAAATGGGCCGGGCGCATGCTGGCACGCGCCCGGTCGCGGGTCGTCGAAAATGGGGAAGATGCAGAACGTTCGCCTTGTTGAGGCGATACGGCCGAATATCCGGCCAAAGATCGATCCGTGACTTGTACGCTAACTTCGGCTCCATCACAACTACAAATTTGAATTCAGGAAAATCTGGCTGACACGTTCGGCATTCTCCGACCACACGCTGCGCTGTTGCGGCCGGCATCTTCGAGAGGGTCTCCGACGCTCCATTCGGCGCGACCGGCACCTCCGGGGACGCGCCGGCTACACGCGAACGGGGAGGACACGGCAACCGGCGCGCTCGCGCCCGGGAGTGTGAGGGCACTCGACCGCCGCGATACAGGGTAAGGGGGATGGGCCGCGGAAAGATCCTTATCGCGTCTGCCAGGACGCCTCAGCGACACCTTCCGCGACCGACCGGCGCGCTTCGGTTTCCCGGCGATGGACCGAGCGGGTTCTGCGGCCTCCGGGGCCGTCGCCGTGCCGGCAGCTCCGCATTCCGAGGCAGCGGAACCCCCGATCGGTCCGGCGCTCAAGCACGCTGGTCCTGCGTCGCGCTCGGCGCGGAGATTTTGAGCTCGGGGCTGCAGAATCGAATTGGAGCGAAACTCCGAGCTCACTTGGTCCGTACCGCCCGCTCATGAGCGATCACCATGACGAGTCCACACCGCCCTCCCCCACACCGCCCGCCGCATCGTTGGCTGCACAGATCCGTGCGGCCCGCCTCCGCGGCGCCTTCTCGATCGAGACGTTGGCGGCGCTGGCGCAGGTCGATCCCGACGTGGTCAGAGGGTTGGAGAACGGCGCGGCGATCAGAGATGTGTCGGCTCAGGATCGGATCATGAATGTGCTCGGTCTGCGGCCCGGCAGCGACCGCTGACCCGCGGAGCGGCCCATCTCAATCCTGCAGGCCTGCGGCTGCCGAATTCGTCCGACGGCCCGCGGGCGGCACGAGCATCCTCCCGCCCCGCATCCCGCTCGCCCCGGTCCGCCTCGAGGCGGGCGTGCCGATGGCCGGCGTCGACAGCGGTCTCCATCGACAGGCCCTGGGCGGTCGCGCGAGGCCGGTCGCGAGAGCGAGGAGCGATCGCTTATCCAGGCCCGAACGCCGCCGCCACGCTTGCGCGTGCAGCGGTGCCGGTGCCGCGCCGCGACGGCGTTCCTCTCGGCAGCTATCGCGGCTCCATCTCTGCAATCACCCACAGCGCTTGCAGCGCCTGCCTCCGCCCCTCGTCCGTCGCGATATTCGACCACAAGCGCAGGCATTCGTCTGCGCTCGCGACTACGCCCGCGGGGGGTCTATCTGTGAGAAAACGTTCCAGGGGAACGCCGAGCGTGTCCGCGATCCGGCGCAGGACTACCAAGCGGGGGGCATCCGAGTCCGACATGATCACGTTCTGAGATCTTGGGTGTACAAACGCATTCCCCGCCACAAGATATTGTGTCCGATTTCAGGCGACGCCCGTCAATCACTATTCACGCCGTCATTTGAAAATAAGATGTTTTTGAGATGTGACTGAACTATCATATGTTCGTCGTGGATTTTGTTATTGGGGCTGCCCGGCATGATTTTCGTTGCGAAGGCGGACGGCGGCGTGAGTTACGTCAGCCCGGAATGGAGGGCCTTCACCGGGCAAGCCGTAGAAGAAGCCGTCGAGCACGGCTGGTTCGCCTGCGTGCACCCTGAGGATCGCGAAACGTCCTTCGCGTTCCTGACCAAAGCGCGTGATCAGCAGAGTGAGTACAGCCTCCGGCTCCGGCTTCGGCGGCCTGACGAGAGCTACTGCTGGGTCATAATCGGCGCCGTACCGTCCTACGGCCCACCCGATCGCAGCTTCCTCGGCTATCTCGGCTCAGTCACGGAGATCACCCCGAGCGGCTCCGAGCCGTTGACCGCCTACGGTACCCTCGCGCGCTTCGTTCCACCGCCCCTCCACCCGGCGACGATGCCGGGATCGGCGCTGGAACTGGTCGCCGATCACCTGCTGATCGCGCACGGGCTCATCGAGCAGGATGGCGCCAAGGAGATGCTGCCGGTGCTGCGGCAGGCCCTGATGACTGCGGGCAGGCTGCTGGCGCACAGCATGAACTCGGCGGATCCGAGCGACCGCTTCCATTAGGATGCCGTGCTGCGGGCGGCCGAGCCGGCCTGTGGCCCCCTCTCAGCGCCGCGCCGGATGATGCTTCGTCCAGGCATGACGGCACGGGGCGCCACCAGGCCGGTCCGGCCCGAGCACCGCGTCTTCCACCCCGTCGAAGGCGCGCAGCCCTCGGCCGCGCCCGCCGGACCCGCGTCGGTCTGGCCGCAGCCCTGCGGGACCACGACACCGCGAACGCGGCCGGTGCCAACCGCGCGGGCTTCCGCCGGCGGTGCCACAGAATCCACCATCGGCCGGAGCACCAGCGACGACGCGGGCACATGCCGGTCCGGCGCACGGTGTTCTGTTCGGCGGGTTCTACAGCCCAGGACAGGGACGCATGTCGCTGTTGATCGGCCGGCGCGACGGTCGCCAAGGCCGATGCTCCGGCGTATACGTAGATTGCATCGATCGTCGCATGTCGCCCCGATTTGAGGACGGTTAACGCGCCGTTAACCACCCAGGATGCTGGGTCTCTTCGTTCCTGGGAGCCTGATCCATGATCTCGACCGGCCTTTTGTTCGCGATCAGCGCGGCGCTGACCGCTGCCGCAGCGGGCGCCGTAAGCGCGCCGAACGCGCGCAGCAGGTAGCCTCAGGCTGCCCGCGCGCGAGCGTGAGACCCCTTCGCGACAGGTCCGGCTTCCTGCGCGCTGGGCGTGCGGAAGCCCGCGAACGGCCGAGGTTCGGCCGCCGGCCTGACCGGATCGATGGTCGTCTCCGGTCGTCGCGATATCCGCTGACGCCCGCCCCCTCCCCCTGCAGAACCGCGAGGGCGGTGCCGCGCTCACCTCGCCAGCCCCTGGTCATGATGGGGGCCACGACCCGGATCTGGCCGCTCGGCTGAGCCGCTATCACTTCGGGTCGAGACCCACGTTGCGGCTCATGACCCAGCCATGATCGCAAGGACCGGTATACGTCTGCTCGACAGGCACGAGGATCGTCGTCCGGCAGCCGGGCAGGGCTGCCCCGTAGACGACGCCCAGCCACGGCCCGAGCTTCTCACAGACCACAACCCTGTCGCCGTCGTTCAGGCGCCCGATCTCGCGGAAGGGCGCCTCCCCCGGCCCGCTCTGTACCGGCAGGAAGCTCTCGGGCTGCGATCCGACCTCGACGACGCGGCCCTTCTCAGGACAGGCATCGTCGCCGATCGCGCCGTGCATCAGGATCGGTACGTTCAGGGGCGCGGTCTCCGCGAGAGCCATGCCGGGCAGCACGAGTCCGACGAGCAGCCCGAGCCGCGATGCTGTCGAGTGCACGAGGGTTCCGTGCTGACGGGGATCGGAAGGCCGGTCATTCGATCGCCCTGTCCGGCGCGACGCCGAACAACGCGGCGGCTCGGGACCGGATCCGGCCCGTGGCCCCCGCCGTGCCGTGTCCCGATCCCAGCCGGGCCGCCCCTCAGGCTCGATCAGCCTGCTCCGGATAGCAGGACGATCCCATTGAGCAGCGCGGCCAGTTCCGACTGGCGCCCCGTCCCCGTCTTGGCGAAGACGGCCTTGAGCTGCGAGCGCACCGTGTGGATGGACAAGCCTGTCTGCTCGGCCAGGGTCGGGACGTTGAGGCCCCGGGCGACGTCGCGAGCGATGCGAGCTTCGGCCGGCGTCAGATCGAAGAGCCCTTGGACGAGCTGCGCATCCGGGACGCGATCCGCATCGAGGGACGTGACCACGGCCAGGCAGGCGGTCCGCGCGAAGACGTCGCGCGCGTTGCCGAGGACGGGAACGAGATGCAGGATCGCCGCTCGACCGTCGATCCCGGCTGGAAGCGGTATCGAGGCCCCCTGCATCGTGTTCGGCGCGGCGCGCCCACTCTCCAGAACGGTGCGCAGGCTGGCCTCGGCGGGCGGGTGCGTGATGGCCAACCCGGATGGCCCGTCCTGAAACAGCGCCGGCATATGGCTCACGAACCGGTCGTTGGCCGCGAGGACTCTGCCGCTGAACGACAGGGCCGCGGCCGCCAGCCCGAGCGCCTCCAGATCGCCGACCGTGGCCTCGAACCGAAGCTGGCTGTACCGGGCCGCCAGAAGCGCTGCGCGCGCGAGGTGCGGGCGATACTGGTCGAGATGCTCGGCTTGGGCTCGTGAGAATGGGCCTTGGCCGTGGCGGCGCTCGATGTTGACCACCAGCGTATCGCCGTTTGGAACCGCTATGGCGGTGCCGAGATGCCATCCGCCACCGAGGCGTCGCATGTCGGCGTACATCGGCTCTCGGTCGAGTTCCTCATCGGTGAAGAGATCGAGATCGGTCAGGAACCCGGCATGATCCCGCCGGACCCCCCGTTCGACCAGGGGGTTTTGGGCCATCCACCCCGCGGCCAGAAACGCATCGAAGAAGGGGGTCGTCGCCTCCGAGGCGGTCCAGCGCGTCGCTTCAGGGGTGGCCGTGAAGAGCATCCCCCCCCAGGCGCCCGTCATCCGCGACAGCCGATCGAGGAGCGCTGGCCAGGCCTCCGGGATGTGCGCGGCCTCGTAGATGTCGCCCAGAAGGGTCTCGTCGATCACGGTGGTAAACAGCCTGATGGCGCTGGAATCTTCAGCTGGATTGACGTGGGACCGGCTACCTCAGATTAGTTTCCGTTGCGTTCGTCAGGCCGTCCGCCCGCATGATGGCACGGCAGGATTCAGTCCGCGCGCCCCTTCGCGCGTCGCGCAAGCGCCGCCAGCGCGTCCTGCCCGAGCTGCAGCCGGTCCCGCGCGGAAGCAGCTGCCGGGGCGTGCCCGAGGGCGGCACGAACAGGATGCCCGCCAACGGCCGCGCGGCCGCTCGTCGGCTTGGCCGCCTCAGCAGCAGCGGTGCGATCTCAGCCCGCGGGTCTATCGGGACGTATCACGCAGCACCGGGCCCGCCGTCTCCTGTCAACGCGCCGCAACCGGTTTCGTGAGGGGTTCTACCTGCGGAAAGCGGACGCCGTCTCAGTGCCGACCGCACCCATATTCATGCTCATCGGCCGTTCCGCATGTCGTTTTACGGGAAACGGTTGCGCAGGCGGCGCGTCGCAACAGCCGCGGAGACAGCTGGAAGAAGTCGCTTCCAAGGTCAGGATCGAGAACCGAGAAAATCGTCGAGAAACTGATGTAACCCGTCGGAGGCGACGTCGAACTCAGCTCAGTGCCACGACTTGGCATCGCACTGCAGGAGCACCGACATGACCAATCTGTTCCGCCTCGCCTCCGCCGCTTTCCTTGCTGCCTCGGTTGCAGCGAGTCCAGTGATCGCCGCCGAAGCGATGGGCAAGGATACGATGGCCAAGGACTCCATGGCGAAGGACTCCATGGGCAAGACGGATGCGATGGCCAAGGATCACATGGGCAAGGACCCCATGGGCAAGGACCCCATGGGCAAGGATCATATGGCCAAGGATCATATGGCCAAGGACAGCATGGCCAAAGATCCGACGAGAAAGTAAGTCCAAAGCGGGCGTCGGGCAGCTGTATTCAGCAGCCCGACCTCCCCTCGGGTCACAGCATTCGACCCGATAGTGCTACCGGATTGCGAGGCCCTTCGCTCATGACAGCGCAAGCACTGGAGTCAAACGCGGCGCCGATGAGCGGACGTTCCGCAAAGCGCCCATATCGGAGGCTGAGAGCGCCGTAACGCCGTCTCCAGAGCGGACTCCGCGAGGTGAGGCGCCGATCCTGGACCGCTGGCGCCATCCTTGCCTCGGGTGACGTGTCGCTGAGCCGGAGCCGGATGCCATGGCTATCACAGATCATGCCCTCGCCTGGACGCAGCTGTTTGGCGAGCTTGACCGGAGTGGCTTGGCGCTACACCTGCAGATCCGTCGGGCGATCGTGACGGCCATCGAACGGGGGCTGTTCACCGCGGAGGCCCGGCTGCCTTCGACGCGCCAGTTGGCGGCCCTGCTCGGCGTCGCCCGCAACACCGTGGTGAACGCGTACCAGCAACTCATCGACGAGGGTTTCCTGGTCGCTCACGAGCGCAGCGGGATCTTTCTGGCGCCAGATCTGACCGTCTCCGAAACGCGCGGACCGTCCCACGAACGAACCATCGCGTGGTCGCGGCGCTTCGCGGTCCGGCCCGCGCAGTTGCGGCAGATCACCAAGCCCCGGGATTGGCTCGACTATCCCTATCCCTTCCTGTTCGGCCAGTTCGATCCGTCCCTGTTCCCGGCCAACGACTGGCGCGAGAGCGTGCGGGCCGCCTCCGGGGTATCCGAGATCAACGCCTGGGCGGGCGACCTGATCGACGAGGACGATGCCGATCTCGTGGAGCAGCTCCGCCTGCAGGTGCTGCCGCGGCGGGGCATCTTCGCGAGCGCCGACGAGGTGATGGTCACCATCGGCTCGCAGCAGGCCCTCTCGCTGCTGATCCAGCTTCTGGTCGACCGCGACACGCCGGCGGGCGTCGAGGATCCCAGCTATCCCGATACCCGCAACATGCTGACCCTCGCCACCGACGACCTCGCGACGCTCGCCATCGACCGGCACGGGGTCGTGCCCGATGCGGCCTTCGCGGGCCGGGACGTGGCGTTCGTCACCGTGGGGCATCAGTGCCCGACCACCGCGGTGATGCCGCTGGAGCGACGCCGCGCCCTCCTTGAGGCCGCGCGGCGCCACGACGTCGTCCTGGTCGAGGACGATTACGAGGCCGACCTCGCACTGGCGGACGAGATCCCGTCCCTCAAGAGCCTCGATGCGGACGGCCGCGTGATCTATGTCGGCAGCTTCTCGAAGGTGCTCGCCCCGGGCCTGCGGGTCGGCTACGTGGTGGCGCCCCGAGCCGTGATCGCGGAGCTGCGCGTGCTGCGGCGGCTGATGCTGCGCCACCCACCCTCGAACAATCAGCGCGCCACCGCGATGTTCGTGGCGCTCGGGCATTATCGCACGCATCTGCGCCGGACCGCCGGCGTTCTGGAGGAGCGCGCCGTCCGGATCGCCAGCCTGCTGCCCCGCCTCCTGCCCGCGTTCCGCTGGCGGCGCGACCCGGGGGCCACGAGCTTCTGGGTGGAGGGGCCTGTCGGCCTCGATGCCCGGGATCTCAGCGTGCGCGCCCGCGCCCGCGGCGTCCTGATCGAGCCGGGCGACATCTTCTACGCCGATCCGGAGGCCGGCCGCGCCTGCTTCCGCCTGGGCTTCGCCTCGATCCGCACCGACCGGATCGAGGCGGGCCTCACCCGGCTCGCGGGACTGGTCACGCCGGCCGGGATCCTCGCGTCACAGGGGATGCCCGAGCAGGTCTGAGACCGCCTGCACCACGCTCGTGACAGCGACGGTGCAGAGCAGCAGGATCGACAGGGCGCGATGACCCCGTCCGGCACCGAGCCTGAGAAGCGCTTCGCCGAGCCGGCTGCCGGCGACGATGAGCGGGATGCCGATCATCACCGGGATCGCCAGGGAGGCCCCGAAGAGCCCGGCGGTCGCGAGGCTGACGGCGCTGGCGATCGACGTCGCCAGGAAGAACATCAGCAGCGAGGCGCGCCCCTGCTGCGGCGAGAGCGGCGTCGCGAGGTAGTAGGCGACCACGGGCGGACCCGGCATCGCCGCGAGCCCGTTGCACAGGCCGGCGGCCAGTCCGACCGCCAGGGTCGCGCCGCCGCGCGGGAGCCCGGCGAAGCGAAAGCCGCGCAAGAGAGCGATGGTCCCGCAGCCGCAGACCAGCGCGATGCAGAGCCGGGCGACGTCCGGGCTCGCCGCAGCCAGCGCGGCTACGCCGAGGGGCGAGCCGACCACGGTGCCGGCGACGAGCCAGCCGAGCGAGGGCCAGTGGCAGGTCCGGCGCGCCCGCGGCAGGTCGGAGAGGCTCGCGCAGAACTGGAGGGCGACAGCGAGCGGGACGCATTGGCTCGGCGGGAGCGAGAAGCCGAGCAGCGGCACGGCAGCAAGGGCAAACCCGAAGCCCGTGAAGCCGCGGATGAGCGCCGCGGCGAAGATTGCGGCCGCGATCGCGATCAGGAATGCCGGTTCAGGCATCGGAAGAGCGGCCGCCATCCCCCTAACGCATGTCGACCACGATGGTCTTCTTGCGGGTGAAGTGCTCCAGCATCGACTCCAAGGAGGCCTCTTTACCGAGGCCGGACTTCTTAAAGCCGCCGTAGCTGAGGTTCGGCTGGATCGTCAGGTTCTGGTTGACTTGGACATAGCCGGCATCCAGCGCGTGCGACACCCGCAGCGCCCGGCGCAGGTCCCGGGTCCACACCGTCGCGGCGAGGCCGAATGCCCCCGCATTCGCGGCCGCCAGGACGGCCTCCTCGTCGGAGAACGGCACGATGCAGGCGACCGGACCGAAGATCTCGTCGCGCATGAGCGGGCTGTCCTCGCTCAGACCGGTGAACAGGACCGGCTCGACGAACAGGCCCCCGGCGAGATCCGGCGCGGCCGGCAGGCGCCCGCACCGCACGGCCCGCGCGCCCGGCGTTGCTTCGCCCTGAGCGATGTAGTCCATGATCTTGGCGCGCTGCCGGGCATTGATCACGGTGCCGATATCGGTGGCCTCGTCCAGGGGATCGCCCATCCTGAGGTTCGAGACGGCGGCGGCCAGCCGCTCCACGAACCGGTCGTGCAGCGCGGCGTCGACGTAGATCCGGCTTGAGGCGGTGCAGCTCTGGCCCTGCCGGGTGAAGCGCATCCCGGCCACCGCGCCCGCGACGGCCCGGTCGAGGTCCGCGTCCGTGAAGATCAGCATCGGGCTCTTGCCGCCGAGTTCCAGGCTCACCGGGATCAGCTTGTCGGCGGCCTCGCGGTAGATCGCCTCGCCTACCGCCTGCGAGCCCGTGAAGGTGATTTTGGCGACGTCAGGGTGCCGGACCAGCGGCGCCCCGCAGGCGGGACCGGTGCCGCAGATCACGTTGAGGACGCCGGGCGGCAGGAGATCGGCCAGGAGGCGCGCCGCCTCTATCGTCGCGAAGGGCGCCTCCTCGGAGGCCTTCACCACCACGGTGTTGCCGGCCACCAGGGCCGGTCCGATCTTGAGCGCCATCAGCACGAGGGGCACGTTCCAGGGCAGGATCGCCGCCACCACGCCCAGGGGCTCGCGCGTTGTCAGCGCGAGCATGTCCGGGCTGAACGGCAGCGTCTCCCCCTTCAGTTCGGTGGCGAGACCGCCGAACATCGCGAAGATATCCGCCGCGGTGGCGATCTCGGGGCGACACTCGGTGCGGATCGCCTTGCCGGTCTCGGCGGCGAGCAGCGGGGCGAGATCCGGGGACGCCGCCCCGATGCGGCGCCCGCCCTCGGCCACCAACCGCCCGCGCTCGCGGGCCGGAACCCGCGCCCAGGCCTGGCCGGCAGCACGGGCGGCCGCGACCGCCGCCTGGACGTCCGCCGGGCCGGCTGCGGGCGCCTGGGCCAGGGCGCGCCCGGTGGCCGGGTCGAGGACGGTGAGGCACGCTCCGTCCACCGGGCCGACCAGCGCATTCCCGATGAGGTGGCGCCCGGCGAGGGTGACCAGGAGGTCACGCACGCCCTGGGGGAGGCGCGCGCGGCCACCCGCTAGGCTCTCCGGTTCATTCGACATGGGCGGCTCACTCGCGGTCGGATTGGGGCATCCTGGCGTCGATACGAGCGCCCCGGGCGTCGCGACAGGTCCAGGCGGCGGCGAGTGAGCGGGCCAGGCGCAACCCGGTGTCCCCGGGCTTTGGCCGTCCGGACACCGGCGCGCGTCCGAGCCGGCGCACGCCGGCTTCCAGCGGACTCGCGGATAGGCCGACGCTCAGGGGATCCTGAAGCCGACCGGACCCGCTCCGCCGCTCCTGTCGGGTGCCTCGGCTGACCCGCCAACTGGATGCGTCGTTGGCATCCGCCTGGACCTCGTCGGGCGGACGGCGGCGGCGCTAGGTCGTGGCGGACGATGGCCGCCTGCGGGCGCGCAAGGGGAGCCCAGTGCGATGAATGAAGCGACGACCGAGGCGGAGCGCCACGCCCTATTGGAGCGCCTGTTCGCGGCCTTCAACCGCCACGACGCCGACGGCGTCATGGCCTGCTTCACGCCGGGGGTCGTGTTCGACACCGCAGCCGGACCGGAGGCACACGGCCGCCGGCTGACCGGCCGGGACGCGGTACGGGCGGCCTTCGTGGCGGTCTGGACCGACATGCCGGACGTGGCCTGGACGGTGTCGCGCCACATGCTGGCGGGGGAGCGGGCCACGTCGGAATGGCTCTTCACCGGCACCCGGGCCGATGGCAGCCGGATCGCCGCGGAGGGAGTCGACCTGTTCGTGTTCGAGGGCCGGCTGATCGCCCGCAAGAGCGCCTTCCGCAAGGACCGCCCGGTCCAGGCGGCCTGAGGGAGGCGGATCGTGAGCCTGACCCCCGATCCCGTCCCGCGCCCGACCGGTGCCCCCTACGATCCGACCTACGACCCGCTGACCAGCGCCACCCCGGGGACGGACCGCGCCTACGCGCCGACCTACTGGGTCGCCACCGCCGGCCCGCCGCCGGCGGATGACGGCCCGATCACGGGGGACACCGAGGCGGACGTGGTGATCGTCGGTTCGGGCTTCACCGGCCTGTCCTGCGCCCTCAGCCTCGCCCGGGACCACGGCATCAAGGCCACCGTGCTGGAGGCCAACCGGGTCGCCTGGGGCTGCAGCACCCGCAACGGCGGCCAGGGCCAGAACGCCTCGGGCCGGCTCAGCCGCTCGCAATGGATCGCCCGCTACGGCCGCGAGACCGCGCTCCGGCTTCACGCCGAGATCCTAGAGGGCTTCGATTATTTCACCGGCCTGGTGCGCGAGTTCAACCCCGATCCACAGCCCGGCGGCCACGTCTACGTCGCCCATCGGCCCCGCACCTTCGCCAAGCTCTCGGCCGAGTCCGAGGTCGCCAATACGGTCTTCGGCTACCGCACCCGGATGCTCGGCGCGGACGAGCTGCGGCGGGACTGGATGGACGAGGCCGGGGCGGTCGGCGCGCTCCACGAGCCGCTGGGGATCGGTATCCATCCGGCCAAGTTCGCCTTCGGCTATCTCCGCGCCGCGCGGGCGGCCGGGGCCAAGGTCCACCCCGGCAGTCCGGTGCTCGGGATCGACCGCGACGGCGGCGGTTTCCGGGTGCGGACGCCCCACGGGACCGTGCGGGCCCGCGCGGTGGCGATCGCCACCGGCGGCTATACCAGCCAAGGGCTGCACCCCCGCCTGCGCAGCCGGATCATGCCGATCCTGTCGAATTCCCTGGTCACGCGGCCCCTGACCGCCGACGAGATCGCCGCGACGCTGCGCAGCACCGCCTTCGTCACCGACACGCGCACCCTGCGGTTCTACTATCGCCGGCTCCCCGACGGCCGGGTGCAGATCGGCAGCCGCAGCGCGATCACGGGGGCGGACGCGACCCATCCGCGCCACCTCCGCCTGCTGGTCGAAGGCCTGCACCAGAAGTTCCCGGCTCTCGAAGGGATCGAGATCGACTATTCGTGGTGGGGCTGGGTCGATGTCAGCCACGACATGATGCCCCGCATCGTCCAGCCCGAACCGGGCGATCCCCTGTTCTATGCCCTGGGCTACGGCGGCAACGGCGTCTCGTTCTCGGCCCAGGCCGGCCGTCGGCTCGCCGGGCTGGTGGCCGGGCGCAAACCCGCCGGCCTGCCGATCTTCGAGGGAGCGCTTCCGGGCCACCCCTTCGCCCCGTTCCGGCGCCTCGGGCAGCGGATGCTGTATCGCTGGTACCACCATCGCGACGAAGCGGCCTGAGCGGGCCGCAGCCGACGGACCCGACGGGCCGCCCCGCGCGTTCGGGGCGGCCTTTCGTATCGGGAACCGTGTGACGTCAGGCCGCCTGCGCCCGGTCGAAATCCGGCGCCTCGATCTCGCCGACCCGGTGACAGGCGACGTAGTGGCCCGGGCCGGTCGCCAGCAGGGCGGGATCCTCGGCGCGGCAGCGCTCGACCGCGAAGGGGCAGCGCCCAGCGAACCGGCAGCCGGCGGGCGGATCGATCGGGCTCGGCGGCTCGCCGCGCACGAGGTAGCGCGCCTTGAAGGCGTCCCGCGCCGGACCGGCCGGCACCGCCGCCGAGATCAGCGACCAGCTGTAGGGATGGTGCGGGGCGGAGAAGAACGTCCGGGTCGGTGCCTGCTCGACGATGCGGCCGAGATACATCACCGCGACCTCGTCGCAGAGGTGCTGCACGACGCCGAGGTCGTGCGAGATGAAGATGTAGGCGAGGCCGCGCTCGGCCTGGAGCTTGGCCAGGAGGTTGAGGATCTGCGCCTGGATCGCGACGTCGAGGGCCGACACCGCCTCGTCGCAGACGATGATGTCGGGCCCGGTCGCTAGGGCCCGGGCGATGCACAGGCGCTGGCGCTGCCCGCCCGAGAACTGATGCGGGAACAGGCTCCGGGCATCGGCCGGCAGGCCCACCGCGGCGAACAGCGCGTCGAGCCGCGCCGCCGCCTGCCTGCGCGAAAGCCCCTCCAGCAGCCGCAGCGGCTCGGCCACGAGATCCCCGGCGCAGCGCCGGGGATCTAGGGAGGCGAACGGATCCTGGAACACCATCTGGATGTGTCGCCGGGCCTGCCGGAGCCGGGCGCCCCGGACGCCGAGGATGTCCTCGCCGCGCAGGACCACCTGACCTGCGGTCGCCGGGACGAGGCGCATGATCCCCTGCGCCGTAGTGGACTTGCCCGAACCGGATTCCCCCACGATGCCGAAGCTCGCGCCCCGGCGCACGACGAAGCTCACGCCGTCGACCGCGTGGACCCGCCCGCCGCCCGGGACCGGGAAGTGGACCTTCAGGTCGTTGACCTGCAGGAGGTCGGCTCCGATCGGGGCCGGTGCGGTGCTCGTCGTCATGCTGCGCGGGCCTCCGGGTGCCAGCAGGCCACCGCCCGGGCCGGGCCGGCCTCGGTCAGGGCCGGCTGGGGATTGTCCAGGCAGGTGGCGTCGGCCCGGCCGCAGCGATCCGCGAAGGCGCAGATCGCCGGCCGCCGGCCCAGCGGCGGGACGAGGCCCGGGATCTCGCGCAGCGTCCCCACCCCCGCATCGGCCGCCGCGCCGAGGCGCAGGTGCGGCGTGCAGCCCATCAGCCCCCGCGTATAGGGATGCTGCGGCGCGCGCATGACCGACCGGCTGTCGCCCTGCTCGATGCAGCGTCCGGCGTAGAGCACCGCCACGGTGTCGGCGATGTCGGCCACCGCCGCGAGGTCGTGGGTGATCAGCACGATGGCAGTGCCCATCTCGTCCTGCAGGGCCTTCAGCAGGTCGAAGACCTGCGCCTGGACGGTCACGTCGAGCGCCGTGGTGGGCTCGTCGGCGATGAGGAGCTTGGGCCGGCAGGCCAGCGCCATGGCGATCATCACCCGCTGGCGCATGCCGCCGGAGAGTTCGTGCGGGTAGGCGTGCAGGCGCCGCTCGGCCGCGGGGATCTGCACGGCCCTCAGCATCGCCAGCGCCCGCTCCAGGGCGGCGCGGCGCCCGAGCCGCTGGTGGAGGCGCAGCGCCTCCGCGATCTGGTCGCCGACCGTGTAGACTGGATTCAGGGCCGTCATCGGCTCCTGGAAGATCATCGACATCGCGCTGCCGCGCAGCGCCCGCAGCCGGGCCGGCTTTGCGGCCGCGATGTCCTCCCCGGCCAGCAGGACCCGGCCGCCGGCGCGGGCGAAGCCCTCCGGCAGCAGGTCCATGATCGCCAGCGCGGTCATGCTCTTGCCGCAGCCGGATTCGCCGACCAGCGCGACGGTGCGTCCGGCCTCGACGGAGAAGCTCAGGCGCTCCAGGACCGGCACGGGGCCGCCCGGCCGCGTCAGGGTCACGGTCAGGTCCTCGACGGCGAGAACGGGGGCCATCGCTCAGCTCCGCTTGCGCAGGCGCGGATTCACCGCGTCGTTGACCGCGTCACCCACGAGGCTGACGCCGAGGACCGCGAGGAAGATCGCCGCGCCGGGCAGCAGCACGGTCCACCACGCCTCCAGGGCGTAGGCGCGGTTCTGCCCGATCATCAGCCCCCAGCTCATCACGTTGGGGTCGCCCAGCCCGAGGAAGCTCAGGGCCCCCTCGAACAGCACCGCGGTGCCGATCGCCAGCGTCGCGGAGACCACGATCGGCGGCGCGGCGTTCGGCAGGATCACCCGGCCGATCAGGTAGAACGGGCCCGCGCCGGCCGCCCGGGCCGCCTTGACGAAGTCGAGGCCGCGCAAGCGCAGGAACTCGGCCCGGGTCAACCGGGCGGTGGGCGGCCAGGAGACGATCCCGATGGCGATCGTCGTGATCACGATCCTCTGGCCGAACAGGGTGACCAGGACCATCGCGAACAGCAGGGTCGGCAGCACCTGGAAGAACTCGGTGACCTTCATCAGTGCCGCGTCGACCCGGCCGCCGAAGAAGCCCGCCAACGCCCCGAAGGTCACGCCGATCACCACGGTGAGGAGTGCCGCCGAGAAGCCGACCAGCAGGGTCGCGCGGCCGCCCTGGAGCAGGGCCGCCAGGATATCCTGGCCGAGGTAATCGGTGCCGAGCACCGGGTCGCCCCCGGGGGGCTGGAACGGGGCGCCGACGATCTCGAACGGATCGACTCCGTAGAGGTGCGGGCCCGCCAGCGCGGCGAACAGCAGGCCAGTCAGGATGGCGAGGCCCAGGAGCCCGCTCGGGTTGCGCAGGAACAGGCCCAGCGCGGCGAGGCCGGGATTCGAGGCCGGGCGCGGCATCGGCGCTGCCGTCTCGGATCGCACCGGCTGGGGCCGCACCGCCGGTTCGGCCGCGACGAGGGCGCTCATGCCGGCCTCCCGGCGCGGATCCGCGGATCGATCAGGCGGTAGAGGAGGTCGGTGACGAGGTTCGCCGCGATGACCAGCAGCGCCGAGCAGAACAGGATGCCGAGCAGCGTCGGGTAGTCGCGCCGCAGAATCGAGTCGAAGGTCAGCCGGCCGAGCCCCGGCCACGCGAACACGGTCTCGACCAGGATCGCCCCCGCGAAGAGCTGCCCGAACTGGAGCCCGACCATGGTGACGAGGGGGATCAGCGCGTTGCGCAGCGCGTGCTTGCCGATCACGATCCGCTCCGGCAGGCCCTTGGCCCGGGCGGTCCGGACGTAGTCAGCGTTGAGCGCGTCGATCATGCTGGCGCGCATCAGGCGGCTGTACTGCGCGACGTAGACGATGCCGAGGGTCAGCCCCGGCAGGACCAGGTGCCGTGCGACGTCGAGGCCGTAGGCGAGGCCGTGGCGCGGGGTGGCCACATCCTCCATCCCGGCGACCGGGAGCACCGGCCACAGGGAGGCGAACACGACCAGCAGCATCAGGCCTGTCCAGAAGACTGGCGCGGCGTTGCCGGCGATCGCCACCAGGGAGACCGCGTGACTGACGAAGCCGTTCGGCCTGCGGGCGCCCAGGATTCCGAGGCCGGCCCCGGCCAGGACCGCGAGGGCGAGGGCCGACAGGACCAGCAGGGCGGTGGCTGGCAGCCGCCCGAGGATGAGGCGCGAGACCGGCTCGTTGAAGTAGAACGAGTAGCCGAGATCCCCCCGCGCGACCTTGCCGACATAGGTCGCGAGCTGCTCGGGGAGGCTGCGGTCGAGGCCGTAGCGGGTGCGGATCTCCGCCATGATCTCCGGCGAGGCGCCGCCCATCTCCCCGGCGATGACCTGCGCCGGATCACCCGGCGCGGCCTGGATCAGCAGGAAGTTCAGCACCACCACGGCGAGCAGCAGGCCGCCGGCGTTCGCCGCAGTCGCGCCGAGGCTGCGCAGGCCCGTCATCGCTCGGCCCCCGCGGCGCCCTGCGCCCAGGCAACCTCGTCGAGGGGCGAGAGCGGTCCCCAGATCGACAGGGGCAGGTTCGTCAGGCGCTTGTCGTAGACCGCCTTGTAGGGCGTGAGGTTGAGATAGGCGATCGGCGCCTCGGACACGACGATCGTCTGGAATGCGTCGTAGAGTGCCTTGCGCTTCTGCAGGTCGGTCTCGACCGCGGCGGCGTTCAGCAGTTCGTCGACCTTCGGGTTCTTGTACTGCTGAGTGTTCGACCAGATGACGCCCTTGCGGATGTTGGTCGACAGGTAGGTCCGCGCCACGCCGATCACCGGGTCGCCCCAGTTGAAGACGTTGTCCATGGTCAGGTCGAAGTCGAAGTTGGAGACGCGCTGCGCCCAGGTCGGAAAGTCCGGCGCGGCCCGGACCTGCAGCGCGATGCCGATCCGCTTGAGGCCGGCCCGCAGGTACTCGGCGACGTTGCGCTGCTGGTCGTTGTCGTTGGGGATGTAGTCGATGGTGAGCTGGAGCCGCGTGCCGTCCGGCCCCTTCTTCAGGCCGGCCTCGTCGAGCAGGGCGTCCGCCTTGGCGACGTCGAGCTTGTAGGGGTCGACGGCCGGCTCGTAGAACGGCGAGCCCGGCACGATCGGGCCGGTGGCCGCCTTCGCCACGCCGCCGAGCAGCTTGCCGGTGATGAAGTCGCGGTTGGCCGCCAGCGCGATGGCCCGACGGACGCGCACGTCGTCGAGCGGCTTCTTCCCGCAGTTGAAGGCCAGCCAGTTGATCGGGCCGATCCCCTCGAAGCCGCGATCCGTCACCGTGAGGGTCGGTGCCTTGGCGAGGCGCTCGATGTCCCGCACCGCGGAGAGGAACGGCAGCATGCCGATCTCGCGCCGCTCGGTGGCGATGACGAGGCTGTTCTGGTCCGGCAGGATCCGGTAGACGAGCCGCGCCAGTCTGGGCCGACCGGGGATGAAGAATCGGTCGAACCGCTCGAGCTGGATCGACTCGCCCTGCTTGTAGTCGACGAACTTGAACGGACCCGAGCCGACGGGCTTCAGGTTGGCCGGATGGGTCTTGATGTCGTGGCCGTCGCCGTAGACGTGCTTGGGCAGGATCGGCATCAGGCCGGGCGACATGGCCAGCAGCAGCGCCGGATGCGGGCGCGCGAGCCGGATGATGACCGTGTGGGCGTCGGGGGTCTCGACCGTGGAGACCGGCTCCAGCATGGTCTGGAACGGGTGGTTGGCCTTGATCACCCCGATCGAGAAGGCGACATCCTCCGCGGTCAGCGGGTGGCCGTCGTGGAACACGGCGTTGTCCACGAGGTGGAGCGTCACGCTGAGGTTGTCGGGGGCGATCGTCCAGGATTTGGCCAGATAGGGTTGCGGGTTCCACTGGTCGTCGTAGCGCAGCGGGCTCGCGAAGATCTGCGTCGAGACCATCCCGGTTGCGATGCCGGACTGCACGGCGCCGTTGAAGTGGCGCGGCACTTGGTTGGTGCCGATCACCAGCGGCGCGGCCGCGTCGTCGGCCAGCGCCTTCGGCAGGTCGAGGATCGGGGCCGTCAGGGGCGCGGCGAGGACCGAGAGGCCGGCGCCGAGGAGCGTGCGTTTGGTCAGGCGCATCGGTTTCGGTCTCCGTGTGGGGTTTGCGGGGGTCGCAACGCGGCGTCGAGGAGGCCGGCCAGCGCCGGGCCGGCTTCGGGATCGGTCGCCGCGATGCCGACGAGCTCGGCCGCGTCGGGTGCGGGCTCCGGCAGCGGCGACAGGCTCCAGCGGCGCCCGACCATCTGAAGCAGATGCATCTCGGACCTGTCGGCCAGACCGAGGCGCCCCTTCAGCCGCAGGAGCGAGGCCGGCATGCCGGTGAGCGCACGCTCGAGCCCGGCGCGATCGAACGCGCCGGCGCGCCTGTAGAGCAGGCGCTGGAAGGCCGCCTCGTGCGTCACCGCCTCGGCGCGCAGCCGGGTAGATCCCCGCCGGGCCCGTTCCGGACCCTCGCCGCCCAGATCGAAGACCGCCTCGGGCAGCGCGGCCGCCACGGTCTCCACCACCGGGATGCCGGGCGCGAGGGCGGCGAGCGTCGTCCGGGCGGCCGCGCGGCCGGACGCATCCACGAGGTCGCGCTTGTTCAGCACGAGGAGATCGGCGGCGCGGATCTGGCGGGCGAGCGTGTCGCCCAGGCGCGGGTCGGCGGCGAGGCCCGGCAGGCGCTCGGCATCCGCCAGCACGACGACGCCGCGCAGGACGAGGCCGGGCTCCACCAGGGCGATCTCCGCGATGGCGCCCGGATCGCCGACGCCGCTCGCCTCGATGACGATGTGATCGAAAGGTTCGGGCTCCGCGAGGACGCGCATCAGCGTGTCGAGGAAGCCGTCCGCGAGGCTGCAGCAGACGCAGCCATTGGTCAGCCGCAGGGTCTGCCCGTCATGGTCCTGGATCAGGCCGGCATCGACGTTGATCGCCCCGAAATCGTTGACCAGCACCGCGTAGCGGCCCTGGGAGCCGGCGAGCAGCCGGTTCAGAAGCGTCGTCTTCCCGGCTCCGAGGAAGCCGCCGACGACCGTGAGCGGGCAGCGCGTCGCGGGCGCGGGAAGTCCGCGCCTCATGCCGGCGGCACCGCGAAGACGCGGCCGCCGAGCACCGTGGTGTGGACCGGGATGTCCTTGAGCGCCTCCGGGGGCGTCTCGAACGGATCCGCGTCGAGGACGGCGAAGTCGGCGAACTTCCCGGCCTCGATGGAGCCGACGCAATGGTCCATCCGCAGGGTGTAGGCGGCCCCCAGCGTCACGGCGTGCAGGGCCTCGGCCACGCTCAGCCGTTCCGCGGGGCCGAGCAGGCGCCCCGACGACGTGGTCCGGTTGACGGCGCACCAGGCGGTGAACAGTGGCCCGAGCGGCGTCACCGGCGCGTCCGAGTGGATCGCGAGCGGGATGCCGAGCCGCGCCGCGCTCCCGGCAGCGTCGATCCGGGCCGCCCGTTCCGGCCCCATCGTCAGGTCGTGATGGGCGTCGCCCCAGTAATAGAGATGGTTCGAGAACAGGTTGAGGCAGAGGCCCAGAGCCTTGACCCGCCGCAGCTGCGCCTCGGTCGCCATCTGGCAATGCTGGAGGGTGTGCCGGTGGTCGGGACGGGGATGGGCGATCTGCGCCTTCTCGACCGCGTCGAGGGCCGCCTCGGTGGCCTCGTTGCCGTTGGTGTGGATGTGAAGCTGGATGCCGGCGGCGTGGTAGATCCCCACGATCCGGTCGAGATCCTCGGGGGCGACGTACCAGAGCCCGTTCGGCGCGCCGTTGTGATAGCCCGGCGGCAGGAGCCGGGCGGTGAAACCCTGGATCGAGCCGTCGACGACGATCTTCACGATGCCGAAGCGCAGGCGGTCGGTGTTGGCGGCGGCGAGGCGGCCGATCTTGGCGACGCCATCTTCCGGGGGACAGGAGACCGAGGCCAGCGCCGGCACGATCCGCACCGGCAACCCCTCGACGCAGGCAGCGCCGTAGACCGCCACGGTCGCGTCCGTGAGATCGTTGTGCAGGTCGGCGATGGTGGTGATGCCCTGGAGCTGCGCGGCCGCGCCGAACCGGCCCACGTCGGCGGCGTCGAGGGTCCCGCTCATGGGGTTGTAGCCGAGCCCCCGGAACAGGCGCAGCCGGGCGGCGATCCCCTGCAGCTCGCCGGACGGGGTGCCGTCCGGCAGCTTCGGCACGCCGTCGAGGGCGGTGGTTTCATCGAAGCCGGCCATCTCCAGGAGCAGGCTGTTGACGTTGGTGATGTGCAGGCTGGCGTGGTGGACCATCACCGGCCGGGTGGTCGAGACCCGGTCGAGGTCGTGACGGGTCAGGCGCGCGCCGCCGAGATGCAGCGGATCGAAGCCCCAGCCGTAGAGCAGCTGGTCCGGGTCGGCGATGGACCGGCCCGCCTCCGAGAGCCGGTCCACGACGGCGCCGATGTCGCGCAGGCCCGGCACGCGACGTCCGTCCGGGCTGCGGCGGTCGCCGGCGCCGACATAGGTCTGGCGCCAGAGGGTGCCCTCCATGACGTGGGCGTGCCCCTCGACGAAGCCGGGCAGGATGACCTTGTCGGCGAAGCACCGATCCGGAACCGCGTCGAGCCCGTCGAACTCGGCTCGCGTCCCGACCATCAGCACGCGCCCGTCGCGCACGGCGATATGCGTCGCGTCCGGCCGCGATGGATTCATCGTGATGACCCGCCGGGCCTCGAAGAGGGTGATCTCGCTCGGCATGGCTGTCCTCGGCACAGCCGCCAGGATGTCGGCCGTTCGCCCGGGCCGCTAGCGCCAGACGCCGGGGATGAAGGGAGCCAGGGCGCGGCGGCGCCGATCGGAACGCCGGCCCACGCGGCGATGCGGGTGCTGCCGGGGACGACCCGGCCGGTGCGGCGTCCCGCGCGGCCTGGTTGCCGTACCAGCGCATCGCGGGATCAACGCCGCGTTGCTTCCTTCAGCCCGGCCAGCGGAACCGCGGGCGGTGCCGGCGGCATCCCGCGGGGACGCACTCGGTTTCTCGGACGCACTGGGCTTCTCGGCCGCAGCCGCATGGCAGGCACCGTCCGCTTCCGCGGCCGGCCTGCTCCGCAGCGGATCTTCTGCCTTCGGCCCGTTCCAGTCACGTCGGCCGGCGCCTCTGAACGGTTAAGGTGGGTGAATTTGCAACATGCCCGCTCTCGGAAGAACGCATCATCGTGGCGGACATTGCCGACGCACCGGCCCACATTCGATCTCGCCTGTGGGAGCGGGCTCGCTCCAGATCAGGCAGCCCCACCGAGCTTCCTTGCGAGTGCGCCGACGATCTGCCGGATTTGCACCGGCTTCTGCAGCCGCGTGATCGTCTCGAACTCCGCCGGGATAACCGCGGCATCGTAACCGGTGACCATGATGAAGGGCACGCCACGGGTCTGAAGCTCGGCCGCCAGCACGAAGGATGGTCCCTGATCGCCGAGATTCAGATCGAGGATTGCGCCCGTTGGTGTTGCGTTCGTGATGGCGGTGCGCGCGCCTTCCTCGGTCGGATACGGGCCGATGACCTCCACGCCAACGCTTCTCAGCGCCCGCGCGGTATCGGTGGCAAGATAGTAGTCGTCCTCAACCACCAGAATGCGGTGGCCGCTCAGATCGGGTTCGCCGGCCATGTCGAGCAAACCTCCGTAGATCGCGGCCCGGCGCGGGGCATCTGTCTCCAGAATGCTCGACCGGTCCCGCAGGGGGAACTCCAAGCGGCACCGTGCTCCGCGCGGATGGATGGAGAGTTCGCCTCGACCCCCCAATTCGTAGGGAATACGTCCCTCGATCATCTCGCTGCCGAAGCCACGCCGCCTCGGCGCTGACAGGTCCGCGGGAGAACTCGTCGGCGCGCCCGACTCGATCCAGTCCAGGCCAAGCCAGGACGAGCCGCCCCGCTCGAAGGTCGTCCAACGCGCCGTAACGCGGCCGTCGGGCACAGACAGCCCCCCGTACTTGAGAGCATTGGTCGTGAGTTCGTGGACGGCGAGCGTCAGAACCTCGGCGGTCTTCGGGGCAAGCACGAGGTCAGGACCATGCAGTGTGTACTGCTCCGGGTGTCCGGCCTGCGCTGCCAATTCGTCGTTGATGATGTCGAGGATCCTGGCGCCGATGTTGGCGCTCCGGGTGAGGAGCGCCTGGACGCGGGCGAAGGTGAGCAGGCGTCCGGCCATGAGGTCGGCGTATTCACTCACGGTCTCGGCCCTCTCGCCCGTGCGGGCCGTTATGGAGCGAATCTGCGCCATGATATTGCGCACCCGATGCTGCAACTCGGCCAGCAGGACGCCCTGGTGCTCCGCGGCGAGCTTAGCCTCGGTCACATCCTCTGCGATGCCGCCGATGCGCTGCACCCGATCGTGCTCATCGAAGAGCGGGAAGTCCGTGCTCCTGATCCAGCGGAACGCACCGTCCGAGGCGCGGACGACGCGGAATTCGTGCACCACAGCCTTGCCGCTTTTCACTTCTTCGAGCCGCCCCAGAGCAGCCGCCCGGTCGTCAGGAACGATCAATGAGGCCCAGCACTGCGGGTTGGCGTCCAGGAGTTCCTCGCCCGGGAAGCCGTAGATGCGGTCAAAGGCCGGGCTCAGCCACTCCATGCGTAGCGTCTGGGCATCCCGGATCCAGAGCGCACCGGAGGCGGCCTCCGCGAACTGCCGGAATCGTGCCTCGCTCTGGTGCAGGCCGTGCAGAAGCACCTCCGTCCGTTCCTCGGCGACGCGCGCCTGCTTGAGGGCGTCGCGGGTTTGTCGGAGAAGTCGGTGCCGCAGTTCGAGCAAAGCACTTAACGCCAGCCCGGCCGGCAGGAATACTATGAGCGCCAACAGGTTGCGCGGCTCGACCGCCAGCGACGAATCCACTGGAGGAAAAATGAATGTAATTACCAGGACACTGAGTATCGTGGCGAGGTATCCGCTTCCGCGATCAAAAAATGCTGCCGCGACGATGATGATCGGAAAGAACAGAAAGAAAGGATAGATCTGAAGCGCCGGCCAGAGCCAGCGATATATCCCATAGACAGCCGCCACCAAGAGAATGGTTGCTGGATAGGAAACCCAGCGAGGCGGATCCCGGAACAATCGCTCGACTATGGAGGCGCGCTGCATATGGCCCGTTCCGCTATGCCGTGGCCGGCACCGATGGCTCGACACTTTGTCCGGCCCCGGCAGGCCAGCGGATCCATTCAACCGATCTATAGCTCAGGAGCGAGTCGGCCAAAGACCGGCGGCGCGCTTCGAGGTCTCCCGCGGGAGTTGTCCAGGGGGAGGCCGTATGACCTCGTCGTGACACGATCAAGCCTCGTGGCCGGAGCGTCCCTGAACGCCTGTTTTGGAGCCACCGTTCAAGCCCAAATGACGGCTCTTGCGGATCGGGATTTGGCCAGCCGCTTTTCCAGCAGCATCGCTCCGAAGCGGTTTTCCTGCGTTCGGCCCGACGCCGTCGCGCCGGATTGCGGCCGTGTGCAAGGTCGGACGTTCGGCGAGGATCGACCCGGGAGAGGTGGGGCGTCGGGCGCCCGGGCAGGCGGACGGATCTGCGGGCGGCGACACGGCGTGTAGACGCACCGACGCGCTCGGCTTCGATCTCCGCCCCGCGGGACGCCGGTCGCGCGGACCTGACGCTCGAAAGCCGCGACGACGAGGTCGGCTGGGCATCCGTGGCATCCGAGACCGAGACCGAGGCCGTGGACGGGTGATCGGGGGCGGCCCAATCGGCTTTCGATAACGCTGCGGACAGCGTCTCACGCGTGCAACCGGGCACGGACACCGTGGCGGGGCTCGCGACGAGCACCCCTGATGCACTGACGCGGACAGATGATTCACGCGGTGTGTGAAGCGTGGGGCTCTGGGCCCCAGGCCCGCGGTCGGTGTTGCGGGAACCGGCGCAATCAGCACCGGCTCTCCCCAGGACGGTGGAGAGAGGGGCGAGCCCCGTCGCCCGGGTCCTGGGTCGGGTGCGATCCACGGTCTGGCGTTCGCGCGCAACTCGGACGGCGCGGATGCACCCCATGCCCGGGACCGATCAGAATGGGGCGCCCTGACGGAAATGCGGACGCCGACGTTGCATCCGGGCGCAAGAAACATCACACACGCGGCAGATCCTCGGACCGTTCGGTGCGCAGCCCTTGAGCGACGCGCGCCGAAGAGTCGGCAGTTCGGCGCCGTCCGTGATCATCCAGACAATAGGAACACGTGATGAAGACGCGCGCCGCGGTCGCGTGGGAGGCGAAGAAGCCTCTTACGATCGAGACCATCGACATCGAGGGCCCCAAGGCCGGCGAGGTTCTCGTCGAGTTGATGGCCACCGGCATCTGCCACACCGACGCCTACACCCTCTCGGGCCTCGATTCCGAGGGCAAGTTCCCGGCGATCCTCGGCCATGAGGGCGCGGGCATCGTCCGCGAGGTCGGCGCCGGCGTCACCACGCTGAAGCCGGGCGACCACGTCATCCCGCTGTACACACCGGAATGCCGCAACTGTAAGTCCTGCCTGTCCCAGCGCACGAACCTGTGCACCGCGATCCGGGCGACCCAGGGCCAGGGCGTGATGCCGGACGGCACGAGCCGCTTCTCCTGCGTCTCCACCGGCGGCAGCCCCGCCGGATCGAGCACCGTGTTCCACTACATGGGCTGCTCGACCTTCTCGAACTTCACGGTCCTGCCCGCCATCGCGCTGGCCAAGATCCGCGAAGACGCCCCCTTCGACAAGATCTGCTACATCGGCTGCGGCGTGACCACCGGCATCGGCGCGGTGATCTACACCGCCAAGGTCTGGCCGGGCGCCAACGTGGTGGTCTTCGGTCTCGGCGGCATCGGCCTCAACGTCCTCCAGGCTGCCCGCATGGTCGGGGCCGACAAGATCATCGGCGTCGACATCAACCCGGAGAAGCAGGCCATGGCCCGCAAATTCGGCATGACCGACTTCATCAATCCGACCGAGGTTGGAACCGACAAGGTGGTTCAGGCCATCGTCGACCTCACCGGCGGGGGCGCCGACTTCTCCTTCGATTGTACCGGCAATGTCCACGTGATGCGCCAGGCCCTCGAGTGCTGCCATCGCGGCTGGGGCGAGTCGATCGTCATCGGCGTGGCCGAGGCCGGCCGCGAGATCTCGACCCGTCCGTTCCAGCTCGTCACCGGTCGCGTCTGGAAGGGCTCGGCCTTTGGCGGCGCGCGTGGTCGCACGGACGTGCCGAAGATCGTGGACTGGTACATGGAGGGCAAGATCAACATCGATGATCTGATCACCCACACCATGCCGCTCGAAGAGATCAATCACGGCTTCGACCTGATGCACGAGGGTAAGTCGATCCGGTCCGTCGTCGTCTACTGAGAAGGATGGACGCGGATCCCCTCCTCCGGGTCTGAGGATCCGTGTCCCATCCGGTTGTTCCCCGCGCGAGGGACGCCCGCGTCCTGCCCTTTGCCCATGCGGGGGACCGGCAGGACGCGAACGATTCAAACGGCGCCGGGCTCTGTCAAAACTGGTCACACACCATCCAGCCCCGGAGCGGGGCTTTCGGCTCCCGAGCAGGAGAACAAAGCTGATGGAAACCATCTCGAAGGCCCGCGCCCACGGCGGCACGCAGGGCGTCTACAAGCACGATGCGCAGACCACGGGATGCGCGATGACCTTCGCGGTCTTCGTGCCGCCCCAAGCCGAGAACGGCCCGGTCCCGGTGCTGTGGTACCTGTCGGGACTCACCTGCACGCACGCCAACGTCATGGACAAGGGCGAGTACCGGGCCGCAGCCGCCGAGCATGGCGTCATCATCGTGGCCCCCGATACCAGCCCGCGCGGCCCCGGCATCCCGGACGAGGACGGCAATTGGCAGTTCGGCTCCGGCGCCGGCTTCTACCTGGACGCCACGCAGGCGCCCTACGACACGCATTACCGGATGTGGAGCTACGTCACGGAAGAGCTGCCTGCGCTCATCGCGAAGGAATTCCCCGCCGACATGACCCGCCAGGGCATCTTCGGGCATTCCATGGGCGGCCACGGGGCGCTCACCATGGCGCTGACCTACCCGGAGCGCTTCAAGTCCTGCTCCGCCTTCGCGCCGATCGCCCAGCCCTCCACGGCCGGCTGGTCGAAGCCGGCCTTCGAGAAGTATCTCGGTTCCAACCCGGTTGCCTGGCGCGCCCATGACGCCACCGCGCTGATCGAAGACGGCAAGCGCTTCCCCGAGTTCCTGGTGGATCAGGGCACCGCCGACAGCTTCCTTCAGGACGGCCTTCGCCCCTGGCTGCTGGAAGAGGCCTGCAAGAAGGCCGGCATCGCCCTGACCCTCAACATGCGCGAGGGCTACGACCATTCCTACTTCTTCATCTCGACCTTCATGGCCGACCATATCGCCTGGGCTGCCGCGCGCCTGAAGTGATATCATCAGCACCCTCGGCTTAGTCGGCGAGCAAGGCCTCCCGACATCGGGTGCAAGATGCCGTCCAGGGCCTTTGCGGGTGGGGATCGATCCGACCGCTCTCGGGAAGCCCTGGCGCCTTCCAGTATGCCTTCCAGTATGCCCGCGATAGATTGGCGGGGGCTCGTCCGCTTTTCCGGCACGCTCCCTCCGACGCGGACACTCTACTTCTATCCAGCATCGGCCGCCGAAGACCGCCTGCGTGAGCGTCTCAGAGGGGTGGATTCCTGCCCAACCGCTTGCGGCCGGCGATGCACGGAAGCGAACCTTGTTTCGTGCGCGCTTTTGATCAGTTCGGCAGTAGTCCCGCCTCTTGGTAGCTCCTGATCAAGGAGTCGAACAGATTTGTGTCCGAGCGACTTCGAGCGATGATCTGAGCTCCGGCAACAGCAGCATAGATGGCGCGCGCTCTCATCTCGCCGTCCCTCGGCTCAACCAGCTTTGCAGCAACCAGCTGCTCGCGGATCCAGGCCGTATTGACGTCGGCAAAAGACTGGACCTCCTTCAAAACCTGCTCAGGCAACGCGTCATATTCTGTCGCCATGAAGCTGCTGAGGCACATGCGATTGTTGCGCTCCAGGGATAGGCGAAAGATGCCAGGGTACCGCCGTAGCGCTTCGATTGGGCTTTGCGCACGTGCCGAAATAGCTTCAAGATCGCGAACAATGTCTTCCCAATAACGGCGCGCAACCGCTTCGCCGAGGATGGCCTTGTTGGCGTAGTAGTAGTTGATGCTTGCGGCCTTGATACCGACGGTCTCCGCGAGATCACGGAAGTTGATGCCGGCGTAGCCATAGGCCATCGCTGCTTCCCTCGCAGCCACGAGGATCGCCTCGCGCACATCCCTCTTCAACGTCGCTGCCATTCCCAACCTCCATCTGTCATATGGCAGACAGGGGTTGACGACACAAGGCGCCCATCCTAGCTTGCTGTCTGTCATATGACAGACAGGCCCGGTTCTCAGGAAAGTGAGACGACGATGTCCGACAAGCTTAAGCTCTTCACCTCACCCTCGGCCTTCCCCAACCCGCAGCGCCTGCGGATCTTCATGCACGAGAAGGGCATCGCCGATCACTTCGACGAGACGATCTACGACATGTCACCGGTGGGCGAGCAGCGGGGTTGGAAACACCTGAAGATGAACGCCTGGGGCGAGACACCGACCCTTGCGCTCGCCGACGGCTCCTACCTCAGTGAGACCTCTGCCATCGCCCGCTACCTCGATGACGCGTTCGAAGGCCGCAAGATCATGGGGAAGACGGCGCATGAGCGTGGCCTCGATCAGATGTGGGACAACCGGGTGTGGGTCCACATCCTCTATCCCATCGTCACCGCATTCCATGTGCTGCATCAGGGTCTGGGCCCCAAGCTCGAACTGACCAGCAATCCGGCCTGGGGCGAGCACTCGCGCAAGGTGGCCCTGGCGCATGCCGGCCTCGTCGACCGGCATCTCTCCGACGGCCGCGCGTGGCTGCTGGGGGGCGATCAGCCGACGTTCTCAGACATCACGTTGGCGACAGCCATCGCGTTCTCCAAGTTCCCAGTGAACGCCACTCCGCTCGATGAGCGCTTCGAACATCTCGATGCCTTCTGGCAGCGCTGGCAGACCCGGCCGACCTTCATCGCTGCCTATGCCGACCGGAGCAGCGGTGTGCCGGAGATCGACACCCGGACGTGAGCGCCCAGCGGTCGGTCCCGGTCAGGGGCCGACCGCAAGTCTGCCCGCGGAGATCATCATGCCTTTTGCACGTATCGATCTGATCCAGGGGAAGCCCCCCGAGCACCGTGCTACCGTGGCGGACATCGTCTACCGGGGCATCGTCGACGTCCTCGAAGCACCCGAGGGCGACCGCTTTGTGGTGGTCGGCGAGCACTCGGCAGACAATCTTATGTACGATCCTCACTTCCTCGGCTTTAGCCGGTCGCCAGGCTTCATCTTAATCCAGGCAACCAGCACCGTCGGCAATAAGAAGGACACCAAGTTCGCTTTCTATCGTTCCGTCGCCGATGAGCTGAAATCGAAGCTGGGGATTCGAACTGACGACATCATGATCAATATGCTTTTTTTCGACAAGGAGGATTGGTCGTTCGGTGACGGTCAGCCGTGGTAACGACTTCCGATATCACATCGGCCCACAACCTCAGGACCGCCGACTGATGACCGCTTTGGGGAAGCGCCGTCGGCTGCCGTGATGACTGGCATGGGTCGGAAGCGGTGCGTTGGCCGTGGGGCGAAAGGTCAGCGCCACTCCCTACCCCGAACCCCGGTTGTCAGTCAGCCGACAAGTGACCGCTTCTGGGAAGCGTTTATGGCATCCAAGCTGATGGGTCGGTTCGGGAACCGAATGGCCGATTGGGGTCGCTTCCGGTTCGTTGAATATTGGAAGGGCAATGTGCGGAAGCTCCCACGCCGCGCCTCAAGCGACCGCAGGTCCCTGGAACTCGATGCCGTGCGTAGCGCAGGCTGAAACAAGCGCCGCGACCTCCTCGTCGGTCGGCTCGGCTTGAGGCGGTAAGCCTTCATTTTCTGCCGGTCGGGCTAGGCTGCGGATCATCTCTTCGAATTGACCCGTCGTCATCGAAAGGAACCTGGCCTCAGGCGAGACGACGCGGAACGCGTGCGGTGTCCCACCCGAGACCGTCAACGCGTCGCCCGCTTTCAGCCGGCGAACCTGATCGTCAATCTGCATGCGGACTTCACCCTGCAGGATGTAGAAGCTTTCATCCTCGTCGCGATGGACATGCAGCGGCACGGCAAAGCCTTCCACCATGTGGTGTTCGATCAGGGTGAGACCATCCGCATTGTCTTTCTGCGACAGATGAATGGTCAGGCGGGCGGTCGTGAACCAGAGGGCATCGGCCATGTGAACGTCCTGTCGGTATGGTTGTGGCTCCCAAAAGCTACCGATTGCGATCCGCCGCGATAAGATCGATGATCGTGCATCGCTTGGCGGATCAGCGGCCACATGAAGACGACCGATCCGCTGGCCGGCATCATGGCGTTCCTCGCCGTCGCCGACCGGGCAAGCTTCACGGCGGCAGCCGAAGACCTCGAAATGGGGCGTTCCGCCGTCGGTGCGCAGATCCGTGCCTTGGAGGCGCGGCTGGGCGTTCAACTGCTGCAGCGCTCCACGCGCGCCGTACGGCTGACCGAAGCCGGGGCGGCCTACAGAGCGGCTCTCGCCGACATCCAAGATCGTGTTCGGCATGCCGGGCAAGCCGCAACGGCCTTCCAGACAGAGGCGGTCGGCCGTCTGCGGATCGCAGCGCCTCCGGACCTGGGTCCTGATCACGTCGCGCCAGTGGTCGCGCGCTTCCTCGCCGAGAACTCGGCCGTTTCGATCGACCTTCAGCTGTCCACCGATGCGGTGGACCTGATCGGGGACAGCTTCGATCTGGCAATCCGCGGAGCGCTCGCTGTCGAGCCCAGGCTCGTCACCCGGCAGATCGGGGCGTCCCCGCTGTTCGCGTGTGCATCCCCGTCCTACCTTGCCCGCCGCGGTGCGCCGGCGACCCCGCAGGATCTGGCGACGCATGCCTGCCTTCACTTCTCCGAGCTGCGCTGGGGCTGCAAGTGGCGGTTCGAGCGGGATAATGAGGTTGCCGACGTTCCGATCCTGCCCCGGCTGGAATGCAACAACGGACCAACGCTGCTGGCCGCCGCCATCGCAGGGGCGGGCATAGCGCTGGAGCCCGCTTTCGTGGTCGGTCCAGCCATCCGCGCGGGCACGGTGGTGCCGATACTGGCAGACTGGCATCTGCCGGTGATACCGCTGCACGCCGTCTACCCAGCCAACCGTAACATCGCCAGCAAGGTGCGCAGCTTTGTGACCATGTTGGCGACCGCCTTCGCAGATCACCCCGACCTTGGCGCTGCACCGGGGTGAAGGCGCAGGCTCGTTCGTAGGGCGTCGGCTTTCAGCCGGTCCATCATTCCGCGGAAGACCATGTTGGGTCGGCGCCGGAATGTCCGCTCCTGGGCGTAGAGCCAACGTCAGGGACCGACCCTGAGCAGACCTTCGGATCGTCCGCTTCCGGGCAGTCCAATTCCGCTGCCGCGAATGACCGAATCTGGTCGTAAGCGGCCTGTCTGGTTTCGGCCGCATGCGGCAGAGAAGCGGACTGGTCCCCTGAGCCCGGTCAAGATCTGCTGCAGACTTCCGCGTTCTGCGCCCCCGATATTCGCTCTGAAAGTGAAGCGGACTAAGTACAGCCAGAGCTTGGCCCGCAGCGTCGCGTCCACCCTCGGTGCACCTTCAGTCCTTGATCGAAACTGCTAGTCGCAATCGCGGCAGATCCCACGCGACACCCGCTGGTCGATCTCGCGATCCTGGCGGTCCATGCCCTGGATCTGGGACTCGATGCTGCCGGTGGCGCCGGGATCGGCGAAAGACGGCGCGCCCTGTAGGTCCTGGCGATTGATGCGATCGAGATCGGTCTCGCTCGGGATCTGGATCTCGCTCTGCGCGAGGAACTGCTGCGCCGGACGCGCGTAGGAAGGGATTCCCCAGAGGGAAAGCATCAAACCGGATGCGAAAGCGAGGATCGCCGCGGGAAGGGACATGATCTGCCTTCGACAGAGCCTGTATTCCAGCACGATGCGCCTTGTGGAAGCCCGCAGCTTGATCTGGCGCAAGCCACCGACCTCCGTACGGAGCTGAACCTCGCAACCGGGCCGCGCACGCCAACCTCAGTGCGAGAACGGCTACTCGCGACTGGTCACGGCACGCCCGGTGCCCGGGCATCCGGACGAGCTCCGAGCTGCCGGCGGCGTACATCTACGGCGATCCGTTCGACGCGCGGGATCGCGTGCTTGAAGAACCGCTTCAGCCCCTGGCAGAGATAGTTCAGGCCCGGCTCGCCCTCCGGGGTCCGGATGAAGCGGTTCTTGGGGCACTCCCCCCAGCAATCGCCGATGAACGGGCACTCGCGACAGAAGCGGGGCAGCTTTTCCGACTTCGCGTAGCCGAACCTGATTTGCTGGTCGGAGTACACGGCCTCCGCGATCGGCCTATGGTAAAGGTTAGCGAGGCGGTACTCCGGATAGACGTAGTGGTCGCAGGAATAGATGCTGCCGTCATGCTCCACCACGACCGCCTTGCCGCAGAACTCCTGATAGATGCAGATCTGCGAGGGTAGCCCGAGATGCTGGCCGACCAGCGTCTCGAAGTGGTTGACGAGGACGCGGCCGAGGTCCTTTCGGTGCCACTCGTCGAAGACGCGCGACAGGAAATAGCCGTACTCGACCGGATCCACGGACCAATCCGTCACGACCGATCCCGGGTTGCCGGGGCGCGCCTCCGGCGCGCCAACGAGGGGCAACCGCTCAAGGTCCCTGGCCTGCGGCGCGGCACTCTCGAAGTCCCTGGTCTGGACGATGGGGATGAACTGAATGCGGGTCGAGTCGAGCTCGCCGCGCAGGAAACGGTAGACGTCCAGAGGGCGCGATGCGTTGTAGCGATGGACGCAGGTAAGCGTGTTGAAGCGAATGCCGAACCGGCGCAGCAGCCTTGCGGCCGCCATCACCTTGTCGAAGGTCGGCGCGCCGCCCTTGTTCTTGCGAAAGGCGTCGTGGACATCGCGAGGCCCGTCGATGCTCAGCCCGACCAGGAAGCGGTTCTCCTTCAGGAAGGCCGCCCAGTCCTCGTCGAGGAGCACGCCGTTCGTCTGCAGGTCGTTCTCGATGCGCTGGCCGGGCTTGGCGTAGCGCTTCTGCAGCGCGACCGCACGGCGATAGAATTCGATTCCGCGCAAGGTGGGCTCCCCGCCCTGCCAAGTGAACACCACCTCCAGCCCGGCGCTGCCCTCGATGTATTGGCGGACGAAGAGCTCAAGCGTCTCCTCGCTCATGTGCCCGGTTCCGGGTCCGCCGGGCAGCTTTTCCTTGCTGAGATAGAAGCAGTACTTGCAATCGAGGTTGCAGGTCGCGCCGGCGGGCTTGGCCATCGCGTGGAAGCGGCGGGTGGATGCCGTCGCCAGTCGCCGCACCGCGGCGTACTTGTCGATGCCGACGCGGTCCGGGCTCCCGGCGTCACCCGCCGGGCTTTGCTGGATTGGCAAGTCGGTCGCCTGCACGAGCCCTCTCCTGGTCTGCCCCCTGCCATCGAAGGTCTCAGTCAGCCCTTGCCTTGTCGGAGATGGCCGCTTGGAGCTTCTCGACTTCCTCAAGCGACAATTGCGGGCGATCAAGCTTAATGGTCAGCCGGTTGAGCTTCGCCGTGAGCGCGAAGGGCGGCTTGTAATCGGCATCGTTGACCCCCGTTAGGGTGTCCGAACCGATGTCGAAGCTCTCGTCCCATTGCAGCGTGATCGGCAGGGTTTTCGGCATCGTCCTGGTTGCCACCACGGTGCCGTCGACCTTCAGGGCTCCCGTGCCCGGGCGACCGATGCCGCTCATGTTGTTGAAGGCGAGCGTGCCGAAGCCCAGACCGTCGTACTTGAATTCGAACTCGACGACGTGCCGACCCGGCGTGAGCGCGTCGGGCGCCTCCCACTTGACCCGCTCCAGGTCGACGAGGTTCCACAGCCATACCGGCTTTCCCTTGAGCAGGTAGAAGCCGTAGCCACCGAACCGCCCGCCTGACGTGAAGATCATGCCCTCGGCGCCGCCTTGCGGAACCTCGATGTCTGCCGTGACCGCGTAGGAGGTATTGAGCAGCTGCGGCGAGTCGCCCTGGGGCAACCCGACCATCGGGCGCGTGTAGACGAACTCCGTCCGGCCGGCGGTGATATTCGGGCGCGGCGCTACCATGCGGGCCGCGACGGAAGCATCCATCGGGAAAACCTGGTACTTCTTCGCTTCCGCGACGAACATATCCCGCAGCTCGCGAACCTTCTCAGGATGCTCCGCCGCAATATTGGCGCTCTGGCTGAAGTCGCTGTCGAGGTTGTAGAGCTCCAACACTTGGTTGTTCAGTGGATCCGGGTTCGCCGGGCCGAAGGCCTCCCAGGGCGCACGGTTCACCTTGGTGCTGAGAAACCAGCCGTCGTGATAGAGCGCCCACTGCCCCATCATCTCGAAATATTGCGTGTCGTGGCGGGACGGCGCCTTCGCGTTCTCCGCATCGAAGGTATAGGCGAAGCTGGTGCCCTCGATCGGCTTTTGCTGGATGCCGTCCACCATGTCGGGCGCCCCGATGCCGGCGGCTTCAAGCACCGTCGGCAGGACGTCGATGACGTGCACGAATTGCTGGCGAAGTGCGCCCTTGTCCTTGATGCGCGCGGGCCAGGACACCACCATGTTCTGGTTCACGCCGCCGAGTTGCGACGCGTTCTGCTTGAACCATGAGAACGGCGTGTCGAAGGCCCAGGACCAGCCAGCCGACATATGGTTGTAGGTCTGGTCTGTGCCCCACGCGTCGTAGAACTTCATCTGCACGTCCACCGGCATGTCGCTGACGCCGTTGAACCACGCGACCTCGTTGGGCGTGCCCATCGGGCCGCCCTCGGCGCTCGTGCCGTTGTCGCCGTTTATGTAGATGATCAGCGTGTTGTCGAGCTTGCCCAAATCCTCGAAGGCCTGGACGACGCGTCCGATCTCGTGGTCGTTGTAGGCCGCGTAAGCGGCGAAGATGTCGACCTGGCGGATGAAGAGCTTCTTTTCCTCGGCCGTCAGCTGGTCCCATTCCTTCAGCTTGTCCGTCGGCCACGGTGTCATCTTGGCGGTCTGCGGGATGACGCCGAGCCGCTTCTGGTTCTCGAAGATGCGCTCGCGCACCTTGTTCCACCCGTCGTCGAACAGATGCATCGCGCTGATCTTGTCCACCCACTCCTTGGTCGGATGGTGGGGCGCATGCGTGGCGCCCGGCGCGTACTTGATGAAGATCGGCTTGTCCGGCTGGGTCTGGTGCAAGCGCGTCATGTAGTCGATGGCGTCGTCGGCCATCGCGGTCATCAGGTTCCAGGTCCCCGGCGGCTTCCCTTCGAATGGATAGATCTGCGTCGTGTTGCGGAACAAGTTCGGCTGCCACTGGTTCGCGTCGCCGCCGACGAAGCCGTAGAAATATTCGAACCCCATCCCGGTCGGCCACTGCTCGAACGGGCCGCTTTGGCTGGCCTGGAAGGCCGGCGTGTTGTGGTCCTTGCCAAACCATGCCGTCGCATAGCCGTTGTCGCGCATGATCCGCCCGATCGTCGCCTTATCCCTGGCGATGATGCTGCTGTAGCCCGGGTAGCCGGTGGACTGCTCCGACACCACGCCGAAGCCGGCCGAGTGGTGGTTTCGCCCCGTGATCAGTCCGGCGCGCGTCGGCGAGCACAGCGCGGTGGAGAACATCCGGTTGTAGCGAAGGCCTTCGCTGGCCAGCCGGTCCATCGTTGGCGTCGGGATGAAGCCCCCGAAGGTGCTGGGCACCCCGAACCCGGCGTCGTCTGTGATGATCAGGAGAACGTTAGGGGCGCCCTTCGGCGGCACGACGCGTGGGGCCCACCAGGGCTTCGACTGCAGCGCTCCCTGCTCGATCACGCCACCAAACGCCGGGTCGGGCGGCGGGAGCTGGCGACTATCGATTGTGCTGGTCGCGCTGGGCGATCCCGGCGCGTTCTGCGGTTGCTGCGCGGCAGCGCCGAAGGCGCCGAGACAGAGCGCGGAGACTGCAGAAACGAGCGCGATCCGGACGATGCTCATGGCGGTCTCCGTTGGATCCAAACAACCGGCGGGCACATGGCCCCGGCTCCAGGATGGCCTCCGGGGCGAGGAAGACATGCTCCGAAGGAATCGCGTTCGGAGTGAAGTATAGGATATCCTCACCGGGGCAGCCCGCAGAATATCTTCCTCTCTCGGTCCGGCGGTGATTTGATTTTGGTCAAGTCACGGGCAGAATTTCGGCCCTCGAGAGGACAACGCTAATTAGCCTCCCTCGCGCTGAGCGCGGCCTCGGTGCGCCGCCGGTCACAGATTGAGCCGGCGGTAGAGAAGATCGCAAGGGCCCACCGCGGAGTGCGGGCCAGTGAGCGAGCCGAACGCCTCACGGTCTGCACAAACATGCGTGATGGCATTTTCCACTCCTCTGAGCGGCGTGTATCAGACACCGCCTTGGGGCCGTCTGCTCTGAGGCAGATCAAATGCTCGGCATGGTTCAATCTGGGTTTGGACATTTCGAAGCCGTCGTGGCGGCGGTACCGAGAGCCTCATAAAAGGTCGTCGACCTCCAATGCCCGGTTCAGGGTTCGCAACCGACTTTGGCGTCCCACCCAACTCGGCCCTCCGTCTATCGCCGGGAACGTCCGCTTCGGAGCAAGACGCTCAACGGGTGCAACGGCCGAACGCTACGGCTGAGAGATAGTCCTCATTGGAGCTAGAGCCGTTCCCGGTCAGGTAGCGACGGCCAAGTCGTTTTCGTAGCCGGCTGCGGTGATGTAGTTGCGGCACTCCTGCGGAGTGAAGCACGTGAACGCCTGTTGGATCGC
>NZ_BPQS01000040.1 GCF_022179385.1 Methylobacterium longum | reverse complement strand
GTCCTTCAGCTCCTGCGCTGATCGCACGCCGATCGCGCGCCCATCCCGGGCGCGCCACATACCAGCGGCCGGCCGGGGAAACCCGGCCGGCCGTTCTCGTGCGCGGTCGCCGAACGGAATCGGCCCACGGCCCGCGGGAGCAACCCGTCCCCCCGTCGGAGGTCGCGCACGCGCCGGCCCGGCGTCCCGGATAGCCGTGATCCGTCTGGATGAGCGCGAACGGTCCCCTGCGGCTCCGGGCCGGCGGGGTTGCCAAGCTTGACCATATCGGCCAGCCTGTACGTAAGTAACGGGCAGCGACCCGCTCAACGCAGGAGGATTGATGCTGGTCAACCACGAGCGCCGACTTCTCAACAAGGCAGCAGAAGCCCGTGATTACCGGATTTCGATCCGCAAGAAGATCGACGACCGGTGGCCCGCCGACCACAGTCGCCTCACCGCACTGGAAAGCCTCGGGCATCTGGAGCGGATCGGCCGATCCGGGACCGTCGACGAGGCGCTCGCGGTCTGGCAGCTCACGGCGTCCGGGCTGACCCAGTTGCAAGCGCTCGTTCCGGTCGGCGCCTGATGGCCTCGGTCAAGATCCGCGCCGTCAGCGACGGAACCTTCGCGGTGTACCGGGACGGAACCGCGGTCGCGTCGGGCCTGACGCGTGATCAGGCCGAACGATGCGCCACGATCCTGGGCTGGATCGCTCAGGGGAGTTGAGGATCGGTGCGCACGGACGGTCGCGCGAAGGGTGTCGTCGACCGCCCGGCCCGCCCGCCGTCGACGGCCTCGGACTATCGCACGATCACTCGGCGGCTTGGGCCGAGGCCGGTCCGACACCGGCCTCCTGGCGCAGGCGTGCGAGAATGCGCTCCCGCGTGCGAGGCTCGGTGATCGAGCTCCACAGCCGCAGCAGCTCCCAGGTCATATTCGCCGGATTTGTATCGCTTTCGGGCCGGTAAAAAGTTTCGACGGGGCAGCCGACAACTTCTGCAATCGCGATCAAGCGCCGGGAAGCGCGTTCTTCGCTGGTCATCGGAGGTGGTTATCCTACGCGAAACCGGTCCGGACCAGTAACACTCCCGGGCGAAGCGCCACAAGTGATCAGGATGGACCAGGATTGGTTCATCTGCACCAGAGGCTTCGGCTCCATCCGCGAACGGACGAGATCTGAGGTCCGGCCGACGGGCCGCCCGCGGTCGCGACGCACCCGCCGATGGATCGTCGCCCCACGCAGACCGAGCCTCCGGCAGCAGCACCGCGGCGGGCAAGACGGCGGCGGGCAAGACGGCGGCGGGCAAGACGGCGGCGGGCAAGACGGCGGCGGGCAAGACGGCGGCGACGCGTGCCCGATCCCGACAGCATACAGGGCACCAAAGCCGGACCATCCGCTCATACTCTCAACGAATGCTTCTTTGAGCGCGGATCCTAAAACCTAAGCTGAAGCGGAAGCTTGTCATTAACCAAATGTTAACCAATGGGGCGTAGGAGGATGCTGACAGCGATCGATGGTACCCGCTGGACCTTTGGGCAGAGGCTACGATGCTTCTCTTGGTTGCGGTTGCGATCGGCAGCGGCCTTGTCGCAGCCGCCATTCTGGCTCCGATCAGCCTCCTGGCGGCATTGATCGTCGCACCCCTGGCGGGGAGCTTCGCGGCGGTACTCGGCTGCTTCGCCATTGCGTGGCGCAGCACCGGCAGCCATCGCGCGCGCCCATCCCTCGACGCCCAGACCGACGCGATGGTGGCCTCGCTTCGCGGCATCGCGCAGCAGGGTGCGACGTCTCCCGTCCCGAAGGTCCGCGCCGACCGCCACAGGGCGGCCTGAGCCCCTCCCCCGCCGTGAGCGGTGTCCGGGCCATCGGGCGGCCTGTCGCGGGCGTCGTGCCCAGGATGCGGCTCCGGCGGATCACTGCGCCCTGCCTCGACGGTGAAGTCGCATCGCGTCGCGACCGCCGCCCCGCCTCCCGCCCACCGCGCGCCGGTTCCGGGGCCGGCTAGTCCGCCCGATGCACCGGCCATCAGCGCACCGGCAAGCGAGACGAATATAAAGACTGATAAGCTTGGCAATAGCGGCCCGGCCGCGCTATGCTTATCGGAATGCTAATACAGCACTGGCGATACGTGTAAGCGATCGGAGAGAGTTGGATGGCGGACACACTGAGCCTCGCGCCGCCCCCCTCCGACGACGGCAACGCCGTTCCTGAATCCAAGTCTACTTCAAACGCCCGCGCCGATCGGCGACCCCGTTCCGACACCGGCACGATCGTGATCCACTGGATCGTCGCCATCGCGATGATCGCGAGCTTGATCACGGGGCTGCGCATCTCCGCCGATGCGCCCATCGCCCGGACCGCGAAGTTTCTCGCCCCGTTCCTACCGCAAGGTGAGGTCTGGACCGTCCACTTCGTGGCGGGTCTCAGCCTGTTCTTCGGGATCACGGCCTATCTCGTCTATCTCGTTCGCGGCCGGCTGACGGAGCGGAACAGCCCGTCCCGCATGCGCGCCGTACTGGTCGGCGGCGGGTCTAAGGCAGCCCGCAAGGCCCGGTGGGGCGGCATCAACGTCGGACTCCACTGGCTGATCTACGCCGTCACGCTGATCCTCACGGGGACCGGCGTCGCGCTCTACCTCGGCTACGGCGGATGGGTCGTGTGGCTGCACGCCACCTGCGCGCTGGTGTCCCTCGGATACATCGTCGTCCACACGCTGGCGCACTTCATGTACGGCGGGTTGTGGCAGCTCCTGCGGCTGTTCCGCCCCGCACCCCTGGTCGATGGGACCGTGCGTCGGCGCCGGCCCCTGCTGGCAGCGGCCGCCCTCGGCATCCCGGTCGTGGGCGGCCTTGCCTGGGCGGACGTCGCGGGCCGCTCGACCCTGGTGGTGGACAAGGTGTCGGCCGGTCCCGATGTCAGCAAACTCCTCGACGATCCGGTCTGGCGCACCGCGCGTCCCGTCTCGGTGCGGACGATGCAGGGCAGCAACTTCGGCGGCACCGGCGAGACCACCGTTGAGATCCGCGCCGTGCGGGACGACGCGAACGTCTACTTCGCCTTCCGGTGGTGGGATCCGTCGCAGTCGCTGAAGCGGGTGCCGCTGATCAAGAAGGAGGACGGCTGGCACCTCCTCGACGTCAACGCCGCGCGGGCGGACGTCACCGCCTACTACGAGGACAAGTTCGCGGTGATCTTCTCGCGCTCGGACGCCTTCGGCAGCGGCGGTTCCACCCATCTCGGTGCCAAGCCCCTCCCCGATGCACCGGCTCCGCTGAACGGCCGCGGTTACCACTACACGACGGACGGCAGCTACATCGACATGTGGCAGTGGAAGTCGGGCCGCGGCGGCATGCTCGGCGTGGTCGAGGACATGCATATCGGACCGCCGACCGATCCGACGGCCGCCGAGCGCGCGGTCCAGGGCCGCTATCAGGCCGGCTACTGGGGCGACCCCGGCACCAGCGCCTATCGCTACAATTTCCGCTTCGAGGGTCCCGGCGGCTACACGGGTTCCGTCGAGCCGCTGCGGCTCCCGAAGGATTGGCGCGTGACGAAGACCAAGCTCGGGACCGTGGACCTGGATCCAGACGCCGGCGTATCCGAGGGCGCCGCGTGGTGGATGGTCGAGAAGAGCGACACGGTTCCCTATTCGAGGGACGTCGACGCGGAGATACCGGTCGGGACGGTGATTCCGGGCGTGCTGCTGACGGACGGTTACACGGGCGACCGGGCCGGGATCTCGGCGGCCGCCCATTGGGCCGATGATCACTGGACCCTGGTCGCCTCGCGCAAGATCGCGACCGGCAGCAAGTACGACGTGGATTTCCTGCCCGGCAACCTGTTTTACCTGTACGTCTCGGCCTTCGATCACACGCAGACGCGCCACACCCGGCACATGCGGCCGGTCGAAGTCCTGATGCGCTGACGGGGAGCGCCGATCATGGCCGCACGGGTCGATCTCGTGATCAACGGGCGGCGAGTCTCGGCCACCGCCGGGCAGACCCTCCTCGATGCGGGTCTCACCGGCGGCCGGGTGATCCCGCACGACTGCGCCACCGGCCAATGCGAAACCTGCCGCGTCCGGATCCATTCGGGCACGGTGGACGAGGCGGGCACGCGCATCGGCGACACCGTGCTCGCCTGCCGGGCACGACTCACGAGCGAGGCCGCGATCGAGTTCGACGAGGTGCCCGACGTCGTCCGGCGCGGCGGTACCGTTGAGAGCCTCGTCGAACTGACGCCCGAGATCGTCGAAGTCACGGTGGCGTTGCGCAAGCGCCTCGCCTACCTGCCGGGACAGTATGTCCGTGTCGCCTTCGCGGGCTTGCCGGCGCGCGACTACAGCCCCACGCTGCGCTCCAACGGCTCCGGCGAACTGAACGAACTCATCTTCCAGATCCGCCGCCAGGACGGCGGCACGGTCTCGTCGCACCTCGGCGGCCGGATCGGTCCGGGGAGCGCCGTCAAGGTCGAGGGCCCCTTCGGTCACGCCTTTCACCGGCTCGGGCGCGGCCGCCTCGTGATCGTCTCGTCCGGCGTCGGCTGGGCGCCGGCCTGGGCGGTCGCGCGGGCGAGCCGCCTGCGGGAGCCGGCGCGCGCCTTGCTGGTCGTGGCCGGCGCGCGCGATCCGCACAACCTCTACATGCGCCCGGCGCTGGACTGGCTGCGTGAACGGGGCGCGATCACGATCCTGACCTGCAGCGGCGCGCATCCGCCCGGCGATGCGCGGCCGGGTCGGCCGACGCTTCATCTGCCGATGCTCACCGCGGACGACATCGTCGTGGCGGCCGGCCGACCGGAGATGGTGGCCGCCGTCCAGTTCCTGGCGGCAGCCGCCGGCGCGACCTGCTACGCCGACCCGTTCTACGCGGCCGACCGGACCGCCGCCGCGAGCAATCCGGCGGACCTCAACTTCATCCAGCGCCTTCTCCAGCGCGTCTCACGTAATCAGAAGGCCAAAACCGAATCTGTCGCCTAGCGATTCATCAACCACAGCTTGATTGCGATATATTCGGTGACGCCAATTTAATTATTCAGGCCGCAAAATCCGGCCATGGCTTCTGCTTTCGTCTGCCTCCGGCACATCTCCGCAGGCGTTCTCGCGGTCTTCGCCCTGACGTGCAGCGCGCGGGCGGAGGACCTTGCTGTCGTCGGCACCGGCGACGGGATCGAGATGCTGCAGGCGGTTGCAACCGCCTACAATGCCGATGCCGGCGGAGTCCGTGTATCGGTGCCGCCGAGCATCGGCTCCGGCGGCGCCGTCGCGGCCGTGGGCGGCGAGCGCCAGAAGCTCGGGCGCATCGCCCGTCCCCTCACCGAGGCCGAGAAGGGTCAGGGCCTCATCGAGGTTCCCCTCATCCGGATCCCCTCGGCGATCTTCGTGCACCGCGACGTCGGCGTGGCGAGCCTCACGAGCGCGCAGGCGGCGGCCATCTTCTCGGGCACGATCGAGAACTGGAGCGCGGTCGGGGGCGCCGATCTCAAGATTCGCGTGGTCCGGCGCGAAGACACGGACAGCACCCTCGCCGTCCTCCGGTCGAGCATGCCGGGCTGGCGCGATCTCGTGTTGACCAGCCGGTCGAAGACGGCGACGACCACGCAGGACGCCATCGAGACGGTGCGCCAGACGCCCGGCGCCATCGGTTTCGGCCCCTTCTCGCCGGCGCTGGTGGGTGACCTCGCGGTCCTGTCGATCGACGGCAATGCCCCGCGCGATCCGGCCTATCCCAGCGCGGTGACCCTCGCCCTGATCTACAAGGCCGCCACCCGGGACGCGGCGGCCTCCGACTTCCTCGCCTTCGCGACATCCGATCGCGCGCGGCACCTGCTGGCGGAGCGGGGCGGCGCTCCGCTCAAGCCGTGACCCACAACCCCTTCTCGCGCTCCCTTCGCGCCCGCCTCGTCGGCGCGACGCTGTCGACGGCCGCGATCGCCCTCACGGCCCTCGTCTCTCTGGTCGCGCTCCGGTCCGGACAGACGCTGAGCGAGCAGGGTCAGGAGATCTCCCGCTGGTCCGAGGCCCAGCTCTCGGGTCGGCTCCTCAGCGACGCGAAGCTGGCGGCGGCCCGGCTCCAGATGCAGCGCGAGGACGTGGAACGGCGCTTCGCCACGATGGCGAAGCGCTGGGACGTGTCGAAGGCGGTCTTCTCCGGCAACACCGTCGCGGCGTCGGAGCTCATGCGGCCCGCCCTGGCGCTGGCCGATATCGACGGCGTCATCGCCTTCGACATCAACCTGCGCGCGCTCACAGCGGACCGTGTCGACGCGGAGTTGCTCTCGGCCAACACGGCGCTCGGCCGCACGACGCTGGCGTCGTCGTTGCGCGCGATGATGTCCCGGAACGACAGGGATCGCTCGGTCGGCTTCGTCCTGACGCTGCACTGGGACGAGGCGCTCGCCGGCGCCTTGGCGGCGGACGAGAGCGGCTCCGTCGCCGACATCTTCGGCCAGCCGCTGTTCGACGATTTCGGAGAGGTGATCGGCGGGCTCGTCGGCTACCGGATCCTTCGCCCCCGCGAGACCACCCTGGAAGCCTTCTCGGCGCTGAGCGGGCGCGACGTCCTCATCCTTTCAGGATCGCGCGTCCTCTCCTCGGCCGGTGCCGAGATGCCGGATGCGGCCCTCGGCGCGCCCTCCCGATCCGGGCTCCAGACCGTCCTCGGCGCCGAGAAGGTCGCGCGCTGCATCCCGACGGAACACGATATCCGCCTGTGCGTCGCGGCGCCCCTCCGGGAGCTGGATCAGATCAAGGACAAGGTCGTCGGGATCGGCGAGGAGAGTTCCCGCTCCCTGCTCACCACGCTCTGCGTCGTGGCGGGGCTGACCCTGTTCCTCGTCGCGATCGTCCTGCTGTTCCTGTCCAACCGGATCACGCGCCCCCTGGTGCGGATCACCCAGACGGTCTCCGAAGTGGCGCGGGGCAATTGGCACGTGAACGTGCCCGATGTCAGCCGCGAGGATGAGGTGGGCGACATCGCTCGCGCCGTCGTCGTCCTGGAACATTCCCTGGCGGAGCGCGACCAATTGCGCGACGACGTCTTCCGCAAGAACGCGATCCTGACGCAGCGCGAGGTGCAGCTCGAGGAGCAGAACGAACGGTTCGACGCGGCCCTGAACAACATGTCCCAGGGCCTGTGCATGTTCGGCGCATCCGGCCGCCTGAAAGTCTTCAACGCGCAATTCCTCGGCATCTACGGGATCGCGCCCGAAACGCTCGGGGCGGGTCCGACCCACGCCGAAGTCAAGGCGATGGCCGGGCTCGTGGATCAGTTCGGCCAGGGCCGCGGCGTCCAGGGGCGCGTGACGACCGCGACCCTCGCCGACGGGCGCTGCGTGGAGATCACGGTTCAGCCCATGGCCGATGGCGGCTGGGTGGAGACGCATGAGGACGTGACGACGAGCGTGATCGCGCAGGCCCGCATCACCCACCTGGCGACCCACGACGCCCTTACCGGGCTCCCGAACCGCGCGCTGCTGGCGGAACGCTTGGCCGCCGCGTTCTCGGAACACGCTCAGGGCGGGCGGCCGGTCGCCGTGATCTGCCTCGATCTCGACGACTTCAAGGGCGTGAACGACACCCTCGGACATCCGGCGGGCGACGACCTGCTCCGGCAGGTCGGCGCTCGTCTGACGGCCCTGAGCCCGCCCGGCAGCACGGTGGCGCGCCTCGGCGGCGACGAGTTTGCCCTCGTCCTGTCGGGGTCTGACCTCGCGGACGGAGCACTGCGTCTGGCGGAGGAGGCGCTGGCTCAGCTCCGGCGCCCGTTCATCATCGCCGACCAGTTCGTGGCCGCCGACGCGAGCCTCGGGATCGCCGTGTCGTCCGCCCTGGACGCCGAGGGCGACGACCTGCTCCGCCGCGCCGACCTCGCGCTCTACGTCGCCAAGGCCGAGGGGGGCCGGCGCGTGCGCGCCTTCGAGCCTGAGATGGAGGAGCGTCAGCATCAGCGGCGCTGGTTGGAGCGCGAGCTGCGGCTGGCGATCGACAGCGGGCAGATCGAGCTGCACTACCAGCCATTGTTCGAGCTCGCGACCAACACGGTGACGGGCTTCGAGGCTCTCGCCCGCTGGCACCATCCGGAGCGGGGGATGATCTCCCCGGGCGAGTTCATCCCGGTCGCCGAGGCCACCGGACTCATCGATGCGCTCGGTGTGTACGTCCTCAAGACTGCCTGCGCCGCCGCGATGCAGTGGCCCGGTACTCTGCGCGTCGCCGTCAACATCTCGCCAGCACAGTTCCGGGAAGGCAACCTCGATCAGCTCGTCGAGGAGGTCCTGCGGACCACCCAGTTGCCGAGCCAGCGCCTCGAACTCGAGATCACGGAATCGGTGATCCTGAACCAGGATCAGGCCACCCACGACATGCTGACGCGCCTGCGCCGCCTGGGCGTTCGCTTCTCGATGGATGATTTCGGCACCGGCTATTCGTCCCTCAGCTCGCTGAACAGCTTCCGCTTCGACAAGATCAAGCTCGACCAGTCTTTCGTACGGAACCTGATGGAGCGCGACGAAGCCGCCGCGATCGTCCACGTGGTGGCGGAACTCGGCCGCAGCCTGAAGATCACCACCACGGCCGAGGGCGTCGAGACGGCGGAGCAACTCGCGCGGTTGCGGGCGAGCGGGTTCTCCGAGGTACAAGGCTATCTCCTGAGCCGGCCGATCCCTGCCGCCGGAGTCGCCGCTTTCATCCTCGCGCAGAACAACCTCAGCGCCGCCGCCTGATCTGCGGCACCGGGACGGCCGCGGCGACCGGCACCCGCAGCATCGCCCACCCGCGGCGTAACAGGCAGGCCGAGCAGCCTCGTCGCGCGCCCGGGGGTCAAGGGCGGCACCGACCGCCGGACGGGCATCGTCCGCATCCCGGGTTGAATCGGCGTCCGGGTATCCCGGTTCGGCGCCGGGCGCGCGGAAATTTCGTTGCTGATCAGACACAATCCGTCCCCGGATCGCCCGGATCCACACGGATTCATTTCCGGCAGCCGAATACTCTGTTACGAAGACTGCAATTCACCGACCGGACGGCTAACAGCCGCGTCCTTACAATCAACGGCATTGACGAAAACAATGTTCGCACTGAGCTTGTTGAGCCTCGTCCTGGGCATCGCCCTGACATGCTCGGTGGATGTCTGGCCGAATCGGATGGCCCTGGTGGAAACCATCGGCGGGCTTTTCCTTGTCCTGGGCCTCGGGCTCATCGGCTTCTGTCTTCCGGTCTTCCGCTGAGACCGTCGCTCGCAGGTCGACGCATCCGAGGGTGATCGGCGCAAAGCCGTCGCGGAGACTCGGACGGTCGACCTTTGCCGGAGGCGGCTCCGGCGTCGCGCAACCCAAATCCAAGGTCGCCCACCGCCAGTGCGGGGCTGCGATCCGCCGGCGCAGCGCCGAAATCCGCACGATCATCCCCCGGCCGAAGCCGGAGCGGCCTCATTTGCGGGCGTCACACAGCGCCTTGCGGTGGTGCGGAGAAACATCGTCATCGTTCGATCGGGCAGAAGCAACGCGGACGCCGCCCTACGCGGCAGGCAGTCCCGTGGGATTAGGAGCGCTCACGCGCCGCATGGATCTGAAACCGTGTGAGACCGGGCGCGGTAGGGAGGCGACGCGCCCTCAATCCGTCGGGCCTTCCGGAAGGCCCGCCATGCGGGCGCCGTCGGCGATGCGCCGATATTCCTGAAGAAAGGTCGGATCCTGGGAATAGTCTGCGCTGATCATCGTCTGCAGATTGTAACCGGGCATCAGTCGCAGGACGTTCTCGATCGCTTTGCGAGCGTCTTCCTTGTGGCCGAGCCAAGCGTGCGCAGCAGCGAGATCGAGGTAGGCGAAGAAGTACGGCGCGCGCGCGACGGACTTGTCGCACCACCGGATTGCGTCCTCCCACTGCGCCAAATGCGTGTGTGCGTGGCAGATATAGTATTCCCAAGCGTTCAGCAGCGGATCCCTCGGGCTCAGTCGGATGGCGCGCTCGACATGGTCGAACGTCTCCCCCGCCTTGCCGGCCCAGAGTTTCATGATGCCGGCCAGGGCATGCGCGATCGCCATGTTGGGATCGTACTCGATGGCCGTCGCGATCTCCCTCTGCCCGGCCTCGAATTCCTTCGTGGCGCGGAGCACCTCGGCTTTCACGTAGTGGGCCATCGGGTTCTGTGACGACGCCTCGAGTCCCTCGTCGGCCAGCTTGGTCGCCAAACGTCGGTCACCCGCGATGTCCTTGCTCACCTTGGTGTTGACGGCTTGTGCGATGGCCCTGGCCAGACCGATCTTCGCCTGCGGATTGTTCGGGTCGAGTTTGAGGCTTTGCTCGAATCTCGTCCTGGCTTCCGACGTGTTGGCGGGCGAACGAGGCCGGTTGAGCGCCGCCCACCCCAGCATGCTCAGGTCGGCGGCGTTCGGATCGCTGGCCCGCTCCCGCAGGATCCGCAGGCCTTCCGCCTGGCTCAGTTGGACATCGAGCGAGCGCGCGAGGCGGGCGACGAATTCGGCCTGTATCTGTCCGAGGCGGCTTCGCTCACCCTCGAAGCGGTCGGCCCAGACATGCGCGCCCGTCTCGGTGGAGATCAGCTGCGCGTTGAGGACGATGTGATTGTCGGTCCGCCGGACGCTGCCCTCCAGCACGTAGCGCACACCGAGGTCGCGGCCGACCTGCTTCACGTCGACGGCCTTGCCCTTGTAGGTGAAGGCCGTGTTGCGCGCGATGACGAAGCTGCCGACCAAGTGCGACAGGTCGGTGGTCAGGTCCTCCGTCAACCCGTCGGCGAAGAAGTCCTGCTCGGGATCCTGGCTCAGGTTTGCGAACGGCAGAACCACGAGCGACAGCGGCGGCAGCGGCTTGGGCGGCAGGCCGTTCTGCACGGCCAGCGTGGTGTCGGCCCGCGGCCCCTGGCCTGCACCCAGCCACCAGGCCAGCCCCCCGACCGCTCCGGCGGCCGCCACGGCGACGAGCAGCGCCGCGCCAGCGATGCGGCGAGCCGGCCGGGTGCGGGCGGGTGGCGCCGCGGCCAAGCCGGATCGGGCCGTCCCGGGCCCCGCACCGGGGCGGTCATCGACGTCCCCGTCCTCGTCGTCCGTGTCGTCGTCCGGCGGGACGAGCGCCTGGACGGCGGCGGCGGAGAGCGCGAACACGCCCACGGGCCGGGCGATGTTCTTCAGGTCGAGCTTGCCCCGATCCTCGAACCGGTAGGGCAGCCGGTCACGCACTTGGTCGTGGACCGAGCGCGAGACGCACACGCCGCCTGGTTCGGCCAGCGGCTCGAGGCGCGCGGCCACGTTGACGCCGTCGCCGAACAGGTCGCCGTCGGGCTGGGCGACCACGTCGCCGACGTTGATGCCGCATCGCAGCCGGAAACGCCGCTCCTCCGGCAGGCCCGGCTCGCGTGCGGCCATCGCCCGCTGGATGTGCACCGCGCAGGTGACGGCGCGCAGCGGGCTGGGGAACTCGACCAGCAGGCCGTCGCCCATGGCCTTGACGATGCGGCCCCTTGCGGCCTGGATGGCCGGGTCGGTGACCTCGCGGCGCAGCGCCTTCAAGCGCCGGATCGTGCCGGCCTCGTCGGCGCCCATCAGCCGGCTGTACCCGACGATATCGGCCACCAGGATCGCCGCCAGTCGCCTACTCATCGCCGTGTGGCCTCACACGCATCCCACCCGGGCGCACGCAAAGCGGGCACGACCCGTGACAGCGATGGTCATAGCATCAAGGCGACCGCGTCAAGCAGACCCCGGCACGTCACGACTGATCTTCACCGCAGCCACACGGGTCAGCGCTGCCCCGAAAACAGCACTGGTGCGCTCCAGGCATCCTGCCTCAGGATCAGGATCACCATAGAGGCCCGGAGACCCGTCATTCGCCGCGCAGATCTTGATCGTCTTGCTTCCCGGCCACCGTATTTTGTTTTTATACCTCAACGCAATGAAAGATGGCGCCTTCATAATGACATTGCAGTTTATGTTGTACGTCGGCAGGAATTATATTTAAAACGACTTGGTGACACGAAATGGATGTTTGGCCCCCCCTGCGAGGAACGAGCGCACGATCGATCGACGCATTGGCGTCGTCCAGAATGTGCGGAAACGGATCAGGAAGATCGAGTCCATCCAGCGGCCGGCGGCAGGCGAGAGGAGGTCAGCTGAAGGCGGATCGCCCAGAGCGGACGCGGATTGAATACCGGCGCGATCCTTCGATCCACCGCCCTGGCGGAGGGGGCGTCCGGCATACCTCGGCACGCGCATGTTCGTGGGAGTCCCGTCTGGCTCACTTCCACCGGGAGAAAACCTGAATGGGTATGTCCGGTACTCGCCGGCGACCCTACAGAATGCGCTTCCCCCGGAACACCTGCGGGCCGCAGCGCCACGACTCGGACGCCGTGCATTCCCCGGCGTGCGGCGAGCTCGCCATCATCGCCGACGCGGGATCGGACCCAAGGCCGAGCGCAGCAGGCCGCCGGACTGCGCGCAAGTGCCTCTGGTCCTCACGGCACGAACACCGCAGGCGCCACGACGCGCCGCTCCAGCGCCGCGACGATGGTCGCCGCCAACAACTCAGCCGCCGGCGAGACATGGCCCGGCGCTTGGTAGAGGACGATCTCCGTATCGGGGAGTTTCGGCAGTTGGAGGCAGCCCGAAACCGACACCATGTCCGCGGGGATCATTTCCGTGGGCAGCACCGTCACCCCGAGCCCGGCTTGCACGGCGGCCTGCAATCCGGCGAGGCTCGGGCTGGTGTAGACGATGCGCCAGTCGCGTCCGGCGACATCGAGGGCCGACAGCGCGCGCTTGCGATAGACGTCCGGCGCCGGCGAGAGGACGAGCGGAATCGGGTCGCCGGCTTCCGCGACGAGACGCGGCGACGCGACCCAATCCAGGACCTCCCGCCAGACCCTGGTCCCGCCGCTCGGACCCTGTGGCTCGCGCTTGAACAGGATGAGGTCGTACTTCCCCTTCGAGAAGTCGTCGAGGAGGTTGACGGTGAAGTCGCAGTTCACCTGGAGCGCGACATGCGGATGGGTGCGAGCGAAGCACGCCAGAACCTCCGACAGGTGCGTGGTCGCGAAATCCTCCGGCGTGCCCAGCCGGACGAGACCCATCAGTTCCGGGGTGACGATCCGGGACAGGGCCTCGCCGCCGAGCTTGAGGATCTGGCGCGCGTAGGTGAGCAGAACCTCGCCTTCGGGCGTCAGCTGCAGCTCCCGGCCGTCCCGGTCGAACAGGCGACGGGAGACGCCCTCCTCCAGGCGCTTGATCTGCAGCGACACGGTCGACTGCGTCAGGCCCAACCGACTGGCCGCGCGTGAAGCTCCCGTTGTCGGCGATGGCGACGAAGGTGCGCAGCAGGTCGAGGTCGAAGGGCAACGGCGGGCCGGGCATCGCCGTCAAATCATCTCAACGGGGCGAGACATCAAGCTCGGGCCTTCAGCCTCCGCCAAATCCCCGGCACCCGTACTGGTGTGATGTGACGAAACACACACGATCATCGGCCCGAGTTGAACAATGGGGATTAAATATACAGCAGCCCGCGCGATGCATTCGTCGTCATTTGTTTTCCAAATGAGGGCCATTGAAGTTGCGAAATTGCGGTACGACCCGGGCGCCGCCAAATCATTTGCGTGGATGAGGCGGAACTGTCCGCAAGACTGCGGTCTCCCTGCCCGCCTCGATCCACGGACAGCGCGTTACGAGCGCACAATTGATTGGAGACAAGCGATGAAGGCGTCGAAGAAGTTATCCATCCTGTCGGTCGCGGCCGCGCTCTGCGTCGCGCCGCTCTCCGCCGCTTTCGCCGACCTGCGTGTGGGCACTCCGTCGCGGCCCCTTCCGCGGACGACCTGGGATGGGCTCTCGACCGGCTCGATCGTCACGGGGGACGTGCTGACGCCCACCGTCGGCGGCTGCCGGAGAAGCTCGGCCCAGGAAGGCAATGCCGACCAGCAGCACTTCCCCGTGCAGCAGTACGGACAGACGTCGGGCGGCTACCGCTGCTGAAGCGGGCGCATCGCCTCGACCCGACGGCCGGCCGCAATCCGGTACGGGCCGGCATCAAATCGGTCCGCCGTGCCCCCGACATGGCGGACCGTGCGTGCGACCCTCGCCCTCGAGGGTCTCCCACCGGCATCCGCCGAACGCCCTCCGGTGAACCGCCAGCCGGCTAAATCGGACCGGACGAGTTCGCGCCCGGGATGGGCCGGCGGTACCGGGTCGACTCCGCGCTCGCGCACCCCGACGATTTATCCGCGTCTCCGCGGCCATGCCCGGCAACGTGGCGGCGGCATGGCCTCCTCGCACGCCCCCGACCGGATCTGAAAGGTCCTCGACCCATGGATGCGATCAAACACACGCCCCTGACGTTGACGGAAGCCTGCAGGCTCATCGCGCGTCTGCTGAAGCCGGAAGCCGGATTCATCTGGACGGCGGTCGTCTACGGGGTCGCCGTGGCGCTCCTGGGCCTCGCCGTGCCGGTGTCGGTGCAGCTCCTGATCAATTCGGTGGCCAACACGGCGCTGCCGGCGCCCCTGTTCGTGCTGTCCGGGCTTCTGCTCGGGCTTCTGCTCGCCGCCGCCCTGCTCAGCGCCGCGCGGATCTACGTCCTTGCGCTGTTCGAGCGGCGCGTGTTCGCGAGGATCGTCGCAGAAATCACCTTGCGTGCGCTCCACGCGAAAGTCCCGAACTTCGACGAGACAGGGCGCCGCGACCTCTTCAACCGCTTCTTCGATCTGATGACGGTCCAGAAGGCGGTCCCGCATCTCCTGGTCGGCGGCTTCGCGATCCTTCTACAAGCCGCGATCGGACTCGTCCTGACGAGTTTCTATCATCCGTTCTTTCTCGCCTTCAATCTCGTCGTCGCCGCCGTGCTGCTCGGCATCGGGTTCCTCTGGGCGGGGCCGGCGGTCCGGTCCGGCGCGGCACTGAGCCATGCGAAGCACGGGACGGCGCGTTGGCTGGAGAGCGTCGGCGCTTCCAACGGCTTCTACCAGCACGGTAATCGGCTCTCGGCCGCGATGGCGCGCTCCGAGGCGATGACCGCCGCTTACCTGCGGGCGCATCGCCGGCATTTCCGCCACACCTTCGCGCAGACCATCGGGTTCCTCCTGGTCTACGCAGTCGCCAGTGCCGCCCTCCTGGCCATGGGCGGATGGCTCATCCTGCAGGGGCAATTGTCGCTCGGGCAGCTCGTGGCGGCGGAACTCGTCCTGTCGGCCGCCTTCTACGGCATCTCCCAACTGGGCTCGCATGCGCGGGCCTTCTACGACCTCGTCGCGGCGCTCCATGAATTGTCGCTCTTCGAGGGGATCGAGGCGGCGGACGGGGATCAGTGGACCGGCCCCGGCCCGGCCAAAGGAGACCTGCGCCTGCGCGAGGTCGAGGTCGAAGGCTGCCGCCTCGACTTCGCGGTCGAGAGCGGCGAGATCCTCGCCATGCCCGCCGACGAGAGGCTTGAGCGGACGGTCGCGGCGCTCCTTGAGCGACGGGTTCGGCCGCAGCGCGGGTGGGTGATGGTCGGCGGAGCCGACATCGCAGTTTATGGTCCGGACGCGCTGCGGGCGCAGATCCTCGTGCTGGATCGGCCGACGCTCGCCGAGACAACCATTCGCGAGGTCCTGTCGCCGGTCGAGGGCCAGGATGCGGTTACGATCCACGATTGCCTGGAGCGTGTCGGCCTGGCCGAGCGCCTCGGGCGCCTGCCCTCCGGCCTCGACACGCCGCTCTCCGTGTCCGGCGCGCCGCTCTCGGTGGGGGAAGCCGTCGCGCTGAAGCTGGCCGCCGCCCTTCTGCAGCGGCCGAAGCTCGTCGTCCTGTCGACGCTGCTCGACCTGCTGCCACCGGACCGCGTCGCGGCGGCGCTCGCGAGGTTCCGGGAGATGGGCACGACGGTTCTGCATGTCACGCGTCGCCCCCGACAACCGATCCACGACGGCCAGATCCGGCTGGGCTCGCACGGCTATGTGCGCGCCGCCGACCCGGAGGACCGGCTCGACAAACCCGTGCTGAGGGAGAGGACCCATGCTGTCGCGGCCTGAACACCTCCGACACTTCCCGAGCCTGACCTCGATCCGGCCGCCCCGCGCGGCGGCCGTCCTGACCTGGATCATCGGCATCGCGATCTGCTTGGCGGTCCTGATCCTCCTGTACGTGCCCTGGGTGCAGACCGCGGCCGGAACGGGGCGCGTCATCGCCCCGAATCCCGCCGACCGCGTGCAGACGGTCACGGCCTTGGTCCAGGGCCGGGTTGAGCATTGGTACGTCGAGGATGGCCAGCGGGTTCGCGCGGGGGACGCGATCGCCCAGCTCATGGACAACGATCCGTTCCTGCTGAAGCGGCTCGCCGCCGAGCGGGAGCAGATCGAGGCCGAGATCGCTGCAGCGGAGCAGGGAGTGCAGGTGGCGGAAAGTCAGGTCAGCCAGACCCGCGAGGCGGCCGAGAAGGGCTTCGTGACGCGGCGCAACTTCGAGGCCGCGCAGATCCGCGTGGCGGAGCAGCGCGCGAAGCTGGCGGAGGCGAAGGCCAAGCTCAGCCGGCTCGAGGTGACCGTGAACCGCCAATCGGCGCAACTCGTTCGCGCGCCGAGGGAGGGCCGGATCCTACACATCAACGCGGCGGCCGCCGGCACGCTGGTCAACGCGGGGGATACCCTGGCGACCCTTGCGCCGCTCGCGCCGACCCGCGTCGTCGAACTGATGGTCGACGGGCGCGACGTCGCCCTGATCCGGCCCGGCCAGAGCGTGCGCCTCGCCTTCGAGGGCTGGCCGGCGATCCAGTTCAGCGGCTGGCCGTCGGTGGCCCAAGGCATGTTCGACGGGCGGGTGCGCGCCGTCGACCCCTCGGCGCAGCAGAGCGGCCTGTTTCGCGTGCTGGTCGAGCAGGACCCCGACCGGTCCCCGTGGCCCGACTACGATTTCATCCCGCTGGGTGCCAAGGTGCGCGGCTGGATCCTCATGGAGACCGTGTCGATCGGCTACGAACTCTGGCGTGTGCTCAACAACTTCCCCCTGGAGTTTCCGAGGGCGCGCTGAGATCCGATCTGAACGATCGCGTCGGGATCGACGATCGACGGGACGACGATAGCTTTCCGGTTCTCTCCTCCGAAGCGGACCGGCGGCTTTCGACGGGCGTCGGCTGTCGCACCGGCGCTGGTGAGCATCCACGACGGATGGATCTCCGCCGGGCCGCTTCCGGGTGCTTCAGAGAAGCGGACGTCGCCCCTGCGCCGGCTCTCGACCCGTCTCTAACGTTCGGAACGTCCGCTGGCCGGCCTTCTGATCGGTCCTGAACGACCGGACCCGGCCGGAGGCGGAACGGATTACCTCCCCGAAGCCGTTTCGCAGCGGTCTGGCGACCGCGTCTACGCGACGGCGATCCATTCTAAGATGGGAATGAGCCGTTCATGTCGTTGGGCCGGACTGCGCTCACGGCCGGCGGCTACTTCGGCTGCGGCATCGCTCGAGGGAGCTCGTTTTCGACAGGAACTCCGCTCTCTTCAGGCACCCCCGACGGACGCCCGGTAGTCGCGCGGACTCAAGCCGTACGCCTGCCGGAACGCACGACTGAGGATGGCGCTGTTGCCGAAGCTGTAAGCCGCTCCGATCTCGCCGATGGACCGCCGCTCGAGGGGATCGGTGAGCGCTGCTCGTACGGCCCCGAGGCGCTGGCGCGCGAGGTAGCGCGCTATCCCACCCTCCGGCTCGAACAAGCGGTAGAGCTGCGAGCGGGACATGCCGAGCGCCTTCGCCATAGCGTCGATGCGTAGCGGCGTCGCCAGATGGGAGCGGAGGTACTGCTTCGCGATCCTGAGGCGCGCCGCATCGAGCGGTGCGCCCGCCCGCGCGACGCCCTCCAGGCTCGGGCGCACGCAGGCCGCGATCATGTGGAGCGTCGCCTGGGCGAGATGGCCGGCGTCCACCGCGGCGATCGCGTGTCGGTTCGCCGCCAGGCTCCGCATGTGATCGGCGAGCAAGCGCCCTGAACCGCCGTGCAGGAGCAGCCCGTGCAACGCGTCCTCGTCGGGCAGCAGGGCGGCGATGGACGAACGCGGAAGCGCGATGATCAGAGAGTCCGTCTCCGGCACCCGGCTGCGCCGGTAGGGCTGCGACAGATCGTTGAGGCTGATGGCGCCCGCCGGAACGTCCAGCACGCCGCGCTCGGTCTCGACGGTGTAGGCGTGCTGGCTCAAGTAGAGGACGAAGCCGTCCATGCCGTCGCGCCGGATCTGCGGCCTCGACCGGCCCGGCCCCTGTGGCGCGGCGTTCATGACGCGCAGGGCGACCGCACCGATCTGGGCGGTCTCGATGCTGCCTGAGAAGTCTTGTGGGTCGGCATCGAGATCGTGGGCGGAGAACAGGGTGCGCCAAGCATCGAAACGGTCGCGCTCGGGCAGACTCTCGGTCGTGAAGAGGGAGCTGGGTACGAAGCTCACGGTATCGGTTCTGCTGTCCCGGAATATCGGGTCTCTCTAACCTGTATTTTGCGGCCAGTCAGTTTCATACGGGACACAGTCGACGTTCGCGTATCGCGTCACCAAGCAGACGGCTCGCAATGGTGCGTTGCGCGAGCCGGTGCGCTCGATCGAACGTTCCACGTCCGCCCGTTATGTGCCCGGGGTTGCACGTCATAGAAGACTCACGGACTGCGCGAATGCTGAGTTCCGGTATCCCTGGGGTACGCCGGCGTACGCTGTCACATCGTCCGCCTCCGAGAGGCGGTCGCGCCGGCTGATCGGCGCCGTTGGGAGCCAACCGGCAGTTCAGCTTTCAGGCGTAGCCCCAGTGGCGGCTCACCACCCCGAGCCGGAGGTGCTGAACCACCAGCGATCGACCGCTTTCGAGATGCGCCGATCCCCGCTGGAACGGCCGAGATGGGTCGCAAGCCGACCGACCGCCCGGGTTGGATTTCCGCCAGTCTGCCTCGGAGAGACAATATTCGTGGGCGGACATCGCCACCGCGCCTGTCCCGACCCCTCGTAGAAGTTCGGCTCGTGATGGCTCGGCATGAGGATCGGACTGCCCTGCCCCCGCGATCGGCCTCACACCGCCCGTGCTGGCAGCCAGCCAAGGTCTCCACCGCCGCACGCTCAACGCGTGGGTGCTTTGTCCTGATTGATGGAGGCAGGCGATCGATGCCGATCGCTAATCGGCGGGGCGCCCGCGATGCGCAGATCCCCGAGCTGTGTGCGATGCGGCGTTGCGCCCGTGTTCGTGCCGATAGTGCAGGGAGACTGCGCCATTGCCGAGCGGCGTCGCGGAGACCAGCGCGAGCCGTCGCGTCCTGGGCAGGCCGCCCTGGTACAGGGTCGGGCCGCGTCCGGCGATCCTGGGGTGGATCAGGAGCTTGTACTCATCGATCAGATCAAGCCGGTCCAGCTCGGTCGCGAGCTGGCCACTACCGAGGAGCACGCCCGCCGGCGTCGCATCCTTGAGCCTCTGTACGCCTGTTCTTAGGTCGTCACGGATGTGGTGGCTGTTGGTCCACGGGAAGTCCTTTCGCGTCGACGACACCACGTATTTCGGCTTGTCCTCCAGCTTGACCGCCCACGCCCGTATCGTCGGCGGCGCCTCCACGTCACCGCGCGCCACCGCCGGCCAGTGGCTCTCCATCATCTCGTAGGTGATGCGGCCCCACAGCATCGCCCCGCACCCGTCCATGAGGCGGGTGAAATACGCGTGTGTCTCGTCGTCGGCGATCCCCTCCCGGTGGTCGACGCAGCCGTCCAGGGTGGCGTTCATGCTGAAGGTCAAGAGTCCCATCGGGCGAGCCTAGGCCAGAAGCTCGAAGAGACGTAGGGCGCTTGCCCGCGGTCGATGCTCGACATCCGCTGCGGGTCACGTCCGCCTCATACAGAGCGTCAGGCGAACGCCCCCTTCCCACCGTCAGCCGAACGCCCGACGAAGGGCCGCTCAGGGGATGCGGCGACGGCTACCCACGTCTCCGGCATGAGTCGGGAAGGGCCTATCCGCTCTTCAGCAATCCCTGTCCGAAGGGGACCGGCGGTCTTCGGCTAGGTTCAACTCCCGCCGACAGCTCACCGCGCGTCCGCGTCGGGTGGCGGTCTGCCGGTCCGCTCCGCAGCACGAGAGACGGCATACGGACAGCGTCGCGGATTCGCGCCGGCCGTTTCCCGCGCAGGACGCGGCGACACCTTTAGCCGCACGCCGTGCGGGAACGGCCGAACCTCCCCGCGAGCTGCCGCGATCTGACGGAGGACCGCGCATCGATCCCAGCGTTCGGCCAAGGAGAGGACACCAACGAAATATGACAACCTGTTGTCGTATTGACCGATCTCGTCGAATCGTTATGGTGTCTGCCATGGACACAACGACAGGGGCCGCCGCGCCCGATCAGGCGCACCTTCGCCGCGCGTGGACCGGACTCGTCATCGAGGTCTTCCGCATGAACGGCGACTTGCTCGCCGCGGGCGATGCACTGGTCGGCGACCTCGGGCTGACGAGCGCCCGCTGGCAGGTGCTGGGCGCCATCGCGCTCTCGGCGGCCCCCCTCCCCGTCGCCCACATCGCCCGCAACATGGGTCTGACGCGACAGGCGGTTCAGCGCTTGGTCGACGACATGCGGACCGAGGGCTTCGTCCGCCTCGCCCCGAACCCGCATCACCGGAGAGCCATGTTGGTCGTTGCGACGGAGCGGGGAGAGGCTGCCTATCGCACGGCCATCGAACGTCAGGAGCGCTGGGCCGACGACCTTACGGCCGGTCTGTCGCCCGAGGGGTTCGAAGCCGCGAGCGCCCTGCTGCGCGAGATGCAGCGGCGGCTCGACACGGCGCAGCCGGCGCCCGCCGCACGCCGCCACCCCCAGACCCAAGGAGCCTGAACATGCCGACGTTCGTCGAGATGGACCGCACCGTCACCCTGGCCGACCAACTGACGGTGGAGGACGGTCCGGTCGTCCTGATCAACACCTTCGTCGTCCAGGCCGCGGATGCCGACCGGCTGGTCTCCGCCTGGACCGCCGACGCGGAGGTCATGAAGCGCCAGCCTGGGTTCGTGTCGACCCAGCTGCATCGCGGCCTCGCCGGCAGCGGGGTGTTCCTGAATTATGCCGTCTGGGACAGCGTCGCCGACTTCCGCGCGGCCTTCACCAATCCCGAGTTCCGGGCCCGCCTGTCGGATTACCCCGAGGGCGCGACGGTGAGCCCGCACCTGTTCCGGAAGGTAGACGTGCCCGGCATCTGCCCGGCGTGAGCCCCTCCGTTCCCGAGCCCGAGCTTTTCATGTCCCGCGACATCCTTCCGGACACCCTGGACGCCGACGTCATCGTCGTGGGCGCCGGTCCCGTCGGCCTGACCACGGGCTGTGCCCTGCGCCATCACGGCGTCGACTGCCTCGTCCTCGAGGCGCGGACCGAAGGTCGGGCCTATTCCCGGGCCAACAACCTCTGGGCGCGCCCTCAGGAACTCTTGGCCGGCGTCGGCCTCCGCGACGCCCTCGCCGAGCGCGCCTATCCCATTCGCCTCGTCAACTTCTTCATGAACGGAACGCAAACGACGCCGATTCCGATCGACGATGTCGCCAGCCCTTACCCGAAGGTCCTGTACAGCGGGCAGGACGTCATCGAGACGACCTTGGCCGAAACCTACGAAGGGCGCGGCGGCCGGATCGAGCGCGGCTGCAAGGTCGTCGCCGTTGCCCAGGACGCGGACGGCGTGACCATCACGACGAGACGCGGCGAGGAGGGACCGGATGGCCGGCTGCGCTGCCGTTACCTCGTGGCCGCCGACGGCGCCAAGAGCACGCTGCGCCCGCAACTCGACCTGGATTTCGAACCCGAGCGGTTCGAGGGCCGGATGAACCGCCAGGTCGACGCCAAGCTCTCCTGGCGGCGTTCACTGGAGCCCGATCAGCTCTGGTTCTTCTACTACGAGCGCGGCTTCTGCGGCGTGATGCCGGTCTGGGGTGGCTATCACCGGCTGTTCTTCCTGGCCGACGACGCCGACGTGCCGGATCGCGATCCGACGCTGGACGAGGTCCAGGCCGTGGCCCGCGCGGTCACGGGCGACGAGACGCTGACGCTCACCGACCCGCAATGGCTGACCCACAGCCGATTTCAATACGGCGTCTCGCCGGCCTACGCCCGTGGTCGCGTATTCCTGGCCGGCGACGCCGGCCACCTGTCCCTGCCCATCGGCGGCCAGGGCATGAACGCCGGCCTGCACGACGCAGTCGAGATCGCGTGGCGGCTGGCCATGACGTTGCGGGGTCAGGCTACCCCGGTACTGCTCGACTCCTACGACGTCGAGCGCGGCGGCGAGCACGCCAGGCTCAGCGAGCAGCAGGCGAAGGGCTTTCGCCGTACCGTTTACCGCGGCCCCCTGACGGATGCGGCCCTCGGCTTGGCGACCAAGGTGGTTCCAGGCCTCGGCGCCCTGCTTCAAGGTACGGACGACCTGCAGCAGCTCTCGGTGCGGTATCCGACGAGCCCGCTCAGCGAGGATCACCTCCAGGGGCTGAGCCATCTCCTTCAACGCGGGCCGAAGCCCGGCGAGCGGGCCCCCGAGGCGGAAGTGACCCAGGATGGCCGAACGACCTCACTCTTCCCGTTCTTCTACAACCCGGACGGGCGGACCACGGGTTGGGCCCTGCTGTGCTTCGACGGGGGGGCTTCGGAGGCGGGCGCCTCGCTGCGCGCAGCCGTCGAGGCCGTCGCGCCCTGGAACTGGGTGCGACCGCGGCTCGTCCTCGCCGGCCCGCTCCTGAACGGCGCTGACGTGCCCGTGCTGTCGGATCTCGACGGAAAGGCTCACGGGGCCTACGGCCTGGAGTGTCAGCCCGCTATCGTCCTCATCCGCCCCGACGGCCACATCGCCTTTCGCGCTACGCCAGACCGGACAGACCATCTGGCGGCATACTGCGGGCGAATCTTTGGCCCCCGAGGGGTCCCCGCAGCATCGTCGTCCTGACCGCCTTCGGGACCGGAGTTGGAATCGAACGCGGCCAGCCCGGGCAGCGATGGCGGTGAAGCACCGTACCGGTACGGTGCGGACGCTCTGCACCGCGAAGGGTTTCTACCTCAGTCGCGTGACCGGTCCGCGTGGATTCGCGACACTCTGCTTCGGCGAAGCAGTGCGAAACAGCGGACGCTGCCGTTTCACCCGCTCGCGATCCATCGCGGTGGGCCGCGGAGCCGGGAGGTGTCGGTCCGGATAGACAACGCGGAGGTAAGGGCGCCGCTTGCGCGTCACCGGCCCTGCCCGTTCAACCGGCCAACCGCTCGAGGCTGCCGGACGCCCGGACGAGATCCGCGAACTGCGCCGCCGGCAGCGCCTTGCCGTAAAGGTAGCCCTGCCCCTGCCGGCAACCCATCTCCACCAACCGCGCCTCCTGATCCTTGGTCTCGATGCCCTCCGCGATGATGTTGAGGCCTATGTCGTTCCCGATCTGGACGATGGCGCGCACGACGGCGGCATCGTGCCGCTCGGCCATCAAATCCCGAACGAAACCCCGGTCGATCTTGAGGCGCGTCAGCGGGAACCGCTTGAGCGAGCTCAGCGAGGCATAGCCCGTGCCGAAATCGTCGAACGCGATACCAACCCCCCGGCGATGGAGGTCGCGGAACTGGTCGAGGTCGGCCTCGTCGACGCTCAGCACGATGGTCTCAGTGATCTCGAGCTCCAGCATCCCGGGTGACAGCCGGTGCCGCCGGAGCGCGTCGACGACGTCCGACGCGAGCGTCCTCGACCGCACCTGAGCGGCGAACAGGTTCACGCCCATCCTCATCACCGGATGGCCGGCATCGCGCCACAGTGCGGCCTGTCGGCATGCCTCCTCGACGACCCACTGCCCCACCTCCAGGGCCAGGGGATGATCCTCCAGATGGGACAGGAAGGCGCCTGGCAGAAGCAGGCCGCGCTGGGGATGTTGCCATCTCAGGAGGGCCTCCGCGCCGACGATGCGCCCGGTCTCGAGAGCGACCTGCGGTTGGTAGTGCAGCACGAACTCGCCCGCTCGGGCCGCCGCGTGCAGCTCGGCTCGCATGGCCAGCCGGGATAGCAGCGCGCTGCGCATCGCGGGCTGGAAGGCGCGAAATCGGCGCTTCCCCTCTTGCTTCGCTCGAAACATGGCCAAGTCGGCATTGCCGATGAGCTCCTCCGCGGAAGCGCCCTGCGTCGAGCCGACGGCCCCGCCGATGCTGACTCCGATGTGGAAGGTGTGGCATCCGACCCGGAGGGGGGCGCCGAAGGCTTCGAGGAGCGTCGTCGCGCTCGCGGCGAGCGTCGGGGTGTCGCCCGCGTTCGGCAGCATGACGGCGAACTCGTCGCCACCGAACCTCGCCAAGACCGCATTGGCTCCGAGCCACGCCGGCAATCGAATCGCCAGGGTTTGGAGCAGCGCATCGCCCGTGCTGTGCCCCCAACTGTCGTTCACCTCCTTGAACCCGTCGAGGTCCAGCATGAGGACGCCGACGGCGTTTCCGGCCGCCAGCCGGGCATCGAGCGCCTCCTCGAAGCAGGCGCGGTTCGGCAATCCGGTCAGGAGGTCATGATGGGCCAACTGGACCAGACGCTCGTCGCGCGCCCGCCATTCGGAGATGTCCCGCAGGATCGCGCCGAAGCCGAGGCCGGAGCGGTCCCGCCACATCGAGAGCGTGAACTCGGCGGGAAACTCACCGCCGTCGCGGCGGCGGGCCATGACCTCGACCGTTCGACCGGACAGACGCGAGGGCTCGTGGCGGGCCATCCGCGCCATGCCGGCCTCGTGGCTGGCACGGAATCGCTCCGGAACGATCAGATCGATGTTCGCGCCCAACAATTCGCCGATACTGTAGCCGAAGAGGGCTGCGGCGGCCGCGTTCGCAAAGGTAATGCGGCCCCTCTCGTCGCTGGTGATGAAGGCATAGGTGGCGGCCCGAGCCAGACCGAAGGCACCCGCAACTTCCGTTACGGGGTGATCCAAGTCGCCCTCGTGCGGCGCAAGACAATCTGCTGTGATCTCAATCATCGCACGTCATCACCGAATGGCGTCCGCAAACCGTGACGAAGGCGTCGCTGATGTATGTTATAAAAAATGGTTTAAGCAATAATTTCATTTGCACCGCATACGGGTTCGAAGATTGCTAGATTTTCTGCCTTTTCGAGGTGAGTATTTGCCGCACAGAGGCATGGCAGAACAATCCGGCGTGCCCGGCCCACGGTCACCCACCCCGCCGCCCCGAAGACTGGCCCGCGTGTTGGAAAAGCATTTCCGACACTGTGGCGAGGTCACAGGGGCCGAGGAGGCGTGATATTCCCTGGCGTGCGCCTGCCTCCGAAACCGTTGGTAGCGACCGACGTCTTCGATGGGATCGGACGGCTGCCGAATGACGGCGTTCGGGGCGTTGCGAAGGCCGGCTGGATGACCGACCGGGGTCGGATCCGGAACGACCGCCTCTGCCGACCCCACCGTGGCGGGACCCGTTCGGGTGTCATCTGGCCTCGTCGGCCTGGGCCGGCGAGAGACGGACGATGGGGCATACCGCATACGATCCGGCCACAAGACGGCGGCCGCCCTGGAACCGGGGCCGAGAGCGCGGCGCAACGCGCGTCCTCAAACCTCAGGAGTCCCGGGGACCCGGTGAATGGCCCCCGGCGAGGTCCCCTCCCTTCAGACGCTGGGGTGCAGGCTGCGGACCGGGCTGATGCCCTCCAACACCGAGGCGGCATAGAGGAGCTTGATCTCCTCCTGCCAGCTTCCCACGAGTTGCACGTTGATGGGCAGGCCCTCGCGGCTTGTTCCGAACCGCATCGACAGCCCCGGCAAACCCGTCACGTTCAGGGGTACGGTCGCGCCCTGCAGGTAGGTGAGGTCGACCACTTCGCCGTTGACGACGAGTTCGGTGATGCCGTGCCTGTGCGCCGGCACCGGCAGCACCGGGGTCAGCAGCACGTCGAAGTTTCGGAAGTAGGCTGCGTAACCGTCCCGCAGCCGCTCCGCCGCCTGCTAGGCCAGCGACGTAGTCCTCGACCGAGGTGTCCGGCAGGGACAGCATCGTCTTGGCCATCTTGTACATCTGGTCTTCATGTCCAGACGTCGCCTCGCGGAAGGCCGGCTTCATCTCCATGACGTGGAGCTTGTTGAACACGTCGAGGGCGAAGTCGCGTTCCAAGGCAGCAATGCGCACCTCTTCCACGAAGTGCCCCTCACCCTTGAAGGCCTCGGCCGCCGCGCGCAGGGTCGCGACGACCTGCGTGTCGATGGGTCCGAAGCCCGGCCCGACCATCCAGCCGATCCTGAGTGGGCGGTCCGGCGCGGCACCAATGCCCGCGTTGAACGAGACGGCGCTCGTGGCGAAGGCGTCCTGCCCGTCGGGACCGGCGAGTTGTGAGAAGGCGAGCGCGAGGTCGCGGATCGAGCGCGCCATCGGGCCGACGTGCCAGAAGCGGCGGGGCGCGCGCGGCCATATGCCGGTCATCGGGATGCGACCGTGGGTGGCCTTCAGCGCGGCGATGCCGGTCTGCGCGGCCGGACCGCGCACAGAGATGGCGAGGTCGGTGCCAAGGCCGAGCGGCGACATGCCCGCCGCGATGGCCGCCGACTCGCCGCCGCTGGAGCCACCCGGCGTGCGGTCGAGGTCCCAGGGGTTATTCGATCGGCCGGAGAGCAGGTTGTCGCTCTCGATCCAGTAGGAGAACTCGGGAAGGTTCGTCTTGGCGAGCAGGATGCCGCCGGCCGTCCTCAGGCGGGCGACGCTGGTGGCGTCGGCAGCCGGCACCCGGCCCTTGAAGATGGGCGAGCCGCGCTGGGTCGGCACACCCTCGGTGTCGATGGAGTCCTTCACGGTGAACGGCACACCGTGCAGGGGGCCGAGTTCCCCGCCGGCCATGACCGCCGCCTCGGCCTGTCTCGCGGCGGCCAGCGCTCCCTCGGCGACGATGACGATGGCGTTGACCTGAGGATCAACGGCTTCGATGCGGTCGAGATGGGCTTTGACGACCTCGACGGGCGACAGCTGCTTGCTCCGGATCAGCGCGGCCAGTCCGGTGGCATCGGTGAAGAGGATGTCCTGAGCCATGATGGTGTACCTACCTGTCGTTAGGCAGTCGAGAGCTAGGACTGGATTTCCCGCCCGTCAAGGCCTAACTAACGGTTGGTAGGTTTGGCAGCTGGAGGCAGAGGTGAGCACGAGCGCGAAGGAGACGATCCTGGCGGCCGCCAGGAAGACCGCGCAGGCGCACGGCTACGGCGGGCTGAGCTACCGCGATCTCGCCGCCGAGGTCGGCATCAAGGCGGCGAGCATCTACCATCACTTCGCCAGCAAGGCGGACCTCGGCGCGGCCGTGGCGCGGCGCTACTGGGAGGACACCGCGGCCGAACTCGATGCGATGCTGGCCGAGACCTCGGACCCGCTCCAATGCCTGCGGCTCTATCCGGGCACTTTCCGCCGGTCGCTCGAGGACGGGAACAGGCTCTGCCTGTGCAGCTTCATGTCGGCCGAGTACGCCAACCTGCCGGAGTCCGTGCAACGAGAGGCGCTGGGCTTCGCCGACGTCAACATCGCCTGGCTCGCCAAGGTGCTGGTCATGGCGGGGACGGCAAAGCCCGAGGACAGCGAGGCCCGGGCCGGGGCCATCTTTGCCGCCGTATCCGGCGCCCAACTCTACGCCAGGAGCCGCTCGGACCTGTCGCAGTTCGACACCTTGATCGAGAGCTACCGCGCCTCGGGCCTCCTGCCGGCGTAGAGTTCGGTTTCCCGTGCGGTCGGGGCGGTCGGTTCACCGTCACCGGGGCGCGAAGGGCCCCGTCGAGCCGAGGGCCATGCTCGTTCGGAGCAGGGATGGACCTCGGCCCAGGGTCAAGGGCCGGATGTCCCGCATCCGACCCCGCTCAGACGTGGCTGGCGCTGACCAGCCACCCCAACAATCCGTCTTATGGCGTCGCTGCCTGCGTCGGGAGCAGGGACAGCGACGCCGCCGGAAACCAGCAAGTTGATGCGGTCGCCCTCCGCGAAGACCGGGATCGTCAGGCGCGCGGGTTGACCGCCCCCGGCAGTCATCCCTTGCGGAAGAGAGCCAGAAGGCGCTCGGCCGCCGGTCCGGACGAGGCCGGGTTCTGCCCGGTGATCAGCAGGCCGTCGGCGACGACGTACGGCTCCCAGTCGCCCGCCTTGGAGAACGCGCCGCCGTTCCGCTTGAGCGCGTCCTCGACCAGGAAGGGGACCACCTGGGTCAGGCCGACTGCCTCCTCCTCGGTATTGGTGAAGCCGGTGACAGCCTTGCCCTCGACCAGCGGCTTGCCGTCGGGCGCCTTCACATGGCGCAGCACGCCGGGGGCGTGGCAGACCAAGGTCACCGGCTTGCCGGCCTTGAAGGTGTTCTGGATGAGCCGCACCGAGGCGGGGTCCTCGGCGAGGTCCCACAGCGGACCGTGCCCACCGGGGTAGAAGACCGCGTCGAAGCCCTCGTGGGTGACGCCGTCGAGGCGGACCGTGTTCGACAGGACGGCATTGGCTTCGCTATCGGCTTCGAAGCGGCGGGTCAGGTCGGTCTGGAAGCCGGGCTCGTTGCTCTTGGGGTCGAGCGGCGGACGGCCACCCCTGGGCGATGCCAGGACGATTTCGGCGCCGGCATCCTTGAACACGTAATAGGGCGCGGCGAGTTCCTCCAGCCAGAAGCCGGTCTTGCGGCCGGTATCGCCGAGCTGGTCGTGAGAGGTCAGCACCATCAGGATCTTCATCGTCGTTCTCCGCGGTCAGAGGGTGGGTGAAGGTTATGGGAAAGACGGCTCGAACAGCCGCGCCTGCGCCCGCCGGCGTGTCAGTTGTGGTGCGAGGATATCCAGGCATCGGCGTGATCGGCAGCCGTCTCGCGGGCCGGCGGGATTTCGGCTCTCTGATGGGCGCCGTCGGCGCGGCGGACATCCGGGTCAGCCGCCATCCGGACCGCCCCGATGACCTCCAGGGTGATGCGCTCCTCGGCGGAGGCCGCCGTGCCGCCGAATAAGGCGGCCCCGAGTTCGGCGAGCAGCAGGTAGGGGGCGACGGGATATGCGGTTCGCGGTGTCATGGTTTGCTCCTCTGTTCGGTCTTGAGTAGACTGGTCGTCTACAATGTGAGCTTGACGAGTCGGGCGTTGCGATTGCCACGCAGGTCAGGCCTGTTGCCGATTCAGGATGCGCCGCGTCGTCTTCATCGCGGCGTGGAACGGCACGTCGGTGCGTTCGATCTTCGCCATGAGGCTCGCGCCGAGCCACAGGTGGTACAGCGTCTCGGCCGTTGCACGAGGCTCGCCGTCGATCCGGAGCGACCCCTCGGCGATGCCTGCCTCGATGGCCCCGGTCACACGGTCGATGATCCCGGCCGTGCCCGCCTTGAGCGCCAGCCGCATGGGCTCGGACAGGTCCGAGACTTCCGCAGCGAGCTTCACCGCGAGGCACTTGCGCTGGTAGTCGATGCTGCCCTGTGTCGCCTGCCACTTGCCCCAGTAATTCATCAGGCGCTCGGCGTGGTTCAAGCCGGTCTCGGCGAGGGTGACGTCGATGTCAGCGAGATACGCCTCGAAGTAATCGGCCAGGAGAGCTTCGCCGAAGGCCTCCTTCGAGCCGAAGTAGTGGTAGAACGAGCCCTTCGGGACACCGGCCGCGGCGAGGATCTCGTTGAGGCCGACGCCCGAGAACCCCTTCGCGCCCACGATACGGTGGGCGGTGTCGAGGATGCCTTGCCTCGTGTCGATGTTGCCGCTGACGCTTGCCATGACGCTGACATAGGAACGATTAGACCGGTCGTCTAGTGGCCCGCGCGAGATTTCTGAGGCACGGATCGGGAGAACGCCCTTGGCCGACCCGACGGCAGGATGGCCAGCGCAGAGGCCGTCCCCGTCGATGCCGACGAGGCGCGGGGAGCCAGATGGGCGAAGAGGTGCTGTTCGATCGCGGTCGATCGCAGCCTCGACGTCCGTCCGGATGCCGGAGAAGCCGACACGCGGATCGTCCTGCCGGGCGTCCCGCCCGCTCGAACACGCCCGCGGCGCAACGTTTTAATCAGCTTCTATCGGCAGTCTTGCCGCCTATTGAGGCCTATAGGGCAAGAGACGGGCGGGAACGATGCAGACCGTGACGGGCCGGAGCGAAGAAGCCAGGACGGTCCAGCTATCGGAAGTCCTCGGGGCTCTGAGCCACGCCCTCGACCTGACGGAAGGTCAGCCCGTCGGGCATTGCGTGCGGGCGACCTGGATCGGCTTCCACGTGGGCCGGGCGATGGGTTTGCGCGACCTGCAGCTCTGGGAACTCTACCACACGGTGATGCTGAAGGACCTCGGGTGTTCCAGCAACGCCGCGCGTATCTGCGAGCTCTACCTGTCCGACGATCTCAGCTTCAAGCGCGACTTCAAGACGGTGAGCGACAGCCTGCCCAAGGTACTGGGCTTCGTCTTCTCCCACACGGGTCTCAAGGCAGGCCTCGCGGAACGCTTCCGGGCGGTGCTCAACATCCTGCAGAACGGCGGCGCGATCGTCGACGACCTCATCCAGACGCGTTGTCAGCGCGGTGCCCAGATCGCCCGCCAGCTTCGTTTCCCGGCGAGCGTCTGCGAGGCCATCCACGCGCTGGACGAGCACTGGAACGGCAGCGGGCGACCGGACCACCTCGCCGGGCCCGCGATCCCGCTCTACGCCCGCGTGGCGCTTCTGGCCCAGGTGGTGGACGTCTTCCACACCGCGGCCGGCCCCGCGGCCGCGATCGCCGAGGCGCGCGCGCGCGCGGGAACGTGGTTCGATCCTCAGGTCGTCGCTTGCTTCGAGTCGGTCGCGGCCGAACCCGGCTTCTGGGAGACCCTTGCCTCGGACGAGGTCGAGGAGGCGGTGTTCGCGCTGGCGCCCGGCAGTCCGATCGTCGTGGACGAGGACTACCTCGACGATATCGCCCGGGCCTTCGCTCAGATCATCGACGCCAAGAGCCCGTTCACCTCCGGCCACTCGGAGCGGGTCGCGGTCTACGCCGACATGATCGCGGCCGAGCTCGGCTATACGCCGGAGCGTCGCCGCTGGCTGAAGCGCGCCGCGCTTCTCCACGATGTCGGCAAGCTCGGCGTCTCGAACGCCATCCTCGACAAGGCCGGCAAGCTGGACGACGCGGAATGGCGCGATATGCGCAATCACGCCTCCCTCTCCGAGACCATCTTGATCCGCGCGGCAGTGTTCCACGAGATGGCCAGCATCGGCGGCGGCCACCATGAGCGGCTGGACGGCAAGGGGTATCCGCGCGGGCTGCGCGGCGATGCGATCGCACCCGAGACGCGCGTCGTGTCGGTGGCCGATGTGTTCGACGCCCTGACCGCCGACCGGCCCTACCGGGCGGCCATGTCGCTCGAGAAAGCGCTCGGCATCATGCGGGCGGACATCGGAACGGCCTTCGATCCAATCTGCTTCGCGGCTCTGGAGAGGGCGCTCGCCGCGATCGAGGGCGATCTCGCCCGGGCGGCTTGACCCGGACCGCCCGCGAAAAATTCTCCGACTCTTCTACCGGACGGGGACCATCCTGCTCAGGCCACCGTTCGTGGTGCCGCCGCGGGGCGACACGTCTCGTGAGGTCAGGACGATGACCGCGCGCACCGCCCATCCGCAGGACGGCGAGCTGCAAGCCCGAAGGAACAGTGAGGTGAAGATGCGGGCAAGCATGCGCTGGACGTCCAAGTCGCGGAGATGGCGGGCGTCGAGCGCCGGTAGAGCTCTCGACCTCGATGAGGTGAAGGATGCACCGTCGGCCGGTAGATGCTCATAGCAATTTCGCTTGCATTTGATGCAACCGGAATTGCAGCTTCTGATTGCATAAACTCTGGCCAAGCAAATCCAGTCGGAACACTGATCTGCTCGATCCCGGGAACAGGCTCGATCGGCATCGAAGGTCACGCCGGGTCGGTAGAAGGCCGTCCCCCTGTCCCGCGAAACGTTTGCGGAGCGGACCGGCGCCGTCGTCCCGAACCTCCGCGGCGATCTTCTTCGCCTCGCCGTTACCCGGTCAGCCTTCCGGCGGTCCGATCGTGTCCGCCGCATGGGCGTCGCGAGACCCGAGCGGCTTCGGCCTCCCGGTCGTGCTGTCGCGTGCAGTCTGACGCTCGATCTCGGCGTTCAACTTGGCCCCAAGAAGCACGATCACCACCGAGAACCAGATCCACGTCATGAACCCGACTCCCGCCCCGAGTGAACCGTAGATCCTGTTGTAGCTGTCGAAGCTCGCCACGTACCAGGAGAACGAGACCGAGGCACAAACCCAGGAGACGGCCGCGGCGACGCCACCCCAGCTCACCCACCGCCACTTGGCCTCGCGCCGACTGGGTCCGTACCGATACGTCACGGCTAGGCCGAGGCTGACGAGGACGAGCAGTCCCGGCCAGCGCACGAGGCGCAGCGTGACATCCGCCAGCACGCCCAGACCGAGCTGATTGAGCGCGATCGGTAGAATGACGACCAGGCTGGTAGCCGTCAGGGCAAACAGGATGCCGCTGAGCGTGAACAGGAAGGTGGTGGCGTAGAAGCGCATCAGCGAACGCTTCTCGCGCTCCCTGTAGATCACATTGAGCGCATCGAAGAGGGCGCTCACGCCCGAATTCGCGCTCCAAAGGGCGATTAGGACGCCCACCAACGAGGCTGTGCTGAGCGCGCCGGTGCTCTGCTGGGCGACGCGCACGAGCTGGTCGGACAGGAGGTCGAGGACGCCGCCTGGCAGCACGCCCGCGAGGAGGCTCACGTGCTGGCTGATGGCATGGGGGTCCGAGAACAGACTGTAGACCGACACGATGGTGGCGAGCGCTGGGAAGGTCGCCAACAGGGTGAAAAAGGCGACCCCCCCGGCCGTTGCGAAGACGCGATCGCGCGGGACGGAGTACAGGACCCTCCAGAAGACGTCCTTCCACCCCATGGCCGGGATCTGGGCAGGGTCGTCCGCGGTTCGCCCGCGCCCAGGTTCGCGCGCGCGGCTCTGTGCGAGGGTGAGGCTTCTCGGGCTAGGCCGGCGCGTGCTGACGGAACGCCAATCTTCGCCCTCGTCCTCGTCGTGGGTCTCGTCCGGGTTCACGAGGGATCCTGCGCGGCGATGTATCCGGACGCACTATGCGCTGTCCGAGCGTGGCGCCAACCGCGTCGGCCCTTTCGCCGCATGACAAAGCGGACCTTCGGCTTCGAGCGGGCCGTCGTCTGCCTGATCTTCGCGTCCGCGACGGCACTGCAAGCCAAGGTCGCGACAATGGCCTCGACGACGGCAGTTGCAGAAAGAGAGGGCTGCCGCAGGGATCGGCGGCCCTCTAAGAACGCTCGACCGGTTCGCCTCCCCGCATCAGGGCGAACGCCACGGCCAGCGCGCAACCGACGACGATTCCGGCGGTCAGGTCCCGCAGCAAGGTCAGGCCGAAGGTGACGAGCAGCACGGCTGCGGTGTGCCGCACTCTGAGCAGCCGCACGAACTCGGCCTTCTCGGCCATGTTCCACGACACGACCACCAGCACGCCCGCCAGCGCCGCGAGCGGCACGAAGCCGGCCAGCGGGCTGGCCACCAGCATGAACAGCAGCAGGAAGGCCGCATGCAGCATGCCCGAAACCGGGCTTGCTGCCCCGGCGCGGACGTTGGTCGCCGTCCGGGCAATGGTCCCGGTCACGCTGATGCCGCCGAACAACGCGGAGGCGACGTTGGCCACGCCCTGGGCGACCAGCTCCATGTTCGGGCGGTGGACGCGGGCGGTCATGCCGTCGGCGACCTTGGCCGACAGCAGGCTCTCGACGCCGCCCAGGAGCGCGAAGGTCAGGGCCGTCGGGAGGATGTCGGAGAGCAGCGGCCGCGTGATCTGCGGCAGAGCCGGCATCGGCAATCCATGCGGCAGGCTGCCGAAGCTGCTCGCGATGGTGGCTACGTCGAACTGGAATGCCCAGGCGAGGATGGAGGCGGCCGCAACGGCCACGAGCATGCCGGGAAAAGCGGGCTTCCACCGCTGCAGCGCGAACACCGCCGCAGCGACCCCGGTGCCCAGGGCGAGCGCGGCCGGGTTGAGCGTGGGGAGCGACTGCGCAAGGGCGGCCAGCTTCGGAATGACCGGTCCGGGCTCCTCGCCCGCCAGCCTCAGGCCGCCGAGTTCCCGCAACTGGCTCGCCAGGATCGTGCAGGCGATGCCGGCGGTGAATCCGATCGTCACCGCATGCGGGACGCGATTGATCAGCGTGCCCAGCCGGAGCGCTCCGACCGCGGTCAGCATCAGGCCGGAGAGCAGCACGGCCAGCAGCATGCCGTCGACGCCGAAGCGGGCGACAGTCGTCGCGACGAGGACGATGAAGGCGCCGGCCGGCCCGCCGATCTGGAAGCGGCTGCCGCCGAGGGCCGAGACGAGGAAGCCGCCGACGATGGCGGCGTAGAGGCCGCGGTCCGGCGCGACCCCGGAGGCGACGGCGATGGCCATGGAGAGCGGCAGGGCGACGATGGCGACGGTCAATCCCGCCACGAGGTCGCGGCGCAAGGCCGATAGGCGGTAGCCCTCCGCCAGTACGGTCAGGAGCTTGGGTCTGTAGAGGTGCGCGGTGGCGGCGCCGTTGGGCATGGCGATGAAGCTGTCGAATCCGGAAGGCGAGAATGACCCGGCAGCCAAGCTCACGGGAAGGGCCTTGGCATTGATTTATCGCAACGGTGCCCCGTGCCTGCATCCTCGAAACGAGACGGCGGCGCGAGCGATTGGGCCGGCGATCACGGGCTGCATGCCAGCCTTCGGGCCCGCGCCAGGAGGCCGTCCGGTAAGGCGTTCAGGACCCGGAATGCGCCGCGCCGTCGCGTTCGAACCTCGCCACCGCGTACAACCCGGCCCAGAGTTCGACCATGTCCTCCTCGCCGACAAGCTCGAGAGCCTGGCGTCGTGCCTCATCATCGGAGTCGGCGTGCAGGGGGACCATGTCGACGATGCGGCCACCCCGGGCCACCAGGAAGGCGCGATAGGTTGTGGCCGGAGCGGGTGGATGGACGGGGCTCGCGGCAACGTCGCGCGTGACGTGGAACATGGTGGATGACCCTTCTCGGCAGCGGGCGGAACCAGATCGGCCGTCCGCCCCGGCGGCGAGGCGTGTCCGGGCTCGGAAAGCGCGTCCCGGCCACCCGCCGGGACGTGACCGGGGCCTGATCCAGGTCGGGGGTTGTCCGCGCCCGCCGTGCGTCGTGGCCGGCGCGGGATTCCTCCTACGGCAGGGCGCCCATGAGGCGCTTGGCGTCGGTGAGGATGTTCTCGCAGGCGCGCTGATTGCCCTCCCGGTCCTCCTCAAGGGCCTCGCGGATCAGCAGGCGGGCGGCGGCGACGTTCTCGCGGGTGGGCTTCATCTGCGGGTCGCTCGGTGCCTCGGCGAGCGCGCGGGGCAGAGCCTTGACCGAGCCGGTGGTCAGGGTGTGACCGGGCTCCAGACCAGCGACGCGCACGGCGCCCAAGCTATCGAGGCGGCGCTGCAGGGCGCCGACCTGCTGCGCGCACGGGGTTGCGAGCGCGGGCAGGACGGAACCGGCCAACAGGCCGGCGGCGAGAACGGCAAGTGAGGTACGCATAGCTTCGTTTTCCTTGGCAGTCGGGCAGGTAGCGACCGTACCGGACGGCCTCTCGTGCGACGCAGCGGGAAACTCGGCCTTGCGCTGGATCAAGGAACGGGGGCGCGGGGCCTTCTGGGGTACGGCAGGTCGGACTGGTGTGCGGCGAGACGCTCCGGAGGACGCCAGTCGACCGCCGGAATGGTCGTGCCCATCGCCGTCCTTGATCCATCCCAAGGCCGGGCATCCCGGCGCGTGTGACGGCAGGGGCGTTCAGCCGGAGACACCCTCGATGAGCGCCCGCCCGCTTGCCCTCCTATGGAGCCCGCTCCGTGCCTTCACGGTGCTGTTCGTCTCGGCAATCCTCCTCGGGGGATTGGCGGTGGCCGGCGTGTGCGCGCTGCTTGTCGTGACCTTGGTTCTCAACGCCGGAGGCTTCGCGTTCCACGCGCTGGTCACCGGCACCAAGATCCTCGCGCCCCCGGTTCTGACGGCCATGATCCTGACGCGGGGGCTACTCGGGTTCTGCCGCCCGCTACGCGCTTGAGGCCACCCGGTCGTTAAGCCGCCGAAGGCGGGTTCACCGAAGTCCCGGCCCCCGCGGGCGGAGACGCCGCCCGTGGTTCGGCTCGACGGTTGAGGCGCTCGGTACGACCGGATGCCCGGCCCTCCGAGGGCGTCTGGCGTGGCGTTCGTCCCCGAGGCTCCGACATCGCCGGCCACCACCCGCCGTCATGCACGCCTCGCCGTCGCGATCGCGGACAGGGCACCGGCGGACGTCGCGGAGGGCGAGCGGCAGCCGGTTCGGGCCCCGCGCCCCGGCGGGACGGCGTGGCGGCGGGCCGTTTGATCGAGATCAAGGCTTGAGGGCGTCCCCGTCCCTAAGCGCCGACGTAGCCGTTCTTGCGTGGGGCGAATCGAGCGAGCCATGGCCGCGACACCAACATCCGCGACACCGACATCCAAGTACATGACCGAGGGGGAGGTCGGCCTCGGCGTCGCCCTCATGGTCGGGGCCCTCCTCTGCGCCCTGGCGTCGGCCCGGGCGGTCGATGCGCCGTTCTCCATCCATATGGCCGTCTTCGCGCTCGCCGCGCTGGCGGGCCTCGTCACCATCCTCAGGCGCTACGGAGCCCGGCCCGCCGCGCCGCCGCGGCAGGAGATCGACGGCAAACCCAACTACAATCTCGGACCGATCAAGTTCGCGACCGTCGCCGCGATGGCCTGGGGCATCGCCGGCTTCTCGGTCGGCTGCATCATCGCCTTCCAGCTCTGGGCGCCGTCGCTCAACCTCGGCCTCGAATACACGTCGTTCGGACGCCTGCGCCCGCTGCACACCTCGGCGGTGATCTTCGCGTTCGGCGGCAACGTCCTGATTGGGACGTCCTTCTACGTCGTCCAGCGCACCTGCCGGGCCCGGCTCGCGGGTGAGCTCGCGCCCTGGTTCGTGGTGCTCGGCTACAACCTGTTCATCGTCGTCGCCGGCACCGGCTACCTGATGGGCGTGACCCAGTCGAAGGAATACGCCGAGCCCGAATGGTACGCCGACCTCTGGCTCACCGTCGTCTGGGTCACTTACCTGCTCGTGTTCCTGGCCACGCTCCGGAAGCGGACCGAGCCGCACATCTTCGTCGCGAACTGGTTCTACCTCGCCTTCATCGTGACCATCGCCATGCTGCACATCGTCAACAACCTGGCGATGCCGGTGAGCTTCCTCGGCTCCAAGTCGTATCCGATGTTCGCGGGCGTGCAGGATGCCCTGATCCAGTGGTGGTACGGCCACAACGCGGTCGGCTTCTTCCTCACCGCCGGCTTCCTCGCGATCATGTACTACTTCGTGCCCAAGCGCGCCGAGCGGCCGATCTACTCCTACCGGCTGTCGATCATCCACTTCTGGGCGCTGATCTTCATGTACATCTGGGCCGGCCCACATCATCTACACTATACTGCCCTGCCGGACTGGGCGCAGACCTTGGGCATGACGTTCTCGATCATGCTGTGGATGCCCTCCTGGGGGGGCATGATCAACGGCCTGATGACGCTGTCGGGCGCCTGGGACAAGCTGCGGACCGACCCGGTCCTGCGCTTCATGGTCGTGTCGCTCGCATTCTACGGCATGGCGACCTTCGAAGGGCCGATGATGGCCATCAAGGCCGTGAACTCCCTGTCGCACTACACCGACTGGACCATCGGGCACGTGCATTCGGGCGCCCTCGGTTGGGTCGCCTACATCTCCTTCGGCGCCCTCTACTGCCTCGTCCCGTGGCTGTGGAACCGGCGCGAGCTCTACTCGCTCAAGCTCGTCGAGTGGCATTTCTGGATCTCGACGCTGGGCATCGTCCTGTACATCACCTCGATGTGGGTCGCCGGGATCATGCAGGGGCTGATGTGGCGCGCCTACAACGCGCTCGGCTTCCTCGAATACTCCTTCGTCGAGACGGTGGAGGCGATGCAGCCCTACTACCTCGTGCGGGCGCTCGGCGGGGTGCTGTTCCTGACCGGCGCGCTGATCATGGCCTACAACCTCGCCATGACCATCGCGGGCAAGACCGCCGCCGAGAGCGATCCGCTGCCCGCGGACGGCGCGCTACCCGGTACCGCCGGCCTCGCGCCGGCCGAGTGAACCCAGCCCGGGGCCGTCCATCCGGCGGCCCCGCACCGTCTCCCGCATCACGGATATTGCCCGATGGCCACCGCCCAAGCCGGCCTCTGGAAGAGGCACGAGGTCTTCGAGAAGAACTCCATCATCCTGCTCCTCGGCGCGCTTCTCGTCGTGGCCATCGGCGGCCTCGTGGAGATCACGCCGCTGTTCTACCTGAAGAGCACCGTCGAGACGGTCGAGGGTGTCCGTCCCTATACGCCGCTCGAACTCGCCGGGCGCAACATCTACATCCGCGAGGGCTGCTACCTCTGCCACAGCCAGATGATCCGGCCGATGCGCGATGAGGTCGAGCGCTACGGCCACTTCTCGCTCGCCGCCGAGAGCATGTACGACCACCCCTTCCAGTGGGGCTCGAAGCGGACCGGTCCCGATCTCGCCCGCGTCGGCGGCAAGTATTCCGATCAGTGGCATCGCGAGCACCTGAAGGATCCGCGCGCCGTGGTCCCGGCCTCGATCATGCCGGCCTACGCCTTCCTGGACCGGCCCATCGACGCCGACGCCATCGCCGACGACCTGAAGGCCAACCGGGCGCTCGGCGTGCCCTACACCGACGAGATGGTCGCGCTCGCCCGGAGCGACCTGAAGGCGCAGCTCGATCCGGACGGGCCGGCCACCGCGGACCTGCAGCGCCGCTATCCCGGCGTCAGCGTCCGCGATTTCGGCGGCGACAAGGCCAGGATTGCCGAGATCGACGCCCTCGTCGCCTACCTGCAGGTGCTCGGCACGATGGTCGACTTCAAGATCTACGAAGACAAGAAGAACCTGAGGTGAGCGCCATGACCTACGAGAACGCATCCGCCTTCGCGCAGACCAGCGGCCTACTCTACTTCGTCACCATCTTCATGGCCGTTGCCGTCTACGCCTTCTGGCCGCGCAATCGCGCCCGGTTCGACGCGGCCGCCCATCTCCCCCTGAACGAGGACTGAGCCGTGGCCGATACCGCGAACCCCGGCACGCCGCCCGCGGCCCCGGAGACCACCGGGCACGAGTGGGACGGCATCGCCGAGTACAACAACCCGCTGCCGCGCTGGTGGCTCTACACCCTCTACGCCACCATCGTCTGGTCCTTCGGCTACTGGGTCGCCTATCCGGCCTGGCCGCTGGTGAGCGGCTATACCGGCGGGGTGCTCGGCTACTCCCAGCGCCAAACGGTCCTGGACGAGGTCGATGCGGTTCGCCGCGACCGGAACGCGCGCGGGCAGACGCAGCTCGCGGGTGCCTCCGTCGCCGAGATCCGCGCCGACCCGGCGCTGCTGCGCCTCGCGCTCGCCACCGGCAAGGCGGCCTTCGGCGACAACTGCGCCGCCTGTCACGGCACCTCGGCCACCGGACGGACGGGCTACCCCAACTTGCAGGACGACGACTGGCTCTGGGGCGGCAGCCCCGAGGAGATCGAGCGCACGATCCGCTACGGCGCGCGCTCGGGCAACGGCGAGGCGCATGTCGGCGATATGCCGGCTTTCGGACGCGACGGCGTCCTGAAGCGCGACGAGGCCGAGGCGGTGGCGAGCTACGTCCTCTCGCTATCGGGAAAACCGGGCGTTGCCGGGGCGAGCCTGGAAAAGGGCGCCGAGACCTTCGCCGGCACTTGCGCCGCCTGCCACGGTGAGACCGCGAAGGGAAATCCCGAGATGGGTGCGCCGAACCTGACGGACCCGATTTGGCTCTACGGCTCGTCGCCCGAGCAGGTCGTCGCGACGGTCATGAACGGACGCAAGGGCGTGATGCCGGCCTGGGAGGGCCGTCTCGACCCGGCCACGATCAAGTCGCTCGCGGTCTACGTGCACGGCCTGGGCGGCGGCCATTAGCGGGATGCCGGCCTGGCTCACCCGAGTGGGCCGGGCCGGAAGACGTCCCGCGAGCCACGCTCGGCGCGAGCAGCCCCGACCGTGGCTCCCCCCGGCTTGAGCGAGATCAAGGCGAGCCGCGCGACGGCGCCCTAACGGCATCGAGGCCGGCCTGCCGCCGGACGGAACTCAGGACCGATGTCGCTCGCCAGACCCACCCGGACAGTCGAGAAGGCCACGGCGCGGCGCGCCGGCAAGTTCGGCGCCGCCGCGACGCGGACGGCCATCCCGGCGGTAACCGGGTCGCTCTACGCCGCCCGAACCAAGATCCAGCCGCAGGCGGTCCGGGGCACCTTCCGGCGCATCAAGTGGGCGCTGCTCGCTGTGACGCTCGTCGTCTACTACGCGCTGCCGTTCATCCGCTGGGACCGGGGCCCGGGCGAACCTTCGCAGGCCGTCCTGCTCGACCTCGACCGCGGTCGCTTCCACTTCTTCTCCATCGCGCTCTGGCCGCAGGACGTGACCTACGTCATGGGTCTCCTGATCCTCGCGGCCCTGATCCTGTTCCTCATGAACGCCGTCGCGGGTCGCGTCTGGTGCGGCTATCTCTGCCCCCAGACCGTCTGGACCGACCTGTTCCTGGCCGTGGAGCGCCTGATCGAGGGCGACCGGCGCGAGCGGCTGAAGCTCGACGCGGCGCCCTGGTCGATGGAGAAGATCGCCCTCCGGACGATGAAGCATTCCATCTGGCTGCTGATCGCCTGGTGGACCGGAGGCGCGTGGGTCCTCTACTTCGCGGACGCGCCGACGCTGGTCGTCCAGCTCGCGACCTTTCAAGCGCCGGCACCGGCCTACGTCGCCATCCTGACCCTCACGGCGACCACCTACCTGCTCGCCGGCCACATGCGCGAACAGGTCTGCACCTACATGTGCCCCTGGCCGCGCATCCAGGCCGCGCTCACCGACGAGCACGCCTACAACATCCTCTACCGGGACGCGCGGGGCGAACCCCGCGTTTCCGTCAAGCAGGCCGCCGCGCTTCGCGCGGTCGGCAAGCCGGCCGGCGACTGCGTCGACTGCTTCGCCTGCGTCACCGCCTGCCCGGCGGGCATTGACATCCGTGACGGCCTGCAGATGGACTGCATCCAGTGCGGCCTCTGCGTCGACGCCTGCGACACGGTCATGGGCAGGCTCGGGCGCCCTGCGGGCCTGATCGGCTACGACACCGAGGCGAACCGCCGGAGCCGCGCCGCGGGCCGGGGCCCGGTGAGCCGCATCGTCCGACCGCGCACCATCCTGTACGCGACCCTCGTGGCGGGCATCGGCGGGTTCATGCTGTACCAACTCGGCGCCCGCAGCTTCATGGGCCTGAGCGTGCTGCACGACCGCAACCCGCTCTACGTGACGCTCTCCGACGGCTCGATCCGCAACGGCTACACGGTCAGATTGAGCAACAAGCGGCCCGGTGAGCGGCACTACGCCCTCGCCGTCGAGGGCCTCGCCGGGGCGCGCGTCGAGGTCGTGGGCGGCGCGCCGGGCGACCTGCCGGTGCCGTCCGATGCGACCCAGGAGTTCCGCGTCCTCGTCTTCGCCGCCGCGGACGCGCGGCCCGATCCGAGCGTCCAGCTCACCTTCCACCTCACCGATGCCTCGACGGGCGAGACCGCCCGGGCGCAGGACACCTTCAAGGCCCCCGCGCCATGACCGCCGCTCCGCCGATGCCGCCGCGTGCCTCGGGCCGCCTGACGGGCCGCAAGGTCATGGCGGTCTTCGTCGCCTTCTTCGGGACCGTCGCCGCCGCCGATACCGCGCTGTTCGTCCTGGCGACGCGGACCTGGTCCGGGCTGGAGGTCGCCTCGCCCTACAGGGCCGGCCAGCTCTACAACGCCGAGCTGCGCCACGCGCGGGAACAGGACGCCCTCGGCTGGCACCTCGATGCGTCGGTGGTCCGGCACCCGTCCGGGGTCGCGACCGTGACCGTGATTGCGGCCGACGGGGAGGCGCACCCGCTCCGGGGCAGAGCGCTGCATGCCCGGCTGGAGCGCCCGACCGACAAGCGGAAGGACGTGGCGGTCGACCTCGCGGAGGTCGCTGCCGGGACCTACGCCGCACGAGCCGAGCCGGTCGCGCGCGGGCAGTGGGACCTCGTCGTCGAGGTCGCCGGCGAGGACGGCGTCGCGTTCCGGCGCAGGCACCGAATCGTCCTGGACTGAGGGGGCATCCCGATGTGCTGCACCGACATGGCGCTCGCCTACGTGGAAGCCCACGCCTCTTGGGGCGCGGCGAACACCAAGCCCTCCCTCGGCCGGGATCACAGCGCCTTCGTCGCCGTCGCGCCGGACGGATCGGCCCGCGCGGAGTTCGCGGTCGAGGGCGTGCGCTGCGCCGCCTGCATGAAGGCCATCGAGCGCGGGCTCGCGCCCATGCCCGGTGTGGCCTCCGCGCGGCTGAACTTCTCGGACCGGCGCCTCGCCGTCACCTGGACACGTGAGGCCGAGCCCGACGTGCCTGCCATCCTGGCGGCGCTGGAGATGCTCGGCTACACGGCGCAGCCCTTCGCACCGGGCGGCCTTGCGGATGCGGAAGCCGCCGAGACGAAGCGCCTCATCCAGGCGCTCGCGGTGGCGGGCTTCGCGTCGATGAACGTGATGCTGCTCGCCATCTCGGTCTGGGCTGGCAACATCTCGGACATGAGCCCGGAGAACCGCGACCTCTTCCACTGGATCCAGGCCGTCATCGTCCTGCCGGCTGCCGCCTATGCCGGGCGCCCCTTCTACGAGGGCGCGGTCCGGGGGCTGCGGGCAGGCCGGGTCACGATGGACTTCCCGATCACGCTCGGCGTCGTCCTCACGCTGGTGATGTCAGTCGTGGAATCGCTGTCGGGTGCCACGCACGCCTACTTCGACGGCGCCGTGATGCTGCTGTTCTTCCTCCTGATCGGGCGCGTCCTCGACCAAGCCATGCGGCAGCGCACGCGCGCCTTCGCGGAGAACCTTGCGGCCTTGCGCTGTGAGCGCGCGACGCTCGCCGGGCCGGACGGCGGCCTGCGGGATGTCCCGCTGGCGGAACTCGCCCCGGGCGCCCGCATCCTCGTTCGGCCGGGCGAGCGGGTGCCGGCCGATGGCCTCGTCGAGAACGGCACCTCCGACCTCGACCAGAGCTTGGTCACCGGCGAGACCGCCGCCGTGGCCGTGCGCGGCGGCGACCGTGTCTTCGCCGGGGCGCTCAACGGCAGCGGCGCCCTGACGGTGCGGGTGACCGCGGCGGCCGGTGCGAGCCTGCTCGACGAGGTCGAGGGGTTGATGCGGCGAGCCCTGGAGGCGCGCTCGCGCGCCCTCGTGCTCGCCGACAGGGCGACGCGCCTCTACGTTCCCTTCGTCCACGCGGGCGCCGCCCTGACCTTCGTCGGCTGGCTCGCCGCGGGGGCCGGGTGGCACGCGGCGCTGCTCGATGCCGTCGCCGTCCTGATTGTCAGCCCGTGCGCGCTCGGGCTCGCGATTCCCGCCGTGCAGGTCGTCGCGGCCGGTGCCCTGTTTCGCGAGGGCGTGCTGCTCAACGACGGCACGGCCCTGGAGCGCTTCGCCCAGGTCGACACGGTCGTCTTCGACAAGACCGGCACACTGACCCTGCCCGAGCCCACCTTGTCGGGCGGACGCTACGCGCCCGCAGCTTTGGAGAGTGCGGCCCGGCTGGCCCTGTCGAGCCGGCACCCGATGTCGGCGGCCCTCGTCGCCGCGGCGGGTCCCGCCGAGCCGTTCCCAGGCGCGCAGGAGGCGGCCGGCCTGGGCGTGCGCGCGGTCGTCGGCGGCGTCGAGCTGCGGCTCGGCTCGGCCCGCTTTTGCGGGGCCGAGGCCGAGGCGGCGGCAGCGGTGGCGGCCGACCCGGAGGCCTCGGTGATCTGCTTCCGGGCCGGTGACGGGGCACCGGCCGCCTTCCCGGTGCGCCAGGGCCTGCGCCCGGACGCCGCCGAGGTCGTCGCCGGCCTGGCGGCGCTCGGCCATCGAGTGCTGATCCTCTCGGGCGACCGGGCCGCATCCGTCGAGGCGGTCGCCCGCCGCCTCGGCATCGCCGAGTGGGAGGCGGGGCTCACGCCGCAGGACAAGATCGCCCGGATCGAGGCGCTCGAGCGAGCCGGACGGCGGGTCCTGATGGTCGGCGACGGGTTGAACGACGCCCCTGCGCTCGCCGCCGCGCACGCCTCGCTCTCGCCGGTCACCGCCGCGCATGTGAGCCAAGCCGCCGCCCACGCGCTGTTCCTGGGACGAAGTCTCGCCCCGGTCCTGTCGGTGCTCGCCGCGGGTCGGCGGGCCCGACGGCTCATGCTTCAGAACTTGTGGTTCTCGGCGGTCTACAACGTGCTGGCGGTGCCGCTGGCGGCGACGGGATGCCTGACGCCGCTGATCGCGGCTCTGGCCATGTCGGGATCGTCCCTCGCCGTGACGGCCAACGCCCTGCGCGCCCGCCTCGCGACGATGCCCGCCCCGGTGCCGGCCGCGCACCGGCCCACGGCCCCAGCCCCGGTCGCCGGAACCTCCTGAGGCCGTCATGAATGTCCTCCTCCTCGTCATCCCCATCGCGCTTGGACTCGGCCTGCTCGGCCTGCTCGCCTTCCTCTGGGCGTTGCGGAGCGGCCAGTACGACGACCTCGAGGGCGCCGAGTACCGCGTGCTGCACGATGACTGACCTCGCGCTGGCGCCGACCCAGTCGGTTCCCATGCGCGTTCCTCACCGCGCCCGGACCGTGGCGGCGGCGACCTGCCTGCCCGGCCCTGGCGCTGGACCGCTCCCTGCGTTCCGAGACGTGCTCAAACGACAGTGGTGAGGCTTGGCCGCGCGCCGCATCGTCGCCGGTCCCCTGCAGGTGGCCGCCGATGTCATGGAGGGTCGGGCCTGTCCGGCCATTGGCTTCGGGCCTTGGTCTCTACGCTACCGCGAGCGCTCCGCACCGCAGGTCCCACTGCGGATGCGGCTGAGTGAGCCCTCTGCCGCACGGATGCGCTGCGGCTACCGCCGCCTGCAACCTGTTGCGGTGGGCGCGCTGGAAGGTGAACCCCACGCGCACCGACCGTCTCCAACCCCCTGGGTCGGCGGTTGCAGGGCTGCGCCCGGGTTAACCCGGGCCAAGCCGCTCCTGAAGGTCGTCGACTTGTGGCGCCGCAAGTCGACGACGCGTCCGCGCAAGATTGGTTTCGCGATCCCAGCTCCGCCGCTCACTCGCCGCGCATGGCGGCCTGTCTAGCTGGGGCGCGTAGAAGGGTGCCGACACCGCGGGGCGGCACGACTTTCGATTCAGCAATCAGGATGACTTAGGAAATCAGGTGGCTGGGGGACCTGGATTCGAACCAGGACTAGAGGAGTCAGAGTCCACCGTTCTACCGTTAAACTATCCCCCAATGAACCATTCTCTGGTTCGCGCTCCCGGAGCCGTCTCACGCCCGGGAGATAGAGCCCAGTCGTCAAGACCGGGCGGCCGTGAGATAGGGGGAAAGGCGCAACGGGTCAACTGCCGTGGCCTGCCTTTCTACGAAGCCAACGACCGTCGTGGCGCACAGGACGGTCAAGGTTCTCGAACAGCGCACGCCCATCGGCCCCGGGCGGCCTGATGCTTCGGCCCGGACGGGCTGCATGCTTACCGGTTGACGCGGGGTCCGCGGGAGCCGTAACCGTGAGCACCCGGATGCCGCCGGGGAAGGGTGGCCGAGTGGTTTAAGGCAGCGGTCTTGAAAACCGCCGTGGGGGCAACTCCACCGTGGGTTCGAATCCCACCCCTTCCGCCAGCATATCTCACCAAGTGGTTGAGATGGCTGCTACTTCTTCACAAACCTATTGTTTCACCCCAACGCTTACCCCAATGCCCCGGATGGCTACCGGCGAATGCCGGTGAAATTCGGTCAGCCGTGCTGCTCCCGTCATCACGGGGACGAGTGGATTCATACCTCGGCCGGCGCCCCCAACTACGCCGGTGTGGCCCGTTCGGCAGCGTGAAAAGAGGCGGTATGCCTTTGACGGATCGCGACCGCCTATATTTCGCTATGCACCCGAGGCGCTCATATCGCCTGCGCCGACAAACCCCTGCCGAGGCCACAGCTGGGCTGATCCTTCCGGCCGCGAACTTTGAGCCTTAATGCGTCGTGCGCCGCGCAGATGGTGCAGTTGTATCTTTCGACCTCGGGATTGGCGAAGCCTTAGAGGATCACGAATCCCAACTTCTCGCGTTCTTCGACAGCCTCTGGGTGCCAGATTGATCCCAGCCCGGAACCCATTCGAGGCCGCCGGGTCCGACCCGGCGCGGAGTTCCGCCATGCCGAACCCGGTCCACGACCAGTGGTGCAGCGCCGTCGCGTTCACCGATCAAGAAATGGCCGCAAGGCAGGATCGCGGCCAGCATCTCCAGCAGCGTCCTGCGGTCAAGGCGCGTTGTCGGCCTGCGCCGCCGAGTCTCTCTGTTGACCGCGCTCTCCACGTGGGTCAGCGCATCGTCGATTCACTGCACCAGTTTGCCAGCGGCGCTGACGTCGGAGGCGCCGTAAGAGTTCGCACTTCGCCGGCAGCGGGGCCCCGGCGCACCCTCATCATTTCGGCAAAGCGTCGAAGGCGTCGGCCAGCGCAGAGCGATGACGAACGCCTTCTTGCGGCGCTTCGGTCTAGGTGAGCGGTGCTCCAGACGCCGGGCAAGCGAGCGAGCACCATCAAGATTATTTCCTCCTAAAATAGGTTCATTACCAATGACTCATCAGGATTTCTAACATTTTGTTGGCTATACCTCTCGCTTCTGGGTGTTTGACGGCATATTGGATCACCTTCTTCTGCGCCGTCAAAGCCGCTACTCTCGCCTGCGAAGTAGAAGTAAATGTTCGGTAAGCGTAGCTGTTTGCAATTCCAGAGGCATTTGCTCCAACCATTCCAGAATTTGTAGTTGCTGGTTGAGGCATGCCTGTTGAGTTGATCGAACTCGTCGGGCTGACAGCTAGAGGCTGTGCTGCGTTGCCCGAAATAGTGGCTGTTGGGGCGAGGGAGCCTCCCGAGTCGGACACTGGAATGGTTTGCGCGTTGGTGGCACCGCCGACCGCGCCGGTCGAGTTGGTGACCGCCGAGCCGGGAATACCCGACGAGGTGGCGGCCGGATTGGTGGGGCTTGGTACGGCCGCCGCAATCGGGGGGCTGAGCGAGACGCTGGTCGGGCTGGTTGAACCCGTGGGTTCGACCGGTGTCGTATGGGCCATTCCACTCGCAGGCGCTGACGAGTCGGCGATGGCTGTTGGGTCAGTGGCCGGAGCGCTTGATGAGCTGGAGGCGGCGGGCTGCACGGCACTGGCCGACCCCGAAGTCTCGGGATGAACTGCGCTCGTCGAACTGATGGGAGTTCCAATAGGGGTGCCGGTGCTGTCGCCGGCGATGACGACGTTGTCGCTGGTGGGCTGCGTGACCGGCGGCGGGGCGACCTGGGCAGGCGGCTCCACTGACGATGGCGTCGTGGGGACCGGATTGGTCGGAGCCGGCGTGGTGGATACTGGAACGGGCTCGACCGGCGCGGATGGAGTCGCGGGGCCGCCGTTGAGAGCGGTTGCGCCGTACATCCCCGGATCCTTGCCGTCGGGGGCGGAGACACGGTCGAGGGCGACGGTCGGGTTGGATCCGTCGTTCGAGTACGCCCGAATGTAATCGATTTTCATGTTCTGGCCGACATCCGTCGCGCCGTCCTGCGTGGCGAGGTTGGCCATCAGGTA
>NZ_BPQS01000039.1 GCF_022179385.1 Methylobacterium longum | reverse complement strand
GCCAATCCCGGAAAGATCCCGCTCGAGCTGATCGAGGTCCAGGTCGGATCCTACACCGGCGAGGACGACATCATCCGCGTCGAGGATATCTACGGACGCTGACACCAGAACCCGTCTCGAACACAGGGAACGGGCGGCTGCTTGCGATCCGTCGCAGCCGTCCCGCGCGGTTCGGTCGGGTCGAAGTCTCCAGACCGGTGCGGCGTCAGGCGCTCCGGTCGGATGGGCGAGCCCTGCGGCTTCGGGTAACGCCCCAGGGCTCGCCAGCGTCACGGCACCCTGGTTACGGCTTGGTGGCGGGGGCCGGATTCGTCGTCGTCGCTGGAGGCGCGGGGTTTGCCGGCGCAGTGCTGGCTGGGGGCGGCGGAGGCGCGGGGTTCTCGGCCTTTTTCTCGTCCTTGCAGGCCGTGAGCGCGAGCAAGCCGACGAGCGGCAGCAGATAGCGAATACGCACGAGCGTTCCTCCTGTTTGGCCAGTGTAGCTCGAGAGGAACGTCACGCGGGCGATGTTCGATCCAGTCCGAATCGATCCCGGCCCCGCGCCCGACGCTAGGCCGATGGATCATGCCGCGAAGACCGAGTGCGGCCGGTTCGTCACGCAGGCGCAACCGGCAGACCGTCATTCACGGCCGCTTCGGACCCATCGCGACCGTAGGGACGACACAACCGCCTTCTCGGAGGCAGCCGCTCGGCCCCCCTGGAATGGTGCCCGTCTGATGGTGCCCTTCCTACCCTCCTCACGCCAAGCTGGTTGAACGGCGAGCGGTTCGCTCGATCGCATCGGCGATGACCCGGTACAGGGATGGGGGCAGGTCATGGCCCATCCCGGCGATCAACATCATCTCGGCATCCGGGATCGAAGCCGCCGTGTCCGCACCGCAGGCAGGCGGAATGAGAGGATCGTCCGTCCCGTGAACGACGAGGGTCGGCGCCGTGATCGCGGCGAGCCGTGAACGGCGGTCGCCAGCCATTCCCACCGCTGCGAGTTGGCGCCCGAACCCGCTTGGCGCACGGCCTCGCCGAACCTCCTCCCTGAGGAGCGCACGGCACCACGGAAACCGTCAGGGTTCCAGCGCTCCGGCAGAGACCGGTCGGCCCCTGCGACGCAGACACCACCCCCGTTCCAGGAACAATGCCCCCTGCTGAGGGGATAGCCTGACGTGCGACGGCCGCGCCGGCGCACGATGGAATCGGGGTTCACCGCATGAAGCACAAGCCGCTCCGCGAGCAGGTCATCGTGATCACCGGCGCCTCGTCGGGCATCGGCCTCGCCACCGCCCGGATGGCGGCGAAGCGCGGCGCCCGGGTCGTCCTGGCGGCGCGCAGCGGCGACGCCCTGGCGCGGATCCGGGCCGAGATCGAGGGCGTCGGCGGCAAGGCGATCCACGTCGTGGCCGATGTCGGCAACCGCGCGGACGTGCAGGCCGTCGCCGACTCGGCCGAGGCGACCTTCGGCGGCTTCGACACCTGGGTGAACGTCGCCGGCGTCTCGATCTACGGGCGATTGCGCGAGATCAGCGACGCGGACCATGAGCGCCTGATCCAAACCAACTTCTGGGGGACGGTGTTCGGATCGCTGGTGGCGACCGAGCACCTGCGCCAGCATGGCGGCGCGCTCATCAACGTCGGGAGCATCGCCTCGGACCTCGCCTTCCCGTTCCAGGGCATGTACGCGGCCTCGAAGCACGCGGTGAAGGGCTTCACCGACGCCCTGCGCATGGAGCTGATGGTCGAGAAGGCGCCGGTGTCGGTGACGCTGATCAAGCCGGCCTCGATCGACACGCCCCTGCCTCAGCGGGCGCGCAACTACATGGACCGCGAGCCGAGCCTGCCGCCGCCGATCTATCCGCCCGACGAGGTCGCCAACGCCGTCCTGCACGCCGCCGTCCATCCGCAGCGCGATATCTTCGTCGGCGGCGCCGGCAAGGCCTTCACGGCCGGTAAGGAATTTGCTCCGGGCGCCTACGATTACCTCGCCCCGGCGATCGTCGCCCTGCAGAAGCGCGCGAGCGCTCCCCGCAACCCGGACGGCGCCCTGCACGCGCCGATCCCGGCCGGGGAGACCCGGGGCGATCCGCCCGTGCCGGTCATGCGCAGCAGCGCATACACGCGGGCGACCCTGCACCCGCTCACCGCGGCGGCCGGCCTCCTCGGTGTCGGCGCCGCAACGGCCTTCGCGGTGCTCGGGACTGCCTCCGTGCGGAGCCGGCGCCGGTAAGTGCCGGCCGCCGACGATCCCCGGTCCGTCCACGGACGAGAGGATGATCGGCCGGATCGAGACCGGCCGCCGCTCCCGGCACCGCGGCGGCATTGATCCGAAGGTGTTCCGGAGCACGTCGTTCGCGAAAGCTTGAGCATACATCGGGGTCACAGCGCGAACACAGTCGCGAACCCGATGGAGGCTACAATGACCTGGACCAACCGCATCACCATCGCCACCACCCTGATCGGCGGCGCGATCGCGCTGATGGTGTACGCGCAGGCGCTGGGCCTGCCCGCGCACTTCGTCTGAGCGGATGCGGGCGGGCGGGGCGAAGCCCCGCCCGCCCTCTGGCCGTCAGGTCATGCGCACCAGCACGTCGTCCTTCCAGAGGATGCGGTGCAGGACCGCCATGGCGGCGTGACCCAGGATGACGGCCAGCAGGACGAAGGCGAGCCAGTAATGGAACAGGTCGCCCGGAACCATCATCCAGGCGATCTTGTTGTCCCGCCCGGGCATGAACGGGATGCCGTAGGGCGCGAAGGGCTTGCCCGAGCCGTACTGGCGGAGCAACGCCAGAGACGGCACGACGATCATCAGGCCGTAGATCACGCCGTGCCCGATGGTCGCGGCGCGCCCCAGGCGGCCCGTATGAGGCGGGCGCCGCCGGAGGTTCGCGAATCCCCAGGCCCCGCGCAATAGGACCAGCACGAACAGCGTCGCGCCCAGGGTGAAGTGGCTGCCGCCCACGAAGCGCGTCACCGCGGTGTCGCCGATGGTGACGTAGAGCATCGCGCCGGTGAACTGCCACGCGAACAGCGCGGCCATCACCCAGTGGAAGCCGCGGCTGATGCGGCCGTAGCGCCGCGGCGTGTCGCGCCAGACCGCGGATCGGCGCCCCTCCCCGAGCGGCGGCGCGGGGAAGCGGGAGACGGCGGTCACGCCGCGTCTCCGCCCCAGAGATCGCCCACCCTGTCGCGCGTCGCGAGGATCTCGGCCGCCGCCGCCGTGAGGGCCCGGTCCGGTCCGGGCTGACGCAGATAGGTGGCGAGGTCGCGCGACAGCCGCTCCAGCGGGTGCGTCCGCAGGAAGCCCTGGAGGCCGACGGAGCGCTGCGCCAGCCGGAGCACGTCGAGGCCGGCCTTCTCCACCGCGAGCCGGCACAGGTTGACGAAGGCCACCATCCGCTCCGGGGCCAGCACTCCGTCGGCCGCCAGGGCGGCCGCCCGGACCACCCATTGCCGCGCTCCCTCGACGGCGATCGCCCCCTCGCCGAGGCGGGCGAGCTGATGCGGATCCGCGCCGCGCCCGAGCTGGACGAGGTGCGTCCGCCACGCGTCGAACACCGCCTCGATGCCGCCGAGCTGAACCGCCGTGAAGCGCCACGCGCCGGCCGAGAAATCCGGCTGGCGGAAGTAACCGTCGGGTCCGCCGAGCACGGCGTCGGCCGGAACCCGCAGGCCGTCGAAATCGAGGGTGCCGGTGGCCGAGGCGCGCATGCCCTGCGCCTGCCAGGGGGACAGGTCGGCACCGGCCCCGGGCGCGAGCGGAACGACCAGCATGAGGGTCCCCTCCCCGCCCGGCGCTCGCGTGGTGACCAGGGCACGGGTCACGAAGCCCGCCCCCGACGCGAAGGTCTTCACGCCGGTCAGGCGATACCCGGCCTCGTCTTCCGCGAGGAGGAGGCCTCCGCCGGGTGGCTCCGTGTTCCAGACGCCGAATAGGTGGCCGGCCCGGGCATCGGCGAACAGGCGCGCGCATTGATCGGGATCGCCGTGGCGGGCGACGAGTTGCAGGGCATTGACGTGGCCCTCGTAGACCCGTCCGAGCGCGAGGCTGCCGGAGCCGACGAGACGGAGAACGTCGATCAGGTTCCGGGCTCCCGGTTCCTCGCCCAGGCCGGCCCCGCCCCACCCCGCCGGAACGGGGGCCGCCAACAAGCCGAGGCGGACGAGGTCGGCGACATCGTCGCTCGGGAAGCCGTCGTCGCGATCCTCGGCCCGCGCGCGCTGCGCCGCCGACAGGGACACGGCGCGTGCCGCGCCCACCACGTCGTGCGTCAGGTCGGCAGGCGTCCGTTGGTCCATGATGCCCCCATCCAGGCCACAGCCGCCCCGGTCGCAACGACTGCGCGGCCGGTCGCCCACGCAAAGAGTGTAACATTAGGCTACTGGTAACGTCGGCGTGATCAGCCGTCGCAGTGGGGACGATGGGCTGGGACGGATCGGGCGAGGCCGCCTGTGCGCGCCGCGCGCCATATCGGTGTGTCCGGAAGGCACCGCCTCGCTGCGGCGCGCCTTCCAGTCCGTCTTCGCGCAGGGGATCGTGTGGCGTCAGCCGCGATCGCGCGGCCACCTCCCCTTGGGGCGTGCTGCCGCCGACGGGGTGATCATCGTTTACAGGCACATCCCGGACATAAAGCCTGACAGCATCACAACCGCCTGAGTAGTGTTTCCACAGATAAATTAATAGGAATACCAGTCTGATCATGGCGCCGGTCGCGATGTCCGGCCCGAGCAATGCAGGCAAGATGTCTTATAACAAAGACGAATGGCTGATTCTTGCCGTCGAAATGGGGAAAATATCCTTTCCGGATCTGTCGGGTTATAAGCTAACCTTTGATGACGAGTTCGATACGCGCAGCATTTCCCAGACAGGTGCCGGCACCACCTATGCCGATATCCGCCCGGATTAGCGCTACGATGCCAATTCCGACATCGGTTTCGGCCGTTCATCGTTCGTCGATTCAGGCTCGGGTTACGATCCGTTCAGCGTGCAAGGCGGGGCGCTGACGATCACAGCCAAGCCTGATCCGACCACGTCCGGCTATCCGGGAAGCTGGGAATCCGGCCTCATCACCACGCAGGGCAACTTCTCGCAGAAGTACGGCCACTTCGAAGTCCGGGCCGATTTCTCGTCCCAGTCCGGCGCCTGGGACGCGTTCTGGCTGATGCCCGACAAGCAGATCGCCGATCCGAACAAGGCCGGGGGCTGGCAGGAACTCGATGTCGTCGAGCATTACGGAAACTACGACGCGGGTGTCTACAGCACGATCCACACCACCGACTCGCAGAACGGCGTGCCGTGGCAGGACAATCGTCAGGTCTTCAGCGCGAGCGCTAATCCGGCCGGCTATCACACCTACGGCGTGAACTGGCAGTCGGACCGGATCAGTTTCTACGTCGACGGCGAGCTGAAGGGGTCCCAGGCGACGCCGTCGGACATGCGAAGTCCGATGTACTTGATGACCAACCTGGCGACGCAGGACGGCGCCTCGGGCGGCTCCATCGCGTCGCACATCGATTACATCCGCGCTTACTCGAACGACCCGAATGCGACAGCCGTAACGCAGGGTGCCGTCTCCGCGCCGGATGGGCGCGATCCGGGCCTGTATGGCGCGAGAGCCGCCACCGCGACGGCCAGCGGCGGCACCGGCACAAGCTCGGGCACCACCACCGGTCAGACCGCCACCGCCGGGCAGACCACCACCACCGCGACGAACACCAGCGGCCCCGGCGACAACCCGGGCCGCTCCACTACCGGCCAGAGCGACGGCAACACCGTTTCCGGCGGTACGACCGCCAGCTCGGGCGATACCGCCACGAACACAGGCCCAAGCCCGACGTTAGCCGGGGCGGACACGGATCATCAGCTGACAACCGGCGCCGCGAACACCGCGAGCACGCCAAGTCAGACCGAGCCCGTCGTGGTCGCGCCGCAGGCTCCTTCTCTCTCCAGCGCCGGCTCGACCGGCACGGCAGCGAGTGGAAGCGAAACGCAGAGCGTACCGACTGCCACCGTGGCAGATCACACCGTACCTGTGTCGCCGCCCGGTACGGACACGGTCCCCACACCGGCGGCCACGACTTCGAGCACTCCCGTCGATACGGGAAGCGCGCCGAATCCCGTCGCCGCAACGTCCACCGGATACAACGGCTTGCCCAGTTCGACGGGCGGCAACGACGCCTTCCGGGCGTTCACGGCTTCACCCAAGGCGCGAGCGGCCGCGCTGTCAGCACAGAAGAAGATCGTCCAGTACGCCGAGAAACACCCGGAAAGCGCCGGGTTGGCCAACCGGATGCTGGAAACCCTGATGCACTTCTGGTGACCGGTCGACGCTTAGAAGCGCGGGAGGCCCCGGGGTCTCCCGCTCCGGTCCGTCCTCAGGGTCGTCAGGTTCAAGAGGCGACCGGCCGGAACATTTCCATCCCGCCGCTCGGTCAAAGTGCCGGTGCGGGCATGTGAATTCCGGGCTCGCTCGACCGCGTCTCCCCGATCCTGAACCTCGCCCCGGCCTGCCCGCCTCGGCGGATCACGATCCCCGGCATGTCGGGCTCACGGGGTGGCCGGAAGACTTGCCGACTCGGGCTACCGGTCCGTGCTGCCGGCCGCCAGCACGGCGTCGGGTCCCAGCATCGGCTCGACGGCATCGACGAGGCGGACGCAGAAGCTCGTCATCTCCTCGTTGCGGGCCCCCAGATCCGTCGCGCGGCGTTCCGCCAGCTCCGCGCGATGCTCGGCCTCCGCGAGGTCCCGGCAGGTCTGCCGCAACAGGTTGCGCGTCTCGGTAAGGTCGGCCCGCAGGTGCTCGATCTCGCCGAGCAGGCGCGTCCGCTCCGCCTTCACGGAGGCCAGCAGGTGCTGGGCGCGCTCGAAGATCCGCTCGCCCTCGTCCTCGACGAAGCGCTGCCTCTGGATCGCGGCCTCGATCATCTGCAGGGTCAGGGCCGGCTCCGGCAGACGCTGCGGAAGCCCGCGATCCCCCTCCGGGGCGCGCGGATCCGGGGAGCGCTCGGCAACCAGACTGGTCCGGCTCAGCGACTGCGCGTCCATGAGCGGCTGACGATCAGCGCATCAGTTCTCCGACGCCTGCTGCGCCTCGATGAGGTCCTGACCGCCGACTTCGATGGGGGCGAACCCTGCGCTGGGCTTGCGGCGGAAGCCGTTCAATACCGCATCGTGGATGCGGACGAGCCACGTCTCGGCCTCGTTGGCCCTCGCCTCGGCCGTCCGCGCCCGCTCCTCGGCCTTCTGCGCCCGACGCTCGGCGGCCGCGATCTTGACGTTGAGCTCCCGCATCTCCTCGTTGGCGGTCGTCGTGACCTGGTGCAGTTGCGCCTCCAGATCGGCGACGCGCTCCTCGTTGATGCTGATCGCCTCCGTCGCCTCGCGGATCAGATCGAGCGCCGAGGACCAGTCCCGGGACACGCCCGGCATCTTGTGAACCTCGGAGGCCTCGCGATGCAGCGTCTCGGACCGGGTATTGACCGCGGCCTCCTGCTGCAGGGGCATCGAACCGTCCGGCTTGATCCCGCGCATCAGCCACGTCGCGGTCATCGACGAGTTCGAGTCCTTGAACGCTTGGTCTGCCAATGCCGCCTCCACACGTAGCATGATGAGAATCTCCGATTTCGAAGCTAGCTGACGCGGTCGGAGGGAACGAAGGGCCGAACGTTACTCTTCGCGTCCGCGGCCGCCGCGGGTCGTCCGGCTGCGGGCTCGGCCTGCGCGGACGCGTCGCCGTCGTCGAAGCTGCGGAAGCGCCGCGTGTCCCGCTTGAGCGACTCGTACTGCTTCTGAAGGGCGATGCGGCTCTCGCGGGCGATGTCGAGCGCCCCCTGCGTCATCGCCCGCTCGGAGCGCTCGGACTGCAGATCCTCCACGAGCCTGCGGTTGGCCACCTCGAGTTCCTGGATCTCGGCCTCGTGGCGCCGCGCCAGCTGCTCCATGCGCTCGGACAGGAGGGCTGCGCGCGAGGTCGCCTGCTCCACCGCGACATCCTTCGCCGCCAGCGCCTTGGCCAGCATGTCGCACCGGTTGTCCAGGTCCGACCGGATCCGCTGCGCGTCGAGCAGGCGCTCGGTCTGGCGGGCGAGATCCGCCTGGACCGCCTCGACCCGGCGGTCGGCCGTCGCGCGCTCGATGACCGCCTCCTTGACGGTCCGCTCCGCCACGCGCAGCGCCTCGTCCTTCTCCCGAAGCTGGGCGCGGAGCTGAACCAGCAGCTGCTCGGTGGCTGACGCGCGGTTGGTCGCGGCCTCGAGCTTCATCGTGAGGCTCGCCCGCTCCGTCCGCAGCCCGCCAATCTCGGATTCGTGCTGCGCATCCGCCTTCTGGCGGGCCGCGACCTCGGCCGCGAAATCGGCCTCGATCGCGAGCAGCCGCTGCCGCTCGGTCTCGGCCTCCTCGCGCAAGGTTTCGTAGCGGGCCACCGTGTCGGCCAGCCGCGCCTCCTGCTCCTCGCACAGCAGCTGAAGGCGACGATTGTCCTGGTCGAGGATCGCGAAGCGCTCGCGCGTCTCGGCCAGGTCGCGCTCCGACCGGGACAGGGCCTGATCGGCGGCCTGCGCCTCGAGGCGCAGGGCCTTGTTCTCGCCGGACAGGGCCTTCGTCTGCTCCACCTCGGCGGCGAGCTGCCGTTCGTAGTTCTCGGTCGCGAGACTCTTGTCGCGTACGCTGACGCGCAGCTGCTCCAGTTCGATATCCCGTGTGTGGATACCGCTCTCCAGACGGGTGACCTCCGCGGTCATCGCCGCGCACTCGTTCGTCAGGGTCGCCGTCCTGACGGCGAGTTCGCCCACCTCCCGCCGCGCCGCGAGGGCGGATTGCTGCTCCTTGGCGAACAGCGCCTCGACCTCGGCCAGCCGCATCGTGGCGCGCGGAAGCTCCTCGGAGATGGCGATCAGGGGCGTGAGGACCGAGGAAAAGTCTTCCTGCAGCGACTTCAGTTCTTCGAGCCGGCCGCTCATCTCGCTGACGCGCATGCGGACCAATTCGTCGCGCTGCCCGATGGCATCGAGCGGATCACGCGACGGCGACTGAACTGCTGCTGTCTGCAACTCAGCCGCACCACTAGAACGCAATTCTTCACGCTGAGGGTATTGTACTGCCGCCTGCGACCGCTTGCTGTCCGTAAGGTCGACCGCCCGATCCGCCGAAAACAAACCATTCCGAAACGGCGACCATGCCATCAAACGTCTCCGAGCCGCCAGATTCCGTAAGCGTTAATTTTATGCTACTGCTATCTGACAGGGCTTTGTCAATCTCCAGATTCTGTCATCCCGCCGAGGATTGAGGATCCGGTCCCGGCCCGCGACCCCGGCCAGACGGACGTGGCACCCCGGTGCAATCCGGCAACAGGATCGGGTCGTCCTGCCGGCGGCCATCCCGGTCGCCGTGTCGACCGGCGTCGTCGACCCTATCGCGCGTGCGACGACCGTCAGGATCCCTGCGATCCGCGCATCGTGGCGGCTGTGCGTGAATGCCCCGGCCGGCCTCGACGACCCGTGACCCCGTCCGACGGAGGACTTGGAGGGAGCTGACAGTGCTGGTGGTCGCGAATGCGCTGCCGCCCACGAGATTATCGATAAAACATAGGGGATCAGCGGCACCGTCGACACGGCCGTGCTCACAGACCGCATTTTTATTGACAACTTCGGACCGGTCACGGACGATCAGCGCAACAATCACGAGGGAGGAAGGTGCGATGCGCAGTGCGGGCACCGGGATGGCGGCCGTGTTCGCCTGGAGCCTGCTCGCGGCCGGAACGGCCGCGGCGGCCGAGCCCGTCCAGATCACCATGTGGTCGAACTGGCCCGACGAACCGGCCAAGAAGGATTGGGTGGCCGCGCGCGTCCGGGACTTCGAGGCCGCCAACAAGCAATGCGCGGTCAAGCTGAGCTTCATCCCCAAAGCCGACATCTACACGCAGGCCAAATCCGCCGTCCGTACAGGGCAGGCACCCGACGTCTTCTATCTGGAGCCCGATCAACCCGAGTTCCTGACGGGCGGCTTCCTCGAACCGCTCGACGGTCATGTCGACTTGGCCAAGCTCGAGGATTGGGCGAAGCCGGCCTGGACCTACAAAGGCAAGGTCTACGGTCTGCCCGTCGAGGCGTACACGGTCGAGTTGTACTACAACAAGGACTTGGTGAAGAAAGTCGGGGTCGAGGTACCGCCCTCCTTCCAGCTCACGCAATCCGGCTTCGCGGACTTGGTCAGGAAGGGCGCCGCCGCCGGCATCACGCCGGTGTCCCAGGGCGTCGGCGACCGGCCGTTCCCCGGCGGCCTGCTTCTCTTCGAGTCGCTCCTGCGCAAGCTGGGCACCGAGGATTACGGGAAGCTCCTGAACGGGAACCTGTCGTTCAAGGACCCCCGCGTCGTCGAGGTAATGACTTGGCTCAAGGGTCTGGTCGATGCCGGCGCCTATCCGAAGAGCTTCGCGACGCTGAAACTGGGCGAGTCTCACTACTACTTCTACCAGAAGCCGGGTTCGCTGACCTTCCCGGATCCGAGCTGGTTCACGGGACGAGCCTTCGCCTCGCCGGAGAGCGGCGGCATGCCGACGAGCTTTCCCCTCGGCATCATGCAGTTCCCCTCCATGGACGAGGGCAAATGCCCGACCTGCAAGACGCTGGCGGTCGCCGGCAGCTTCGTGATGTACGCGCGCGGGAAGAACAAGGCGTGCGCCGGGGCGCTGCTCGAATCCATGGCCACGGTCGGGAACGGCGACAAATGGACGGAGCAGGTATCCCTGCAGACCGGCCTGAAGTCGGATCCCTCAAAGATCAACTCCAGCCATGCCGACTATTTCGCGGAACTGAACGCCCGCAACACGGGCGCCACTTACTTCTTCGGCACTCCGCTGATGTACTATCGCGGCAAGTGCGCCGAGACCTATACCCAGGTCATCAACAACGCCCTTCCGGCCGGGCTCATCGGCGTGGGTGAGGCCGCCGACAAGATGGACGCGGCCTGCCGCAAAGGGAGCTGACGCGGTGGCGGGCAGCACTGCGCTCGAGACCGAGGCGGCACCCTTGGAACGCGCACCGGCCATCGGGCGCGTGTCGGATCCGCGCCGGGCGAGTTGGCTTGTCCTGGTCGTCTTCCTCGCCCCCGCGCTCGTGATCTATCTCGGCCTGACGGCCTACCCGGCCTTCCGGACGATCTTCGACAGCCTGTTCACGATCGAGGGCTCGGAGCGCAGCTATGTCGGGCTCGCCAACTACCGCGACCTGCTCGGCGACGAGACGTTCTGGATTGCGGTCCGCAATACGTTCGTGTGGGCCTTCGTCGCCCCGATCCTGGACGTCGCCACCGGCCTCCTCCTGGCGCTCGCGCTCTATGCGGGCATTCCCTTCTCGCGCTTCTTCAGGGTGGCGTGGTTCACGCCCGTCCTTCTCTCCTACGTGGTGGTCGCGATCCTCTGGATGTGGATCTACAACTACGATTGGGGCGTGGTGAACGAGGGCCTTCGGGCCGCCGGGCTCGACGCCTTGACCCGGTCCTGGCTCGGCGATCCGAACACGGCGCTGGCGGCCCTCATCGTGACGCATGCCTGGAAATGGGCCGGGTTCAACATGGTGGTCTGTCTGGCCGCCATCCACGCGCTGCCGTCGGAGGTTCTGGAGGCGGCGGAACTCGACAATTGCGGCTGGGGCGCGAAGCTCCGCTACGTGATCGTGCCGATGCTGCGGCCCACGCTGCTCAACCTCTACGTCCTCGCCTTCATCGGGAAGATGAAGGTGTTCGATCTCGTCTGGATCATGACCGGCGGCGGGCCGCTCTGGGCGACCGAGACGGTCTCGACCTACGTCTACAAGCGCGCCTTCAACTGGAACACCTTCGATCTCGGCTACCCGTCGGCCATCGCGACCGTCTGGTTCGGCGTGGTCTGCGCGGCCGTCATCGTTCTCAACCGGGTCTTCAAATCCCGCGATCGGTTGGAGTACTGACGTGAGCGCCGACGCGACCCTGCCCCCGGCCCGCGGGCGGGGCGGCTTCCTGGCGAGCCGGACCGCCCTCGCGGTCGTGATCGCCGCCTACACCGCCTACACGCTGGGGCCGTTCCTGTGGCTGGCCACCATGTCGGTGCGCACCACGGGCGAGATCTCGGCGGACCACTACGCGTGGCCCCGTCCGTTCCACTGGGAGCAGTTCCGGATCGCCTGGGTCGATTCCGACTTCGCCACCTATTTCTGGAACTCGACCATCGTCGTCGTCGCCGCGGTCGCCGCGGTGACGCTGGTTGGCGCCGCGGCCGCCCACGCCCTCGCCCGCTACCGTTTCCGCGGCAACCGCATCATCTACGGCATCCTGTTCTCGTCGATCATCTTCCCGCCGCAGATCACCCTGATCTCGCTCTATCAGATCCTGGTCGATTACGGGCTATACAACAGCCTGCTCGGGCTGACGCTCGTCTACGTCTCGCTCCAGCTGCCGCTGACGGTGTACCTGCTGGAGGGGTTCTTCGCCCGGATCCCGCAGGATCTGTTCGATGCGGCCAAGATGGACGGTTACGGCGACATCGAGATCTTCCGCCGCATCGTCCTGCCGATCGGCATGCCGGCGATCGCCACCACCCTGATCCTGAACTTCATCCAGCTCTGGAACGAGTTCCTGTTCGCGGTGGTGCTCATCACCGACCCGGACAAGCGCACCCTGCCGATCGGCATCCGGGCCTTCATGGGCGACCACTTCCAAGACATCGGCATGATCGCGGCCGGGGTCATGATCTCGGTCGTTCCGGTGATCCTCGCCTACGTCTTCTTCTCCGAAAAGCTGATCCGCGGCATGACCGCGGGCGCCGTCAAGTAAGGGGGCCGAGATGGCGGTCGTTCAGCTGTCCAGGATCTGCAAGCGCTACGGCTCCGGCGGGCCGGTCGTGGTCGACAACGTTGACGTCACGGTCGGGGACGGCGAATTCATGGTGCTCCTCGGTCCGTCCGGATGCGGCAAGTCCACGACGCTGCGCATGATCGCGGGCCTGGAGACCATCTCGTCCGGCACGCTCTCGATCAACGGGCGGACGATGAACGACGTGCCTGCCAAGGACCGCGACATCGCGATGGTGTTCCAGTCCTATGCCCTCTACCCGCACATGACGGTCGCCGAGAACCTGGCCTTCGGCCTCAAGCGCCGCCGCACGCCGTCCGCCGAGGTCGAGCGGCGGGTCAGGGAGGCTGCCGCGATGCTGGGCCTGATCCCCTACCTCGACCGCAAACCGCAGGCCCTGTCGGGCGGGCAGCGCCAGCGCGTCGCCCTGGGGCGCGCCATGGTGCGCGAGCCGATGGTGTTCCTGTTCGACGAGCCGCTCTCGAACCTCGACGCGGCCCTGCGCGTCAACACGCGCAACGAGCTGATCAAGCAGCATCATCGGCTCGCCTCCACGATGATCTACGTGACCCACGACCAGGTCGAGGCGATGACCATGGGGACGCGGATCTGCGTGATGAACGGCGGGCGCGTTGCCCAAGTCGGGAAACCGCTCGACGTCTACTGGAACCCCGCCGACACCTTCGTCGCCCGTTTCCTCGGCGCGCCGCCGATGAACCTGTTCACCGTGCCGGTCTCCGGCGGTGATCGGGTCCGCACGGCCGCGATCGAGACCGCCCTCACGCGCTGGTCGCCCGCCGTGCTCGCCCCCCTTGCCGCCGGCGAGGTCGTGCTCGGCGTCCGGGCGGAGGACCTACACCTGTCCGTTGAGGCCGCCGGGGCCGCGGCGGCGGGCCGGATCCGCGGGCGGGTATTCGCCGTCGAACCCCTCGGCGCCGAGACGCTCCTCGCCGTCGAGACGGAGGGCGGAACCGAGTGCACGGCGCGCCTGCCGCGCGACACCCGCGCGAGGGTGGGCGAGGTCGTCGACCTGTTCTTCCGGCCCGATGCGGCCTTCCTGTTCGACCCCCGGTCCACCGCGGCGGTCCCCGCGCTCTCGCGACCGGGCGGTGACCCGGGTCGGGCTGGAGGGGTCCATTGAGCGCCGTCCGACGGATAGGCCTGATCGGGGCCGGATGGGTCACGCAGCATCATCTCAAGGGCTGGGCCGCCCTGCGGGGCCGTGCCGAGGTCGTGGCGATCGCGGACCCGTCCGCCGAGAAGCGCGAAGCGCGCGCCCGGGCGTTCCACGTCCCGCACACCTACGCCGACGCCCACGACATGCTGGCGGCGGGCGGACTCGACGCCGTCGATGTCGCCGCCCCCCGCGCGGTGCATGCGGAGCTTGTCCGCCTGGCGGCCGATCACGGGCTGCCGATCCTCTGCCAGAAGCCCCTGGCCCCGACCTTCGCCGAGGCGGAGGCTCTGGTGGCCGCGGTGCAGGGCCGGTCGCGCCTGATGGTGCACGAGAACTGGCGGTTCCGCACCTATTACCGCGAGATCGCGACGTGGCTTCGCTCCGGGATCATCGGGCGCCCCTTCGCGGCCCGGTTGGAGCTCGTCACGAGCGGCACCCTTCCGGACGACGCCGGGCACTTCCCCGCCCTGGAACGCCAGCCGTTCATGCGTGACGAGGCGCGGATGCTCGTCGCCGAAGTCCTCATCCATCACCTCGATACCCTGCGGATGCTGCTGGGTCCGCTGCAGGTCGCCGCCTGCACGACCAGCCGGACCTGCCCGGACCTCGCGGGGGAGGATACGGCGCTGATCCAACTTGCCGGCGCCGGCGAACTGCCGGTGCAAGTCTTCGCGACCCTGGCGGCACACGGAGCCCCGCCCGCGGCCCCCGATCGCCTCGAGATCCTGGGTCCTGACGGTGCGATCCGGCTCCAAGGCTCCGAATTGTCGATGACCGGGCGCGAGACCCGGCTCCGGACCTTCGACCTCGCCGCCGCCTACGAGGAATCCTACGCGGCCACGATCGCCCACTTCGTCGATCGCCTGGACGACGGCGCTCCGTTCGAGACGGCACCGGCCGACAATCTCGAGACGCTGCGGCTCGTTGAGGATTGCTACCGACTCGCCGGTCGGGCGGAAGCGCGGTGACCGCGGACCGGCAAGCGGGTCCCGTCCCGCCGCTCCGGCACGAGGGCATCGGCGGCGTCGTGGCGCTCCTGGAGGAGGACATCATGTTCGGGCGCCTCGCGCCCGGAGCGCGCCTGACCGAGGATGCCCTGATGGTGCGCTTCGGCGCCTCCCGTCACTTCATCCGCCAGACCCTCGTGGAGATGGAGCGCCGGGGCGTCGTGCAGCGGGAGCGGAACGTTGGGGCGACGGTGAGGTCCTATTCCGCCGAGGAGGTGCGGCAGATCTACGAAGTCCGCGAGATGCTCACGCGGCAGGCGATGCTGATGATCGCGCTGCCGGCCGAGCCCGGTCTGATCGCCAGCCTCGACGCGCTGCAGGACGCCTACCGCGACACGGTGGAGAAGCGGGACCTGCGCGGCATCCACGAGGCGAACGACGCCTTCCACATCGCCCTGTTCGATGCGTGCGGGAACCCATACCTCGTGCGCACGCTCACCGACTACATGGGCCTCACGCTGCCCATGCGCGCCAAGAACCTGGCGGATGCCGACGGCCTCCGGCTCTCGGTCGATCAGCATGGGACCATGATCGAGCTCTTGCGCGGGCGCGATCGCTGGGCGCTCGCGCAGCTCGCCGTCGATCACATGCAGGCGAGCAAGGCCGATTACCTCGCGCGCATCGCCAACCCCGAGAGCAGGCGCGCGGGGTCGTCCCTGTCGTCGGCGGGCAGGACCGCCTCGGCCGTGCTCGCACGGGGCAAGCCAACGCGCGAGCCATTGCGGGTGGCCGACCCCGCGATGTCGGCGCCGGAGACGTCCTCCGGCTTCGACTGATCAGGATCCGCACGGACCGGTCGGCGCCAGTTCGCAGACGGGTCGAGCGCCATGGGATCAGCGACGCGCGGAGACGGGCGTAGCGGTGTGCCCCCCGGATCGGCCGGCCCGGCACGTCGGTATCTTGGGCATGCTTGACCCGACCCGCGTGATCCGACCTCGCGCCAAGCGTCGGCGGCCCGGTATCAACGCGGGGCGCGACGCACGGCCGCCATCGCCTGCGATGAGGATACCCGATGGACATCATCAGCGAGGCGACCGACACGCCCGGGCAAGCCTCCTTCACCCCGCCCATGCCGCCGCTGGCGCCGGACCGCGTGGGCGCTCTCGGCGTCCTGCACGGCCTGCGCCGTAACGCCTACTCCGCCTTTCCGCACCGGTGCCGCGAGCAGGCGGTCCTCGTGCTGCCGATGTTCGGCCGCGATGTCGTCGTCGCCTCCGGTCCGCAGGCGATCCGCGACGTGCTGGCCACGCGTCCGGAGCTCTATCGGCGAATCGCGGCCGGCGACCGCATCTTCGGGGCTCTCATCGGACGCGGCGTCGCCGCCAGCGAGGGGCAGGCTTGGCGTCGGCAGCGCCGGACCCTGGCGCCGGCCTTCACACCCCGCACCGTAACCCTGCTCGCCCACCACATGGCCGCCTGTGCCGAGGCCACGCTCGCCCCGCTGGAGGCATCCCGCGGGGCACCGGTGGATCTGCTCGGCGTCATGCAGGACCTCAGCCTCGGGGTCGCCTGCACGAGCATGTTCTCCCTGGTGTCCGGCACCTTCGGACCGCAGCTGCGCGGCCTGCTCCTGTCCTACGCCGGCGGCATCGGACGGCCCCGCGCCAGCGACTTCATCCTGCCGCACTGGGTGCCGACGTTCACCACCGTCCGCCGCTCACGCTTCCGCCGGCGCTGGCGGGCTCTCATCCTGGCGATCATCGCGCAGCGCCGGGCCTCTCACCCCCCGGGGGCGCCGCGCGACCTCTTCGCCCTCCTGGCCGAGGCCTACGGGAACCGGGACGAGGATCTCCTGGCCGACGAGGTGTCGACGATGATCTTCGCCGGGCACGAGACGACGGGCCTGACCCTGTTCTGGGCCTGCTACCTGCTGGCCAACGCGCCCGCGTGGCGCCGCGCCATCCGGCGGGAGGCGCGGCGGGCAGACCTGTCCCCAAGCGGGGCCGCGTCGGCTGTCGGCTCCCTGCCGCGCACGCGCGCCGTGGTGGATGAGGCGCTGCGGCTCTACCCGCCGGCCTACATGACGGCGCGCCAGGCGGTGGCGGACCACGACCTGGGCGGTGTACCGGTCAGGCGCGGTGCCATCGTGCTGATGCCGTTCACCCTGCTGCACACCGATCCGCGCCTGTGGGCCTCCCCCGAGCGCTTCGACCCCGGACGATTCCTCGGCTCCGAGAAGCCTGATCGCCACGCATTCCTGCCGTTCGGCGCGGGGCCCCGCGTGTGCATCGGGGCGCAACTGGCCACTTCGGAGGCAGTGCTGGTCCTGGCGCGGTTGCTGCGGGACAACGACCTTGTCCTCGACGATGACGGCCCGGTAATGCCGGTCGGCTCCTTCGCCACGCGGCCGAACCGATCTCCCACCTTCCGCCTGCTTCCGACCGCGTGAGGTCTGGCGGCGCGGGAGACCTTGTGCGCAGCGTAGAGCCGGCGTTCCGGCCGATGACGGCCCGCGTGACGATGCCCGCGCGCACGCTCCCGATCGGACCATGCCGCGGGCGACCGTCACGGTGGCGGGCGGCGGATCCCGGCAGGGGCGAATGCCTCGTGACGCTCGCGAAGCTTGAACGCAGAACCCCCGCGCGGCGTATCCCGGCGCGATCACCGGGAGCGGACGGCGTTCGACCGCGCCTCGCCGGCCGCATGGGTGCGCCCTCTCCCAGCCCGAGGCCGGGCAGCGGAGAACCGAACGCGGGACCGGGCGGTATAGAGCGCCGATACGACCGGAACGACCGCCGAGCGCTGCGACAGCATCGGAGCGGGACGCGGCAAGCGGGGCGACGGCGCAAGCCGCGAGGGCGCCGCGCCGGTGAGCCTCGAGAAGCGCCGACGACGTCCGATCTGCGCCGCGCGTCCCGCGCGACTGCCAAGCCCCGAACGATCAGGCGCGCAGAGAGTCAGAGGTGAATCAGCGGCATGACCGAGGCGCCGACGTCCGCGTTCGAGGCGCCGCCGAGTGGTCCATGAAGCGCGAAGCGGTCGGGCACATCCGGCCCGGGCCAGCATGTTGGTTTCGGATCGAGCCCTGAGAATGCGCGGGCACGCTTGTCCCGCCCCTCTCCCGCCGAAGTCAGCGATCCCCGGCGCGACCGGAAGCGCCCCGGACGTCTGGCCGCCGAACCGGCATCGCCACTTCCGTTCGGTCACGCGGGCGACGACGCGAGGATCGGCGTCACCAGCGACGACCGATCCGCCCCGTCAATCAGTTTCAGAATATTCAGCCGATGATAAGCATATCTTGAGGTGCGAAAACTTACATTCCACGTCGACAGCCCCGTTTTAATTCTCGCCTCGTAGAATGCGCAGTATCGCATGAAGGCTGCCCATGCCGCTGTCCTATTCCGCACGCCTGCGGCGCGATCTGCGCGACTGGCAGGAGCGCGGCCTGATCCAGCCGGAGCAGGCTGAGCGCATCGCCGCTCACGCCCTCGCGGCCCGCGGCCTGCGGCCCCTTCAGACGGCCCTGGCGCTCTGCATCCTCCTGCTCGTGGCGCCGTCCGTCATCGCCTTCGTGGCGGCGAACTGGTCCGCGATGTCACCCCCCGCGCGGCTCGTCGTGCTCGTCCTCGCCGACACCGCGGCGGTGGCCGGCACCTATCTCGCGGCCCGCCGCCTCAGCCGCGATCGCATCAGATCATCGCGCCGGGTCGTAGATGGATTGGCGACGCTATCCCTCGCGATCGCGGCCGCCACCCTCGCACTGGTCGGCCAGACCTTCCACGTGGCCGCCGATCCCCGGGGCTTCGCCGTCACCGTCGCGATCCTCGGCGCGGCGACGGCGCTGATCACGCGCTCCGGCGGAGCGGCCATCGTCGCCTGCATCGCCCTCATCGCGGCCGATGCGGGCTTGAATGGTCTCGATCTCGGCTCGTTGCGGGGTGAGACCGGTTCCGGAGCAGGGCTCTGGTTCTGGACTTTGGGCCCAGCCCTGTTCGTCGCGAGTCTGACCGGCTGGCTTCCGGCCCGGGAGTTCACGCTGCTCCTGCTCCTGATCGTGCTGACCAATCACCTCGGGGGCGCGCCGGCGGGCTTGACGGTCCTCCTGCCGCCGGACCGGATCCTGACCGTCGCGGCGCTCGCCCTCGCCTTGGGGCACCTCCTGTCCCGCGTGCCGCCGCGAGGAGGATGGCCCCCTCGCCTCCACGACGGCGCCCAGGCCCTGGCGCGCGCCGCGGTCGGACTCAACCTGATCGGCATCGTCATGGTAGCCGTTCGGACGCTCGGCTTCGGCGGTGCGCGACCCGCCTTCACGGTGGCCCTGGCGTTTGCCGCGATCGCGCTCGCTGCCTTCATCCTGGCTCGCCGCCGGTCGCCGGCCCGGGCGACACTCCTCACGAGCGATCTCCTCGTCCTCGCGGCATCCGCCCTGGCGCTTCTGGTGTGGCTCATCGCCGGCGCAAGCCGGGAGCCCTCGACGTTCTGGACCGTGTGGGGCGGCATCGTTCCGGCGCTCACCCTCGTCGTGGCCGGTGAGCTGGAGGACAGGCGCGAGCTGTACGGCTGGGGCTTGGCGCTGACCGCCGGTCTGACGGTCGGCATGCTCGCCGCGTCCAGCAATCTTATCGCCTTCTCGGGTAACCTGCTGCTCTGCGCGCTCCTGGTGACCCTCGCCCTGGTGGCCTGTCGCTGGGCTGCCCGGCGCATCGACGGGAGAGCCGCATGAACGGTCTCGCGCTCGGCGCGGCTTTCGCCGGCCTGCTCGCGATCCAGGTGATGCCCTCGCTGCATCTGGCGTGGCAGCAAACGCAACGGCTGCACGACGGGCGCTCCGTCCGGCTTGCCGTCGAAACGCGAGATCCGCGCGACCTGCTGCGCGGCGAGTACAGCGTCCTCGCCTACGAGATCGGACGGCTCCAGGGTCTGGGCGTACGATCACGGCCGCTCGGCTGCGATCTCGATGCTCGCGAGAGCTGCCGCCTCGAGACCGGTCGGGTCGTCTATCTCAGGCTCGCCGCCGATGCCGAGGGCATCCACAGGGCGGAAGAGGTGCTGTTCGAGCCTCCGCAAGAGGGTAGCCTGTTCATCAGGGGCCAACTGGGTTCGGCCACGCTTGCCCGCCAGGGGGCTCCCCTGGGCATCCGAGCCAGGCCAGGCGGCCAGCCGTCCGAGCCTGCGACTTGCCAGCGTCCCGCCTGTCTGACCGGCGCCGTGAGTTACGGCATCGAGCAGTGGTACGGAGCGCAGGGCGATCCGGCCAAGCTCGACCGGACAGCCCGCAAGGACGTTCTCGTCGAGGTCCGGGTTGCCCCGGATGGGCGGGCGGTGCTCGACGGTCTCACGGTGGCGGGGAAAGCCTTCGCCAAGACCGCGCGCCTCTGGTGAGGATCTGTCACGCGCGACGGAGCTGGGGGCGTGGGACGCACAATCATGCTGCGAGGCCGTTTCGCAGAGAAGAACTGCAGAAGGCAGCGATCCCTCGCTTGTTCAGGTTGTCTCGTTTGCATCAGAATCCCGAACAACAACGAAGCACGGTTGTCGCGCCACGAGGCTGGATCTCCAGGCCTGGACATCCGCCGCCCTTTCGGCAGCGATGAAGGAAACGGACGTCGCTGCGATGCGCGCTCACGCCATGTCCGAGGCGCGAGCCTATTCGAGCCCGCGAACTGAGAGCCGGCTCGACCCCATCACGCCGCTCCTGACCGTGATCCTGGGACGCCCGCGGCGGCAAGCCTCGACGGAGCACGCCGCGCGAAGCCCGAATACCCTCTGCGAAGCCTCCGCTGCGCCCCGGCCCTCCAGCGTGAGGCGCGACTGGAAGATCGGCGGTCTCGGCGCCGGTGAAATGCGAGATTCCGCGATCCGACAGGTTCGAGGCGAAGATCTCTGACCGTCGCAAGTCCGAGCCGCTGACGGAGCCGAGCCGCGAGGGCCCGGTGCCCCTCACCGCGGCACCGGATCCAGTTATTTGCACCGGATCCCAGGTTCCGGAGGTTCTCGCGGCGCAGCGCCCCGTCCCGGCCGCGCGACCGCGTCAGGTGCAGGCGATCGTGGCGGACGGGCGGATCGGCATGCCCGAACCATCGGCGATGGGTGCGAAATCGCCGGTTTCCGGCTGGCGCACGAGCAGCACGCCGTTGCCGATGCCGAAATGGGCGCCGTGGATCTGGAGCCGGCCATCCGCGACCCGCTCGTTCACGAACGGGAAGGTCAGGAGGTTCTCCATGCTCTGGCTGACCATGGCGTGCTCCATCCGGGTCAGGTAGTCGGGCGCGCTGGAATCGCCCGCCTTCGCCTCGGCCGGCGCCACCAGCGACACCCACTTGCCGATGAAGTTGCCCGGCGAGAGCGGCTGCGCCTTGTTGGCGTAGGCCTTGATGCCCCCGCAGGTGGCATGGCCGAGCACCACGATGTGCTTCACCTCCAGCGCCTGCACGGCGAACTCGATCGCCGCCGAGGTCCCGTGATAGTCGCCCCCGGTCTCGTAAATCGGCACGATGTTGGCCACGTTGCGGATCACGAACAGCTCGCCCGGCCCGGCATCGAAGATCGCCTCCGGCGCAACCCGGCTGTCACAGCAGCTGATCACCAGGATCTCGGGTGCTTGGCTGGTGGCGAGATCCTTGAAGCGGCGGCTCTCCTCGGGAAACCGGGCGGAGAGAAACGAGCGATAGCCTTGCGTCAGGGCAGCGGGGAACATGGTGTCTCCGATCAGGTCTGAGGGTGGTTCTGAGCATGCGTTCCCGCATGTCGCTTCGCGGAATGTCTCGGAGGCCTCGAGCGATCTCGCGTGAAGAGGCCGGGCGTGCGCAGCCGCAACCGCGCGCTGTGCGGTTGCAGACTTCGCGCGACGGTCTGCCGGACGTCACAGCTCCCCGTCGTCGCATCGTTCTGCCGGCGACGCATCACCAAGGGGCGGACCGTGCCGTCGAGAAGGTGGGAACATGCACGAAGGCTGCGCGCTCAGCAGCGGTTGCCGCCGGCGGTCTGGCCGTATCGCTTGAGTGAGCGGGTCTGCGGGTCTGCGTTCCCCGCGGTGCCCGAACTCACCGGACAGGCATCGTAGAAGGGCAGGTCGACCACGGTGCGGAGGCCGGGGGTGTAGACGTCATAGGGTGTGACGCCGGTATGGCGGGCGCCGATATCGTGAGCCAGAGCAGACGGGATCGGAGCTGCGCCAAGGGTAAGTGCGGTGACGACGGCGGCGATACGGGTCTTCATCGTGGCTTGGAGTCTCACTTGTTCAACACTCCGCCTATCCGGGCGTTTGCTGGCCCAACAACTTCGGCGAAGTTATGACGTTCCGAGTTCACGGTGCTGTAACGCACATGCGATGTCGAGTCGAACCGTATCCTCGATCACGCCGCGTCAATATGTTATTTTGCATTCAATTTTTCTTCAGATCCACTTGGAAGAGGCGCGGGGATAAACGCCTAACCGTGACGTTTCGTGGTAACCGAGAAAATGCAACGCCGCGACGGCACGGGCCCATCGCGTGTGTCCGGGGACGTCTCACGCGCCGCGCTATGACCGCCGCCACCCCGCGGAGCGACCGGCCCGACGTGACGGCAAGGGACCGGTTCGCTGGAAGATCGACGGAGCTTAAGAGCGGGCGGTATCCCAAGCAGAGTTCGAATCGACCAGACCTGGGCAGCTGCGGGCTCCGCTCTACACCAGCATCGGCGGGGTGGACCTGCCATGCTGAGTGGAAAGGATTGCGCGTTGCGGGCAAAACCTCGGGTGGCGTTGGGCCTGCAGGGCGGTGGTGCCTACGGCGCCTATGGCTGGGGCATCATCGATCGCCTCTTGGAGGAGCACGTCGAGATCGTGGCCGTGAGTGGCGCGAGTGCCGGCGCGCTCAACGGCGCCGCCCTGGTCACCGGTCTCGCCACCGGTGGCGATGCGGCGGCGCAGGCGGCTTTGGCGCGGTTGTGGCGAGCCGTAGCCGACCGCTCGCCGCTGCGGGGGCTGGATCTCCTCGGCGCATCCGGACCGCTGTTCGAGCCGTTCCTGAACCGATCGTTGGCGTTCGGCCGTGACTTCGCCGCCTATGTGTCCCCGTTCCTGCCGGCCTTGCGGAGCATGCAGCCGCTGCGGGCCGTGGCGAGCGCGAGCCTGGATCTCGACCTTCTGGCGCGCCAAGACCATCTGCCGCTGTACGTTTCGGCCACCGACATCCTGACCGGCGCCCCGCGCCTCTTCTCCGGGGCCGAAGTGACCCTCGACGCGTTGATGGCCTCAGCCTGCCTCCCCGAGTTGTTCGACGCGGTCGAGATCGACGGCCGGCGCTACTGGGATGGTGGCTATTCGGCCAACCCGGCCCTGGATCCACTGGTGTTCGGCGATCACGGCGCCACCGACCTGATCGTTGTCCAACTCACGCCCTTCGAGACCTACGAGGTCGGGATGCTGCCCTCGGAGATGGCATCGCGCGTCAGCGACATCAGCTTCAACGCCTGCCTGATGCGGGACCTGAAAACCTTGACCGAGTTGCAGGCCTACGCCCTGGCGGCGGAGCCGCGATCCGAGCGGATGCGGGCCATCGCCGCCATCAACATCCATCTCCTGCAGGCGCCCTGCTCGCTGGCCGGCGGCGGCGTGAGCAAGCTCGACACGCGCTGGTCGACCCTCGGCGGCCTGCGCGATCTGGGGCGGGCGACGGCCGAGCGCTGGCTGGCCGGAACGGGGGCTGCGATCGGCGAGGAGTCCAGCCTGCGGGCCGGCGGGGCGGCTTGAACTGCTGACCGGCACGGCGATGGAGGTGCCGGTCGACGAACCGGGTACGCGAAGGCCGACGATGCCGGGCTCGCCCTCGCGCAGGATCAACGCCGAGCCGGACGCACCGGGCGCGACCCGGCAGTCTTGGTCGAGCAGCGGCAGGGAAGACGGCCCGTAACGGGCCCGGCAGCCGCGGACGACGCTGACGATCTGGTTCGCGTAGGATCGTAGCCCGCGTGGACGATGCCCGTCAGGACGGTGGCGCCGGTGCCTGGGCCGATGGCCCGGCTCAGGCCCAGCGGTTTGCGGGCTATCGAGCCGGCAAGCTCCACGACGGCCCAGTCGCGGCTGAGATCCTCACGGGTCGTGGCGAACCGGTCGGCATCCGGCTTCGCGCAGGCCCTGGCGATCGCGTGCGCGGTGTAGCGGCCCTGCTCGTACCCGGAGAGAAGTGAACGTCGGCGGCGTCGGCCCGGCGCCGCCGTGCCCCGTCCCAGCGACACTCGGCGGCCGTGAGCGCGTGACGCGGGCCGACAAGCGTCGTCGTGCAGTGGTTCCGACCTTCGGGACCCGTGAGGACGTTCAACCTGCCCACGGTGGTCAACGGTCAAGCATGGGGATCGGGTTCGGGCGTGGGGGCCTGCGGCCCCGGATGGTTCAGGGACTGCGCGTGCACGACCGATGTGGCGACGAAGCCGAGGGCCGCGCAGGTCAGGCGTTTCGATACCGAGCGCATGCCGGATCCGATCGGTCATCCCGGCGGGCCGTGCATCCTTCTCGCGGCACGCCGCCCGCCGTGCAAATGCGTCTCGCCGGCACGCGGCAGCTCCCACGAAGCCCCCGCGGTTCCCGGACTCCGCCCACCGCCGGGACGAGATCGGGACGACCGCGTCGCACGAGGCCGAGCCTCGGGGCGGGAGCACCGCTTCGATGACGCACGAGAACGAGGGGCCTTTCGCGCGTTAGGCTCACGGAACAGTCGCAGCATCCGCGATCGGTGGCCGGCTCACCCGAGCCGATTCGCCGGCGCCTTCCAGATCAGAGTCGCAACATGACGAGAGCAACCAACGCCCGCTTCGGGCTGGCCGTGGTCCTGATGACCGGCGTGATGGCGGTGGTTTCGCCGGTCGTGGCCCAGGAGACGGCCGCTCCGGGCAGCCTCACCAAGGTCGCGGGCTTCGCGCATCAGGTCACCGGCATCACCGTGGCGCGGGACGGGCGCATCTTCGTCAACTTCCCGCGCTGGAGCGAGGACGCGCCGGTCTCGGTGGCCGAGCTGAAGGACGGCAAGCCGGTGCCCTATCCGAACGACGCGTGGAACGGCTGGCGCAACGCGAAGGCGGACGCGCTCGATCCGAAGACGCATTTCGTCTGCGTTCAGAGCGTGGTGGCCGACGGGCAGAACCGGCTCTGGGTGGTCGATGCTGCAGCCCCGGCGATGGCGCACGTGGTCAAGGACGGTCCCAAGCTCGTCGGCATCGACCTGAAGACCAATCAGGTCGTGAAGACGATCCCGTTCGACACCAGCACGGTGCTGCAGGCCTCGTACATCAACGACGTGCGCATCTCGCCCGACGGCAAGACCGCCTACCTCACCGATTCCGGCGCCGAGGGCGCACTGATCGTGGTGGACCTCGACGGCGGGACGGCCAAGCGCGTCCTGTCCGGCCATCCCACGACCATGCCCGACGCGAGCGTGACCGTGCAGTACGACGGCAAGCCCCTGCGTCGTCCGGATGGCCGCGGCGTGGAGTTCTCGGCGGACGGGATCGCGCTCTCGCCGGACGGCCGGACGCTGTACTGGCAGGCGATCAAGGGCAAGACGCTCTACAGCCTGCCGACGGATGCGCTCACCGGCTGGGCCGCGTCGTCGTTCGTGCCCGAGATGCTCAGCGACAAGACCCTGAGCGGGAAGATCGTCACGGTCGGCGAGAACGGTCCCGCCGACGGCCTGCTGATCTCCCGCGCGGACGGGCGGATGTACGTGACCTCGCCGCAGGACGATTCCGTGAAGGTGCGCGACCTGTCCGGCCGGGAAACCGGCCTCACAACCCTGGTGCAGGATCCGAAGCTGCGATGGCCGGACACGCTCAGCGAGGGCCCGGACGGCACGATCTACGTGACGACCTCGCACATCCAGGACTCGGCCGACTACAAGCCCGGCGCACCGATCAGCCTGCCGACGGAACTCTGGGCCATCAAGCCGGGGCCCGGCGGCAACCCGGCCGCGACGGGTTCGGCACCCGGCCGCTGAGGCGGCTCCGGGCGCCCGTCATCGGCGCCCGGCCCGCTCGAGCGCGCGGCCCCGAAACGGAGCGCCCGCTTCGCACGCCCGTACGGCAAGCCGGACTCGGTCGCGCAGCGTCATCGCGTGTGCTCGGAACGGAGGCCGTCGCTTTCCGGTAGCGTCGGCATCCAGGCGGCTAGTCCCGCCATCGATCAACCCGGTGGCCGGCGATGACTGAAGGCGCGACCCGCCCATCGATCGAACGGCCGGCATCGGCCGTCGCGACCCCGGCGGCGACCGCCCTCGTGGTGGCCGACATGATCGGTGTCGGGGTGTTCACCAGCCTCGGTTTCCAGGTGACGGACATCCAGTCCGGGTTCGGGCTGCTGCTGCTCTGGGGGATCGGCGGGCTCGTCGCCCTGTGCGGGGCGTTCAGCTACGCCGAGTTGGCCACGATGTTTCCCCGATCGAGCGGCGAGTACATCTACCTCACACGCGCCTACAATCCGGCCGTCGGCTTCATGGCGGGCTGGCTCTCGGCCACCATCGGCTTCGCGGCGCCGGTGGCGCTGGCCGCGATGGCGTTCGGGCACTATGCCAGGGCCTTCCATCCGGCGGCACCGCCGCTGCCGCTCGGCCTCGCGGTCATCTGGATCGTCACGGCCATCCGCTTGACGGGCGGGCGCTTCGGTGAGGCGTTCCAGGTCGGGTCGACGCTGCTGAAGCTCCTGCTCGTCGCGGCGTTCATCGCGGCTGGTTTCGCGGCCGGGGACGGGCAGCCCGTCAGCTTCGCGCCGAGCGCCTTCGACCCGGCGCAGGTGTTCAGCGCCGGCTTCGCCGTCAGCCTCGTCTTCGTGATGTACGCTTACTCAGGGTGGAACGCCGCGACCTACATCGCCGGCGATCTGGCCGATCCGCATTACAGCCTGCCCCGGGCCCTGTTCCTCGGGACGGGCCTCGTCATCGTGCTCTACGTCGCCCTGAACGCCGTGTTCCTCCGCACCACCCCGTTGCACGAGCTCGCCGGACAGATCGACGTCGCCATGATCAGTGGCCGGCACGTCTTCGGCGCGGATGGCGCCCGCGTCGTGGGTGCGGTGATCTGCGTCGGCTTGATCCCGACGATCGGCGCGATGATGTGGATCGGCCCGAGCGTCACGGTCGCGATGGCCGAGGATGAGCGGCTCCTGCGGTTGTTCGCGCGGCGCACGAGCGGCGGCGTGCCCGCGGCCGCGATCCTCCTCCAGTGCGGCGTCGCCAGCCTCCTGCTCCTCACCCAGAGCTACGAGGCCGTGCTGCAGTTCATCCAGTTCGGCCTCACCCTGTGCTCTTTCCTCACGGTGCTCGGCCTGATCAGGCTGCGGATCCTGCGGCCGGACCTGCCGCGGCCCTATCGCGCCTGGGGTTACCCCGTCACGCCGATGATCTTCCTCGGCGTGACCCTGTTCATGCTGGTCTATCTGGTCGTGGCGCGACCCTTCCAGTCCCTCGGCGGGCTCGCGGTGATGCTCCTGGGCCTCGCGCTGTACGCCGTCTGCCGCGCCTACGGGCGGAGGTGATCACCGGCCGGAGGACGCGTCGGGCCTGGACGGTTCGGGCCTGGACGCGTCGGACTTGGACGCGCGCAACACGTCGAGGCGGTATTGGGCGGTTCGCGCCTGTTGGAAAACTCGTGCGAAGCCGCGTGCGCCCGCGATGAAGCCCTCGGCCGCATCGTCGCCGGAGAGGGGATAATGGGTGACTCCGAGCCAGTGGACCAGAATGATGTCCGCCTCCGGCAGGATAGCGCCCTCGACCCGGGCGACGAGGCGGGCGAGGTCGGCGCGGTCGAGATAGTAGGCCACCTCCGAGATCACCACGAGGTCGAACTTCCCGTCCGGCCAGGCGCCGGGAACGGCGGCGAGTTCGAAGCGCGCATTCGGGCAATCGGCGCAGCGTGCCCGGGCCGCGTCGAGCACGGAGGGAACCACGTCGAGCCCGATCAGCGCGTCGCAGCGCCGGCAGAGCTGACGGGTGAAGACGCCGATGGAGCACCCGGCGTCCAGGGCGGACGTGTAGTGGGCGCGCGGCAGGGCCGCGAGCGTCGCCGCATACTTGTCACGCTCGTAAGGGCTGGTGGCGAACTTCCAGGGGTCGGATTCGGTGGCGTACATGCCCTTAAAGTAATCGGTATCGAGGGTGGTCGGCCGCCGCCCCGACGGGGCCCTCGCCGGGCTTCCGGACTCCATCGCCAAGCCTGCGGATCCTTTGATCCCGAGCAGGGTGGCGGTAGCGGCAAGGCTGCCGGATCGGAGCATGAGGCGGCGTGAGACTGTCCCGCGGTGACGCACGATACACCTCGGGGCGCCGGTCACTGTAGGCCGAGGGAACCGAAGGTGATCGGGACAGTTCCGGGCCACGGCGCCGAGGATCCGGCGAAGACCGGCCCGTGCGGCACCGGTCCGGGCCTGCGTAGATCGGGCCGGCGGGGATGACGCCGGCCCCATCGGCGCCCTACCTAGGTTGGGTCCATGCGCTCGCCTCAGAGCGGATCTGATCCGGAGGACGTTCCCGATGCGACACCGATCGGCACTCGCCATGATCGCGCTGCTCTGCGCTGCGGACTCGGCGCAGGCCCAGACAGTTCTGGCCCCGTCGGGTGATTCGGCCGTCACCCAGCCGGGGGGCACGGAAGGTCGCGCGGCGCAGCGGAACCTCCGCGAGGCGATCCGCAACGGCGACGTCGTCGGCGCCGTTCCCGGACCGCCCCGGCGCGCAGCGGACGAACCGGTCCCTCTCCGCGAGGACGCCCCCCGTCGCGTTGCGGAGTGAGGCCGGGTTCCGCAACGGCGTGAGGCAGGCTCCGTGCTGCGGCCTCCGTCGTTCCCCGCGGGTCCGGCAGCACCCGGACATGCCGAACCGGGGAGTTGGAGCGGGCCTCGATCGCCACGCGGTCGGGACGGGCCACGGCGGGCCGCCCACCCCCCATCGGCGGTCTCGCGCTACTTCAGGTGGTACGCGATCCCCGCGATCAGCGCCTTCTCCTCCGTATTGATGGTGCGTCGCGGGTCGGCGCCGAACTTGTTGTGCCAGTACTGGAAACCCGCGAAGACCTCGACGCGGTTGGGCGAGTTGGCGATGAGCTGCCCGACATCCAGGACTAGGTTGGTCTGCGAGACGAACTCCAGCTGGGTGTCGTTCTCGTTGAGGAAGCCGTAGCGTCCCTTGGGCAGGATGATGGTGTTGAAGCCGGCGAGGGACAGGGGCAGCCCGGTGAAGGGCAGCGGAATGGTGTAGGTGATCTCGAACTCCGGCGTCATCTTGTACTCAACGCTTCGGAAGTGCGAGTAATCAAAGGTCGGGACCAGTCCTCTCTGAAGGATGCTTCCGGCGAGACCGTTGCGGGAGAATTCCTTGTAGCCCTGAACCTTCAGGTTCACGAATCCGGCCGGTACGTCGAAGGCGAAGCTGAGGCCGAAGGTCCCGGCCCGTTTCTCGGAATCGAAGGCCGTGTCCTTGGTGTTGATGTCGGCCCCGAACGACAGGCCGATATCCTTGACGAAGCCCGGGATGGCAAACGTCTCGGTGTCGAAGATCCTGTTCAGGCTCAGGACGCCCCGGTAGATGAGGTAGGCCTCGGTCGCCCCGTAATCCTTGGACAGGCGTCGATTGTCGCCGGCCGGATCCTGGGATCCGGAACGGAGGATGTCGAGGGAGACGAGATTGGTGCCGTAGGCCCACGAATTGGCGTGGAACAGGTTGACCACGTTCTTCGGCACTTCGCGCGGAGCGAACCCGCCCCCTGCCGCGCCGTCGGGGCGGCGCACGAAGAGGCCCGGCTCTGCCGCGGGCCCCTGGAAGCGGTAGCTCACCACCGTGTCGGAAAAGCTGAAGACCGAGGGCGGCGGGGCCGCCATCACGGTCGCGGCCGCGGTCGTGACGCCGGCCTCCTGGCGGTCCTGGCGGGCCGACACCTTGTGCACCGTGCTCAACCCCGCTTCCGCGGCTCGGGCGGCCGGAGGCGGGCCCGCATCGCTCCCCGTCTCGGCCCGGGCGGCGCCGATCAGCCAGCCCCCCGCGCAGACCGGTGCCAGGAGGATCGCCGCGCGGCGCAGGCCGGGACGGGGCACCGCCCCCGGTATCGCCGCACCCGTCACAACAGTTTCCAAAAGATCAGGATCATGATCGCGCAGGCTGCGGCCAGCAGCGCAGCCCCCTGAAGATCGACGCGGGCCCGCCGCTCCGGCTTGGGGGACAGCCACCAGCTCAGCCGCTGGGCGGTCCACGGCACAAGCTGGGCGGTGACGAGCACGCTGAACACGTTGCCGATGAACAGGGCCACCGGGAAATCCAGCTTCAGGGTCCGGGACAGGATCGGCGTGCCGATCAGGAGCCCCCACAGGAAAACGGTCGGATAGAGCGTCAGCACGACGATCATGTTCATCTTCCACGCCGCGGGCGCTGCGCCCCCCGCCGGCGTGACGTCGCGGAACCACTGCTCGAAGCCGCTCTGCACCGTCCGGGTGTGGAACTCCGCGGTGAGCGGTGCCGCTTCCCTGACCAAGGCCTGCCGCGCGGGCGAGTCCATCCAGGCCTGAAGGTTCGCCTCGCTGTCGAAGCGCAGGATCGCCACGAAGTCCTCCTGCACCCCCGGCACGGCCGGCTCGAAGCGGTAGCCCTGCAGACCGGGCGCCTTCGACTGAGCCGCCGCGATCTTCTGCTCCCACTGGCGGTAGGCGGCCTCCATGCCGGGCTTCACGCGGGTGCTGATCACGGCACTCACCGGCGCGGTGCGGGCCGCGCTGGCGTCGTCCTTGACGATGTGAACGTCGTCGCGGCCGACGAGCATCGGGGTGGCGCCCTCGATGCGGGCCTGCCGCTCAGGGGAGCCGAGCCAGGCCTTGGCGTGGTCCTGGCTGCTGAACCGCTGGAGGATAACCCAGTCGACCTGCAGCGGCGGGTGCGGGGGCATCAGGCGCTGCTCGATGAAGCCCGGGAAGGACGCGATCACCGCGCTGGTCCCGCCCTGCCATTGCGCGAAGGCCTCCGCGCAGTCCGGCCGCACCGAGGTCTGCGTCACGATGCTGACGCTGGGGACGACCGCGCTCATGCCGCAGACAGCGTTGTGAACAGGCGGTCGGGCGTGAACGGCAGGTGCGTGAAGCGCACCCCCGTGGCGTCGGCCAGGGCGTTGGCGATCGCCGGCGCCACGGGGTTGATCCCGCACTCGCCCTGCGACTTCGCCCCGAGCGGCCCGATGCTGTCGACCGTGTCGGCGAAGTAGATCTCGGTGTGCGGGGTGTCGGCGAAGGTCGGGATCCGGCAGTTGCGCAATTGCGGATTGACCATCCGGCCCTCCCGATCGTGCACCATGGTCTCGACCAGCGCCCAGCCGTAGCCCATGGCCACGGCGCCATCGAGCTGGCCGCGGCACTGCATCGGGTTGATCGGCTTCCCGATGTCGGCGGCGTGGACGCTGTGCAGGACCCGGATCTCGCCGGTCACGCGATGCACCGCGAGGCGGACGCCCTGCACGTTGAAGGCGATCGTGCGCGGGGAGAGATAGGCCCGGCGGGTCACCATGAAGCGGTGATCGACCTTCGCGCCCTCTGCGTGGAGGTCGGACAGCGCGATCCGCCGGTTGCCGCAGATGACGCCGTCCTCGTCCAGCCGGCACTGATCCCGCGGCACCCCGGTGTGCCGGCCGGCGAAGTCGAGCACGTCCTCGACCATGGCCTGCGCGGCGAGGTGCACCGCCTTGCCGCCCACCACCGTGCCGGTGCTGGCGAAGGTGCCGGTGTCGTAGGGCGTCCGGTCCGTGTCGGCGTTGATGATGGCGACGGCCTCGACCCGGGTTCCGAGGATCGCGGCGGCGATCTGCTTGTGCGCCGTGGTGATGCCGTTGCCCATCTCGGTGGATCCGCAGGCGAGATGATAGGTCCCATCCGGCAGCAGGCGCATCTCGGCGCCCGAGCGATGCTCCGTCGGCGGCCCGCATTCCAGCATGGCCAGGGCGATGCCCCGTCCTTCGGCCCAGTCCGCCCCCTCGGGCTTGGCCACGCCGTTGCCCGTCGCGAGGGCGCGCTCGACGATGTCGAGGCACTCGCCGATGCCGTGGCTGCCGAAGCTGGCGTCGCTCGGCTCCTTCCAGATCGACTCGACGTTGTCGCCCGGCTGCACCACGTTCTTCCGCCGCATCGTGAACGGGTCGATGCCGAGCTGGCCGGCGAGCGCGTCGAGCGCGCCCTCGATGGCGAAGGTCGTCTGCGAGGCGCCGTAGCCGCGGAAGCCCCCCGCGGGCACCATGTTGGTGTAGACGGCGTGGCCGATGCCCTTCTTGTTCGGACACCGGTAGGCGGCGATCGGGCTGCCCATCGCGGCCGCCAGGGTCTCGCCGCCGTGGCCGCCATAGGCCCCGGTGTTGGAGAAGACCTCGACGTCGAGCGCCGTCAGCGTGCCGTCCCGGCGGGCGCCGATCTTCACCCGGGTCGTCATCGGGTGCCGGGTCGTGGCGCCGATGAATTCCTCTTCCCGGGTCCATTCCCACTTCACCGGGCGGCCGAGCTTCATGGTGGCGAACAGGACGAGGTCCTCCGAGACCATCTCCTGCTTGCCGCCGAAGCCGCCGCCGACCCGCTCGGTGAACACGTGGATGTCCCGGGGCGACAGGCCCATCACGTAGGCGAGCTTCGTCCGCACCACGAACGGCGCCTGCGAACTCGTCCGGACGTGCCAGCGGCCGTCCTCGCCTTTCCACGCGATCGATCCGTGCGTCTCCAGGTGCGCGTGCTGGACGCGGGTGGTGGAGTAGGTCTCCTCGTGCACCACGTCGGCCTGCGCGAAGCCCTGCGCCACGTCGCCGATCTCGCCCTGAAGCGTGCAGTAGATGTTGCTGTTGGACTCGACGTGGTCCTTGTCGTGGAGGAGCGGCGCACCGGGCGCGATCGCGGCAACCGGGTCGAACACCGCCGGCAGGACCGCGTAGGTCACCTGCAGCGCCCGGCATCCCGCCTCGGCAGCGGCCTCCGTCTCGGCCACCACGGCCGCGACCCGCTGGCCGGCGAAGCGCGCGACGTCGTCGAGGAGCAGGATGTCGTCGGGATCGACGAGATGATCCTCGTGCAGGGCCGAGGTGAACCGGCGCTTCGGCACGTCTTCCCAGGTGTAGACCGCCACCACCCCCGGCACCGCCAGCGCCGCCGCCTTGTCGACCGTCACGATGCGGGCGTGGGCGTGGGGCGAGCGCAGGACCTTGAGGTGCAGCAAGTCCGCGACGGCCACGTCCATCGTGTAGCGGGCAGTCCCCGTGAGGATCGCATCGGTGAAGGGGTTGGGCAGGCTGGCGCCGAGCGCCCTGCCGGGCAGGTCCGCCTCGATGTTGCAGCGGCCGTGAAGGGCGTCGTCGATCGAGCGGTAACCGGTGCAGCGGCAGAGGTTACCCTTGAGCGCGTGCGGCAGGTCGGCCTTCTGCGCGTCGGTCAGGGTCACCGCCGTCATGATCATGCCGGCCGTGCAGAAGCCGCACTGGAAGGCCTGCGCGTCCCGAAACGCCTGCTGCGTGGGGTGCAGATCGTTGCCGCAGCCGGACAGGCCCTCGATCGTCGTGACCTCGCGCCCCTCGGCCCGGAAGGCGGGGACCAGGCAGGAATGGAACGGCTTGCCGTCGATATGGACGGTGCAGGCGCCGCAATCGCCCGCGTCGCAGCCCTTCTTGACGCCGAACACGGCGAGGTCGCGCAGGAAGGTCCGCAGGCACTGGCCCGGCGCAGGCTCGGCGGCGTAGCCGCGGCCATTGATCGAGAACTGGGTCACGCGAGCTCCGTACGGATCTGTTCGGCGAGGTATCGCGTGACGTGGCGCTTGTAGGGGGCCGATCCGTGCACGTCGTCGAAGTAGGCGTCCGCCGGCAGCCGCGCGTCGAGGGCGTCGCGCAGATCGTCGGCCGACGGACAGGCGGGGAAGCGCAGCTGCACAGGCCGGGGCGTCGCCGCCGATACCGTCAGCAGGAAGTCCGAGCCGTCCGCGCGCACGGTGGCGATGATCAGGGCGGCCGACCGCCCGAGCTTGGTCAGCGACACCTGCCGCATCGCCGTGCGCTTCGTCAGGGCGGAGGCGGGTAGCTGGATGCTTCGCAGCAGCTCCCCGGGCCGGAGAACGTTGGCACGGTTGCCGGTCACGAAGTCGACGACGGGGACCGCGCGGGGTGCGCCGTCGCGCGGCCACAGCGTGCAGGCACCCTCGAGCGCCGCCGTCAGAGAGATCATCGCGCCCGCGGGCAGCGACATGCAGACGTTCCCGCCGATGGTGGCGGCGTTCCAGATCTTGAAGGACATCAGGAAGGAATCGATGCACTGCCGGAACAGCGGCACAGCGTGCCATGCCGGTGGCCCCTCGAAGGCCCGCAGGTCCGCGATGCGGCACGTCGCGGCGATCTCGAGGCCGGCCTCCGTCACCGTCAGCGGCGCCCAGCCCAGGCGATCGAGGTCGATCAGCGTGTCCAGCGCCGCCTGCGGCTCGGAGAACAGCCACGTCCCCCCGGCCAGCCAGGAGCAGCCGTCGTGCCAGCCCTGTATTTCATCCAGCGACGTGGGTCGCTTGACTTCGACGATCGTCGACAGATTCATCGCTGACCTTCAAGACGTGCCATGATCGTAGTCCCCACCATGCCCGTTCGCGATCGCCCCTCGGGTGGGCGTCGGTGACGACGAAGCCCGGGCGGAACTCGGCTGCGCGGCCCCTGCGATCGAGGATCGCGCGATCCCCAAACTTCCTTAACGTTTCGTCACGCTTGATCGCGTATTCGAAGACAGAATCGACTGCGATATCGTCGATATCCGCAAACTCTTCCAAGTCGATGGTGAGTAAACGTGGGCGGGTTCGCCACGTCAAGATCCTCGGCGCACTGGCCGTTTGAAGATTTGTATACTCGGATTTGGATGCCCCACAGATCATTATTACTTCGAGGCGTCGGCAGAAGAACGCGCTCATGAGCGATTTTAAAATGATCCCAGAATGTCGGATCCTCGCGTCTGCCGGTGCCCGAGACGGCCGTGAGACGCAGGGACAACAAAAAGTCCGCGCCACCGCGGATGCGGCACCGGTCCGCGACCGGACCGCGACGGTCAGGATGACGCGCCGCGCTTCACGCCGGGCCCGGATCGCGTCGCGGCCTGCGCCCTGCACGAAGCGGCCCCAAGGCGACGTTCTCCCGCGGCTCCGATCAGCCCCACAGCGATCGCGCCGATCCTGGTCGAGGCGGACGCCGTTCCGTCGGTCCGACGAGCCCCTGTGCGCGGAGCTCGGGGATGACGGACTGCATCAGCCAAAGTCAGTGCCGGGTCTCTGTCGAACCGCCGCAGCCTCGCCTGCTTGGCCGAGGGACGGCGCCGATCGCACTCATCCGGTGATCAGATGCGGCACGAACCGCGCCCGGTCGGTGGTGATGCGACGCGCCTCCTCGCGCACGCAGAGGCCTGCGGGTTCCGCGCCGACGACCCAGCTCCCGACCAGGGCATGGCGACCCGCGAAGGCCGGCAGTTCCGCGAGCGCCTGGCGCACATGGCCCTCGGCGCCATACGGGCCCTCGTCGCGTTCGAGGACCGCGCCGTCGCGGACGAGGAGCACGTTCGCGCCCTCTCGCGCATAGAGCGGCTTCTTCGCGAAGGAGGTGCCGAGAGCGGCCTTGGCGGGATCGTCCTCGAAATAGGTCGGCAGCAGGTTCGGGTGGCCGGGTGCCATGGCCCAGAGATGCGCCAGCATTCCCTTGTTGGATAGGATCGCCTTCCAGGGAGGCTCGAGGAAGCGCGTCGGCGAGGCACCGATGGCGGGCCCGAAGGCGTCGGCGAACATCCACTCCCAGGGGTAGAGCTTGAACACGGCGTCGAGGGACCGGCCGTCGGCGCCGAGGAAGCGGCCGTCGCCGCCCAGGCCGATCGCCTCCACAGGCACGAAGGGCGCGCGCAGCCCGGCCTGGACGGCGCAGTCCTGAAGGTAGGCCACCGTGCCGCGATCCTCCGGCGCGTCGGGGAAGCACGCGAAGGCGAGCGTGCCGGGCAGGCCCATCTCTGCGAGGCGTGCGATCAGCCGCTCGTGCAGCGCGTTGAACTGGTCGGCGCCCGGCGGCAGGGAGCCGCGCGCGAGGCCGTCCTCGAGCCAGAGCCACTGGAACACCGCGCTCTCATAGAGGGCCGTCGGCGTGTCGGCGTTGTATTCGAGGAGTTTGGCCGGCCCGGTTCCGGCCCCGCCGTAGCAGAGATCCATTCGCCCGTAGAGGGTGGGATCGCGCCTCCGGAAGCTGTCGGCGATCGCGTCCCAGGCGTGCTCGGGGATGGCCAGCGAGGTCAGGATGGCGCCGTCGCGCACGGCGCGCTCGGCGAAGGCAAGGCAGAGCGCGTGGAGTTCGCGGGTCGGCGCCTCGATATCGTCCTCGATCTCCGCGAGGCTGAAGGCGTAATAGGCACCCTCGTCCCAGTACGGGCCGTCCGGGAAGGTATGGAAGGCGAAGCCCGCTTCGGCCGCACGCGCCCGCCAGTCGGGCCGTTCCGGGATGGTCACGCGGCGCATCAGCCGCCCCCGGACCCGCCCGTATGACCGCCGGAGGCGGAGACGGCCCGTCCCGTTCCGCCGAAGCCGCCGCGGGCGATCGTGCGCGGCGCGCCCGTCGTGGTGCGGGCCACCGCGGAGGAGACGCGGGCGACGGACCCGCCGCCCGTCGTGAACACGCGGCCGCCAGAACCGGTGCAATAGCCGCCAGAGGTGCCGGCGGAGGCTTGGCGCTGCTCCTCCGGAGCGTGCCGGTAGAGCGGCTGGACCGGAAGGCCCTGTGCCGCGGTGCGACCGATCATGTAGCCCGCCATCAGCGGCACGAAGCTGAGCGTGTCGCCGGGGGTCGCCCCCGTCCTGGCGGTGCATCCGCCCGGGCCGTGATGGTGCTCGCACTCCGCCTGATCCGGGTATCGCGGCGCGCTGGCGGCGTAATTGTCGAGCGCGGCGCGGTATTCCGCGACGCAGGCGTCAGCCGGGCGCACGCCGTCCGCGATACAGGCGCCGTCGGTGGCGTAGACCAGGGCGTCCTCCTCGCGCTGCGAGGGATCGCGGCGCGCGAAGGAGAACGCGGCCGCGCCGGCGCCGGCGAGCAGCACGAGGGAGATGGTCGCCGAGCGCTTGGAACGCCGGGCCGTCCCGGCTTCGTCCGATGGGAGGATCGGCGGCATCGCGGCGCGTCTCAGTAGGTCATCGCGGCGGCGTTCACGATCCCGACCGCGAAGGAGACCGCACCGAGCAGCACGGCCGGGGCCATGCGCCCGTCGGCGATGCGCCGCGACAGGTCCGGTATCGCGAGGCGCACCAGCCAGTAGACGAGGATCTGGACGATGAGGGCGATCAGCCCCCAGACCACGCAGTCGAGGAGGGACTGCGCGTTGAAGATCGCCGCTGCGAGCGGCAATGCGAAGCCGGCGAGGCTGAGTCCCAGCGCCACCGCGGCGGCCGTCACGTCCTGCCGGATGAGCGCGAGCTCATTATGCGCGGTCGCGAAGGTGTAGGTGGCGAGATAGAGGCCGATCAGGCTGAGCGCCGTCGCGAGATAGAGCAGAAAGTCGGACAGCCCCGAAATTGAATTCACCGCCTCGGGTCCCGCGCGGGGCCGCCTGCGCATCCTGGCGCCTCGATCAGCTCAGCCATGAGTTCCAATTGATTCGCGCTTCCATGAACCTGAACGGGTGCAGAGACCGGAGCAGAATTGTATCGGTAGCATGTGGCCGCATTATTCCACAAGCTTGCCGGCAAAGCGATTGAGGATCGTCATCGCTGTAGCGAGCGCGCGGGCATCGAACATTCTTATCAGAACCGATCCAAGGGCTTCCTGATCTTGCCCCTTGCTCACGGTGCCGCCTGCCGTCGGGTGGGGATCGTGCAGATTGTCGCGCCCGACGATACCTGACGCGCGTTGATCCGCCGATCGCATGAGCCTCATCGTCGACCGGATCCTCGCGCCCGATCCCCGCTCACGGAGCCGACCTGACGCGCGGGACCCTCAGCGTCGGACATGATCCCAGACTTTGGAGATAACGACCGAGCCTTCACCCACGGACGAGGCCACTCGCTTGACCGATCCGGCGCGTACGTCCCCAACTGCGAAGATTCCCGGGTGCGACGTTGCATAGGGAGAATCGGCGCCGATCCTCTCGCCGGTCAGCACGAAGCCGTTGTGATCGAGATCCACGAGACCCGAGAGCCACCCGGTATTGGGAGCGGCTCCCACCATGACGAACACGGCGCGGGTCGGGATCGTTCGGGCCGTCCCGTCGACGGCGTTGCGGATCGTCACGGCGTCGAGACTTTCGCCTCCGTGGAGCGCGCTCAGTTCGGCGCCATATTCGATCGTGATCGCCGGGTCCGCCTCCAGGCGACTCGAGAGATAGCGCGACATCGAGGTCGCGAGCGACGGCCCGCGCACGAGGAGACGAACGCACCGGGCCGAGCGACTCAGATACATCGCCGCCTGCCCGGCGGAATTGCCGCCACCGATGATGATCGCCTCCGTATTCCTGCAGTAGCGAGCCTCGATCTCGGTCGCCGCGTAGTAGATGCCCGCGCCCTCGAACGCCTCGAGCCGCTCGATCGGCAGGCGCCGGTACTGGACACCGGTCGCCACGACGACGGCCTGACCGCGAACGCGCTGGTCGTTGTCGAACGTCGCGCAGAACGCGCCGTCGTCGAGCCGCTCCAGCTTGGTCACCCGCCGCGGCATCGCGAACCGCGTCCCGAACTTCATGGCCTGGACCTCCCCGCGCCAGACGAGATCGGCCCCGGAGATCCCCGTCGGGAAACCCATGTAGTTCTCGATGCGGCTCGACGTTCCGGCCTGGCCACCGATCGCGATATCCTCGACCACGAGGGCGCGAAGCCCCTCCGCGCCCGCGTAGACCCCCGCTGCCACGCCGGCCGGTCCCCCGCCGACGATGAGCACGTCGAAGGCCTCGTCGTCGACGAGCGCGTAGTTGAGGCCGAGCAGGTCGGCGACCTTGTCGGGGGTCGGGTCCGCCACGAGGATGTTGCGCCCGAAGATCACCGCCGGCCGGTCGGACGCGATCCCGCAGCTCGTCGCCACGGCCCCGGCTTCCGGGCTGCCGAGCGGGTAGGATCTGTAGGGAAAGCGGTTGCGGCTCGCGAACTCCGCAATCCGTCGAACGGCCCGATCGTCGTCCTCGCCGAGGAGCACCAAAGTGCCGTCGCGGGAGTCGAGTTGCCGCCGCCGCCGGGCGGCCAGGACCGTGATGACGATGTCCGACATCTCGGGGATCTCGGACATCAGACGAAGCATCTCCGTCCGCGGCACCTCGATCACGGTCGTTTCGACGACCGCCCGCATGGGCATCGACCAAGTGCCGCCGTTAAGGAACGAGATTTCCCCCATGAACTGCGTCGGCCCGAGCGTGGACGGCAGGTGGCGCTCACCGGTGAACGGGTTCACCACCTCGATCTCGCCGTCCCGGACATAGACGAAGCGATCGGCCGGCTCGCCGGCATGAACGAGAAACGTCCCGGCCGGGAAGTGCCGCTCGGTGCCCACCGCCTGAAGCGCAGCGATATGCGATGCCGCGAGGGGGACGCGCTGCATCTCGCGCAAATCACGACCGATCGTTTCCATGTCTTGTCCGCCTCGCGTCACGGCCGATGCGGCGCAGCATCGACGGCCGATCGCCGTGGGACAAGGGCTACGCCGGGCCGGACGGCTTCAGGATCGATCTTCGCAGATGTCGGACGCAGGGCGCCGGGCGGGGCCTCACACGGCCTGCGGCGCGCCCAGCACGTTGACCCAGAGCACGACGGTCCGCCCCCGCGCGGCGGGATTGCCGAAGCGATGGGGCCGGCGGCTGGCGAAGCGAAAGCTGTCACCCGCCTTGAGATCCAGCGTGCGCGTCTCGACCACCAGGGTCAGGCGCCCTTCGAGCACCAAGCCGGCCTCCTCGCCGTCGTGCGCGAACGGCTCCGCGCCGGTGCTCGCTCCCGGCTTGAGCACCATGTGGAACAGGCTGAGGCCCTGTGCCCCGCCCGGCGGCGTCAGCAACTGCTTGGTGATGCCGGCGCGCCAGAGCTGGAGTTCGGGCCGATCCTTCTCGAACACGACGATCGGGTCGGCGTCCGGCTGTGCGGCGGCAGGCTCGAATAGGCCGCCGATCCCGGTCTGGAGCGTGTCGGCCAGCAGCGCGAGGACCCGCAGCGACGGCGATGACAGGCCACGCTCGACCTGACTGATGAAACCGATCGAGAGCCCCGTGCTCGCCGCGACCGTCTCCAGGGACAGGCGGCGCTCCTGGCGCAGGGCGCGCAGACGCCGCCCCACCGCCCGGTCGACCGGATCGGCGGGCATCGTCGTTTCGACCTTCGGCGTGCTCACCGCGGCTTCATCCTGCTGGTTCGACACCGATTTCATGCACGTGAAAGGAGCTTGCGTCGAGACACCAAGCATGCGGTAATCTTCATCAGCATGAAAACAGGCCGGTGACCGAGCCGCCATGCCTGAGGAGCCGCGCGATGAGAAGCCTGTTTCCGAGCCTGTGCCTGGTGATGGCGCTGCTGGCCGGCGGACCGGCCCGGGCGGAGCCGACGCTCCGCGTCGGCGCCACGCCGACCGGCCTGCCCTTCACCTTCCTCGACACCAAGACCAACTCCATCCAGGGCGTGATGGTCGATCTCGTGAGTGCCGTGGGCAAGGAGGCGGGCTTCGCGGTGGCCGTCGAGCCCCTGCAATTCTCGACGCTGATCCCGGCGCTCACCGCCTCGAAGATCGACCTGATCTCGGCCGCGATGTTCATCACCCCCGCGCGCAAGGAGGTCGTGGCGTTCTCCGCGCCGGTCTACGCGTACGGCGAGGGCCTGATCGTCCCGAAGGCCGACACCAAGGACTACGCCGCCTTCGCGGACCTGAAGGGTGAGACCGTCGGCGCCCAGGTCGGCACCGCTTTCGTCGAGCCGCTGAAGAAGTCCGGCCTGTTCGCCGAGGTGAAGATCTACGACACGATCCCCGACATCATCCGCGATGTGAACTCCGGACGCCTGAAGGCAGGCTTCGCCGATGCGCCGATCCTCGCCTACTACGTCAAGCAAGGGCTATTCCCGGGGGTCCGCCTGGTCGACACCCTGAAGCCGAGCGTCGTCGCCTCCGTGGGCATCAGCGTGCGCAAAGGCGATACGGAGCTCTTGGCCAAGATCGATGCCGCACTCGCCAAGCTCAAGGCGGATGGGACCCTCCAGAGCATCCTGACCAAGTGGGGCCTACCGCCCTCGGCCGACCGGTCGTGAGCGGCGTGCGGGAGTTCCTCGCCGACGCGCAGGAATACCTGCCGATCCTGCTCCAGGGCGTCCAGCTCACGATCCTGATCACGCTGGCCTCCCTCGCCGTCTCGACCCTGCTCGGGCTGTTCTGGGCGGTGCTGCGGGTCTCCGGCATCGGCCTGCTCTCCGGCCTCAGCGCTGTGATGATCAACGTCCTGCGCGGCATCCCGATCATTGTGCAGCTGTTCTACATCTACTTCGTGCTGCCGGATTTCGGACTGTCGTTCACGGCCGTCCAGGCGGCGATCATCGGGCTCGGGATCGCCTATTCCGCCTACCAGGCCGAGAACTTCCGGGCCGGCATCGAGGCGGTGGATCGCGGACAGATCGAGGCGGCGCATTCCATCGGCATGGGCTGGTGGATGACCATGCGCCGCGTGATCCTGCCCCAGGCCGTGCGCATCGCCCTGCCGCCCTACGGCAACATCATGATCATGATGCTGAAGGATTCCTCGCAGGCCTCGACCATCACGGTCGCCGAGCTGGCGCTTCAGGGCAAGCTCATCGCCTCCTCGACCTTCAAGAACACCAGCGTCTACACGATGGTCGCGTTGATGTACCTCGCGCTCAGCCTGCCGCTGATCCTGCTGGTGCGGCATCTCGAGGGGAAGGCGCGCCAGCGATGATCGTGCTGACCGACGTGCGCAAGCATTACGGATCGCTGGAGGTGATCAAAGGCGTATCCGCCGAGGTGGCCAAGGGCGAGGTCGTCTGCATCATCGGACCCTCGGGATCCGGCAAGTCGACGCTGCTGCGCTGCATCAACGGGTTGGAGGCCTATGACGGCGGCGAGATCCGCGTCGGCGGCCAGCGCGTCGAGCGGGACAAGCGGAGCATCAAGGCGATCCGGACCCGGGTCTCGATGGTGTTCCAGCGCTTCAACCTGTTCGCCAACCGCACGGCGCTCGAAAACGTCGTCGAGGGGCCGATCCACGTGAAGGGCGAATCCCGCGCGCAGGCCGAAGAGCAGGCGCGCGCCCTGCTGGCGCGGGTGGGCCTGTCGGGCCGGGAACACGCTCGACCGGATCAGCTCTCCGGCGGCCAGCAGCAGCGCGTCGCCATCGCCCGGGCGCTCGCCATGCGGCCCGACGCGATCCTGTTCGACGAGCCGACCTCCGCGCTCGATCCCGAACTCGTCGGCGACGTGCTGCGGGTGATGCGCGGGCTAGCCGACGAGGGCATGACGATGATCGTGGTGACCCACGAGATCGGCTTCGCCCGCGAGGTCGCCGACCGGGTGCTGTTTCTCGACGGTGGCGTGCTCGTCGAACAGGGCCCGGCCACCGAGATCCTCAACCGTCCCCAGCACCCGCGGACCCAGGATTTCCTGCAGCGGGTGCTGCATCCGCTCTAGCGCCGCTCCCGATCGCGCCGCCGTCGGGAACGGCCCCACCCCCCTATCGTGACGCGCTCCCATCCGCGAAACCGGCCTCCGGTTCCGCGGACGCGCACCGGAGGAACCGCCTTGGCCGAACCGTTCCCCCTGGCACCGGCCCTCTGGGCCACGACCGCAGCGCCCGCGCCGGAAACGCCGCCCTTGACCGAATCGGGGCGGGCCGACGTTGTGATCGTCGGCGGCGGCTTCTGCGGGCTCTCGACCGCCCTACACTTGGCCGAGCGCGGGATCCGCCCGGTGGTGCTGGAGGCCCGGGACGTCGGTTTCGGGGGTTCGGGCCGCAACGGCGGGCAGGTCATCCCGGGCCTGAAATACGATCCCGCCGACCTCGTCGCCAAGCTCGGGCGCGAGCGTGGCGAACGTCTCGCGCGGTTCGCGGGCGGCACGGCCGACACGGTCTTCGACCTGATCGCCCGGCACGGGATGGACGTGCCGCACCGGCGCGCGGGCTGGATCCAGGGGGCGCACACCGAGGCCGGATTGGCGGAGGTCGCGCGCCGGACCGAACAATGGATCGCGCTCGGCGCGCCGGCCCAGGTCCTCGACAAGGCCGAGACCGACCGGCTGCTCGGGACCGAGCGGTACCTCGGCGGCTGGCTCGACCATCGCGGCGGCGCGATCCAGCCGCTGAGCTACGCCCGCGGCCTCGCCCGCGCGGCGCTGAAAGCCGGCGCCGCGATCCACGGGGGCAGCCCCGTCACCGGCCTCGCCCGGACGGGATCAGGCTGGACCGTCACGACGGCCCAGGGCGCGCGGCTCTCGACCGAGCGCGTCGTCCTGTGCACCAACGGCTATACCGGCGCCCTGTGGCCGGGCCTCGCCCAGACGGTGATCGCAGCGAACTCGTTCCAAATCGCCACGGCGCCGCTCTCCGACAACCTGCGCCGCTCGATCCTGCCGGAGGGACAGGTCAGCTCGGACACCCGCAAGCTGCTGCTGTACTTCCGCCTCGACCATACCGGGCGCCTCCTGATGGGCGGCCGGGGCCCGTTCCGGGAGCCCCGCGGACCCGCGGACTGGGCCCATCTCGAACGCATCGTCGGCAAGCTCTTCCCACAGCTCGACGGGACTGCGTTCGACCATCGCTGGTGTGGACGGGTCGCGATCACCCGGGACTTCCTCCCGCACCTCCACGAACCGGCCCCGGGGCTCCTGATCGATATCGGTTGCCAGGGGCGCGGCGTCGGACTCCAATCGTCGATGGGACGGGCGATCGCCGATTATCTCGCGACCGGCAACGCCGACGCCTTGCCGCTGCCGCTCACACCGGTTGCACCGCTGCCGATGCACGCGCTCCATCGCCTCTACGTCTCGGCGATCATCGCGTGGTACCGCCTCAGCGATGGCGGGATCCGATAGGCAGCCCGGATGAGCGAGCCCGGGCCGCCCCCGCCCAAGCGCACGGCCACGCGAGTGCCGGAGGCGGGCGCTCCGGTTCGACGGCTCCGCTCCGCAGGACGCGTGCGGCGGACCTCGCGCGTCACACCGGACCGGTGCGTCGATCAGGCTGTCCGAATCGCGAGGACCTTGTCGATCCGGCGTCCGTCCATGTCGACGACCTCGAAGTGCCACCCGCCGGCCTCGAAGGCGTCCCCCGCGGTCGGTATCCGTCCTAGCTGGAAGATCACGTAGCCGGCCAGCGTATTGAAGTCGTCCGAGGCCGAGTTCTCAGACAGGTCGAGTCGTTCGAAAGCCTCGCGGGCCGACATCATGCCGTCGATCAGCAATGAGCCGTCAGGGCGCTCGACCACGTCGGGCTCCTCTCCCACTTCCGGTATGTCGCCCGCGATGGCCTCCAGCAGGTCGGTCTGGGTGACGATGCCCTCCAGGCTGCCGTACTCGTCGACGACCACTGCCATCCGCATCGGCTGGCTCTGGAAGGTCTCCAGCACGGCCAGGATGGTCATGCTCTCGTGCACGACGATGGGCGGCTGGGTGGCGACGGCGATATCGATGTCCCTGCCGTCGAGCACTTGGTCGAGCAGATCCTGCTTGCGCACCACGCCGACCAGTTCGTCCACGTCGCCGCGGCTCACCACGACCTGGGCGTGATCACACGCGCGCACGGCCTTGAGTATCTCCTCACGCGGGTCGTCGGCGTCGACCCATTCGACTTCGTGGCGCGGGGTCATGATGTCTCGGACCTTGCGCTCGCCGATGGCGAAGATGCGCTCCACGGCTTCCTGCTGGACCTCACGGATCAGGCCCGCCTCCTGGCTCGCCTGGATGAGCAGGTTGAGTTCGGCCGTGGAGTGAAGCGAGCCCTCGCCGTGCCCGGCCTTCAGATCGAGCAGTCGCAGCACACCGTTGCCGAGCCCGTTCAGAACCAGGATCGCCGGCCGGAATACGAGCAGGAACAGGCTCAGCGGCCGGACCACCGCGAGGGCGGTCCGCTCGCTCCGCTGCAGGGCCAGGCTCTTCGGGGCGAGTTCGCCTAGCACGATGTGCAGGGACGTGATGATCGAGAAGGCGATCGCGACTGCGACCGTGTGGGACGCGACGGCCCCGAGGCCTAACGGCAGCCAGTCCAGGCCCGGTTCGATCAGGTGCGCGAGGGCCGGCTCGCCGATCCAGCCGAGTGCCAGGGAGGACAGGGTGATGCCGAACTGGGTCGCGGCGAGATAGGCGTCGAGCCGGTCCGTCGCCCGTTGGAGCGCCGTCGCGTTCGCCCGCTGCTCCGATACCAACTCGGCGACGCGGCTGCGACGCACCGAGACCAGGGCAAATTCCGCCGCCACGAAGAACCCATTGGCGAACACCAGGAGCAGAACCGCAAACAGTCCCAGCGCCGTCGACCACGCATCGTCGGAAATGGATATGCCCCCTCTCGAACAGACGATCCGGTCTATCAGCTAAGAGCGAGGGACAAAACCGTTTCGCCGGTCCGCGGCAGGGCGGACACGAGCGAGGGCGAAGGCACAGCTAAGAGGGTTCGGTGACGCGGTCCCCCGGGTGTCGCCGCCCGTCGCCGATCTGTCCGTCCTCGTTCTGGATCGGAAGCCTGCATCAGGGCGGACCGCTCCCGCGGGTCGGACGACCCCGTCGGTCGCACGATCTTAATCCCGCGTTCATCGCTGTTCGATTGGCTGCAATGACTATGAGACATCGGCGCCGCGGCGGCGGCACGGGCTCGCGATGATCGTCAGCAGAGAGGCTTCCACCGAGGCGACGGATCTGCGCGAAACTCATCCCGCCGAGCCGCCATCGGGAAGCTCAGGATCGTGTGCGAGGTAGTATGAAGCCCTGGCTCACCGTTGTCATACCGGTTCATGATGGCGAGCGCTGGCTTGGCGAGACCTTCGACTCACTCGTTGCCCAATCAAGCTCCGGCATCGAATACCTCGTTGTCGACAGCTCCCCGGGCGACGGCACGGCACGACTCAGTTCAAGCTATAGCGACCGTCTCGACCTCCATATCCTCCGCCGACCGGACCTGGGACATTGGCGCGCCAAGACGAACTTTGGCTTCGCGCAGGCGCGGGCCGAACATGTCGCAATGTTGCATCAGGACGATATCTGGCTTCCCGGCCGCGCCGCGCATCTGAAGGCATGGCTGGCCGACACCCCCCAAGCCGCGATGCACCTGCACCCGTCGCAAGTCATCGACGCGAGCGGACGCGCGATCGGAATCTGGCGTTCCCCCCTGCCGTCCGGCAACGCGCCGTTGGAACCCGGCCTGCTGCTGCGCAAACTCATGGTCCAGAACTTCATCGCGGTGCCGGCACCTGTGATCCGCCGCGATGCCTTCATGGCAGTCGGGGGCATCCGCGACGACCTCTGGTACACCGGAGACTGGGATCTCTACCTCAAGATCGCCCGGCACGGCGACACCGTCTACCATGCCGATGTCCTGACGGGATTTCGGGTCCATGGGCAATCCATGACGGTCAGCGGCAGCCGCGACGCCGCTGATTTCGAGGCGCAGATGCGCATCGTCCTGGCGGCTCACGCGGACTTTCTGCCGGCTGCGGCGCGCGCCGGCATTCTGCGCAAGGCCGAGGCCTCGATCCGGGTCAATACCGGCCTGGCTGCGGCAAGCCGAGGCAGTGCGAGTGCGCTACTGCGCACCTTTCTCGCCATCCTCTCGCTCGGCCCTCACCTGCCAAGCTTCCTGCACGACACGCGCCTCATCGACAGGGTGCTTCCGCGCTTGCGTGCCGGTCTGATCGGCTGAGGCGCGAGACGAAACGGACCTGCTTGCGCTATTTCAAATTCACAACGAGGCAGTAATTGGCCTTGTCGGGTTCCGAGTGAGAAATATCTACAGCATCTGTTTGAAATATATGCTTGATGTCGGCGATCATGTCATCCGGCCTTATCAGGGTGACGTGCCGGTCTCCGGTGATGTACCTGTCACACATCAGGCTGAGAAAGCCTCTGAGCGTGCCCGGGCAAACATCCTTTACGATGATCGTCCTGCAACCGGTATCTCGACAGATTTCCCGCAGATCCGACCAGAACATCGATCGCGCGTCGGCGGGCACATGATGGAGAACGTCCGCTATCGTGATGGCGTTGAATGACCGCCCAGTCCCGGCTACGCTTTTAGCTGTCGTCGCAGGATGGAGCATCACGCGATCCAGGAATTTCGGATCGATGAAACTACCGATGTTGGGCGCGATATCCGTCATCGTGACGTGAAGGTCTGGACGCTGCTCGAGCATCGCGCTCACGATCATCCCGTCCCCGCCGCCGATATCGAGGCATCGGCTCCCCGCCGGTATCTGATCCCCGATAAATGCTGCAATTTTGTGAATATCTACAAATATTGATCTATACAACTTCCCCACGGGCTGAAAGTTTTTTCCGAGTATTCGTCTCACGATCTGCCCTATCGTCACGATTTACTTCCTCAGCAGGATTAACTTGGAACTCACGGGCCGTCCGCGATGCGGTTATCGGTGTCCGGTGCCGGTGTGATTGAGAGTGGAGGCCACTCGCATGAGCCGAGACCATGGACCCAGTCCGATTAACGCGACGCCCTTCGGGCGCGTCAGCCTGCCAGAGGCGGCGAACCGGAATGTGGCGACGGGAAAACGCCCTCGTGGGAGCGCCGGGGCTGCATGTCCGCGCGTTCAGATCCGCAGACAGGGCACATGCCAGCGGCTCCCCTCCTCGGAAAGCCGCCCATTGAAGGGCATCCTCGTCCATGCCCGAACCCGACCGTTTCAAGCCGGTCCATTCGCGCCCGGCCGGCGCGCCGACACGCCATCCGCACGCGCCCTTCCGAGAGCGGAATCCGGCCGGCGCAGATTCGAATGGGAACGGTCGGCGGCGGCGGGGGGTTCGAAGCTGTTGCTATATCACCAGCGAGGATCGTGAGAATGGACGTATGGCAACTCATCGAGCGCGACCACGAGAATATCGGGAGCCTGATCCGAGATATTCCCTATGCGCTGAATGCCCGCCGTTCGGTCGGCAGCCGCGAGCGGATGCTGGCCGATCTCATCGACGAGCTTGAGCTGCACGCGCGCGCCATCGGGGCGAGCCTGTACGGTCCCCTGAGCCGGGACAGCCAGACGCGCGCGCTGACCGAGGACCTCCGAAACGGCCACGCGGAGGTGACGCGGCAACTCCAACAGCTCGCCCGCTACCGGCGGAGAGATTCGGCCGGCTGGCTCAACACGTTCGAGGACGTCACCTTCCTCGTGGACCAGCATCTGCACCGCCATGTCCACGAGCTGATCCCGGCAGCCCGGAAGCTGCTCTCGGCCGAGGAGACCGGGGCCGCCACGCGGGCTTTCGTGCGCGCCAAGACGAGTGCTCTCCAGGCCCGGCGCCGGGGTGCCAGGGCCGGGGCCATGTCGAGCGAGGTCGCCATGATCGCCACGCTCGCCGGCGTGGCGGCCGGACTCGGCTACTTGGTGTGGAACAGGGGCGGCTTCGGTGGGTCGCGGTCGGGTCGAGCGGTCGACCACGGGGAGCGGGTGTCCCGGCAGGCAGTCCGCCCCATGCCGCGTTGATCGCGCCTGCATCGCGGTGACAGCGCGTAGCCCGGGCGCCGGTCCCGGCGCGCGGACTGGCCGGGCGGCCGCGGACGACCCGCCACACATTCCCGCAGGTCAGCGACCTGATGGTGACAGCAGATGGCGACCCGCGCCACGGGTCCGAGGTGATGCTGAACGGGCTCGAGGTGGCCACCGCCGTCACGGACCCGCTACGCCGCCGGCTCGCGGGCCGCCCACCTGTGCGGTCGCGGCCGGTACGGGGCCCGGCCGCGGCGACGTCATCGCGGTGGCTGGCGCGTCCCTCCTCGACCGCGTGCAGCGTTCCTGCTGCCGAGGTCCGCCGGTATCGGCCTCCCTGGCCGTAGCGGCGGTCAGCGTGCCTGCCGCCACTTCAGATAGGCTTGGTAGATTTCCTCCTTCCCGGCCGGCCGGCTGGACTGCGACTGGAAGAAGCGCTCGAGCTCCGTCCGGCCCGCAACCT
>NZ_BPQS01000038.1 GCF_022179385.1 Methylobacterium longum | reverse complement strand
CTGAAGAGCGAGTTGGTCTGGCGCACCGCGTTCCAGACGCGAGCCGAGGCCATCGCCGCGCTGGCCCGTTACATCGATGGCTTCTACAATCCCTGCCGCCGTCACTCGGCGCTGGGCTTCACAAGCCCCACCCAGTTCGAGAGGGGCATCGCCCACCAAACCGCTCTCCACTGAACTGAGGCAAGTCCACGTTCAGCGTCAGCCGGCCCATGCTGCTGGTGGTGTTGAAGGCCTGCGTCACCGATACGAACGAAGCGCCACGGCGATCGAGCCCCTCGACGATCTTGGCGAAGTCCGAGAGCGCGCGGGTGAGGCGGTCGACCTTGTAGACCACGACCGCGTCGATCCGGCCCGCCTCCACATCGGCGAGTAGGCGCTTGAGGGCGGGTAGCTCCATGGTGCCGCCGGAGTACCCGCCATCATCGTAGTGGGCGGGCAGGAGCTGCCAGCCCTCATGCCGCTGGCTGGCAACGAAGGCGACACAAGCCTCGCGCTGGGCATCGAGCGAGTTGAAGCTCTGCTCCAGGCCTTCCTCGCTGGATTTGCGGCTGTAGACCGCGCAGCGCAGTCGCGGTTGGCCGGTGCGGGCGGGAACTGCCGGCTTCGGCTTAGCCATGGCGTGCGGCTCCTCTGGTTCCGGTCAGGCCGAAGAAGCGGGGTCCTGACCAGTGCGCATCGGTGATGGTGCTGGCGACGTGGCTGAGCGACCGGTAGCGCCGGCCGTCATGTTCGAAGCCGTCCGCAGTGACGGTGACCACGTGGGTGCGACCGCCCCACTCGCGCACGAGCCGCGTGCCCGGCGAGAGCGTGACTGGTCGGAGCGCGGGGGCTCTCGCATCGGAGCATAATGGATCTGCATCCAACGCCATCTCTGTCAGGGCGCGCAGGCGGCGCTGGGTAGCTTTGGTCAGGCCGCCGTGTGCGAGTTCCTGGGTGCGGTGGGCCAGGGCGCGCACGAGCAGGTCGCGGCTGAGCAGCGGGAGCGTAGTGCGGAAGAGGCAGCGCCACTCAGTGCGCAACTCGACCGTGCTAAGGCCCGGCAAGGCAGCCAAGGTTGCGACGAGGTCGCTGCTCGTCAAGCGGCCTCTTCAGTGATGGTGGCAATCTCACCGGCGGGCGGCACCGCGGTGTCGCTGGCATGCGGCTCGTCGGCAGCGATGCGGTAGCGGATCGGCACGCCCGCGGTGCGTACCGTGCTGAGAGCGTAGCCTCGCTTGCGCAGCCCGGTGAGCGCGGCGCGGGTGGTGTGTGGCAGCCATCCCAGGGCACCGACGAGCTCGTCGATGCCCGCGCCGTCCGGGCGAGCGAGCATGGCGACGAGGCGATCGAGCTTCGAGCCGGCACGTGGGGAGCGGACCGTGGGCAGCTCGGGCTTCGCGACCGTCTGCACCTCGAGAGTGGCGGGAGCCACGTGGGCGAAGCCGGCCTCCGACAAAACGGGTGCGGCGGACCTGCGTCCTGAACCACCCTCTGCAACGCTGTCGATGACCAGACCGCGGCGGCGCAGGGCCTGAAGGGCAGAGCGGTAGGTCGGCGGCTTGATGTCCTCAGGCCGGGCGAGCCGGTGTCCGGGATGGCTGACGGCGGCGGTGAGGATGAGGTGCTGGATCGGGCTGAGCGTGTCGGACTTGGATTTGCGGTACATGGCATGATCCGGTTTTGGCGGCAGCGTAGCGCTGTCACTGAGCAGACCCCGCGAGTGGCTATGGGCCAGCGGGATCGGACCGGGCTGCGGATCATCAGCCTGTCACGCCCAGAGCAATGCGTGCTTTGCCGGCACAGTCCAGGGCAGGTCCAGCACCTTACCGATTGAGCTCGGCCCTGCTCGCAGCAATCCACTGCTTACATGCTGACGGAAGCTGTTGACCCTTTGCAGAAGCTCAGAACGTCTGCTCTGAGGCAGCTTGGTGGACGAGGACCTACGACCAGGTTGGGTGGGGAGCGGTCGGTCCGCTTTAGGCTGCGGTCGACGAGAGGCGGACGTTCGAAGACCTGTAGTTCAGCGAATGGGGGCTGTGTTTCTCAGCCCGCCGCAGCCCGCCGATATCGGCCGCGTGTGGTAGAAAAGCCGCCTTCTTTACAACTTGCGCATTTGCGTCTCTGTTACGCCTCGTACTCGCCGGACGACGGCCAATAATGAGCGGGGATGCCAACCCCGGACCATGGGGATGAGACAATGCTGGATCAGGGATCACCCCACCGAGAGTGGGCCGGTCTGATCACGGAGGGGATCGCTGAGGCGGCGTATGTCCGCGAGGATTATGCACGACGGAGATCCGTCGACGAGGCACGGCAGCGAACCCTTGCGCTCGGCCACATCGTTCAGACGGACATCATCCCTCGGCTGATATTGGTTGATCGCGGCGACAAGCAGGTCCGATCAGACGTTCTACCGAAGCTGGATACAGAAACGGTCGCGGGCTTCACAGATCTGATCCTCAGGCACGACGTCGCGGCCGTCATGGACGCTTTCACCGCTCTGACGTCCAAGGGCTATTGCGTCGACGACCTTTTCCTCGACCTGCTGGCACCTACGGCGGCCCTGCTGGGACGCATGTGGGACGACGATCTGTGCGACTTCATCGAGGTAACGGTCGGCCTCGCCCAACTTCAGTTCCTGTTGGCCACGTTCGGCTCAGACGGAGGCATCGCGCCCTACGATAGTGAGCGCCGTATCCTCCTGATGGGAGCACCAGGCGAACTACACACCTTCGGCTTGGCGATTGTCGAGCAGTTCATGCGGAAGGCCGGCTGGCATGTGGCGAGCGGCCTTGCCTCCACTCCTGAACAAATCTCCAATCTCGTAGGTTCGGAGTTGTTCGGCGTGGTGGGTCTGACGCTGAGCCGGGAGAGCCACCTCGATCAACTTGCTTCCTCGATCCAGGCGGTACGACAGGCGTCCCTCAACCCTTCGATAGGCGTCATGGTTGGGGGACCCGTCTTCCTTGAACATCCCGAATATGTCGAACGGGTCGGCGCTGATGCCTCGGCGGTCGATGCCCCCACCGCGGTGCTCCTCGCGCAGAGACTGCTCCCATCTGCAAGGTCAGAACGCTCGATAAGGCCATGAGGAAATTCTGCAACCGCCGAAGCCAGTTATCATCCTCCGGGCTTGCGAGCGAACGAATGTAGGTTCTTCCACGATCCGACGGCCTGATAGGATCCAGCAGCAATGTCTGTCGTTCAGCTCATCTATGCCTCACGCCCCTTCGGATTTGATCAAGCGATGCTCAATGGCATCTTGTCGCAATCGCGGCGATGCAACTCGCGCGATGGGATTACCGGCGCCCTCATTTGTCGGGCAGATGTTTATCTGCAGTTGTTAGAGGGTTCGGCCGCAGCGCTGGATGCCACCTATGCCCGGATCTTAAGGGACGACCGGCATCTGGAGATCAGACGCCTATCTTATCACACTGTGACGGACCGTTTATTCCCCGGCTGGGCCATGCGCGATGATCCAGCCCGATCTTGGATGTGGTCACAATCTGAAGTTGCGAACGGAGCGATAGATCAAGCCACTTACCTGCAAGCACTCAAAATATTCGAGCGGCTTGCAGCTGAACCTGAACGGGAAGACGCATAGCGCGCCTTATGACCGGCTAGAAAATCTGCAATCGATGAAAAGCTACTAGTCGGATCGGACCGATGTCCTTCGGTGAATGCGGGCATTGGCCCGGTTCAAGCTGCCCATAGATCTACCCAGCATAAGTGAGGCGAGCTTACTGATGTTCGACGAATACGGCATTCCGCGCGGCGCAGATTTAGACGAAGCTACGCTGGTCCCACTCTACCATTTTGTTTACTGTAGTCGTGCCGCAGAAGGTGTTGACGACGCCGAAGTTTCCCGCATCGTCGCGGTGGCCCAGCGCAACAATCTCGCACACGGCATCACCGGGGTTCTGGTTTTCGGCAGCGGCGTCTTCTTCCAGTGGATTGAGGGGCCGGCTGCCGAGATACAGAAACTGATCGCGACCCTGCATCGCGACAAGCGTCATCATGACATCGTTTCGCTGAGCCAGAGCGAGGAAGAGCGAGAGCGCCTCTATCCGAACTGGGACATGGAGAAGGTCGAAGCCGAGGATATCCGTCTGGTACTACAGGATGCGCTCGAAAGCACAGAAGACAAAAACAATCGGGTGACGCTGATGCGCATTCTCGAACAACTCGATTTGAGCCCGCTTGGTCGAGTTTGATCGGGGTCAAGGTCCGCATTCCAGAAGATCTTGAGGAAATTTGTACGACTATGTCGGCTCGTGGGCGGAACGTCCGGTTCTAGCCGAAAGTCCAAGGCCCGCTCGCCACCCCAAGCCGAAGTTACCGAGTGGCCGACGAATGACCGCTTTTGGGAAACGCCAACGGCCGTCAGTAGGGACGACTTGGGTCGGATGCGGAACGTCCGCTTCACGACGACCGGCGACCTTCCGCTTATGGCGCAATCCGGAGGGCAGAAAGTGGCCGAGAGCAGAAGAGCTGCTTTGGAGTCGGACTACCATAACAGCAGATAAGGTGGATGATGTCCGCCTCGACTGACGGCAAATGCTTGCCAGAATGTGGCTGCTCACCAGGTAGCCGAGCGGAGGCAGGTGCCATCCCCATGGAAATCACCACCGTCGGCATCGATTCGGCCAACAGCATCTTCCCCCCCCCCGGCAGGACCGACACTCGGCGCCGGCACGATCGGCCGGAGGCGCCGTCTAGGTCGCAGGCTGATTGCTTCTCGCCGCGCGCACCCGGCGCTGGACCCGTCGTCTTCCGCGGATCTGGTCGACCATATCGACATCGGAGGCGACCGCCGAGTCCGCCTCCACAGGCGCGTAGGGAGAATCGGGAAGCGGATCGGCGGCTCGCTGAACCTCCGGACCGAGGCCGATCCGGCAACGGATACCCTCCGCCAACAGGGCCTGTGCGACGTCGGGATCGTTGCAGAGGATCTGCGTCGCAGCGACCCTGTGGCCGAGCGCGAACAAAGTGCGTGCGTACAGACGCAGATTGCAGCCACGGTCAGTCGTGGTTCCACCGATGCTCACGCCAAATCCGGGGGCTGCACCCCCAATGCTGGTACTGCCGAGGCAACTCTCAATGCCGGCGGCGGCCAGTCCGGGCGCGATCACCGCGGGCGCTTGGCGTCGGGCATGAAGGGCCACCGAGTTGGAAACGACGTTGTTGCTCCCGCTTCCGTTCCCGTTCCCATTACCGTTTCCATTGCCGGCCACGACTTGCGCGTGCGCCGGAAGCGTCGTCGGCAATATCAGAACGAAGGCTGCGGCAATCATCCATGGCTGACGCATCACCAGGCACCTCACCGTACAGCAACAACCTGTATCGGCCTATTTTCGAAAGCGCGGTCGATCAATCGCTACAATCTGAACAGCGCCACATATTGTGTTGGTGTGTCGAATTCGCATCGCCGTGACTGAAACACACCGGGACCAGCAGATCACGGGCCCGAACGGCTCGTCCTGCGTAGCGTCCGCTTACAGGATGTCATGAGACCCATCTGAATGTCTGATCTGGGCGCACAGCCGAAGGTCCGCCTTCCGCCAAGTCCCCACGTCGGTGTACGGCTAAGCTGGGGCGACCGGGTCGGCATTGCCAAACTTCCGCATAGACCGCAGGCGGAGCGCCGCTTAGCCAAGAACAGAGAGAGCCGCGACCAAATCGGCGACCAAATCGGCAGGATGCTCAATCCCGATCGATACCCTGATCGTCGCGTCCGTGATTCCTAAGCGGTCACGCACGGCCTTTGGCACACCTGAATGGGTTGTAGAGGCCGGGTGGCTGGCGAGGGATTCCGTGCCGCCCAGGCTGACGGCGAGCTTGAACAATTGAAGAGCGTTGAGGACTTGGAACGACTCTGCCTCGCCGCCTACAATGTCGAATGAGAATGTCGATCCTGGCGCCGCGCATTGCTCGGCATAGACGCGCGCCCGCTGCGATCCGGGTTCCAGATGCGCGAGATGATGAAGGCGCGACACCTTCGGATGCGCAGCCAGCATACGGCCGACGATCTCGCCATTGCGGTTTGCGGCACTCATCCGCAGCGTCAAGGTTTCGAGCGAGCGCCCGAGCATCCAGCAGGAATGCGGGTCGAGGCCGGTTCCAATCGCTGAGCGCAGCAGCCGCACCGGCCTTATCCGCGCTGCTGAGCCCAGAGCTGCGCCAGCGATCAGGTCGGAGTGGCCGCCGACGTACTTCGTCAGCGAGTAGACCGAGATGTCGACGCCGTGGCGCAGTGGGTGCTGGAAGAGCGGACCGAGCAGGGTGTTGTCGCAGACCACGACCGGAGCTTCACCGCCCTGCCGCGCGCCGATCTCGTCTGCGACCGCGCGGATCAGGCTCAGATCGACGAGGGTGTTGAGCGGGTTCGAGGGTGTCTCGATCATGACGACGCTGACGCGCCCCGCCTCGGCGGCTTGGTTGGCCGCCGCGCGCACGCTCGCTGGATCGACCCCATCGGCGAATCCGAACGGTACGATGCCGAAGCCTGCTAGGGTCTTGGCGATCAGCGTCTCAGTGCCCCCATAGAGCGGCTGCGAGTGCAGGATCGCATCACCGGGCCGCGCGAAGGCCAGGATCGTGGTCGCGATCGCCGACATTCCGGAGGAGAAGACCAGCGCGGCCTCGGCCCCCTCGAACACGGCTAGCCGATCCTCGACAATCTCGCTGTTTGGATGGTTGAAGCGCGAGTACACGAGCCCCGCCGCCTCGCCGACTGGGGGCTCGCGCCGCCCGGAGACGTAGTCGAAGAAGGCTTTGCCGTGCTCGGCCGAGGTGAAGACGAAGGTGGATGTGAGGAAGACCGGTGGCTTCACGGCGCCCTCGGACAAGGCGGGATCGTAGCCATAGCCGAGCATCAGAGTTTCGGGATGGAGCGGGCGGTTGCCAAGCGCCTTCTTGTGGTAGCGGTCGTCGGACATGCTGCCTCGCTCCGACCCGGCTCCAGCTCGGGGCTGGGTAGCCCGGTTGTGCTTTGAATCCGGTGTTCCGGGCGAGGCAGCATGGCATAGCCACGCCCCCTTCGAAATGCTGCGACGGTCTCGAAGCACCAGGAGCAGTCAGCGGCGCACGGTCACTCCTGGCCAACAGCGGCTCGCCTGCTTCGGAGAAGACCTGCCGGAAAAACGGACGGCCTCCTATCAACCCAAATCGGCCCTACAGACCGCCGTTCGTGTTTCCCGAAAGCGGCCATTCATCGGCCGCTTGGCAACTTCGGCATGGGGTGGATTTTGTTGAAAAAATTCGGAGGCGGCTCTTCAGGCGACATCCAAGGCGAGCCCTGAAGAATTTTCATCTCTCATGGCCCATCATCGACCCTTGCTCACTGAGCTCTAGGCAAGGTGATAGCAGGAACTTCTACGTCTAAAGCGGCCCACAGTGCTCCGTCGACCCGGTCCCGAGTTTTTCAACGAAATCCGCGTTGAGCAGACTTTGACCTCCTGTCCGAACGCGGATGGCTCGTTCTCGGACCTATCCGCGTGGACCGAAGCAAGCTTGTCGGACTCCGTGATCCAGGTGGTCCGAGACACGACGGTTGCCGCACGCCTGTCTCAACCCGACTAATCAGCCGTAAAGAATGTTATATCTGCTGACGCCAAGCTCCGCCGAAATTACTCGATCACTTCATCAGCTCTTGCGAGTATGCTTGCTGCTATGCTGATACGCGCTGCGTTTGCGGACGCTAAATTGATTGATAGCTTGAGACGCATGGGCTGATAGAATGGGATGGCGCCGACATCTGCGCCCTTCAAAATCAATGATATTTGTTGGCCGAGATGATCATACAGGTCGATGGGATTGATGTCATGACCGATGAGACCGCCTCGCGTAATGTATTCTCGCAGAGGGTAGAACGCTACTAAACGATACTCGTTCATGAGCTTCACAATAAGATCAACATTGTTGAAATTCTCGACTGCAGTTGTGACTAATACCGTTTTTGTTTGAGCGGCTGCAGCAGAAAACGCTGCCCTGTACTGTGGCTCACGATGTGGACTTTCCACAGGTGGACCTATTAGCTGAAGGCCAGCCTGCTCAACAGCAGCTTGCACACTTGACCCCAAGGGGCTCTCCCAGAGCGTTCGAGATGTTAACTGGAAAACACCGCGGGTTTCCGGGACTATTTCTCGCAAATATTCGATGCGTTTAGCAAATATCTCAGGGCTTGAATTAACCATTACCCCCGTAACGTTGCCCTCAGGATGGGCTAATGACTGCGCAAGTCCATAGGAAACCGGGTCGCTAGTCATGGCGACGATCGGAATGTTCGAAGTCATATCCTTGATCAATTTTGTCATGCGATCCGAGATTGCCATGATCACGTCTGGATGCCACTTTACAGCCGCTTCTGCGGTGGTCTTATAGTTGTCGGATATACCGCCTCCATCAAATCGGCGAACATCAAGATTATTACCTTCTGTAAACCCGGATTTTGAAAGTTCGTCGAAAAATGCACGGAAAGTCGGGCTGTTGTCCTTCGTCATCAGACTGGCTGGTCGATCAGGATGTGCGATCGCGAGCTTGTAGGAGCGACGAGGCTGGGCCCGGACGAGGGCGGTCGACGCAAGCAGCGTCGCGCTTGACGCAATGAATTGACGTCGTCTCATATCCCCACCCTCCGCCGCACTTCTGTCGATTATCGAAGGCCAATTTGAGCAATGTCTAGGCGAAGCAGTGACGACGGTTACGAACTGCCAGGAGCACGCTCGACCATATCGGAAGGGGTTTCTCCGTACCGATGCAACGGCCACTTTTTCAGACGGCCTCGCCGACGCTCGCTCAGCCATTCCGGAGGCGTTTGATTAGCTTCGGTATCCGAAAGCCTTGCCAGTCGCACTCGAGCTTACACTTTACATGCTGATTCGGGTTTTAGATTTCATTTTTTGGCGGCCGACCGCCAAGCCTGCAACGTGTCGGGAGCGGACGTGAAGGCTCAGTCTGCTTCGAAACTTTTCTGCCCGGAAGCGGACAGGCTGTTCCACCCATCCAGGACGCTCTGAGGGCCGTCGGCGCCGGCAGGACCCGGCCGTAAGCGGAATGGCTGCTTCGGAGAGCGATGAACGTTCACACGGCCTTGCCTACGAGGTGGCCGATGCCGGCCGTGACCGCCATCGCGAGGGCGCCCCAGAACGCCACGCGCGCCGTCGCTCGCAGGACCGGTGCGCCGCCGGCCTTCGCGCCGAGCGCACCGAGGACCGCGAGGAATACCAGGGAGGCGGCGGAGACGAAGTAGACCACGAGGTTCTCCGGGGAAACTGCGGCCACGAGGAGGGGCATCGCCGCCCCGGCCGAGAAGGTCGCCGCCGAGGTCAGCGCGGCCTGGATGGGGCGCGCCGTCGTGAACTCCGAGATGCCGAGCTCGTCCCGGGCATGGGCGCCCAGTGCGTCCTTGGCCATGAGCTGGTCGGCCACCTTCAGCGCGAGCTCGCGGTCGATGCCGCGGCCGACGTAGATCGCCGCCAACTCCTCGCGCTCGGCCGCCGGGTCCTGTTCGAGTTCGCGGCGCTCGCGGCTGAGATCGGCCCGCTCGGTGTCGGACTGGGAACTCACGGAAACGTACTCGCCGGCCGCCATCGACATCGCGCCAGCCACCAGCCCAGCCGTGCCCGCGACCAGGATCTCCCCGGTGGCCGCCGCCGAGGCCGCGACGCCGACGATCAGGCTCGCAGTGGAGACGAGTCCGTCATTGGCGCCGAGGACGGCGGCACGAAGCCAGCCGATCCGGTCTATCAGGTGGCTCTCGGCGTGGGGCTGGCGCATGGCAATCAGGGTCTCTCGGTCGGGGCGGTGGGACCCGAACCCGGCAGGATGCGGCGCAGGATGCCATCGTGCCAGAGGTAGTGGTGCACCAAGGCGGCCGCGGCATGGAACAGCGCCACCGCCATCAGGATGTTGGCGGCGAGCCCGTGCCAGTGCGTGAGCGGCCGGCGCCATTCCGGGTCGCCGAGGGCGGGCAATGCCAGCGGTCCCCCCAGGGCGACGCCACGCACGAGGGCGTTGGCGATGCCAAGCCCGGCGATTACCAACAGCAGCAGGTACAGGACGGCATGGGTCGCCTTGGCGAGCACATGACGGGGCCCGGGATCGTCGACGGGAAGCTGACGCCCGCCGGTATGGCGCCAGACCGGCAAGGCGACGATGACGGCGGTCAGCACGAAGCCCAAGTCGAAATGAGCCGACCAGATTCCCGAGCGCAGCGGCCCCTTCGGCAGGAGGTCTTCGAGGAAGGTGCCGATCAGCCAGAGGGCCAAGACGAGGCCGGCGGTCAGCCAATGCAGGGCGATGGTGCCCCGGTCGTAGGTCAATCCGTCCCGCACCTCGGCGCCGGTGACGTGTATCGTACTCGAACTCATCGCGGCATCTCCTCTGCGGCGGTAGAGGAAGTGGATGGGACGACGCGGCTCCCCGCCACATCCGCATCGAAGAAACGGCGCGGCAGGAGGCGGCGCCCCTTGGCGCTGAGGAACCACAGGCCAGGAGCGGAGCCGCCGCGCGGTCTCGGCTTGACGAGCCCGCGTTCAAGCAGGGAGCGCACGGTGCGCATCTCCCATGGACCAAGTGAATGAAGCGACCCCTCACGCTCCAGGCGACACAGCATGGTTCGCTGTCCCGCGGTGAGGGAACGCCAGATCCGTGATGTGTCGAGCCTGCCCATGAACAGCTTGGAGCTATTCCAATCTTAGCCCCGGGCGCAAGCGGTCGGTGGCCCCAACCTGAACGGGCGGAACCGCTCCCGCGTCAGCGCTTGGAAGAGCCGTCGTTCTGGTTCGGCGCTTGTTGACCTTGCAGGTCTACCGGCTTGCTATCGTTCAGGTCCCACCCGGTGTTCGGGTCAGTACGGGTCCGCTGAATCGGCGCCCGCATCTGCCACTGGTACTTGGCGATGCCGTGCTCGACCTCCTGCAGGAGGTTTGAGGTCGTCGGATCGACCTTCTCCGTCGCCTCGACCACCGGCAAGGCGCAACTATACTGCGTCGCGTCCAAATGGCCTGCCGCCATCTGGCACCCCAACTCGAAGCGGCATCCACCATCGATTCCATCAACGACGGTCAGGGAAAATCCATGCAGCTTGGCGATGGCGGCGACGAGGCCGAGACCGAGGCCATTGCCCTGCGTCTGTCTCGCCCGCTCCGCGCGATAGAACCGCTTGAAGACTTGGTCGCGCTCGCTGGCGGCGATGCCCGATCCCGTGTCCTCGATGAATATCACGGCCTTACCGTCGCGATAGATGAGCCCGACCTTCACCTTGCCGCCAGGCGGCGTGAACTTGATCGCGTTGTCTAGGAGGTTCGACACCGCCTCGAAGATCAGACTGCGGTCGCCCTCCACTGGGGGCATCCCGCCATCCACCTCCATCGCGAGCACGATCCCCTTGTCCTCGGCCAGGGGCTCGAACAGTTCCGCGGCCTCGCTCGCCACGAGCCCAAGATCGACCGGAGCGAAGGCGGCGCATCGGCGGCCATGCTCAATCTCGCCGATGCGTAGCACGGCCGTCACCATCTCCAGCGTCTGGTCGATCCAGGCCAGCCCCTGGTCTACGGCCTCGCGCAGTTCGTCGAGGTCGCGTGCCTGGTCGCGGCCTCGCTCCAGACGCAGCCGCAAGCGGGTGAGCGGCGTCCGCAGGTCGTGGGCGACCGCGTCGCCGACGCCGCGCACCTCCTCTACGAGGCGCTCGATCTCGTCGAGCATCCCGTTGACGTCCCGGGCCAGGCGGTCGAACTCATCCCCGGCGTCACCGACGGGCAGACGCTGGCGCAAGTCCCCGCGCATCACCCGTGCGACCGCCGCCTCCGTCGAGGCGAGGCGGCGCTTGGCACGCCCGGCGAGCAGCAAGCCACCGAGGATCGAGAACGCCAGGGTTGGCACCAGCGCAAGGCCGAGGGCCCGGATCACCGTCGCCTTGGCGCGGTCGATCTCGTCGGTGTCGTGGGCCACGACCACGATGCTGCCGTCGCTCAGGGCCACAGCCGCCGACCAGAGCTCCTCGTTCAGGCGCCGTCCCGCGATGGCGACCTGCGCGCCGATTCGGTGGACCTCCCCGTCGAGGGGCAGGTCTGCCGGCCGAGCGTCGAGGTTTCCTGCGAGCCTGGTACCATCAGCCCCGAACAGACCGGCGAAGTGGACGCTGTGTAGGTCCTCGCTGATCCATGTCTCGATACGATTGACCGCCTTCGCCGGCTCGCGGGCTGCGTAGCGTGCCTCGTGGCGCAGTACCTGGGCGAGTTCGTTCTGCATGAACGCGGCGGTCTGCCAGTACACGAAGGCGAACAGGAGTAGCGACAGCAGGGTCGACCATACGGCGATGCCAAGCGCCCAGCGGAATGCGAAGGACAGGATGAGCCTAGGCATCCGGGGTTAGGGTGAATCCCTCTCCGCGGACGTTGTGGATGAGAATTGGCTCGCCCTCGACTTCGAGCTTCCTACGCAGACGTCCGACATGGACATCGATGAGGTTGGACTTCGGCGCGAAACGGTAGTTCCAGACCTCCTCGAACATCATTGCTCGGGTCACGACCTGTCCCGGCCGACGCATCAGGTATTCGAGCAGCTTGAGCTCGCGCGGTAGCAGGTCGAGGTTTCGAAGCCCCCTCCGACCGTTACCGGCGACGAGGTCGAGTTCCAGGGACCCCACCCGCAGCACGGTCTCACGCGTATCGGTCGGACGCCGTAGCAATGCCTCGATCCGGGCTGCGAGTTCGCCGAGGACGAAGGGCTTGCCGAGGTAGTCGTCACCGCCGGCGCGGAGGCCGCGGATTCGCTCGTCGACGTCGCCCAGCGCGCTTAGGACCAGCGCCGGCGTCCGGTTGCCGGCCCCACGCAGGTCGCGCAACAAGGCGAGCCCCTCCAGGCCCGGAAGCATCCGGTCCAGGATGATGGCATCCCACGGCCCCGAACGGGCGGCGGTCGCACCGTCCGGCCCCGTGGCGGCCCACGCGACCTCGTGCCCCCGCCCGCGAAGGTCGCCGAGGACCTCCTCGGCCGTCGCTGCGTCATCCTCGATCAGAAGCAGCCTCGCCACTCGATCCATCCCCGGAGCTGTCGCGCTATTCGGACGTGATGTGGTTCGGCATGGGTCCGGCACCACGACTGTGAACGCGAATTTAATCGCCCCGGCGACGAGCCATCCTATATCTTAGAACAAGTCTAATCTGATGGGCGATCGACATCGTGCTGGCGGAGGCGGGAAGAGGCGTGGCGACGCACGGGGATGACGGGCCGAACGACCGGGACCCGATCCACAAAACGCCTCAGACCACGGTCCGCGCAAGCACATTGAGGCGGCGGGCATGGCTCGCGGTCCCTTGCCTCATCGCGGTCGGGGTTTGCGGATGGCGCTATGGGGATGAAGCCGCGCCCTACGTCGAGCCGTTGCTCGGCTTTCTCGGCCCCGCCTCGACCGCACCCGAGTCCGCCGCGGATGCGGATGCCGCAGCGCCCCGAGAGCCGGTCGAAGACAACGTCGTCCGGCTCGATGCCGACGGCCAGCGCCGACTCGGGTTGGAATTCGGGACGTCGGAAAGCCGCCGGATCGAGTCGCTTGTCCGGACGCCCGGCATGGTCGCCTTTGACGAGCGCAGGGTCACGCGGCTGAAACCAAGGACGTTAGGCAGGGTCCTCTCCCTGTCAGTGCAGCCGGGCGACCGTGTAAGCGCCGGACAGACGCTGGCCACCCTCGATGCCTCCGGCGTCCTTGACGCTCGGAACGGCCTCGCTGCCGCCCAGGCCAGCCTGGGAGAGGCGCAGGCCACCGAGAAGGTCGCCGAGATCAACCTGAAGCGCGGCAGCGACCTGGTGAGGATCGGCGGCGTCGCCCAGGCGGAGGTGGACCGGCGCCAGGTCGAACTCGCCAAGGCCCATGCCGCCACCCTGTCGGCCAAGTCGCAGGTCGATCTCTATCGTGCCCAGTACGAACGCTTGGCCCCCGCGCCCGGCGGGTCCCCCGGCGTCAGCGCCATCGTCTCGCCCATCGATGGGGTCGTCACGGCGGCAGGCATCACCCTGGGCGAGGTGGTCGACACAAACCGCGACGCCTTCACGGTGGCCGATCCCTCGCGGATACAGGTACTCGCCAATCTCTACGGCCGCGACATCGCCACCGTGAAGGCGGGCGACCCGGCGACAATCGAGGCTCCGGTCGCGGCGCATTCCCGCTTCGAGGGCCGGGTGCGCTCGGTCAACGCCGCCATCGACCCGGCGACCAACACCGCTCCGGCCCGGATCGAGATCGCCAACCCGGACGGGGTCCTGCGCGCCAACATGTTCGTGTCGGTAGAGATCGCCGCCGACCTCGGCCGCGACGGCGTCACGGTGCCGGCCGCCGCGATCCAGCAGGCCGAGGGGGGGCCCATCGCCTTCGTGCGGACCGGGGACGACCGCTTCGAGAAGCGGGACCTGACCCTCGGCGTCCAGCGCGTCGACTGGGTGGAGGTGCGCTCGGGCATCGGGGCCGGCGAGACGGTGGCGACGCAGGGCAGCTTCGGCCTCAAGGCAATCCTGATGCGCGCGCTCCTTGGCTCGACGGACTGAGGCGGCGATGAACGCTTGGTTCGCCCTTCTCGTCCGCCGCCGCTGGCTCGTCCTCGTTCTGGCCCTCGCCGGCGCGGTCGGCGGCATCGTCAACCTCGAAGGGCTGTCCATCGACGCGGTCCCGGACATCTCGCCCAAGCAGGTGATGGTCCTCACCCTGTCCCCGGGGCTCGGCCCTCAGGAGGTCGAGCGCCTCGTCAGCTTCCCCGTCGAGAACGCGATGGCGGGCGCGCCCGGGCTTACAGGCCTTCGCTCGACCTCTCGCTACGGGGTCTCGGCCGTCTACGTCACCTTCGACGACGCCATGGCGGTCACCGAGGCGCGGGCGCAGGTTTTTCAGCGGCTGCCCTTGGCGAAGACCATGATGCCGGCCGGCGTGGGCGATCCCGAGATGGGTCCGATGGCGACGGGCCTCGGCGAGATCTACCAGTTCGAGGTGCGCGGGCCGGCCTACTCGCCGATGGCGCTGAAGCGCATCCTGCAATGGACCATCGCGCCCAAGCTCAAGCTCACACCCGGCATCGCAGACGTGAACGTCTACGGCGGCCAGATGCCGACCTACGAGGTCCGCATCTCCGCCGAGAGCCTGCACCGCTACGGCGTGACGATGGGGCAGGTCTACGCGGCGCTCGCCGAGAACAACGCCGCGCGCGGCGGCGCCTACATCGAACACAACGACCAGCAGGAGGTCATCCGCGGCCTTGGCCTCGCGAAGGACACCAAGGACCTCGCCAACGTCGTCGTCTCGACGGCACCGGGCGGCGTGCCGGTGACGGTCGCCACCCTGGGCGAGGTGGTCGAGGCGCCCAAGGTCCGCCTCGGCGCCGTCACGCACGATGCCGCCGGCGAGACCGTCGTCGGCATCGCGATGATGCAGCAGGGCGAGAACGCCAGCGCTGTGGTCGAGGGCGTCAAGCGGACCATCGCCGACCTGCGCCCGCAATTGCCGCCGGGCGTCGAGATTGTGCCGTACTACGACCGCAGCACCCTGGTGGCGCGGACCATCCGCACCGTCGAGCACAACCTCATGGAGGGGGCGGTGCTCGTCATCGTCGTCTTGCTCCTGCTGCTCGGCAATCTGCGCGCGGGTCTCGTGGTAGCGGCCGCCATTCCCCTATCCATGCTGATGGCGTTCGCCGGGATGCGGCTGTTCGGGCTCTCCGGCAACCTCATGAGTCTCGGCGCCATCGACTTCGGCCTCATCGTGGATGGCGCCGTGGTGATGATTGAGAACGTCCTGCGCGCCCGCGGCGAGCACCCGGACCGTCCAGCCGAGGAGGTCATCCGCAAGGCGACCGTCGAGGTGGCGCGTCCGATCCTGTTCGCGGTCGCCATCATCATCATGGTCTACCTGCCGATCCTCGCGCTCGAAGGGGTCGCCGGGAAGATGTTCCGACCGATGGCGTTCACCGTCATCCTGGCGCTCGCCGGCTCCCTCGTCCTGACGATGACGCTGATGCCGGCGCTTGCAGCCATCGTCCTGGCGGGACCTGGCATCGGCGAGCGCGAGACCCGCCTCGTCCACTGGGTGCGGGGGGGCTACATGCCGGTCCTGCGGCTCGCCGAGCGCCGTACCGGCCTGACCGTCCTGGTGACGCTGGCCCTGTTCGGCGGGAGCTGCCTCCTGGCAACGCGCCTCGGCGGCGAGTTCCTGCCCAAGCTCTCGGAAGGCTCCATCGTCATCACCTCCGAGAAGCTCCCAGGCATCAACCTCGACGCCTCGCTCAAGGTGATGCACCGGATCGAGCAGACCCTGAAAAGCTTCCACGAGGTCAAGCGGGTCGTGTCCCTCACGGGCAGCGCCGAGATTCCCACCGACCCGATGGGCGTCGAGTCCACCGACAGCTTCATCACGCTGACCGATCCGTCGACGTGGAAGACGGCGGCCACGCAGGAGGGCCTGGTCGAAGCCTTCGACAAACGCCTGCGCGCGGAGGTGCCGGGCGTCTCCTACACGTTCTCGCAGCCGATCCAGATGCGGATGGACGACCTGCTGGAGGGCGTTCGAGGCGACGTCGCCATCAGCCTCTACGGCGACGACCTGAAGATCTTGAAGGGTAAGGCGGACGCCATCGTGCGCGCGGTCTCCGGCGTCTCGGGTGCGGCCGACGTGAAGGCTGAGGCGCAGGCGGGGATGCCGGCGCTCTCCATCCAAGTCGACCGGGCGGCGGCCGCCCGCTACGGCGTCAACGTCGGCGATGTCCTCGACGTGGTGGAGAGCATCGGCGGGCGCACCGCCGGCATGATCTACGGCGACGACAACTCCATCACCGACATCGTGGTCCGTCTCAGGGCCATCGACCGGGGCGATATCGAGCGCATCCGTGACCTGCCCGTGGGCCGAACCGGTAAGACGCTGGTACCCCTCTCGCTCGTTGCCTCGGTTGAGGTGTCGACGGGCCCCGCCCAGATCAGCCGCGAGCGGCTGCAGCGCCGGATCTCGGTCCAGGCCAACGTCCGCGGGCGCGACGTGCAGAGCTTCGTGCGCGACGCCCAAGCCGCCATGAAGGCGCAGGTCGCCCTTCCGCCGCGCTATTCCATCCAGTGGAGCGGGCAGTTCCAAAATCTGCAGGAGTCGACGGCCCGGCTCTCCGTCGTGGTGCCCGCGGCGATGGCGGCGATCCTCGTCCTGCTCGTGGTGATGTTCGGCGATGTCCGTCTCGCCGGCCTGATCTTCCTGAACGTGCCCATCGCGGCGACCGGTGGCATCGTCGCGCTTTACCTTCGAGGCCTGCCATTCTCGATCTCGGCGGCCATCGGCTTCATCGCCACCTTCGGCATCGCCATCCTGAACGGCGTGGTGCTGACGAGCTATATCCGCGACCTCGAACGCGTCGGTCTCGATGCCCGCGAGGCTGCGACCCGCGCGGCCGAGTTGCGTCTGCGGCCGGTGCTGATGACCGCGCTGGTGGCGACGTTGGGCTTCTTGCCGATGGCGTTATCGACCAGCGCTGGAGCTGAGGTGCAGCGCCCGCTCGCCACGGTGGTGATCGGCGGCCTCGTCACGGCGACGCTTCTCACCCTGGTCGTACTGCCGGCCGTCTACCCGTTTCTGGCGCATATCCATCTGCCGGGGCGAAGGCGCAGTGGTGAGCGAGCCGGGTCAGGGGCGCTGGCGGAACGGCGAGCCGACGTCGATGGCTAGGGCCCTCCTTGCGATCGGCGCGATAACCTCGCTGGTGGTACTGGCCATCAGGTCGAGTGGCCATGCCGCATCCGCCACGGACTTCGACTGCAGCGCCTTCCTCAGGATGCATGGGATGCTTCGCAGAGTATCGGCCGTCTGCGGCTTCACCACTTACAATCCGGTCATCGTGGATCGGGCGCACGCCTGCTTCGATGCCGTCGGCAGCCGTGGGGGGAGCGGAGGAGATGCGGGCTGGGGTGGCGGAGTTCGAGGAATTGCGGGTCACCCGCTCCCATGACGGGCTCTGCGCGATCCTTGCCGACAGATTTCCGATGGTCGTCCGGCCGTAGCGGATGAAGCAGGGAGACGGCGCCTCGGGCACATCCGCCGGGAAAGGATCGAAGTAGCCACCGCGCGGCTGCTGGAGCTCCGGTCTGAAGCGCGCTGCGAGACCGACGGCGAGCGCTTGGAGGCGATAGCGGGCGAGGTGGACGACCTCGCGGGCACATCGCACGCCACGCGTTGGACAGGCCGGCCGAGCCGCAGACGCTCTGCGCCGCCACGCTGCCATCGACGCGGCCCACTCGACAATCCGGCGCGCTATCGCTCGTGAGGGATACCTCTCGGCAATTGATCGAGACTCACCCCTCGACGTCTGCTTCCAGGATACAATCAAGGACGGCTGAACGGCCGGGATGGGCGCAAAGCGGCAGATCCGCTCTATGACTGCGGCCGGACGTTTGCTTCTGCTTCTACTCAGGAACTGTCCAGCTTGCGTCTCCATCTGTCGGTGACGCTTGCGATCCTTCGACCTCCCGGACAGCCTGTTTCCCCGTGACCTCCTCGTAGCGGGCAATGATCAAGTCGATGTAGCGCGGCTCGTACTCGACCCTGAGGTGGTTGGGCGCGACTGGGAAGGCGTGGCCGCTGTCCGTCGTGCGCCGGAAGCGGCGCGGCTGGCGGGCCTTGAGCCCGTTCTCCCGCATCAGCCGGGCCACGCGCCGCCGGCCTGCCGCCAAGCCCTGCTCGCGCAACTCGTGCGTCATGCGGGGGGCTGCCGTACGTCTCGTGCGAGAGCGTGAAGTCGGAGCGAACGTGAGCGAGCAGCACGAGATCCTCGCGCTGCCGCGCCGAGGCTAGACGGTCCTTCCAGGCAAAGTAGCCGCTTGGACTGACGTCGAGGACTTTGCACAGGCGCGACTGGGAAGTCCTTCTTCGCCGCATCGACGAGGCGGAACCTCATCGACTTCCCTCCTTGGCGAAAAAAGCTGTCGCTCGCTTTAGGATCTCCCGTTCTTGGCGCAGCACCTCGTTCTCGCGGCGCAGCCGCTTGAGTTCGGCAGACATGTCTTCCTGTCGCTCGGCCGGCGGGTGGTCCATCTCCCGCTCACGCCGGCCGTCGATCCAGTTGCGCAGCGTCGAGAGCCCGACGCCGAGATCAGCGGCGATCTCCCGGCGAGACCGCCCGCTCGTCTGCGCCAGTCGCACCGCCTCAGCACGAAACTCAGGGGTAAAGGTCTGCTTCCGGTCTGCCATCGGAACCCTCCTCCTTCAGGAAAAGAGCTCTCCACTTTCGCGAAGCAAGTTCACTCGCAGTTTGTTCGAGATCGCGGCGACGAACTCAACGACCTCGCCCTGCTTGCATCCGAAGCGAGACAGCTCGTGCGCGATGAAGAGGTTAAAGACGCGGAAGGGCGCGTACGCGACCTCGTGGCCTTTCCCGGAAGGCAGCTCGTCGTAGAACGCGGCTTCAGGTGGGTCGCTTTGACCTCTGCTGGCGCGAGCACGTGCGAGGTCTTCCTCGAGAAGGCGCCTGATGCTGGCGGCGAGTTGGGTCGGCACCGGCTTACCAAGGCGCTCACGAGCCGTGTGCGCCGGGCCGTATAGGAGGGCGTAGATGGCTTACAGGGCCTGCTGTCGAGCAGCGTTTGCGGCCCAAAGATATAACCGCCACTCGGTGTTTCAATGACTCCGGCGGCTTTTCCACAGGCCGACTGCGAGCTTCCCTAAAGTGCGCGTCTTGATCGCTGTTATTGTGAGATAGATCCCCGTTCCGATTTTCAGGGACTTATGCGTGTAAATTCCTGAACGCTCGCGACAAACATCGATGAGCTGCGGGGCTAAAGCTTCTCAATGGGGCAAATGTCCCTGTTTTCAGGGAACATCCGCCCGAGACGAGTTCGCAAACGACTGCGCCCACCGCCACTTGCTTGGCTGAAGTGATCGCATCAGCGGTTCTTGGCACAGCGCCGATCGCTCGCCCCACAAGGTAGCCCACATTCGCAAGCGGCTTGCGGCGCACCCCGCCGGACGATTTTTAGTGCGGCAGACCTCACCGCTGACGGCCCACGGTCCTCCGGAAGCAATAGCGACGACAGCTCCGATCATCCGAGCCGGCGGCCATCCGAAGGCGGACTCGCGAACATCCTTCGGCCGCGCCGTGATGCGTGCCGTAAGCAAGCCTTAACGCTGCTTGGGCACGGTTGCGGATCTGATCGATCAGCCGCTCGGATCAACGAGGTCCGCGCTGTTGCGACGGGAGACAACGGGTCCATGCCTCGCCTGCTCGACGTGCTGCGCTGGAAACTTCAGGTGCTTTTTGCATGGAAGCCGACACGCGCTCAGTTGCTACCCCTCATCCTGGGGATTTATGCCTTGGCGGGTTGGGGAGCCTACGCGAATAAATCTTCGGCCAACAAGGAGCTCGCAACTCAGGTCGGCCTCCTTCAGACGGAGCGAAACGGGTTGGTGGGCCGCCAGAAAGAATTGGAGCAGGCCAACATCGACCTCGTTCGCGTGTGGCAAGGCAAACTTGCCTCGGCCCGCGAGGAACTCGGCCAAGCTGTTGCGGCCCGCGACGCGGCGAAGGGTCAGCTTGCCGGTTCACAGCGCGAGTTGACCGCTTCGAAGAAGCGCTTCGATCAGGCTCGTGATCGTGTATCCGAGACGGGAAGCATCAAACCCGCCGAGCCGTCGAAGAAGGCCGCGAGCAAGCCCTAGAGCCGCCCGATGACCCGGCCTTCGGCGTGATGAACGCGCACCCACGCCGTTTCCCTTGAAGACCACGCCTCAGCAGGTCTGGTTGCAACGCCGTGACCGTGACCTGCTGCTGCGCGGCGTCGCGAGCTTCGACGGCAGAGCAATGCTGAGCCTCAGGACCAGGACGCGAAAGCGGTAACCCAGTCCTCGACCGCATTGCCAGCGTGCCGGAGGGCACCGGGTGGGCATCCCAAGCCGCTCGCCACCACGTCAGGATCGGCTGTCGCGCCAGCGCCGCCGTTGGGAACCGGTCAGGTTTCTCGTGCTGACCGACTCTGCGCGAGGCCGGAGACAGGTTCCCGAAGTCACCGCACGGCCACGCTGATCCGGTTCAGAACCTAACGGAACCGTCGCGGGCGTGAGAAGTCGATCTGGACAACGGTCGGCCCCTCGGGGGCGGCCCGGCGCAGGCGCGCCACGGCCGGCGTCTGACAGTTTGTCTCGGTTGGAGGTGCGTTCCACAACCGACGCGCGAAGGGTGTCCGCACCCCCGCTTCGATCAGCCCGCGAGCCTGCGGATTTTGCGGAACCATCCCCGCGCGCATCAGCGTGTCGATCACCTCGCCCAGAATGCGCGCAGAGTCATCGAAGCTGATCTGGTCCGCGCCGGGATAGCCGCAGCGGTGCTGCTCGAACAGCCAGTCGTGCACGATGTAGGCCGGTCCATACCCCCAGGGCGAGAAGCCAGGGATGGGCTGGAGGATGGGCGGGATCGAGCCGCCATCGGTGTACATCGGCTGCGGGATGATGACTCGGTTGTCGGTGGTCACGAAGGTAAGCGGGTCCTTCGGGTCCGGCAGGTAGGCAAACTGGTTCACGCCTACCCATTGCACGATGAGCTTACCCGTCAGCCGTCCGCCCGGTCCCGGCTGGGCAAGAGTCGCGCAGCCCGCCAGCGCAGCCGCGCTCAGGCTGACGGCCACGCTGCGGCGAAGGACGCGCGCGAGATCGGATCGGCGGCCCCGCTCGGGGGCTCGGGTCCGTTGCCCCTTGGTCACGGCTCATCCCCCCGGTTGCCGCAAGCTTGACCATAGCGAGCGTGGGGACGCATCCCGCAAACAGGGCACGCGCCCGCATCCTGCCTTGTTGCGCGCGCGACTTCTGTGACCAGTGATGAACCGACTGGGTGGGTACGCTGGTAGCGTTCGCGGTCGCGCACCGGGGTACCGACGATCAATCCGGCGGAGAGCCGCCGCGAAAATACTTCGGTCCGCCCCCTACTGCTCCGCCTGGCGTAGCCTCAGCAGCCGACCTCAGTTCTGCCGCCTCACGCTCTTGAGATAGGCCGTCCGCTTGAGCGTTCGCCGCCGCGCCAGCGTGCCGAGCGCGGCGCCTCTCTTGGCCTCTCTCTTGGCCTCTCTCTTGGCCTCTCTCTTGGCCTCACTGATGTCGTCGGGACCGTGGGGACCGGCGAGCCGCGTCGGTATGGCCTTCGCTCGCGTTGGCGCAGTTGGGTTCTCGCCCACCGACACGTTCTCGCTGACGCCCCGCGCGAAATGGCTGATGATGGCTGAGGCGTTGATCTCCCTGCTCACTGTCGCCGTGCGCGCCGTCAATCGCCGGCGTCAGGGACCCGTAGGACAGCCAGGCCGTGATCACGCGCAAGGGTCTCAATTCCTCCGAGGGTGGTCGGGTACATCGCGCGTCCCGGTTCGCTCGGGCCATGACGCACCGTCAGGACGAGGATGCCACCGGGCTCGAGACGCGTGGCCCGCTTGCGGAAGGCGCGCGGACGTTCAGGCGACGGCAGGTGCAATGACACGGCCGAGAGCAGCACAAGGTCGCAGTGCACGCCGAGACGATGAACCGGGTCGTCCCGCGTTCGCGCCGAGATACGATTAGCGCGGCGAAGCAGTCACTCTCAGAGTCGACCGAGTCCTATTGGATCGTACGAATGATGGCATCCTGATCATTCGTCACGTCCCGATCTGATATTCCTGCGGTCGGCCGAACGATTCCAGGCGCTTCGGACAGCATATGCGGGTTCGTTCTTTTTGCGAATCATTGGATCACCCCAGTAGCCGAACGTCGGAGGCAGCGCACCTCGGTCATTCGGCACGACGTCGCTTGATCGGAAGTGATGCTTGGATTTGGAGAGGTCACCCGGAAAAACGGAGCGCTCTTGGGCGCCCGGCAGTTGGAGCCCTCAAGGTAGAGCCAACTCAGAACCGGAGGCCGGTACACCCCCGGCTCGCAGAGGCTGAACTGAAGCGCTTGTGGCGCTCGCGGCGCGTCGCCGCTCGGTCGAGCCCGCCTCGCCGCAGTGTGGCCCACCGCTCCGCGCACGTGTCGTGGCCTTGGATGGCGCGGCCTCACGCCGGCGGGGTCGCTGCGCCGGCGACGCGCAGGACCCTGACCAGCCAAGTCCGGATCGCCCAAACCGTCCGAATGAGCACGGCTGCCGCGTAGGCAGAGCTGCCCGCGATCAAGGCCGCACCGGTCAGAGTGTTGCCCGCATCGTCGTACTTCAGCGATTCCACCAGCGGCAGAAACATCACGTAGGAATGTGAGAACGCGAGGAGGCCGTATAACGACCAAGCCAGGATGATCACGAATGCGCCAGCAATCCAGAAATCCAGCTCACGCATAGTCCATTCCCCCAGACGCCGATTTCATACTCACAATGATCTTTAAAAGCTATCCCGGTTCCCAGTTTGTAATTTGAAATCGAAACACAACTCTGAAAACAGGAGGCGGAGACAAAATAGGTTTTCAAAGATTGAAGCTGCAGAGCGCGCGACCTGCGAACGGACGGGCGTATGGCGGCTATCCGGATCGAGCCCCGACACGCGCCGCTCGGAGAGGCGCCGCTCGGACATGGGCCGCTCGGACATGGGCCGCTTGGACAGGCGCCGCTTGGCGCTCCGGCTCATGAGGCACGGCACCTGCCCTCCCAGATCGATTTGAATTCAAAAATCAAATTTATAAATACAATATCAGTTTTCAAAACAAATCGTAATTTATTTGTCAAACAAAGTTCGCTTAGATACGGTCAAGCTGCCGATATCGTGAACGGTCAAATTTCTTGAATACTGCGACAGTCTGGTGGACACGGAGTCATTCCGCGGCCTGAACGCAGAATTTTGGGTTGACGCTTGCACGCACGTGCTCGCGGCGTCGTATGCGGGGACATGATGACTGATCTCAAGACGCTCCTGTTGTGCAGTTCGGCCGCGCTGGTCTCGGGTGTCGCGGCACAGGCGGCCGACCTTCCAGCCACGCAGGCCGCGCCGATCGAGTATGTGCGCGTGTGCAACGCCTATGGCGCGGGATTTTTCTATATTCCTGGCAGCGATACCTGCATCCGCATTTCCGGTCGTGCGCGGTACGATTTCCTGTACCAGACCAGCAAGGTCCGCACTGGAACCGGCGGCGATCAGACCGGCTATCTAGGACTCATGCGCATCAACCTGGATGCCCGCACACAGACCGATTACGGGACGCTCCGCGCCTTCCTGCGCCTCGACATCGCCGACCGCAGCGGTCCCTTCCTCACCTCCGGATCCCGTCAGCGGGAGGGCTTGGCCTTCCCGGGCCTCGGTGCCGACGCCTTCAACCGGACGCAGACCTACGTCAACGCCGACAAGGCCTTCATCCAGTTCGCCGGGCTGACGGCCGGCCGGGCATCATCGTTCTTCGATTTCTACGCACACGACTTCGAGCTGATCGGCGGCACAGCCGGCTCGGACACATTCAGCACGAACGTGCTGGCCTACACGGCCACCCTCGGCAACGGCCTCACCGTGAGCGCCTCGATGGAGGATCCGACCTATCGCCGCTTCCCGATCTTCGGAACCGGTTCCGCGGTCGGCGCCTTCACGGGCGCAGGCGGGTTTGCCGGTTACAGCAATGCCTTCAATCCATTCACCCCCTCGACCTTCCTGGCTCCCATCGTCGTAGGGCCTGGCAACGTCGCCTTCGTCGACGTGACCCAGAAAGTCCGCATGCCTGACTTCATCGGCGTCGCGCGCATCGACCAGGCCTGGGGGTCGGTACAGTTGTCGGCGGCCGTCCACGAGATCAATGCCGGCGACGCCGGCAGTACGGTGGCCGGTGTCACGACCGCGACCACCGCCCTCGGCATCTCGCCCACCGGCCGCGCCTCAAGCGCCTACGGCTGGGCGGTGCAGGGAGGCCTGAAGGTCAACCTGCCGTTCATAGCGGCGGGCGACACCCTTTACCTCCAGAGCGCTTACGGCCAGGGCGCACTCAGCTATACGGGCATCTCGAACTACACGGCTCCGTACGACGCCCTCGCGGCGGCGCCCGTGGGCGGTGGCTCCTTCGCCCAATACTACGCCGACGCCGTGTTGAATCCGGCCACGGGACGGCTTGAGCTATCGACGACCTTCTCGGCCGTCGCTTCGCTACTCCATTACTGGAGTCCCGCCTGGCGCTCGGCGTTCTTCGGGAGCTATGCGGAGATCGACTACAACACGAAAGGTCGGAACGCCCTCGGCCTCCTCGGATTCGGCTTCGCGCCTGCGGGCGCCAGTGCCGCCAATGCCCTGGCCTTTGCGACGAGCCCTGTGCTGCGCGGCAACAACCAGATCGTCACCGGCGGGAGCCTGATCTGGACGCCGGTGAAGGACCTCGATATCGGCGTCGAGGGTGAGTACATCCGCACCGCCCTCAAGAGCGGCGTCACACCGGATATCTCGAAGAATTCGCTACGCTACGTGAATGCACAGGACGCGGCGCAATTCCGGTTCCGCGTGCAACGGGATTTCTAGCGCAGCCGATCCCCGTTTCGTTCCCCGTTCGAGTGTTCAGGGCTCAGCCGAAAGGATGAGCTCTTCGTTTTTCAGCTTCGATATCTTGGATCGTTCATGATTTAAGCATTTAAAATCTATTTTTGTTGCTCATCGCCCGGGGTCAGGTACAAGTCAATCAGCTCCTCGGAGGCGCTTCTTGCCGCTGAGCGGGCGTTGGCTGCGGTTTCGAATTGGCGGGCTCAGGTACCGGAGCAGGTTGAGTCGAACCCAAAGCTTCAGACCCATACGACTTCGCCGACCGGGAAACCGGTCGGCATTTTCGTGTTGCAGCCCCGGTCTCAAGCACCTGACCGCCGTCGCGGCAGCCTCCACTCGGCCGCCCTGGCGCGATGGACGCGTCCCGGCTGGGCGGCGCCTCCCGCGCGATCACAGCGCCCGCAACCGTCCCTCCGGCATGACCAAAGGGGGACGTTCATAGCCGGGCACGGGGATCAAAACCCGATAGACCATCGGTGAGAGTCCCGGGCGTCGGGGCAGCAACCGCGGGCGGATCCACGTGAAGCGGAGTTTATAAATTCAAACTCTTTCAAAGACTCAAAGAATTATTATGCAAGAAAATATGGAATTTAGACCTGCGCCAGCGCATCGTGTACTCCCGTCGCCGATACGCGACAGCTTAACTAAGAGGCCAATTCATGAACAACCTTATCCTGGCTTGCTCGTTCGGCGCCATGCTGATCTCGGGCCCCGCCTTCGCGCACGCGTCCAGCGCGCCGATCGCCCCCAGCCTGATCGTCCGGACGAACGGAAGCGGTCTCGACGCATGGTCCTACGCCGAGGGGAACGACAAGTCGGGCGGCATGTGGGAGGGCGCGACCGGCTACGGCGCGTCCGCGCCGCAGCAGCCCGTCTATACCGGGTCCGTTCCGTCGAACCGGCAGTGGAGCCACCTGAACACCCGCACGCGGCATCACAGCGCGCCGTCCTACTGACCGGCCCCGTCGCCTGCCGCGGCAGCGGCAGGCGACGCCAATCCCCGTAGGGTGCCGACCGGAAACGGCGCGGGCCTCAGACGGCCTCGATCAAGGCCGCGCCGAGACCAAGGGATTCAGGGCCCTGATGGGGCCAGAGCAGCGTGACGCGACAGCCAGTCCCGTCGCTGGCGATGTCGAAGACCGCGCTGTGCAGCCGCGCGATCGAATCGACCAAGCTCAGCCCGATGCCGAACCCGCTCTTGTCGGCCCGGAACGCGCCGCGGCGGTACCGGGCTCGGACTGTGGTCAGCTCCTCCGCCGGGATGCCGCAGCCGTTATCCGTGACGCGGATGGCCGTGGGAGTCTGCAGGAGCGCGACTTCGACCCAGCCCTCGGACGGGGTGAATTTCAGGGCGTTGTCGATCAGGTTGCTCACGGCCTCGAAGATCAGGCTGCGGTCACCCTCCACCTCAGAGGCGCCGTCAGGCCGCGTCCACCGGAGTTGGATGCCCCGCTCGGCCGCGAGCGGCTCGTAATACTCCACGGCATCCTCAAGCAGCCGGCTGAGGTCGACCTGCGTGAAGCCGGATCGGCGCAGGCGATCCTCCATCTCGGAGATGCGCAGCAACGCCGAGAACCGGATGACGATCGACTTGACTTCGGCGAGCACGTCCTCGTTGCAGGCGCGGAACGCCTCGACACTGTGGGCCTTGCGCAGGGACCGCTCCAGCGTCCCGACGACCCGAGTGAGCGGCGTCCGCAGATCGTGGGCGATGTTCTCGTTGACGCCCTTGATCTCCAGCATCAGCCGCTCGAGCTGGTCGAGCATGTCGTTCACCACGCGGGTGAGGTGGGCGAGGTCGGCCGAGACGCCGCGCGTCGGCAGCCGTTCGCTCAGGTCGCCGCGCATGATGCGGACCACCGCCGAGGTGATCGCGTCGTTCTGACGGAGCGATCCGACACCGAAGATCACGGCGCCGATCAGGCCGATGACGATGGTGGCCGCCATGCCCCAGGAGAAGGTCTCGACCAGGGCGTTCTCGAGGGACTGGAGATCCTTGGCCGAGCGGCTGACCAGAACGTACTCGCCGCTCGGCAGCCGCGTGAGCTCGCTGAACAGTGTGCGCGTCCCGTGCTCCGTCTGCTGGGTCAGGACGAAAGGGTGCCCGATCGGCGCCGTCGCCGGGTAGGGGATCGGTGCGCCGGCGCGGCGTGCGTGATCCGGTCCGAACAGCACGAGCGGGCGCCCGCCCTCAGCGAAATCCTCCGACGCGTCGATGCGCTCGCGCAAGGCCCGGGGGGGCAGGTTCAGGAGATGCTTCGACTCCCACTCCACCCACTCGAAGGCGGCCTTGCGGCCGTAGCTGCGCGTATCGACGTACAGGAAGCCGCACAGGGCGAGCGACGCGCCCCCGAAGGTCGCGAAGAACAGGCTCGCGACCCGGAAGCCGCTGGTGCGGCGAACCTCAAGAAGGCGCACGGAGGATGAAGCCCGTGTTGCGCACCGTGTGGATCCGGGGATTCAGACCGTCGGGATCGAGCTTCTTACGGATCTTCCCGATGTGCACGTCGATGACGCTCGACTGATGGTTGAAGCTGTAGCCCCAGACCGACTCGAAGATCATCTTGCGGCTGACCAGCACGCCGGCGTTCTGCATCAGGAACTCGATGATGGCGAACTCCTTGGGCAGCAGTTCGATGTCGCGGCCTGCGCAGCGCAGGACCCGCTCGATCAGGTCGAGGCGCAAATCGCCGACGACCAGTTCGTTGACCGTCTCGGCAGCCATCTTGCGGCGGGCCAGCGCGTCGACCCGAGCGGTCAGTTCGATGAACTCGAAGGGCTTGGCGAGATAATCATCACCGCCGGCGCGCAGGCCGTCGACGCGCTCGTTGACGGCCGAGAGCGCGCTGAGGATCAGCACGGGCGTCGAGACCTTGGCGGCGCGCAGCTTGGTGAGCAGCGACAGACCGTCGATCTCCGGCAGCATGCGATCGAGGACGATCACGTCGAAGTTGCCCTCCAGCGCCTTCCGCAAACCGGTTGTCCCGCTCGGCGCCTCGTCGACCTGAAAGCCGTATTCCGTCAGCGCCGAACCGATCTCGGCGGCGACGCGGCGATCATCCTCGACGACCAATACACTGGGCATTCTTTTGTCCTTCTTATTTTGTATTCGGCTGTTCGGCTCGATCTCCTGCGGCTTTGCAGGGGAGACGGAATTATCCTCTTCAGGTCCGCTGTCAAATATCGGTTGGTCTGCGCTGGCGGAATGCGTCATTTGGCCGGCAAAGCCTACGAGATCGTGAGGAGACCGGACCATGCGCCTCACTCCGCACTGGCCTGCTCGGAGAGCTTGGCGGCGGGCGCTCTCGCGGCGGAATCGCCCTTCGGAACGACCCGGGCGCCGTCCTGGAGGGTCGCGGGAGGATTGAGGACGACCGTCTCGCCGCTCGCGAGCCCGGCGCGCAGCTCCAGCCGTGTGCCCAGATCGCGCGCGATCGTGATCGGGCGGAGCTGCACCGTGTCGTCGGGCTGAACCACCGCGACGCGCGTCCCCGTCGCGTCGAAGATCAGCGCCTCGGACGGCACGGTCACGCGGGGATGCGTGCGCGGCACCGCAAAGGTCACGGCGACGTAGAGGCCCGGACGCAGGACCCCGTCAGGGTTCTTGACGTCGACCTCCGTATCGAGGGTCCGCACGGAGGAGCGCAAGGCGACCGAGCTGCGCGAGACCGTCCCATCGAACACGTGATCCGGCATCTGCGCGACGCGCACGCGGGCCTGGACGCCGTCATGGATGCCCACCGCCGCCGATTGCGGCACCTGCACCGTGACGCGCAGAACATCCGTGCTGTCGACGGAGAACAGGGGTGTTCCGCTGCCGGAATCGGCGTGGACGAGGTCGCCGACATCGACCATGCGGGCGGTCACGACACCGTCGAAGGGCGCGACCACGTTCTCGAACGTGGCCAGCGTCCGCAGCCGGTCCACCTTGGCCTGCTGCGCCGTGATGTTCGCCTCGGCGACCTTCACCTTCGCGTTGGCGGCGGTCAGGGCCGCGGTGGCCGTCAGCATCCCGGCTCGGGTCTGATCGGCGTTCTGCTTCGAGGCCCAGCCCTGTCCGGCCAGCGTCGACGTCCGGGCGTCGGTGGCGTTGGCCAGCGTGACGTTGGCCTTGGCCTGCTCGACATCGGCGCGGGCGACGGCGAGCTGGGCCTGGAACTGGCCGATCTGGGCCTCGGCCTGGCGCGCCTGCTGGTCGAGATCGGGGGCGGCGATGCGCACGAGCAGGTCGCCCTTCTTCACCCGCGAGCCGATATCCACCCGGCGCTCGGCGATGTAGCCGGTGGCGCGGGCGAAGATGTCGGCATGGTCGAAGGCCTCGGTCTGGCCCGGCAGGGTCAGCGTCATCGGCTGACCGTCTTCGGTGGCCGACAGGGTGCGCACCGTGGGGACGAAGTCGGCCGTCTCGGCCTGGGTCACCAGGGAGGCCTGGTAAGCCTGCCAATGGTGCCAGCCGCCGAGGCCGAGGGCGCTTCCGAGCGCCAGGGCAGCCACCAGGAAGGGCCGCTTGCGCGGGGGCGGCAGATCGGCGTGCGCCAGCCTCTCCCCAGCCCCGTCCTGCCGCAGGGGATCGATCTCGACGGCGTGGCGATGCGCCCGCTCGGCGGCCTCGTGGGCGTCGAACGCGTGAGCCTCGGAATCTGCGCGCATCAATAATCCTCGAGGGGCTTGATCGGGTTGTGCCGGAGCAGGGTGTAGAGGAGCGGGACGAAGAGCAGCGTCGAGAGCGTGCCCATGCCGATCCCGCCCATGACCGCGCGGGCGAGGGCGGCGTTCTGCTCGGCGCCCTCCCCCGATCCGATCGCCATCGGGATCAGGCCGAGGAACATCGCCGAGGCGGTCATCAGCACCGGCCGCAGCCGTGTGTGGCCGGCCATCAGGGCGGCCTCGCGCGCCGAGCAGCCCGTGGCCTCCCGGTGCTCCTTGGCGAAGGTGACGAGCAGGATCGAGTTCGCGCTCGCGACGCCCACCGACATGATCGCCCCGAACAGGGCCGGGATCGAGAAGGCCGTGCCGGTGATGAACAGGCTCATCACGATGCCGCAGAAGGCGAGCGGCAGCGCGGCGATGACCACGAAGGGATCGACCCAGGTCTGGTAGTTCAGGACGAGCAGCAGGTAGACCGCCACCAGCGCGATCCCGAGCCCGATCTCGATCCGCGCGAAGGCGCCCTCCATGCTCTCGATCTGCCCGCGAACCAGGATCTTGTCCGGGGCCGGCAGACGGGCCTGCGCGTCGGCGACGATCCCATCCACGGCATTGCGGACGCTGCCGAGATCGGTGTTCTGGACGTTGGCGAGGATGTCGAGGGTCGGCTGCTGGTTGACGTGATTGATCACCGTCTGCTCCGGCTGCCGCTGCATCGTGGCGATGTTCGACAGCAGGATCGGAATGCCCGGCCTGTCATGGCCGGTCGCGTGGACCGAGACCGGCGTATTCATCAGCTGGTCGATGTCGGCATTGCGCCATTCCGGCGTCTGGACCCAGAGCTGATAGGGCATCCCGGACTTGGGATCGGCCCAGAAGTTCGGGCTGACTTGGAAGGAGCCCGACAGCGAGACATTCATGTTCTGCGCGATGGACTGCTCGCTGACGCCCATCTCCGAGGCGAGTCTGCGGTCGACATTCACGGACATCTGCGGCGCGTCGACGATCTGGTGAAGGTGGACGTCGACCGCCCCGCGGACCGCCGAGATCCGGCGCACGAGATCGCGGGCCACGGCGAGATCGTCGGCGTCGTGGCGTCCGGAGACCTGCACGTCGATCTGCGCGATCGTGCCGAAATTCAGGATCTGCGTGATGATGTCGGAGGGTTGGAAATAGAAGACGTCGTCCGGGAAGGCATCGCGCAGGACCTTGCGCAGGCGCGCCTGGTAGAACGCGATCGGTCTGTGCTCGCCATTCAGGTTGATCAGCATCTGGCCGTCATTGTAGGCGACGAACGATGCGTCCATGAACGCAAAGTTATAGTTCGACGCCGGCAGGCCGATATTGTCCAGGATGAGTCCGAGCTCATCTTTCGGGACGACCTGCCGGACGACGTCCTCGACCTACGCGAACCGCTTCTCCGCCTGCTCGATCCGCTGACCCGGGCGGGTGCGGATATGCAGCGTCATCTGGCTGGATTCGATCTGTGGGAAGTAGTCCTGCCCGACGAAGGGGAAGATCGCTGCGGTCACCGCGAGGACGGACAGCACGCCGCACAGGGCGCGGCCCGGGTGGCGGAGCACGGCGGAGAGGAGGCCGACATAGCCCGCGTGGAACCGCGTGAAGCCCTGCTCGAACGCCCCCCGGAAGGCCAGGGCGCCGCGCAGCGGATACCGGAATCCCCAGAGGAGCGGGCGTCGCGCGACGCCGAGCAGCCGGCCGAGAACCGAACGCCGTCGCTGCGGCGCCATCCCGTCGATTGCAGGCTCCGCGCCGCCGTGATGCCGGGCGTATTCCGGGGCGACGAGGACGTCGATCAGGATGGCGACGAGCGTCCGCGACAGCAGGTAGGAGGTCAGCATCGCGAACACCACCGCCTCGGCCTGCGGGACGAACAGGTAGCGGGGGGCGTCGGTGAGGAAGAAGACCGCCGAGAAGGCCGAGCAGATCGCCAGTGTCGAGATCAGCGCCGGCTTGGCGATGCCCGCGACGCCCTCGACCACCGAGCGCCGAAACGGGAATCCCTCCTCGAACATCCGATAGGTGTTCTCGATCGCCACCGTGGCGTCGTCCACCAGGATGCCGACCGCGAGCGCGAGGCCGCCCAGGGTCATCACGTTGATGGTCTGCCCGATGGCGACCAGGATCGACAGGGAGGTCAGGATGCAGAGCGGGATCGAGACGAGCACCACGAGGGTCGAGCGCCACGAGCCCAGGAACAGCAGGATCGCGAGGCCGGTGAGGCCGGCCGCGATGACCGCCTCGCGCACCACGTCGGAGATGGCGTCCGAGACGAAGACCGACTGATCGAACAGCGGCGTGATCGTCATGCCCTTCGGCGCGGCGGCGTGGATGTCGGGCAGGGCGGCCTTGACGGCGTTCACGACGTCCAGGGTCGAAGCTGCGCCGTTCTTCAGCACCTGCAGGAGGACGGAGTGGTGACCGTCGGCGCGGACGATGTTGATCTGCGGCGGCGAGCCGTCCCGCACCTGGGCGACGTCCCGCAGCAGGACCGGCTGGTTGTTCTCGACCTTGATCGGGATGCGATTGAGCTGATCGACGAGAAGCGGGCTCGAATTGAGCCGGACTGTGTATTGCTGCGTCCCGATCTTCGCGAGCCCGGAGGGTACGACGAGGTTCTGCTTGAGCACCGCATTCAGGACATCGAGCGGCGTCATGCCGATCGCGCGCAGCTTGGCCGGGTCGAGGTCGACCATCACCTGACGCGGCGCGCCGCCGTAAGGCGACGGCAGGGTCGAGCCCGGCACCTCGGCGAGCCGCCGGCGGGTCCGGTACTGGGCGTAATCGAAGACCGTGGTGAGCGGCAGCGTGGACGACGACAGGGCCATCTGGATGACCGGCACCGACGACGCGGAGAACCGCATGATCACCGGCGGCTGCACCCCGGGCGGCATCCGCGAGCGGATGGCGTTCATGGCCGAATCGACCTGCGTCATCGCGAGATCGATGCTGACCGCGGAATCGAAGTAGATCCGCTCGGTCACGGTCCCCTGGATCGACGTCGACTCGATCCGCCGGATGTTGTTCACGTTGCTCGACAGCGAGAACTCGCTGTAGTTCGTGATGCGCTGGACCATGTCGGCGGCGTCGAGACCGTTATAGGTCCAGACCACCACGACGACCGGTATGTCCACGGACGGCAGCACGTCCTTCGGCGCCACCGCGATCGAGCCGATGCCGGCGAGGAACATGAGGACGGCAAGAACATAGAAGCTCTTGCGGAACTTCAGGGCGAACCGAACGAGATCCATGCTGCCAATCGCGCTTGTCGCCCGAATCCTGCGGATCTCCGGGCCCCGTCCTCGGCCTCGGTTTAATGTGGCAGAATGAGGCTTGCGTTGTGGAGGACGAGCGGGGCTCATGCCCGGCTCCACGACGCTATAAATCACTCCCGACAGTGCTTCGAATGAATTCGCCCTTACATCTTGAAGCAATTTTTAATTTGAAAAAAATAGGGCCGATTTTTCAAGAACTGTGACTCGGGTGGAGCCCGCAGCCCCCGACGCCTGAGCTGCCCACGGGCGACAGCATTGAACAAGAAAGATCTTCTTTAAAAAATGTTATTATTTTCATAATTTAGCGCTGTATTCATTTGCGGTCCATCGGGCGGATGTCCTAGATGGCCGAGGGCCAAGCAACCGATCTTCCGGTCGTCGGCCTTCGTCATCACACCGCGCCATGACTGACAGCATCAGAGTATCAGCCTAGTTCTGCCACGCTGAAGCAGGCACCTTCACGATATCTCGGCCCGCATCCGGAGTTCGGCGTGCGCGGTTGAACGGCCGCTGATGGGTGCTGCCCGATCCCGAGATACCGATCAGCGATGTCTCCGGAACAGATCGCCCCGGCGCCCCAAGGCTTTGCAGATCTGGTCTGTTCGAGACGAACCGATGATCAACCAGCGAACGATAAGCGTCCTGATTTGCGTTGCCTTGTCCGGCCTCGTCACGCCGGCCTGGTCCGAGAGCGAAATGCCTGCCGGCGGCGCGTTCATGAGCAGCTACACGTCGGACCCCTACTTCGACCCGCGATCGCAGTATTCCCAGCGTCACGCGCTCGGCGATAGGGGCGAACAACCCATGCTGGCAGAGCCGTGGGGCGCTCAGCCACCGTGCGCGCTTTTCGACAAGCCCTGTGCCGACCGGTTCGAGCGGACACGGCACCATGCTTCTCCGTAGGACAGGTCGGTTGCCGTCTGAACTCCGACCACCCACTCTCCGCGCCCGAGACCGGTGCTCCGAGATCCTGTCGCCCTGTCCGGTGCCACGAAGCCGACCGAGTTCAGGATCCTGCGGCGCCGGACATGTCCGCTCTCAAGGCTTCGCGAGAGGCCGCTGAACAGGCGGATCGGGCGACAAGCCGAACGACAGGTTTTGCGCTGATCGGCGATCCGGCATGGCGTCGTGTGGCCGAAAGCCGTCCGACCGGTTTCGGACCGGCGAGCCACCCGACCGGACGGTGGGGTGTGGTCCTCTGTCGTGGACGGACCGACCGGAATGCGAAGGCGACCTCTCTTCGGCTGGGCCGCGGCCTCGTTCCTGCAAGCCTGCGGGTCGTCGGGTGCGGTGATCACACCGGGCCACCGCGAGCGGCTGTCCGATGGCCGCCCGAGTAGAGTGGGAGTTGTCTGATGAAGCGGCGTACGCTGCTGCAAGGAGCCGGAGCGTTCATGGCGAGCGCTGTCGCGGCACCATCCCTGGTCCGCGCGGAGACCGCTACGACCCTGCGCTTCATCCCGCAGCAGGATCTCGTCACCCTCGATCCGGTGACGACGTTCGCGTACATCACACGCAACCACGGCTACATGGTCTTCGACACCCTCTACGGCATGGACAGCGCCTACCGCGCCACGCCGCAGATGGTCGCGGGCCACCGGATCGAGGAGGACGGGCGCCGCTGGGACCTAACCCTGCGCGAGGGCCTGCGCTTCCACGACGGCACGCCCGTGCTCGCCCGCGACTGCGTCGCCTCCCTGCGGCGCTGGGCCAAGCGGGATCCGTTCGGCGGCTCGCTCATGGCGATGACGGACGAGCTCTCAGCGCTCGATGACCGGACCATCCGGTTTCAGCTCAAGCAGCCGTTCCCGCTCCTGCCGGTCGCGCTGGGCAAGGCCTCGGTGCCGGTCTGCGCCATGATGCCGGAGCGCCTCGCCGCCACCGACCCGTTCCAGCAGGTACCCGAGCTGATCGGGTCGGGACCGTTCCGCTTCAAGGCGGACGAGCGCGTGCCCGGCGACCGTACGGTCTACACCCGCTTCGAGGGCTACGTGCCTCGTGGGGACGGGCCGCTCACCTGGACGTCGGGTCCGAAGATCGTCCATTACGACCGGGTCGAGTGGCGCGTGATCGGCGACACGTCCACGGCGACCTCGGCGCTGATCGCCGGAGAGGCCGATTGGCAGGAATACGCCTCGCACGACCAGCTTGGGCTGCTGAAGGCCGCGAAGGGCGTGACCACCCGCGTGCTCGACACGACGGGCTTCGTCACGATGCTGCGGGTCAATCACCTGCAGCCGCCCTTCGACAACCCGGCGATCCGGCGGGCCCTCTGGGGTGGGATCGACCAGACCGCCTGCATGCAGGGCGTCGTCGGCGTGGACGATCCCAGCCTGTTCCACGTGCCCCTCGGCTTCTTCTGCCCCGACACCCCGATGGCCTCGCCGGACGGGCTCGGGCCGCTCAACGGTCCGCGCGATCCGGCCAGGGTGCGCGCCGAGCTGAAGGCCGCCGGCTACGCCGGCGAGACCGTGCTGCTGATGGTGCCGTCGAACTCGGCGCCGCTGCTGGCGCTCGGCCAGGTGGCGGCCGACCTGCTGCACAGGGTCGGCATGAACGTCGAGGTCTACGCGGTCGAGTTCAACGCGATGCTGCAGCGGCGCAACCGCAAGGGGCCGGTCTCCGAGGGCGGCTGGAGCGCCTTCGTGACCAACTGGTCGGGCATGGATTGGCTGAATCCCGCCGGCTACATCGCCCTGCGCGGCACCGGCGAGAGCGGCTATGCCGGCTGGGCCACGACCCCGCGGATCGAGTCCTTACGCGACGCGTGGTTCACAGCCCCGGACGAGGCCGCCCGCGCCGCCCTCTGCCGGGACATCCAGCTCCAGGCGATGCAGGACGTGCCCTACTACCCGCTGGGCCAGTACCTGCAGCCGACCGCCTACCGCTCCGGCCTTGCCGGCATCCTCGACGGGTTCCCGACCTTCTGGAACGTGCGGCCCGCCTGAGAGGCCCGGGGCGTCACAGCCCCGGGAAGGTCGGCGGCGCGAGGGCGTCGGGGCTGCGCCCGGCCCAGTCGAGCTGCCGGACCTGCGCCAGTGCGCGGCCCTGCGCTTCCTCCAGGGCGGCAGCAGCGGCCGCGTAGTCGATCGTCAGGGCGCGCCCGTCGCGCACGATCTCGCGACCGCCGACGAAGACCTGCCGGACCGCCCGGTCGCCGGCCGAATAGATCAGCGACTGCACGGGATCGCGGCACGGCCGCATGGCCGGATGCGCGCAGTCCACGAGCACGAAATCGGCCTTGCAGCCCGGCTCCAGCCGGCCGATGTCGGTGCGCCCGAGCGCCCTGGCGCCCCCCACGGTGGCCGCGTGGAATACGTCCGTCGCGCGGGTGTCGCGCGGGTTCTCGGCCACGACCCGGGCAAGGTACGAGACGAGGCGCATCTCATCGAGCATGTTGTGCGGGTAGACGTCGGTGCCGATGCCCATGTTGATGCCCGCCTGGACGTAGCGGCCGAAATGGTGGAGCGCGATGCCGCGGCGGGCGAAGACCGTCGGACAATGGGCAACCGTGGCGCCGTGCTCGGCCAGCCGCCGCAGGTCCGCGCCGGGGCTGTGCCAGTGGGTCCAGGGGTGGTCGTCCAGGAAGATCCCGTGGCCCACGATGGTGCGCTCGGTCAGCACGCCGAGGTCGTCGAGCCACTCGATCGGCGTCATCCCGGTGCGGCGGGTGATCTCGTGGAATTCCGACAGGGACTGCGCCGCGTGCGTGTGGAAGCGCAGGTCGCGCCGGACCGCCTGGTCATGGGCGTCCCGCAGCAGCTCCGCCGTGCAGGTATCGACCTGCGCCGGGCAGAGCATGCCGAACAGGCGCCCGCTCGGGTGCTTCTGCGCCGCCTCGATCTCGGCGAGCGCCTGCTCCAGGCCGCGATAGCCTGCCGCCTCGTCCCACTCGTACGCGACACTGTGGCCGTTCCGGGTGAGCCAGCGCCCCGACCGAAACATCGGGGCGATGCAGACGCGCAGGCCCGAGGCGCCGAGGAGGTCGAGCCAGCCCGCGCTCGGCAGGGCGAGGTCGCAGACGGTGGTGACGCCCGACAGGGCGAGTTCGGCGAGCGCCACGCCGTAGGCGGCCCGCGTGCCCTCCGCGTCGGGCCGCAGGATCGGCAGGTACTCGTAGAGCGAGGTGTTGTAGAGGCGCTGGCTGCCGACCTCGTCCCACATGCCCTTGTTCATCGGCTCCGAGAACAGGTGCGTGTGGATGTCGACCAGGCCGGGCATGAGCATGCAGCCGGAGGCGTCGATGGTCCGGACCGGCTCAGGCCCCCCGTAGCCCGGGCCGACATGGGTCAGGACGCCGTCCGCGAACACGACATCCGCGCCGGTGCGGTAGACGTGCCCGCCGCTCTCGGGATCCCAGGCGACGACCCACCGGGCCCCGGTTACCCGCGTGACGCCCGTCGCCCCGTCTGCAGCTTCGTCGTGCATCGCTGACCTCTCCCTTGCGCCGCCGGGGCGGGCAAGATCGGTGCCCGATCGGGCGTGCCTCGGGGCGCGGCGCGGCCCGAGTTTCGCTTCGCGCAGGCCGCTGTCGTCAGCGGCAGGCCCTCGCGTGGGTTCCGCAGGACAGCGACATGCATCACGGCGACAGCACCGGAGTCCCGCGCATCCTGGTCATCAACCCGAACGCCTCCCGGGCGGTGACGGCCGCCATCGACGCGGCGCTGGCGCCGCTGCGCCTGGCCGGCGGCCCGGCCATCGCGGTGACGGACCTGCCCGAGGGTCCGGTGAGCATCGCGTCTCAGCAGGACGCGGATTCCGTGGTGATGCCGCTCGCCCGGCGCATCGTGGCGGATGCGGCGGACGCCTTCGTCAGCGCCTGCTTCAGCGATCCGGGCCTGCATACCGCCCGTGAGGTCGCCGGGGGCCGGCCCGTGATGGGCATCGCCGAATGGGGCATCCTCCGCGCGCTCACCCTGGGCGAACGCTTCGGGATCGTCGCCCTGTCGGAGGGCAGCGTGCGGCGCCAGCGCCGGATGGTCCGCCAGATGGGCCTCGGCGAGCGCTTCGCCGGCAGCCGGCCGGTGGAGGCGCAGGCGGACGAGACGGCGGGCGCAGCCATTCGGGACCGCCTCGTCGCGGCGGCCCGAACCCTGGTCGAGCGCGACGACGCCGACGCGGTCGTGCTCGGCTGCGCCGGCATGGCACCGCACCGGGCCGCCGTCGAGCGGGCCATCGGGCGGCCGGTCGTCGAGCCGTGTCAGCAGGCGGTGGCGGCGGCCCTCGGGGCGGTTCTGCTCCGATCGGCCCCAGAGGAAGGACCCGGCGATGCACTATGAGCTCCTGATCCGCGGCGGCACCTGCGTCACGCCCTGGGGCACCGAGGCGATCGATCTTGGCGTCCGCGACGGGCGCATCGCGGCCCTCGCGGTTCCGGCCGGGGCCACCGCGGAGGCGGTGGTCGACGCAGCGGGCCTGCACGTCCTGCCCGGCCTGATCGACAGCCACGTCCACCTGCGCGATCCCGGCGACCCGGCGGTGGAGACGATCGAGACCGGCACGCGGGCCGCGGTGCTGGGGGGGATCGCCACCCTGTTCGACATGCCCAACACCGTCCCGCCGATCGCCGATACCGAGCGCCTCGCCTGGAAGCGCGACTACGTGGCGGGCCGGAGCTGGTGCGACATCGGCCTCTACGTGGCCGGCACGAAGACCAACCTCGACGCGCTCGCCGCGCTGGAGCGCGAGCCGGGGGTCTGCGCCGTCAAGGTCTTCGCGGGCAGTTCCACGGCGGCGCTGATGATCGAGGACGACGTGCACCTCGAGCGGGCGATGCGCGCGGGCCACCGGCGCATCGCCTTCCACAGCGAGGACGAGGAGCGGCTTCAGGCCCGCAAGCCGCTGTTCAGCCGGGGCCAGCCCTACCGGACCCACATGGAGTGGCGCGACGCGGAATGCGCCTACTTGGGCACGCGGCGCCTCATGGCGCTCGCCCGCAGGACCGGGCGGGCGGCCCACATCCTGCACGTTTCCACGGCCGAGGAACTCGCCTACCTGCGCGATTTCCGCGACGTCGCCACCGTCGAGGTGCTGGTCAACCACCTCACCCAGGCGGCGCCGGACTGCTACGACACGCTGGGTGGCTTCGGCGTGATGAACCCGCCGATCCGCGGCGAGCGTCACCGGGCGGCGGCCTGGGCGGCCGTGCGCGACGGGACCGTGGACACGGTCGGCAGCGATCACGCGCCCCATGCCCGGGCCGCGAAGGAGCAGCCCTGGCCGGATTGCCCGGCCGGCCTCACCGGGGTCCAGACCCTGGTGCCGATCATGCTCGACCACGTGGCGGCCGGGCGGCTGTCGCTGGCGCGCTTGGTCGACCTGATGGCGGCCGGGCCGGCCCGCGTCTACGGCCTCGTCGGCAAGGGCCGGATCGCCGCCGGCTACGACGCCGACTTCACCCTCGTGGACCTGAAGGCCCGCCGCAGGATCGAGGAATCCTGGATCGTCTCGCCCTGCGGCTGGACGCCGTTCGCCGGGACCGAAGTCGTCGGCTGGCCGATCGCCACGATCGTGCGCGGCCGCCCGGTCATGCGCGACGATACGGTCCTGGGGGCGCCCATCGGCGACCACGCGCGCTTCCTCGCCTGACGGGGGCCTGCCCTCAACCGCCGCAGGTCTCCTCCACCAGCCAGGCGGTGAGGATCGCGACGGCGTCGAGGAGGTCGTCGATCGCCATGGCCTCGTCGGGATTGTGGCTGCCGTTGGCGTTGCGCACGAACAGCATGGCCATCGGCACGCCGGCCTTGGCGAAGGCGGCGGCGTCGTGGGAGGCCGGGCTGCCGAGGGGCCGCGTCGCGATGCCGAGCGCGTCCGCCGCCGCCGCGAGCCCGTCGCGGATCCGAGGCGCAACGGCGCCGACACCCGCCTCGGCACGCGGCCCGAGCGCCACCGTGACGCGGCGGCGCGCCGCGATCTCCGCCACGGCCGCCAGGAACGCCTCCTCCAGCCCCGCCAGCGCCTCGGGCGTGTAGGCGCGCATATCGAGGCTGAAGCGGAACTCGCCCGGGACGGTCGTCAGGCCATGGGCTGCGGCGTCGGTGTGGAACCGGCCGAAGGTGACAGCCATCGGGCAGCCGGCCGCCTCGCGGTCCGCCCAGACCCGGTCGAGGGCCAGGGCGATCTCGGCGCCCGCCATGGCCGCGTCGCAGCGGAAGCGGCGGGGCGTCCCGACATGGTCGTAGCGCCCGCGGATCCGGACGTCGGGGTAGCGGACGTTGCCGGGTATCCCGGTGCAGAGACCGACCGGGATCCCCGCCTCCTCCAGGCTCGGCGCCTGCTCGATATGGACCTCCAGGAAGGCGTGGAGCGCGTCGGCGTCGAGGGCGGGCGGGCCGCTGCGCAGCGCGTCGGGGTCGCCGCCCTCCCGGGTGATGTGGGCGGCGAGGCTGAGGCCGCTGTCGATCCGGACCGCGTCGAGCGCCCCGTCGGGCAAGGATCCGAGCGCCGCCCGGCTGCCGATGTAGGAGACCTGGAACCAGACGCTCTCCTCGGCGCGGATGCCCAGGACGGTGATGTCCCGCGCCGGGGTCAATCCCATCGCGCGGATGGCCGCGACGGCGGCGAGGCCGGCCACCACCCCGGCGGCCCCATCGAAGTTGCCGCCGTGGGCCACGGTATCGAGATGGGAGCCGATCAGGATCGGCGGCAGTCTCCGGTCCCGTCCGGGCAGCGTCATCGTGGTGTTGGCGGCCGCGTCCCGATCCGTCGCGAGGCCGAGATCGGCGGCGCAGCGCGTCACCACCGCGTGCGCCGCGGTCTCCTCCGGGCTGTAGGAGGCCCGCGTGAACCCGGGATCCGTCCGGCCGCACCGGGCGAGCTCTTCGAACAGCGCCTCGACCCGGTGACGCTGCGCGCGGACCGCGGTGGCGATCGCCGATACCCTGCCCATCCCGACGCTCCCGGTGCGCGGCTCCGGGGCGGCCGCGACGGCGCCACCCTGCCACTTCCGTGCCGCCCACGCCGGAAGGATCCTTGCCGCAGGCGCGGGCCGGGCCCGCATCAGCGCCGCCGCCGGCTGGCTCGCCCCGGTCCGATGCCGCCCGCGCTGGCGAGGCGCTTCACCACCGGGCACCTTGGAGTGCGTCACCGGGCCCGGAAATCGGATCCGAAGGTGATCCGCATCAGCAGCCGGGAGTGGCTGCAATGGCTCCGGCGGGCCGATCGATCCGGGGCGCCTGCGCGGCTCGGCAGCATAGGGGGCAAGACGGTTCACCCCGCGGATAGGGGAGATCCACGGAGGCAGGGCGTGGACACGGAACCGGGACGAGGGTGCCCGGGGCAGCGGGCGACCTCGACCGAAGCGACCCCATGAGAAGCCTCGCGGGTGGTGGCGCGCGGACAGCTATGCGGCGGCGGTCTGTGATCGGACGGCATGACGAACGCGTGATGCCTGTTTTTGCACCTTGCAAGCCCGCCGAGATCCGCCTCTTATGCTGCAGATCCGGGAATGAAACCAGATTTCGGAGTTCCGCGATGATCACCAGAACTTCGGTACTCGTTGTCCTTATCCTGGTGGGGAGCGTGGCAACGACCCCGGTTCTGGCCTGTGGCGACAGCGAAGCGGGTTTGTCCTGTGATGACAGTGGTTCCGGCGCTGAGATGGGTGCGAAGTGGATGCTCAAGCGCGTCGTGGCGACCGTCGACCGCGACGGAGCTGCCGCACTGATCAAGTTCACCAAGGGAACGGACGGCTTTCGCACCGCCGACACCTACGTGTTCTGTGTCGGACCGGACGGGATGATGAACGCCCATCCCAATCCGATCCTGCAGGGCCATGACGTCCATGACCTGCACGACAAAACCGGCAATTATTTCATCAAGACCATGCTGGAGACGGCCAAGTCCGGGCAGATCTCCTCAATCCGTTACCTGTTCCCGAAACCCGGCGGCACGATCGAGGAACCGAAGACCACGTACTACACGAGAGCGGGCGATCAGATGTGCGCCGTGGGCGTGTACGATGCCGACGTGGCAGCACCGCAGGCAACTACCCCTGAGGCGCGGGTAGCGAGCCTGAGGGCGAAACTCGACGGCGAGATCCCGGCCTCAGCGAAGGCCGATTGGACCGCCTTCCTGGAAGCCTTGAACGCGCAGAGCGACGCGAAGGCTGCTGCGGTCGCGGAAGCCCGGCGTAACCTGGCAGCCGCTGCGACGGCGCTGACGCCCACCGTGCCGAAGGCGGCGGCTGCCCAGTAGCCTGGGCTGAAGAGGTCCTCACCTTGTCTATGGCCAGCTTTCTACCGCTGACGGAGGCGGCTGCCTTCACCTGCGGCTGTGCGGTACTGCAAACTCGCTGGTTCAACCCAGAGCGCGTCAGCATCGTGCTGGTGGGCGTCGCAGCACTGCTCGCCGCCGGGCTGCTCCTCGCTTGGACCCCTGAGGACATCTGCATCGATGCGGGTGCCCTCGACGCGACTGCCGCATGGCCCCCTGCAGCCGAAGCGGGCCTTGCGTGCAGGTAACCGCGTCGGCTCGGCGACGGCGCTGGGTTCCCGCGACCACAATCCGACGCTCAACACCCGATCACGAGGCCTGCTTGAGGTCGGAAGCCGTCGATCGCTCCAAGCGAACCGACCCGCACCGCACGTCGCAATTGGAAGGTTTTCCGTCAGAACCGGCAAGCCGCACGAAAGTCTGATGAAATGGCAGCTAATATGTATTTTTAGTGGGTAGTTAGAAGCCAATTCAGGCACATTCGCAAATTTGGGGTTAGATATTGGTGGGGTAATTGTCTGACTCCTCCCGCATGCTGCAGTCATGCCGCTGCTGTCCTGCCCTCGTTGAGTCCAGCGATGCCTCTTTTGAGCCTGATCTGTCTCGGCCTCGGCCTCGGCTTGGCCGCAGGCGCGTTGAGGGTGCCGCAGCGCAGCGCGCTTCTGGAGCGGACGGGTGGCAGTCTCATCGTGATCGGCCTGGGTCTTCTCGGATCAGGCCTGCCGCTGTTCAGGTAAGACCTCAGGCTTGATCTCTCCGAATCCGAGAAGCGACCGATAGGCTGAGGCGGTGAACGGGGCGCAACCTTTGGGCCTCGCGCTGGTGTGAGGCGTCAAGCGGGCGGATGAACGAGCGCGTCGCAGCGCGCAGCTTGGCCGACCGCCGGGATCCCTTCTCTCCCATGGCCGCCGGCGTGGCGCTCGCAGTGGCCGGCCTCGTGCTGATCGCGGCCGGTCACGCCGTCCCGCATCACATTCCCGAAACCGGCTTGGAGCGCGTCACGTATTTCGGCTGCCGTTCAGGCACGACACAGACCCCCGCCGACCCGTGACCGAGCGGCGAGGCTGGCCACGCATGTCTGCCCTGCCGACGTGGACGTGGCTGGCGTCCGAAGCCTTGCATTAAGTCCGCGGGCCCTACCCCGTTTCCGCTGGGGGTTCGGAATGTGTGCGTACGCTGGCTGATCAGGAACACCCCATGAGGAAACTACTCGCGATCGCCGCGGCGCTGGCCGTGTGCGCGGGCCCCGCCGTCGCACAAGCCCATCAGCCGGCGCGTGATTGCAATCAGGATCCCGAGACGACGGGCGCGCTGCCTGCCGATCCCCGCAGCCTCTACATGCCCGGCGAGCGACCGGTCAGGACCGATTCCGACCCGCCTGAAGTCAGCTGGCAGGACGAGGCCCAGGGGAACTCCGAGCAGCGCCGGCGCGATCTGCTGGCTTGCGGGGTGGACTGACGCGCTCGGCGGCGCGCGATCGACCCGCATCAGGCCTCCTCGGCCCTCGGCCTGTAGCTCACGATACAGGCGATCTTGTCCGCCTCATCCATCTCGATCGTTACCGCCAGCGTGTCGCCGTCAGCATCCTCAAGCACCAGACAGAGGGTACGGGGGTCCTCGAACAGGCCGACGATCCTGAAGACCGGCAGCGGCCCAGGATACGCCTCCAACTCCGCCTCAAACTCGGCCCTGGTGGTCAGGCGGAAAACAGCGGCCGGCTCCGGCATCTTCGGGCGGGCGGCCTCCAGCCGCACCGTCTCGGCCAGCTGGTCGATGACGTAAGCCCGATCCGAGCGGTTCCAGGCCGCGACGAGGGCCTCGCCTCGAACCGATCCATGCTGAATGCGTGCTTGGCCGTCCGCCATGTGCCTGTCCGTACGAACTGGGGCCGATCAGAATAGCGGCCCATGTCTCCTTATCGAGCGGGATACGCAGTACTAAGCCGGCCGATGCGTTGCCGGAGCGCATCACAGGCGGCCTGATCTGGGACACAGCACCAGCGAACGCGGCGGCCGGTTCGATAACCCGGCTCTGGCACCCTGCCTGTGGGCCGCGTCGCGTATCGGCCCGACCGCTGGTGAGATCGGACGCTCCCCCGCCCCGTGAACAGATCGGGGCGGGGCCGAGCGGCCCGCTCGCGGCAAGGGGATACACTCATGCCGGCCGGGCGCGAGCGGGTGCTGTCGGACGAGGCTTTGGACCGGCCGCCCGCGAGCTGTTCGCCGAGGTGCGGGCGCAGCCCCCACGTGAGGCGCTGGGCAAGCCTGTCGGCGATGAAGCCGGCGATGTCGGCCTCGATCTGCTCGGCTGGTTGCTCGATGCCGGCGACGACGTTGGACACGGTGAAAGCAGCGATTGAGGCGTCCACGATCCGGCGGTGATGCGTGGCGGTTTGTCCCAGCCGCTGCACGCCGGGATACCTGAGCACGGTCGTCCGGTTCGCGGGAGTGGCACCACAGCGACGTTTGGCGCCGCGGTGTCCTCTCTCACGACCCGGAGCCATCCGATGATGCACCGTCGCGACATCCTCACCACGATGCTGGGCGCCACCGCCGCCCTGGCCATCACGCGTACTGCCGTTGCGCAGGTCACCCCGGCCGGCGCGATCCCGTCGAGCGTCTACCTTCAGATGGCCACCACCGGCGGCCTGTTCCTCGAGAACACTGCCCGTGACGCGCACGAGAAGACGACGAACCCGGCGGTCAAGAAGTTCTCCCGGGCGGAAGTGATTGAGCAGGTCAACCTCTCGCGCAAGCTCGGCGCCTACACGGGTGGTGCTCCGATGGCGGCTGCACCGGCCGGTCCTGGGGGCCTGATCGGCGGCCTCGTTGCTGCGCCAGTGGCTGCGGTTGGCACCGCCGCCGGCGTGGCAGGCGGCGCGCTCGGGATCGCACCGCCGCCCAGCGGTATGACCACGGACGCGCAGAAGGCGCAGATTCTCTCCCAGCTGACCGCGATGCCCCCAGGCCCGCAGTACGACGCCACCTTCGTCGCCAACTCCTTGCAGGGCCACCAGGAGGCGCTCGCCATCCATGGCGCCTATGCTCAGTCCGGCGAGGATCCAGGGCTGCGCCGCGTCGCCCGCGGTGCGCTGCCGCTGATCAACCTGCACATCTCCCAGCTGTCGCGGATGCAGGGACGGGCTGATGGCTAGCAGGGTGATGGTGACGACTGGATGGGCTCAGCCGATGGTGGGCGCGTCCGGAAGGTTCTCCAGCGGTAGATCGGCCAGGTCGGACTTGGCATGAGCTCGGTGGCGCGCGGCCATTGAACCGCGCGCTTCGTGCATCGGCATGAAGGCAGCGAAGCCCACAGGCTGGGTGATGTCCCCGTAGATCGCCTCCATCCCCCCGCGCATGTGGTAGCTTTCGTGCCAGATGCCGACGCCTCGGGTATCTCGCAGGAAGTCCTTCCACCACTGCCGGTGCGGCTCAGATTTTGCCCAGGCGATCAGGCTATTCATGTCGCGCCAGTACCAGCGCATACCGACATGCAGCGGGCGGAAGCTGAATATGATGTTGTTTTCATAGTGCAGCAGGCCGTCCGGCATTCCAGCACCCGCCCTCTCGATCTTAGGACCAAATCCGAGGAGCGCCTTCACACCGTAGAGCGCCCGAACCTTCATCCCCAGGTAGATTACAACCATGTCTGGATAGGCGGAGAAATCCGGAACAACCTTTCGACCGCCATGTTCCATGGCCTTTCTCCCGGATACGCAGCGACAACCAGTATCCGAGCGTTGCCCTCGTGCCAATGATCCAGCACCCACTTGAGCCCTGATTATCCGCGTGGGCGCAATCCGCAGGCGGTATCAGGCAGGTAATGATTCAGGCGTAGGGACCCGGCGAACGGGTCGCCGAGCGCCCTGCGCCTGGACAGCGTGTGCCGCCGTCGGTGCTCGGGGCGATCGTGGCGCAACTGGCAGGGCCGGCACATCGTCGCGCGCGGCAGCGGCATGCCGCGGCGCACCCCATATCCGTTGCAGCGCACACGGGGCTTGGCCCTGCGCTGAACGGAGTACCCTATGTCCACCCTGAAAGACCGTGCCGCTGCACGCGTTGTCCTCGTGCCTGAGGCTGTCGTGCCGGGCTACAGGGAAGCGATGGCGCGGCTGCCGCGGGTGCAGATCACCAAGCACCGCCCCTCTGCGGATCGGGATTTGCCCGCAGTCGGCTCGTTGGGTTGATGTCGCAGATCTGCCGGTTGCAGGACAGAACTCCTGTTACGCTCTTCATGCCAGCCCTACCTTAGAGAAATTGCCCCTTGGGGAGCCCTGGACCGTGCAGTGATCGGGCTCAGCAGGAACATCGCCTCCCTCCGGACCGTTTCCTCCATAAGCGCGCAGACTGATCATCTGTCGCCGTGGAAACGATAACCGAATAAATTTTCAGGAGGCAGCCATGGGCCTGTTTACATCCGATATCAAATCTTTGGACGAGCTGTTCGTGCATCAGCTACAGGACATCTATTACGCCGAGCAGCAGATTACGAAGGCTTTGCCAAAGATGATTAGCAAGGCCACCAATCCGCAACTCAAGCAAGGCTTCGAAGCGCATCTGAAGGAGACTGAAGGCCAGATCAAGCGCCTTGAACAGGTATTCCAGATGCATGGTCAGAAGCCGAAGGCAGTCGATTGCCCGGCCATCGACGGCATCATCAAAGAGGCAAACGAGACCGCAGGCGAGATCAGCGACAAGGAAGTGCTCGACGCGGCGCTGGTGGCTTCGGCTCAGGCCGTAGAGCACTACGAAATCACGAAATACGGCACCCTGATCGCCTGGGCGAAACGGCTTGGCCGAGATGATTGCGCCGGCGTGCTGCAGCAGACGCTGGATGAGGAGAAGGCCACGGATCAGAAGCTGACCGCCATGGCCGAGAGCAAGATCAACCAGAAGGCTGCCTAGTACGGTCTAGGTCGGGCAGTCGCGTGAGGGCCGGCGCGGCGGGAAAACTGGACTCCGCGGGCGCCGGCCCACGGCCACTACAGGCGATGTGACGTGATCCAGCTCGGCGCCAGGATGTCGCCGGCGTCCGTGATGATCCACGGCCGGGCGTCGCTGGTGTCCATCGCTTGGGTTGCAGCGGCGAGTGCCGCGCGCAACGTCGGGAAGCGACGGCTCTGCACGGTGTGGGCCGGGTCATGGCTGGACCAGAGGGTGAGGTCCGCGGGCTTGTTGAGATCAGATAGCGTCATGGGTGTGCGTTCCGCTCAATCAGAGCGGGGCCTGTGCAGGGCGTGTCAGAAAGGGGCGGCAGCCTGTAGGCGAAGGTGCCCGACCTATGGCCGTCCTGCGCGCCCGTCCTATCAGAGATGGGCGTAAGCTGCTGCGATCTCAAGCCGTCCTGGACCATGGCGGAGGCACGACGATCTCGACAGTCTGGCCGGTGAGTGGGTTGAGGATCAGCATGGCCGCCAGTTTCCGGTGGGCGTGCCGGTAGAACGTCCACGCGGGCGACAGGATTAGGGCGTTCCGTGCCTTTGCGCACAGTTGATGAAGGGGTCGCTTACCCTGGCTCCCGGTCCGATCAGTGCCGCAGCGCCTTGATCCAGGCTTTCACCGGGCCCACCACGACGGCGACATATGCCGCCCTCGTCGGTGCCCAGCCATGCATGGGCATGTCGGCGTGATCCGGACGGACTGCCCTCAAGGCGGCAACATAGGCGCCCTCGTGCGCCGTGCATTCGCCCAGCGCAGTACGCAAGCCGCCGGCTCGGCTGCCACGCTCGGGGCATCTACCATAAGCCGCGCGCACGCATCCGTGCCACGCGGCTCCGTGGTCGACAGATCAGTCGGGTCGACCGCCCGGGTCGAGGCCGGTTCCGCGCCTGCAAGCGGAGGAGCAGGGCCGGGCCCGGGATGAGCGCCGCGCGGGTCTTCACGGGACGCGGTCCGATGCTGTGCCCGACAGGGCGAAGGCCAAGTCGCTCGTCGCATTCTGAAACTCAGTCCCGGCGACGCTGCCGGGCGGGACCACAAGACTGGCGAGCCTGAGCCCGAGCGGCAGGCATCGGCGGACGGTGAGCGCCGGGACGAGCATGGAGGGCGCCTCAGGGAGACGCCTGCACCGTAGCTGATCCCGAGGAGTCCCGCTGCCGCGGCGAAGGCACGGCCCCTCCGAAGGCGCGCAGCCTCCGCTCAGCGGGTGGATGCGGTGTTACTCGCAGACGCGAACGCGGCGGATGTGCTCGACACCGTAGGGATCGATGTAGCCGCGACGCTCAACGTGGCAGACTTCCTCGACGTAGACCGGCGGCGGGGCGCGGTAGACCGGCCGGCCAGGGTAGTAACCGTTGTTGGCCGACGCGATGGCGCCGCCGACGGCCAGGCCGCCGATCGCGCCCAGTGCGACCGCGCCGCCGACCCCGATGCCGCCGCCGGCCTGGGCGACCGGCATCGTGCCACATAGCGTGAGAGCAACCAGGGCAGCAGCGCCAGCGGCTTTAACAGATCCACGCATCCCTTGATCTCCACCACGTGCAGACGCCCCCACGCACATCAGCAGGGTGGGGGCGATCCACCGGCACGGGCCGGTGCGGCCGCGGATGAGCGACCACGGTCAGGGTGCGACGGGCTCGTTAACGAGATCCCTACGGGGTCCTCACAGTGACGTGTTCAGGCATACGGGCCGCCGAACAGGTCGCCGAGCGCCCTGCGCCGGAACAGCGTGCGTCACCGCCGCCGATGCTCCGGCTGATCGTGGATCCTGTGGCAGCGCCGGCACAAGACTGCGAGGTTGGCGTCGGCGTTGTTGGCGGTGTCGTGATCCCAATGCGGTGTCGCCAGGATGATCCGGATCCGGCGAGCGCGACCGAGCTTGTCCGCCCCTGATGTGCCCGAATGCGGCGGCCCATCCACCGCGCCAGCGATTGACCTCAGCGTCCCACCAGCGGCCGTCGCCGCGGTGGCACACCATCTGTCCCTGCGGCCAGCCAATGGGGCAGAAGTAGCGGTGCTCGGGCCGGATCGGCAGGACGGGGCGAAGTCCCCGATGAGGCGCACTCCTTTTTAGAGCCGCGGCTCCCGCCGATTGTGCCCTCGCCGCAACACCCCTCGGACAACTCGGCGACAGGCTGCAACCAAAGCGACACCAAGATGTTGTGCCGCTCAGCCGCGCATAGCGCGATGTATTGCCCCTAGCTGATCCACGTTCACCGACGGTTTACTATGCGGTCATGCCGCATCATCGATCGGTGTGTCCGTAAAACTACAGCCAATTTCGTCAGGGATCGGTAGCTTTATCGTCAGATCGAAACGTTGGACGGACCCCGATGACCAAGCTGCTGACTGCACTCGCCGCCTTCACGGCCCTGACCGCTGCCGCCTCGGCCGCCGACCTGCCGCGCCGGGCCGCCCCGCCGCCGGTGTTCACCCCCGTCCCGGTGTTCACCTGGACCGGCG
>NZ_BPQS01000037.1 GCF_022179385.1 Methylobacterium longum | reverse complement strand
GGTGATCAGGCCGGACTCGTCGCTGCCGGGATAGCCCGACTGGGTGCGGTCGTGCACGGCCGTGATGGTGAGCGCACCGTCCTTGACGCTGAACGGGTCGTAGCCGGAGGCAGGGTCGACGAACGATGACTTGCCGAAGCCGATGTCTGCCTTGCCGTCGCCCATCCGCCACTCGTCGCGGGCATCCTGCCATTTGGTCTGATCGCCCGACCAGGAGATACTGCGCGTATTAAACTCGTCGTCGAAAGTGAGCTTGTAGCCCGTCAGATCGATCATCAGAATTGCCCCAAACCGGCAAATAACCCTCTGCCAAAGCAGGGGCGTTCAAATCTATGTTATCGGTTCAGAAGGGTTTCGAAGTGTTAACAATTGGTAAACGCTGCGGCCGAAACGGCGGAATGCGTGGTTCGGGTGGCGTCTGGGTGGCAGCACATTCATGGTTTGTGCGATCGGCTGCTTCAGATTGCTCCGTTGATCCCCGCTGCAATATGCGCAGTCGGCTCATTGCTGAGCCGATAGATGGTCATCCGCCGACTCCAACGGTGTTAGCGAATGAACTCCTTGAGGCGTTGCTTCGCCGACCGGCATAGAGCCCAAGCGAGTAGGATTTCTCACCTGCGGCTTCGGCCGTGGTCGATGATGTTTAGGTAACCGTTTGGCCACTCGGCCGACCTGACCTTCGCTTGGCGGCGCGAGATCAATCGCCGTCACACCCGCTCGAACTGCTGCCGCTCCAACTCGACCGGCGTGGCCCGCCCGAAGATGCTGACGGCCACCTTGAAGCGATCGTGGGCCGCATCGGTCTCCTTAACGACGCCATCGAAGCTCGCGAACGGCCCGTCGACCACACGCACCGCCTCGCCGATCTCGATCCGGTCGAGGTCGTCAACCGTCGGTGCAGCGCCGATCAGGACCTCAGCGAAGGCGCGCATCTCCACGTCGGGTATGACGGCGGGGAGGATGACGGGCGTCTCGCGTGGCTGGCCAGCCTCGTCGATGACGGACTCTCGCCGCGCCACCCGCTCGACGTCCCAGGCGAACTCACGATCGTGCCGCAGGCTCGGCATGGCGCCGTAGACGCGCCGCTCCATCAGCCAGGGATGCTCGGCGGCCAACGCCTCCAGCTGGTCGCGATCGGTGAGCCCAACGAAGACGGTATGCTCGAACAGCGCCACCCGGATCCGCCGGATGCGGCCGGAAGCGAGCCGCTGCTCGATCTCGTCACGGGGCCGGAAGTGCGGGATCTTGGCCAGCCGCAGCTTCTCGCATAGCTCGCCGGTGCGGCCGATGCAGGCCTCGACCATCGCCCACTGCTTGCCCTCAGGCAGGTCGTGCTCGGCTCGGCGGGCGGCGATGCGGTCGGCCTCGCGCTGGATCTGCTCTCGGAGGTGGCGCTCGCGCGGGCTCTCCGCTGGCTTCGCCTCCGCCGCGGCCGGGATCTCGCCCTCGCCGATCTCCTCGGCCGGCGTATCGGCCAGCACCTCGCCTCGCCGCATGAACGCCTTGTGGGCCCTGTCGCGCTCCAGCTTCCGCTTGAGCCGCTGCTTCCTCGTCATCCGCCGTCCGACGGTACGTGTCACGCCTGCCCTCCAAGCGATCTCCAGGCAGCCCGTGCCGGCTCGCCACCTCCCCCCGCTGCGGGGGAGGGTCGCTCGATTACGCCCTCAGCCCTCATCGCCCCCGGCACCTGCGCCGCCAGCGCGCGGGTCGCCTCGCGGTGCCGCCGGTCCCAGAGCAGGACCGAGCCGGACGGCGCGCTGCGGCGAGGCGCGAGCCGGCGCATTACGCCGCCTCCAGCAGCAGCCGCGATGGAATCCGGCATCCGAGCTGACCGGGCGGCGGGCCGAGCACGGCCTCCGACCAGGCACCAGCGTCCTGCCGAAACCGCTCGATCCACTTCCGCAGCGTCGGCTCGGGCCAGCGGCCGGAGACGCCGAGGTCGACCATGTCCCCGGGCGGCGTCGGGGCGGATGGCGTCGCCGGCAGGCCCTGCGCGGTTCGGCCCTGGCGCTGGACGGCTACTCGCTCGGCGACGGTGTCGGCCAGCAACGTCCATGTCCGGATCGGCACCCGCCGCGCCGCGACGAGGTCGAGCAGGACCGGGACGATCTCGGCCTCCAGATCGACGCCGGACGCCTCGAGCCGAGCCATCGGGCTGACGACGAGGTCCTGCACCCAGTCCCGGGGCAGCACCTCCCGGCATCGGCGCTCGACCCGGTCGAAGTTCTCCCGGCAATTCCAGGCCAGCGGCGGCGCGGCGGCGGTCGGCGCGCGGGGTACAGGTTCACAGGCGCCCGCCGGGTTATGCTCTTCTTCAGTACTGCTATGCCCTGCTATGGGTGAATGTAACGGTGACCGTGACGTGATCGCGACGGTTTCGTCACGTCGTTCGTGACGTACATCGTGACGTTGCTCGTCACTACCTTCGTTACGTTGACCGTTACGACCAACGTTACGGTCGACCGTTTCGTTGACATCATTGGTTTTTTTGCCGCCGGACGGAGGGGTCTGGTCGGGATCGACCTTCGCCTGTCTGGCGCGCGTCGCCGCCGCAGTCCTCTCCCTGCGCGCATCCTTCGATTTTGCGGCTCTGAGCACGTCCTCGCATAAAACCCGATGATAGAAGCGATTATCGGAGCACAGGACGAAGCCTCGCAGCGCGATCGCCTTGACCTTTTTCCACCGTCCGCCGGCGCCAGAGAAGGCCGCCAGGAGCCGGTCGTCGTTGGGCAGCGATCCGGCCGGACGCTGCCGCCAAGCGTGCCCCCAGAGCGCCACCGCGGCCTTGAACTCTTCCCCCGTCGAGAGGGCCCAGAGTTCGGAGTGGAACAGCCGATCGATGTCGAGGAGGAAGCTGGAGAGGCCGGCGATGTCGATATCGGCGGGGACCAGCGGCGCGGGCAGGTCGTCGCGTTGGGTCATCAGGTGCCCCCTCGGGTGGTCTGGGCGATGGAGGAGTGGGCCACGTCGCACCACAAGTTAAGGGTGCAGGGCGGGCCCGAGCGGTTCTTGCCGAGGATCAGCTCCAGCCGGTGCTGGACCTTGGTGAAGCGGTCGGCGAGTTCCGGCGTCGGAGAGGCCTTGAGCTTGCGCTCGACGTAGACGGCCTCGCGGAAGAGCAGCAGCACCGCGTCGGCGTCCTGCTCCAGCTCGCCCGAGTCGCGCAGGTCGGCCGGCGTCGGGCGGCGATCCTCGCGCTCCTGCTTCTCGACCCCGCGGTTGAGCTGGGCGAGCAGGACGATGCAGATGTCCTCGGACTTGGCGAGTTGCTTCAGCGAGCCCGAGATCTCGCCGATCTCGAGGACGCGCTGGCCCTGGTACCGGTCCGAGACCTTGATGAATTTCAGGTAGTCGACGAACACGACGCCGAGGCGGACGCCGACCTTCGCGAGCCGGCGTTTCTCGGCTTTCACGCCGAACGCGATCTGGGCCACCGTGACGCCCGGCTCGCATTCGAGGCGCAGATGCAGCTTGTCGAAGCTCGCCGCGGCCTGCTCGATGCGCCAGGCCTCCTCGTCGTCGATCTCGACGCCGGCCATGATCTTGCCGAAAGGCAGCGGCCGGTTGTGCACGTAGGACAGGTCGGCGAGGTACCGGGCGATTTGCTGATCCCGGGTCACCTCGCATTGGTAGACGAGCACGCCGGCCGTCTTCGCGGCGAGCCGGGACAGCGTCGTCATGACGACCGTCTTACCCATGCCGGGCCGCCCGGCGAGCAGCCAGAGCTGGCCGCGCTGAAAGCCGCCGTTGGTGACGCGGTCGAGCTCGTGCAGCCCCGTCGAGATCGAGGTGGATCCCATCATGCCGGACCTGAGCTGAGCGATGCGGTTGAGCATCCAGGCGCTCGCCTCGGGCGCGGACTGGCCCGCGAGATGCGCCTGGGGGACGACGGCGCGGACGTCGAGCAGCGCCTGCTCGGTCTCGTCGATGATCGCCTGGGCCAGCGTTCCAGGCGCGGAGGTGTGCGCCTTTCCGGACAGGTCCTCGGCGATCGCCAGCAGCGCGCGGCGAGAGGCGAGGTCGCGCACGACCTGCGCGTAGCTGACCGCGTCCCACGACAGCAGCTCGCCGGTGCACGCCGTGAGGTAGGCGATGGCCGGGCGGTCGCCGATGTTCGGCCGCGGCAGGTAGCCCTTCACGCTGATCGGGGTGGGCGTGCTGCCAGCCGCGGCCAGCCCCTCGATCACCGCGAACACCTCCTGATGGTCGGCGAAGTAGAAGTGCTCGGGTCGGACGATCTGCGTCACCGGCGCGATCTGCTCCGGCTTCATCATCAGGATGCCGATCAGCGCCTGCTCGGCCTCGATGTTGTGCGGCGGCGCCGCGGGCGCGTCGGACTGGCGGAACGGGAGGACGTTCTCGGAATCGCGGGGCATGCCGCTACTCCGCCTCCATGGCGGGCGCATCGAACTTGCCCGCTTCGTGGCCCCAGGCCGTCCAGCCCGAGCGGGCCTCACGCGAAAACAAGTCGGCTCGACGCAGCGCTCCGGGCAGAAGCGCCTCGGCCGCGGCATAGGCCTCGTCGGGCTTGCGGCTGTGCTCGCGCGCCGGCGCCATGATGACGCTGCGGACCGCGCGTCCGGCGCGCGGCCGGCCCAGGCGCCCGATCAGGAAGGGCTCGGAGGCGCTGCGCAGGACGTAGCCGGTCCCGAAAGCGAGCTTGCCGCCGGAGGTGGTCTTCACCCACGTGCCGGAGGTCGAGAACGTGAAGCCCCAGGCCGCCATCACCGCGAGCGCCTGCGGCAGCATCGGGTTCGTGGCCCAGAGCCAGAGGAAGGCGTCACCCCGCGCGAGTTGTGCGACCGGCAGCGCCTTGATCGCGTCGAGCGGCATGCAGGCGTATTGCGCCTGCGGGCTCTTCGCCTCGCCATTCTCGGAGTGGAGCGCGAAGGCCCACGGCGGATCGACCATGAGCATGTCGAAGCCGAAGGGCTGCAGGTCGCCGAAGGGCCAGGTCATGCCGTTCGAACTCCGAGCGCGCCGAGGGCGAACCGCTTGCCGTGCTGCGGCGCCTTCTCGTGGACGGTGCAGGCCCAAAGACCGAGGGCGTCGGCGGCGTTGTCGTCCTTCGGATCCCAACCGTGCCGGCGGGCCGCCTCGATCATCGCGGTCTTGTCCGCGCAACCGCTGCCGGCGAAAAACTTCTTGACGCTCTGCAGGTGGTGCTCGGCGCAGCGCACTTGGCGGAGGTTGCACACGAACTCGGTGTGCCAAGCGAGGCCCCCGAGCTTGCGCGCGGTGGTCAGGGTGGTCTGACCCGCCAGGATCGGCGCCTCGAACACGATCAGCGCCGGGCTCTCCAGCGTTATCATGTCGAGGAGCCACTCGTTGTAGGCGGCGGCGAAGCGGCCGATGTCCTCGTACGTCGAAGGCAGGACCTTCGTGCCGTAGCGCGGCTCCGAGTCCGGAGAGCCGACGGCCCAGCCGGTCTTGGTCGCGAGGTCGAGGGCGAGGATCTTCGGCAGCGCCATGGCTCAGTGCACCGCCGGCTCGAGTTGCTTGATGCCCTTCAGCCGCTTCTTGTTCTCAGCGAACTGATCCTGCTCTGCGGCCGCAGCGTCCTGGGCGGCGCGCCGGCCGGCCTCGTCGCCCTCGTCGAACAAATCGGCCTGCGGACCGAGGTCGAGCTTCGTGACGTAGTCGCTGAGCGACTTCAGGAAGTCGTCGCGTTTGTCCTGCTCCATGCGCTTCAGCGACAAGACCAGCTTGAACGCCTTGCGGTTGATGCCGTGCGCCTCCTCGGCGTCCTTCACGGCTGCGCCCAGCTCGCCCCGGGCCTCGTCCATGTCCGCCTTCATGCCGTCGCACTTCGAGATGAGCGACTTCAGCACCTCCGGGTGGATGCCGATCTTCTTCGCGGCGGCTTGCTTCAGCTTCTCTGCCATCGTGCTCTCCTTTGATCAGGCCCGCGCGCCGGACCGGGCGGTTGCGGGTAAGATCAGGCGACGGTGGCGAGCGACGCCGGGCCGCCGGGCACGCCGAGGCCGAGGCTCTTCGCGAGCGCCGAGCGCTGCGCGGAGTAGGCCGGCGCCGTCATCGGATAGTCGGGGCCGAGGCCGAACCGGGCGCGGTAGCTGTCCGGGGTCAGGCCGTGTCCCCGCAGATGCCGCTTCAGCGTTTTGAACGGGCGGCCGTCGATGAAGCTGATCAGCGCGTCCGGCGTCACCGACTTGCGGATCTGGGCGGCGGTCGGCTGCTCGACCGGCTCGATCTCCGCGGCCGCGGGCCGGTCCAAGCCGACAATTGCCGCGTGCACCGAGGCGATCAGCCCCGGCAGAGCGGCGGCCGGGACGGCGTTCGACCGCACGTAGTTCGTGACGATGTTTACGGTGTAGTCGATCGCCGTGTCGATGCCGGGCGTCAGATCGTGGATCTCGGCCATGGTGGGCCTCCAGGTCGCGCGGGAGCGCCCCGCGTGGGCGGGCTGTTCAGCCGGAAAGGCGCGCGCGCGGCCGGTCGTCGGTGCCGATGCCGCGGATCTCGAAGGCGATGAGGAAGCAGACGCAGCAGCCAGCGTGCGCGAGGTGCGATAGGCCGGTCTCAGGATCGACCCGCTCGCCGCCCCACCACGCGGTCAGATGTCGGACTGCGGCCGCGTACAGGCGCGACCAGGCCATGCCCTGCTCCCAATTGCGCGGGGCATACTTGCAAGCGCCGAAGGCAAGCACGCCGACGATGGCGCGGAACGCGTCCCACGGCGCGAGGTCCCACGGGTCCTTTCCGGCGTCGTCCTTGCGGCCCTCGGCCGGACCGGCGATCTCGAGCATCGGGCGGGCAGAACCGGTCACTGAGCGCCCCCGACCATGCGATCATGGAGCGCGCGAGCTTCGTTCAGGAGCGCCGCCGCCTTACCCACCAGCTGCGGATCTTGCGGACGGCCCAGGCCGCGAGCGTTCTCCAGCTCGCGGGTGAGGGCGGCGATTTCATTCTGCAAGTCCTCGACGGCGTAGCGGGTCAGACCGGCCCGCAGGTCCGCGTCCAACCGCTTCAGCCGGCCACGGAGCAAGTTGTAGAGCGTACCCGGCGACCAGCCGAACTCGGCTGCGAGGCGGTCGCGGGCCTCATCGAGGGTCAACCCGGTGCGCGCCGCGTGTCGGCGGACGCAAGATCGGGCGAGAGTTTCGGCGGCGTCGAGGTAGAGGGTCGCGCTCACGCGACGGCTCCCTGGATACGATGTCCTGCGGCGCTGGATGCGCATGCCAATTCCCGCGTGCTGTTGTGCAGACACGGAAGCGGCAGGAGCCGGAGATGCAGGAGGTTGACGGGGTACGCAGAGACACGACGAGCACCCAGGCCGGCAGCTTGCAGGCACGGCGGCATGGGCGCGGGAAGTGAAAAGGCCGGGACCCGAAGGCCCCGGCAGTCGAGGGAGGAAACGCTCACTGGAGCGCGCCCCTCGGGGGGCCTGGGATCGCGCGATGCGCGCGAAGCTGGTGCAAGACGGTAAGAGGCGCCGGGGCTTTCCCGGCCCATGCCCGGAAGACGGGTTCCGCTCAGAACGTGTCCACGGACGTCCTGGTCGAGGTCGATCGCGCCGGGGCGCGAAGCTGATGCGAGGCTCACCGACATGCGGCGGCCTCATGGTGAGCATGGCCAGCCGCTGTGACGGCGCGAGCCGCCTGCAGGTGCGAGTAGACGCACCCGATGCTCAGGCCGAGATCGAACGCGATGACCTTCGGAATCTTGCCAGCCTCACGAAGCGCGCAGATCTGCGCACGACGCGCCTCGCCGGCCTCGACGGTCCGACGTACCGATTCCGCAGCGACGCGCTCATCATGATCGGCGGGGCAGGCGACGCCGCGGCACACCTTGCTGACCGCGGGCTTGCTCACGCAGTACCGCGCGGCCAGCCGACCAAGCGTCCAGCCCTGCGCCCGCAGCGATCGGCACTCGGCCTTTTCGACGCGGCCGGCCATCACGCCGCCATCCGGGCGAGCAGCAGGAACAGCACGCCGATGCCGGCCATGCTGAACAGCACATCGGTGACGACGAGCGTGGCGCGCCCGGCGATGGTGAAAACGAGACCGGCGCCGAGCGTCGCCGAGGCGATGCACCACCAGCCGAGGAAGGTTAGGAGCCAAGTCATGCGGCCACCATCTCGGCAGGCGCACGCCGTGCAGCACGCTCTTGCGCGATAAGCACGTGATCAATGGCAGTGACCTCACCGCCAGTGATGCGCTGAATTTCAGCCGCGACCTCGATCGAGGGCATGGCATCACCATTCTTCACGCGCGTGATGAAGGACGGATCGCGGCCCAGCTCTTTGGCCAGGGCAACTACCGTCATGCCTTCGCGCTTGAGCCAATCTGCGAGCGTCATGTCGCAAAACATGCATCTCATACACAATGCATGTCAAGCACGTTTGTGCATGCCGAAGCGTGGTGTTGCGCTCGCGCTCAGCGAAAATATCGGCATGCCACCGATCGCTAAGCCCAAGCGCGAACGTCGACCCAGCTTCCTCCGTCAGTGGCGGAAGAGCCTCAACATGACGCTTGAGGCGGTTGGTGAGCAGGTTGGCATGACGGGCCCAAATCTCGGGCGGATCGAGAAGGGGGAAGTGCCATACTCGCAGGATCTGCTGGAGCAGCTTGCAGAGATTTACGGCTGCGAAGTCGCAGACTTGCTGATCCGCAATCCTGCGGACCCAGAGGGGATGTGGTCCCTCTGGCAGCAGGCGAAGCCGGAACAGCGCCGTGTCATTACCAGTATGGCACGAGGCCTTTTAAGTGATGGGTCTACAGTGGCCACCGCCAACATGGATCACGATCGCGATCCTTCTCGAAAGCAAGTGTCACACAGAACGGTAAAACGCCGCTCTGCATAAGAAGCACGAGCTTGCCTATCTCATCGTTTCTGGGATCACCGCGCCAAGCGTAAGCGATTACACCGATCCTCCTGTCCTCCAAACCTCTTGCCACGCGAACTGCATCATCCGCAGACGACGCGCGAATTGGCTCTTCCGCTTCAATGCCGCCGGTCACGCTCTCGCGGTAGGCTTGGATCATGAACCGTTCAATCGTCGGCACACTCGCCTCCTGATTGCATTCAGGCTGGCAGGAACGCGACGGTCGCGCAAGAACACAACAGGAACAAACACTCTGGGGCGAAGAATCCTTTCGGAATAGCGGGTTGGCCTGTGGATCGGCGGGGAAAACTGCCTTCCGCCATAAAAATGCATGTAATGCACATTTGCGCTTGACGCAAATAATGCATGGGGTGCACATTGTTGCCATCGCCGCTCACCGAGCCGATGGAGCCCTCGATGCTCACCGCCCTCGACCACTACATCGCCCACGCCTCGACCCTGAAGCTGGTCTGCACCGTCCAGGTCGCGGCGGTTTTCATCGGTCTCGGACCGTTCGCGCCGCTCTGGATCGCTGACCACGTCCGCGCCTACCAGGCCGCCTCGCAGGGCGCCCGCTGATGCGCCCGTTCTTCGCCATCGCCCCATACGCCGTCGCCCCCCGCGGCCGCGCCTACGCCGTCTGGCTCGGCACCGAGCTGATCGAGCACGGCTTCGACTGCGAGGCCGACGCCTACGGCCGCGCCCACGACCTGCTCGACGCCGACGAGGATGAGGCCGCGGCGCAGGCTGAGTTCGAGGCGCAGCGCTTCCTGGAGGCCGCGTGATGTCGGCCGTTGATGCTCTTCCCCGCGAGGAGATGCTGCGCTCCTCCCGCGGCCTGCGCGGCTCGCCCGCCCTGCCGCTGTCCGCGTGGCGCGGCGCATCCGGTCGCCGGTACGTCGTCGGTGTCCACTCGGCTCAGAGTTTTGAACTCGACGAGGCCGAGGAAGATGTCTGCTTCGCCGTCGAGCGCGGCACCAACGGCATCGCCCGACTGATCAGCGTCGCGACGAGCATGGGCCTCGGCGACGCCGAGCGCTGGCTGCGCAAGGTCCGGAAGGCCGGCGCCACCGAGATCCACGTCCACCGCCTCTGCGACAACGCCGCCGAGCGAGCCGCCGTCGCCGCCGATCTGTCCGAGGGCTGACCGGTGATCCTCGTCTTCGACGCCGCAACCCTGGCGCTGCTCGGCGCCGTCTTCGCTCCCCAGGAGGCCGCCATGCCCCGCGCCGCTGCTCGCGCCGAACCCGTTCCGCTCATCACCCCGCGCGACGTCGCCCTGCGCCTCTACGACCAGGGCTACGTCGCCCTGACGCTGCCGCGGCGCGAGGAGGACCTCGCCGTCGCGATCATGAAGGCCTTCGAGGGCACCGGCACGCGCTTCGGCGACCTGCCAGCGCGCCGGGCCGACTTCGCGGCGGTCCGCCAGCATCTGGAGCTGATCACGCGGGAGGCTGAGCAGGTCGGGCGATCGCTGGAGTGCCCCCGATATGCCCCCGCGTTCATGAAGAAGGCCGACTGATATGACTCAGCCGCAGCAGCAGATCGCTACCGTCGAGGAGCAGCGCGCCGCGCCGCCTGCAGTCGCCCAGTCCGAGGGCGCCGCCCTGCTCTCGATGATCGAGCGCATGGCGCGGGATCCCGCTGTCGATCCGGACCGCATCGAGCGGTTCATGGTCATGGCTCGAGAGGCTCGCGCGGATCAGGCGCGGGTCGCCTTCAACGCCGCGATGTCGGCGTGCCAGGCCGAGCTGCCCCGAGTTCTACGAGATGCCAGGAACAGCCACTCCGGCGCGGCCTACGCTCGCCTGGAGAGCATCGCCAAGGCCACGGCGCCGATCATCGCCCGCCACGGCTTCTCGCTCTCGTTCGGCACGGAGTCCTCGCCGAGCAAGGACATGCTGCGCGTCACCTGCACCTGCGCCCACGAGGCCGGTCACGAGCGCGCCTATCATCTCGACCTGCCGCCTGACACGGCTGGCGCCCAGGGCAAGGCGAACAAGACGCCGATCCAGGGCATCGGCTCCACGATCACCTACGCGCGGCGCTACCTCGTCCTGCAGGTGTTCAACATCGCGCTGACGAACGAACCGCACGACACGGACGGCGCACCAGCCGGCGGCGGCAGCGACGAGGTGATCAGCGACGCGCAGGCCGAGCAGATCCGCTCCCAGCTCACCGAGCACAAGATCCCGCCGGACCGCCTGCTGCGGTTCTTCGGCGTCGAGAGCGTACCGGACCTGCCTGCGGTCCGATTCAACGAGGTGCTCGCGTCGATCAAGACCACCGTGGCCAACCGCGCCCGTCAGCAGGAGGGCCGCTGAGATGGCTGACATGGTCCAGGGTAGCCCCGAGTGGCTGGACGCCCGTTGCGGCAAGGTCACCGCCTCCCGCGTCGCCGACGTGCTGGCGGTAAAGCGAGACGGCAAGCCGACGGCCGAGCGCGAGCGCTACCTGATGGAGCTCGTCGGCGAGCGTCTGACCGGCCTCGCCACGTCGCACTACCTCACTGGCCCGATGCTGGAGGGCTCGGAGCGCGAGCCGCAGGCGGCCGACGCCTACGCCTTCCTTTATGGGGCTGACATCGAAAAGGTCGGCTTCGTCGAGCACCCGTCGATCGCCATGGCCGGCGCCAGCCCGGATCGGCTGGTGGGCGACCTCGGCCTCGTCGAGATCAAGTGCCCGACGCTGCGCACGCACCTCGACACGCTACTCACGGGCGAGATCCCGGACCAGTACCTGCCGCAGATGCGCTGGCAGATGGCCTGCACCGGCCGCGCCTGGTGCGACTTCGCCACGTGGCATCCCGGGGTCCCGCCGCACCTTCGTCTGTGGGTGAAGCGCCTGCACCGCGACGACGCGCAGATCGCGAAGGACGAGGCGGCGGTCAGCACCTTCCTATCCGAGGTCGACGCCCGGGTGGCGAAACTGCTCGGCACCGACCAGGCGGAAGCGGCCTGATGATCGCTCTCCCATGCCTCCGCTGCCCCGCCACCGGCTGGGATAGCCACGACGACCGGCAAACCGAGACGACAGCCGTGAGGTCTCAGACGAAGTGCGGCGGCAGGATCATGAATTGTGCGTGCACCACCAGACTGAACGCCATCGCGGCCGTCACGACGGCGTCGACGAAGCGGCTGCGCACGGTGGCTGGCTTAGTCATCGGAAGCTCCCTCGTCGCGGCTGCCGTCGATCGGCTCCGTTGGGAGAGGCTTATGGCAAAGCTCGCTGTCGGGTCGATTTCCTTGATTGTTGCGTCAGTGACGTGGCTGTTTCGCTCTCAGCCCATGCTCAGCGCGAGCACGAGCTGCTGTCCGGTGACGGCCAGGCCGGTCAGGAGGCCGCCAACCAGGAACACGTCGAAGACGCCCCGCTCCGGCTCAGGACGGGCCCGGGCGACGGGCGGCGTTTGTGCGCCGGGCCGGCGAAGTTGCACCACGTTTTCCGAGGTCCTCACGACCGCCTCCATCATTATTGCTGGAGCGTGTCTAGGCTCGAATGACGCTGCTCGGCATGCGCTAACGCACATCCGCGCAGCCACTGGCGAGCGGCGCGAGGCGTCGTGCGATCCGGCGACCGGCCGGGCGTTCGGGGAGAAGCAGGCCAAGCGGGCGAAGAGCTACCTCTTGTGTCCGCTTGGCCTGCCCCTCGTTTCAGTTCTCGACCGCCTCGCGAAGCACGCTGCGGACACGCCCGGCAGCGATAGCAAGGGGCTTGTCCTGCAGGGTCTCGTCCGAAGCATCCTGAGCCGACGAGCCGAGCTGGTAGTCAATCCGGTGCTCGACCGCCGACAGCAGCTCGCGTGCTGCATTCTCGTCGATGCTACGCAGCGTGCGACCCAGGTCAATATAGGCGTTGCGCAGAAGCGCGAAGGCCAAACGCGTCGCGGCTTCATCCGCGATCGGCATCATATCGGTCATAGCGTGTCCTCTACTAAACACGCTCCCCAGACCGCAGGCTCTATATCCGTTCGATTGAGTTTTGTAAAATCAGTACAGATCACACCGGAACTGAGGGCCGTGCTGCTAGTGAGCGCGGTCAATTTTAACACAAGGCAAGCAGTACGAGCTGCATCCCGCCTGGTTACTGGTCGCTATGTTAGCTGCTGCATCGCGTCCCGCCCGGCCTTCGGTGAGCGGGTATGAGCGCGCTGTCGCTACGGGTTCAATCCCGCATCAAGCTTCCGCACCGCGCGGACCGGACTGACGGGATCGTTCTGCGACCGAGCCTCGATCCGATGGGACATGCGACCGACGCCCATTATGGATCGCAGCTTCGCGGTCACACCGATCATCACCAGCAGCCCAGCCACCAAGGCGAAGACAGTCAGCGTGTGCCGGATCGCGTCGCTGTACTGCTGCTCGGCGTGAACGATCAGCCAGCCCACGCCAACGAACGCGGCGGCGCAGATCAGCGGGATCGTCGGATCGGACATCGCGGCATCAACGGCCGGCGCCTTGGCCAGGTTCAGCGGCGGCTTGCCGCGCCGCCACCAGGAGTGGCTGCATGAACGCGCCTCTCAGCCCTCAAATCACGAAGGTCACCCCGAACAAATGCTTGGTCTGGCGCACCACGACGCATCGTTTGTTCATCCGCAAGCACTCGACGTTTAGCCAGAACGTTTGCGGCAGCCCGGCCGTGTCCTTGACCTCGATCAGCGCGCCAATCTCGGAGGCGTTGCGCACCAGGCAATCGATCGGCGTGAGAGCTCCGTCCGGCAGCAGTTCTCCTAGCCGGAACACGTCGCGACGCGGACGCCCTCGCCGCTCTTCCACCATCGCAGTTCCCGGTCAATTTGACCGCGCTCAACTTGCCAGAGGTCAATTAACAAGCTCTGCCATGACTGATTTCAGAGCCTCCGTTTTGTGGATTGGCAGCCTTCATCAATCTCGCCGATTCCTGATTGCCGATGCGACCGCGGAGTAGCCCCATGGCCGACAGCCCAATCACGCGCGAGATGATCGAGGCGGACCCATCAAGCCAGAGCGGGGCGCTATTGGAGAGATTGCATCTCCGGCGCCATCAAACGCCCGGCATCGAGGAGCGCTCGGACCTTACGTGTCGCGTGCAGAAGTATATCTGGTCGCGCCACCTCCTCGGTGTTCTCTGCGACGAAGCTGATCATCGCCTCATCGATTTGGACTTCGATCTCGTCCATCAGATCGAGGGCCGCCGCCCCCTCGCGCCGCATGATTGCACCGGCCAATGCCAAATAAGCGGCGCTAGCCAAGAGGAATGCAATACCGTTCGCCTCTCGCGCTGCGTCAGACGACGTGACAGCACCGCCTTCATGCTCGTCGGGGTAGCTACCTGTCATCGATCCGCACCCTTTGAACCATTCACCTTCGGGAATGACCTCATTGGTGCGCCGCAAACAACTGGGACAACTGCTTACCGGAACGATTTATTGGAGCCAAATACTGATCATTCCGCCCCAGGATCTGTAAGTACTCGCTTTCTGGTTGCATTCGGATCAATGACGAGGTTGTGGTCTGCTGTTGTGCCCGGAGGCGTCCGTGGCTGAGACCATCTTCATCGCCACCGACCTCGCTGACTGTACCGAGCGCGAGCTTGCACAGCGGCGCCGGGCCTATCCTCGATGGGTTAAGGCCAAGCGCATGACCCAGGCCCTGGCCGATCGCCAGATCGCCCTAATGCAGGCGACCGCGCGCAAGCTCCGCGCGGAGGCCGACGCCGAGGGCGCGAAGGGGGATCTATTCGGCCGGAGCAACAGCGTGCTGGAGATAGGGTCGCAAGCTCCTGCGCAGAAGCACTTTGGCGAGCACCCCTAAGCTCACACAGAAAACAATCAGTCCGGTCAGTAATACGACCCGACTTCCATCCAGATTGTACTGACTTGATAGAAGCAGCAAGGCACATTGGACAAACAATAGTCCGCAGAATGCTGACACTAGACCAGAAAAGAAGGCCAGCAACTTGGATAAGGCGCAACTCAGTGCCAGTCGAACCGAGGCCGCTCGCATCTGCCTCACCTCATTCAAACGCTCGGCTTCTCAACCACAGGGTGAAGCAATGGTTGCATACAGCTTCAAAGCCCATCTCGCCGCCGCGATACCCGCCGGCACGAATGCGACGACGATCCGGGCGGACCGGAAGCGTCACGAGCGCTTGAGCAAGATGGTCCGCCGCCACTCACATCATCGGATGTGTGCGGAGGGGTTGCTGGAGATCGAAAGCCTCGTGTTGCCAATTGGGGTGCCGTGCATCCAGTCGCGTATGCTGGCCAACGTACACGGCCGCCAAAAACCCGAGCAGCAGCAGAAGCGCCAAGGTCACGGCGTCGGTATGCCTGCGAGCAGCATGGATACTGACGCAGTCCAAAGTGAAGAAGGCCGCGAGGACCAGCGGGACAATCATTTCGCGCCACATCGAGATCACCAGCGTGCGTGTCGAAGCCGCTTCTTCGCCTGCCGTTTCGCCCTCGAGGGCAGCACGAAGCTGCATGGAGTAGACGTGCGAGGCCGCCCCGGACATCCCGATCCACGCTGGCAACCGCTCGCCCCGGCGTCCGAGCTCGACAACGCGGGGGCGGCATGAGCACCCCGCCAGACCTCCGCGAGGCCCTAATCGCCTTCATCTCACAGCGCCACGCCCTGCCAGCATGGGCGGCGGCGATCCAAGCCGACGCGCTCATGAAGGCATTCGATGTGCGGCTGAAGGAGCGGGGAGGGGACCGATGACCGACACAGCGCGCCACGTCGTACCGTTCCAGGCGGCCGCTCGCGAGCTCGGCTTAAGCGCGGCGACGCTGCGCCGGATGTGCAAGGACGGCCGAGGCCCGACGCTTCTTCGGCTTAGCGAGCGCCGGCTCGGCGTCCGCCGCGGCGACCTCGACGCTTGGCTGAAGACCCGCGAGGTAGGCGCCGAGCGCGTCTAGGGCCGCGCGCTTCTCCGTGGCATAGATCGCCCGGTTGTAGATGCCGGCCACACCCGCCTTGTGGCCGGAGATGTGGTTGAGCACCGCCTCGACGACGTGCGGCAGCACCTTGAGCCGGTCCGTCATCAGCGTCGCGGCCGTGCGGCGGAGATCGTGCAGCCGCCAGCCCGTGACGCCGGAGCGCTTGTCAAGCGCGGCCTTCGCCTTCGAGAACCCCTGGAAGCCGTTCCCGCCCTGGCCGAACACGAACGGCTGCCCCTCGATGCGCTCCGTGGTCGAGAGGATCAGCAGGGCAGGGGCCGAGAGCGGCACATCGTGGTCGAGGCCGTTCTTCACTCGGTCCCCTGGCAGCGACCAGAGCGCGGACGCGAGATCGACTTCCGGCCACATCATCTCGGCGACCTCGTCGCGGCGCTGCCCCGTCATCAGCAGGAGCCGCACAATCCGGCCGAAGTCGTCGTCGCGGCAGTCCTTCATCACCCGGGCGATCTCGTCCTCCGTGAGGATCCGCGCGCGGCGCGTCTCTGGCGCCGGCTTCGGCACGCCCATGACGGGATTGTGCTCGGCTCGCCCGGTCCCGACGAGCCACGCGAAGTGCGCGGACAGGGCCGAGCGCGCGGTTCGCGGCATGCGGGCCGGTATCGCGCCGGACCTCCGCGAGCCGGTCGGCGATCTGCTGCCGGTCGACCGCGTGGAGCGGGACCTTGTGCAGCGGCTTCCACGTCGTGCGCAGGTAGCGGCCGGCTTCGGCGAGGTAGGACGGGCGCAGGCTCGGGCCCACCGCCTCGAGGTACGGCTCGACGACGGCGCCGAAGGTGATCGCGGCCCGCGCCTTGGCCTTCGCCTTCTCGGCATGCGGATCCTCGCCGAGCTTTGCCCGGGCCAGGCGCTCGCCAGCCGCACGCCGCGCATCGGCGGCCGTCAGCACCCCGACCTTGCCCAGCGTCTCCCGCTTCGATTGTCCGAGCGCGTTGCGGTACTGGACGATCCAGGCCCGCGAGCCGCCCTGGCTCACGCTCAGCCCGAAGCCGGGCAGGTCGTCGTCGAACACCACCACCTTGTCGCGACCGGCCGGGACCTGGACGGCGAGGGCGGACTGGTTGGTGAGGCGCATTGCTTACCGGTAAGCACATAGTAAGCAGGAAGCGCGAGTCGCGTGGCGGGTCCCGCTCACATTATGAGAGGGTACACGCGCGCAAGCCCCTGCCTGAGCGTCACTTCTGGCGTCCGGTAAGCAGTCCTGTCAACCGAATTACTGTATACCCCGTGTTTCGTAATGAGGGGGTCGGGGGTTCGAATCCCTCTTGCGGCACCACCACTTAGCCCTTGGCCTATTGACCGGACCCTGTATCCGGCGCGCCAGAGCCAGTCGCGTGGCGAACAGCCGGCCCGTCTCCGGGCTGCGTAAGTCCGCCGAGATTTTCGGCCATGAGATCTCCGCCGCGGCCGATCCCGCCGGGACACGAACCGACCATCATCCGGACCGCGATCCTGCCGGCGTATCGGGCACAGGGATGAGCGGAGAGCCGTATTTCACGGCGACCGATCAGCGCCTGATGCGAGCCTCGCGCAACTCTGGAGGCTGCATGGGGATCGGCGAACCGGACGCTCGCGGCATCATCGACCGTGTGATCGCCTATCAGCCATGGGCACGGGACGGGGAACTGATGGCCCAGGCGCGAACCTGGATGCTGAGTGCGGTTCGCGGCGGCTGCTCCGCCGCCATTAGGGTCTGTCAGCGGGCATGACGCGTCAGGGGACTGAGCGGATTTTCCGCTGCCGACCAAGCTCCACCACGCGCGAAACGCCATGAGGGCTGCGACCGGCGCCGGGTCTCCACAACCGTTGGAGATGCTGTCGCTACTTCTCCGTGTCGGGGAATCCAGCGGCCAGGTCGGCCAGCCGCTCGATCGCGCCGGCAAGGTCCAGAAGGTGCTGCTCGGCTTCTGAACAGAAGAGCTTGGGCTCCGGCTGCGCCGAGAACGGCTGCCGCGCGGCTTCGCGCAACGCGCGGGCCATCGCGCTCAGGGTCGTGCCCGCCGCTTGGATGTGCGGCGCGCGGGAGCCGAGATCCGCACCTGCCGCGTGCGCCTCCCGCAACGCCCCCAGCACGCGTTGCAGGCCCGACGGGGAGAGGTTTCGAGTGGGGAGTAGATGGACATCAGCCATCGAGCCGCTCACGCCGCGCGGACCGAGCTGAGGAAGCGCGAGACCTCGGCCGCGAGGTGCTCGGACTGGCGCGACAGCCCGGAGGACGAGGCCAGCACTTGAGAGGCCGCGGCGCCGGTCTGTTCCGAGGCTTGGGCCACGCCCGCGATGTTGCTCGTCACCTCCGTCGTCCCGCTGGCAGCCTGAGCCACGTTGCGCACGATCTCCTGCGTGGCCGCGCCCTGCTGCTCCACCGCAGCCGCGATGCTCGTGGCCATGCCGCTGATCTCCCGGATCCGGCCGGCGATGCCGTCGATCGCCGAGGCCGCCTGATCCGTGACGCCCTGCACCTCTCCGATCTGACGTGCGATCTCCTCGGTCGCCTTGGCCGTCTGGTTGGCCAGCTCCTTCACCTCGGAGGCCACAACCGCGAAGCCGCGGCCCGCCTCGCCGGCCCGGGCCGCCTCGATGGTGGCGTTCAGGGCGAGCAGGTTGGTCTGGCCGGCGATGTTCGAGATCAGGCCGACCATGTCGCCGATCTTGGCAGATGTCGCTTTCAGTGCCTGGACGAGTTGACCCGTCTGATCGGCCTCGCCGACCGCCACCTGGGCCAATCCGGCCGAGCCCTGCACCTGCCGGCCGATCTCCTGAACCGAGGCTCCCAGCTCCTCGGCGGCGGCCGCCACGGTGCCGACGTTGGATGCGGCTTCCTCGGCCGCGGCCGCCACGGTGGTGGACTGCGAGGCCGTCTCGTTCGCGGTCGAGGTCATTTGCTGCGCGGTGGCCTGCAGCTCCGTGGCGGAGGACGAAACCATGCCGACGATGCCGCCCACCGCACGCTCGAAGCCATCGGCGAGTTCCACCATGGTGCGCTTGCGCTCGACGGCGGCCGCCTCATCGGCGATGCGCCTGATCTCAGTCTGCTCGGCAGCCTTCTGCGCGACCATCGCCTTGATGCCCTCGACAGCCTTGCCGACGGCGCCGATCTCGTCGCCGCGCTTGGCTTCCTCGATCTCGGCCGCGATGTCGCCCTGCGCCATGCGCTGCAGCACCGCGACGAGGCTCCCGATCGGCCGCGTGATCCCGACGATCGCCACGAACGCGGCGGCCAGCAGACCAGCGAGCATGCCAAGTCCGCTGAACAGCATCAGGCTGTAGCGTGTGGCGTTGGTCTGATCGGTGAGCTCATCCGATTCCGTCTCCATCGCCGCGCCGATGTCGTCGCCGAGCTTGTTGCCCTCTTCCACTAGGACCGCGAAGGTCGGATCGATGGCGCGATGCACGAGCGCGATGGCTTCGGCGTTCTGGTTGGCCAAGCCGAGTCGACGGACCTCGGCGACGTCCTGGACGAACCGGTTCACGCGCGCGGTCTGATCCTCGATCCGGCTGGCAAACGCGGGGGCCTGCGCGCGCAGATTACCGAGCGTCTTCTTCATGACAGGAAGCGCGGACTCGAAGCCCGCATTGGCCGCCTTCATCTGGGCGTCCTCCGTCTCGGAAATGAGGCGATAGACCCAGTAGTTCAGTTCGAAGATCAGGCGGTTCACGCGCCGAGCGGACGCGACTCCCTTGGCTTCACGATTGATGAACGTGGAATAGGCGTGATCGATCTGTGTCATGCGCGATTGCGCGAACCAGACGCAGCCGCCGACGATCAGGCCGATGACGGCGACCACCGCAGTGAGCTTGGGCAGGATCTTTATATTCGAGAGCGCGGGCATGAGAGCATCCAATGACGTGGCGCTCATTACAGACCCAACTCATGACTATTTCGAAAACTTTCGGCTCGCGAACCGTACGGGCGTGACCAAGAATCTTCCTTTTTCCCGGATCTTCGGCGATGACGTGGCGCCCTCCGAGGACCATCAGGGACGGATGGAACGAATCCTCTCTTCGCGCCGAGCAGTCTTGGGAGGCCGGCCTCATCGAGACGCGGTCCGCTGAGTTTACCGGCCTGACGGATGCCTGCTGGTTCGACGTCTCGCTTGGAAGGGGTCTGGTGAACACCATCCCGCGCGGTCCTCAGCAAGCCTGCCCGCGCGCAGTCACGCGAGCGCCACCGGCAACTCGCTGATCTGCGTCGTGTAGCGCGGCGTGCGCATCTCGAACTTGGTGTTCCAGTCGCGGCGGTTTACCAGCCCGGCCCGCGCCGGCACGACCGCGCCCCGGCCCCAGCGCAGGTTGCACGCGTCCATCGCCGCCATCAGCGGCTCGGACCGCTCCCGGTCCAGCGCGCCGATCAGCGCCCGCGGGCTGTGCGACAGCGGCACGAGATCATTCGTGATGAGGCCGGCCTTCGAGTAGCGCCAGGGCCGCTCACCGGGCTCGCGCCACGTCTTCGCGACGCCGAGCCGGGCCGCCCTGATCAGCGCCAGCGAGTCGGACGTGTGCTCGGGCAAGCCGACCGTGGTCGAGGCTGAGCGCATCGGCGCGCCGTGGTCGTGCTCGCTGGTGTGATAGAAGACGGATACGTGGTTCGTGCCGAGGCCTTCGCGTCGGAGTTTCTCGCCGAGCCGCGTCGCGTGCGCCGCTACCGCCTCCTCGAGCACCGTCCGCTCGGTGATGCGGCTTGAGAACGAGCGGGTCACGGCGCATCCCTTGCGCCGAGCCGGCACCATCTCCAGCGGCAGGCAGGCGAGCCCGCGCAGTTCGTGGATGATGCGCTCGCCCACCACCGTCAGCCCCTTGCGCACCGGACGTGGGTCGAGGTCGCGCAGGTCCGCCACGCTCTCGACGCCCATCGCCTCCAGCTTGGCGAGGGATGCACGGCCGATGCCCCAGACCTCCGCGACCGCGACCCGGCACAACCAGTGTGCGTAGGCCACGGGATCGGTCAGGTCGCACACGCCGCCGAGCGCCGGCACCGTTTTGGCGACGTGGTTGGCGAGCTTCGCCAGCGTCTTCGTCGGGCCGATGCCGACGCAGGTCGGGATCCCGGTCCAGGCCCGCACCGTCGCGCGCAGATCCCGTGCGAGTTCGACCCGCAGGCCCGGCGCCACATCCGACAAGTTCAGGAAGCTCTCGTCGATGGAGTAGATCTCCACCTGCGGGCTGAACTGCCGATAGACCGCGTTCGTGCGCCCGCTCATGTCGCCGTAGAGCGTGTAGTTCGACGAGAACACGCGCACGCCCCGGACCCGGCATAGATCCCGGATCTTGAAATACGGGTCGCCCATCTTGATGCCGAGCGCCTTGGCCTCGGCCGTGCGGGCGATGGCGCAGCCGTCATTGTTCGAGAGCACGATCACCGGGACCGCGGCCAGCCGGGGATCGAACACGCGCTCGCACGAGCAGTAGAAGCTGTTGCCGTCGATCAGCGCGACGGCGCGGCCGCCGCCGATGCGGTCGCGCAGGCGGGCTTCGGGCGCACTCACGAGAGCTGCCCGCGCGCGACGTGCCAGCGGATCGAGAACCGGACCACGCCCCAGATGGCGCCCTCGCCGAACTCGTCGACCGCGAAGGCCGGCAGGTCCGGATTGCAGAAGGCCAACCGCGCGCCGTTGCCGTCGAGGACGAGACGCTTGCAGCTCATCTGCCCATCGATCGCCGCCACGACGATGCTGCCGTGGCCGGCCTTGAGGCTGCGGTCGACGCAGGCGAGGTCGCGGTCGTAGATGCCGGCACCCTCCATGGACGAGCCGGCGATGCGCCACAGGAAGGTGGCGGGCGGGTTCGGCACCAGCCAACGCGGCAGTTCCAGCGCGCTCTCCAGGAAATCGTCGGCGGGCGAGGGAAAGCCGGCGCACAGCGCCTGGCCGATCAGGGGCACGCGGACGGCGTCGGGGCTCTGGATCAGCAGTTCGTCGATCCGGTTGATGTGCACTCAGCGCTCCGCCATGCTAGAACGAACACAGAACAAACCCGATGCGCAGGCACGGTTCAACCGGCGGGTCCGCCCTTTGCGAAAGCTCCGGGGGACGGGTGTGGATAGGGTTCGGAAACGCGGGCGGTGGCGGCACCTTACGCCTTCCCTTGGAGAGGTCGGACGAAGATGGCGATGAAGACGGCATTCGTGGTGCAGCCGTTCGAGATCCACCGGAAGCGGCTTCGACCGGCCCGGCAGGAGCCCACGCAGACCGAGAGCGGCGCGATCAAGAAGGCTGAGAACCTGGCCAAGCGGATGCCGGGCGCGGCCGCGATCAGGGTCGTGGCGGACGATGAGACCGGCGAACTCGAAGCCGCGACCATCCTCGGCCAATGGGGCGAGGTGCCGGACGATTTCGCGGAAAGCCTGCAGGGCGCCTGAGCCGGGGATCACCAGCGATACGGGAGCGACGAGATGTCTGCCGTTCGGCGGGTCGGGAACTTCCTCCAGGTGCAGGACGGCGACGGCTGTCGGCACCTCCTGCGCGTGACCAGCGTCCAAGCGCTCAGCGACACGGACCTGATGCGCAACGAGACCTTCATCACAGCAGCGGGGCGCACCATCAGGGTGACGCAACCGCTCGACGAGATCGTGGAGCTCGTGGCGCCAGGAGAGCGAGCGGCGGGCGATAAGACCGAGGAGGCGTGGCCGTTCTAGGGATCAAAACTTGACGCTCGGCAGCCATCGTTGAACGTCCGAGCAGGGTGAGTTTTCGCGTCCCTGCAGACGAACGACGATTTTCTGAGCTGATGTCGGACTATCGATTATTGAAATATGCTGACTATTCAAGCTTAACGCCAAAACAAATTCCGCATTCAGTATGAAATTATATTATTTGAAAGTGAATATCTTCAATTCTTTAAAAATCCAAGCTTACCCTCATCAGGGCTATGACTGCATATTGCAAAATATAACACATCTGTAGCTGAAAGACCATGACAGCGAATACAGAAAATGATCAAACGACCATCAATCTGATCAACGATAGTAAAAAACTTCAATAGACGTTTGTGTTATCCTGAAATTGCGTACCAAATAGGCAGTATCTTCCAGTCTTATTGCGCCCTGTAGCGGCCACGAAACAACGAACGTGGAAAACAGCAAAACACGGGCAATTGTTGAAAACCGTGATGGCGGTCTGTGCATCCGGGGCAGGTTGGAAGCGGGCCATACACAGCATCGAAGTTGAACCGCGGATCCAGCAGCATCCCGAACACTCAGACTGGGACGCGGGGAGAGCGGCCAAGCGTCGTCCTGTGGGCGGGCCCGCCTTCAAGCACGGTCCGTCACCCGAAAAGCGTCTCGACCGCCTTGCCGCTGCTCGTTCGTGTTCGGCAGCGCCTAACCTCCGCGCACGGTGATACAGGTGTGTTGGCCGCCGGAAGCCGGCCTCACGAGATGCCGTATGTTCTCCAACCGCGGATCTGCACGCCGCGGTGATACACTTTAAAGTAGCAATCCGGTTTATATTGCAATCGATAACATACGATAAGATACCAAAATCGGATCATCGTTGGAACTGCCGACCCGGTCTCAGTCGTTTATGGCGCCTGGAACTGGAAGGTTGGTAGTCATGAGTACGGCCGTCGGCGTTCTGATCCTGGACGAACCGCGAGGCTTAGGCACGACTGTTCAGGCCACCCTGGAGCACATGCCGGATTTTCACACAATCGTGGAGGCGGATTTGGGTGGGGCCGATGCCCAGAATACGATTGCCCTGATCTTTGTCGACGAAATCCGGCTCGTGGACGTGATCGACCGCATCTTCAGCCTGAAGAAGCGCCAGCCGAACCTCCGCACGCTGGTGGCCTTCGGGGTCCTGTCCGAGGATGACCTGCGCGCCCTCTTGGCAGCAGGCGCCGATGCCTTTGTGGCGCGCTCGAAGTCGCCCCGGGACCTCGGTGCCGCTTTGCTCGCCCTCGCGGAGGGGTCGGAACGCCTCGCTCCGCCGAAGCGACTCGTGGACTTGCCGGAGGCGCTGACTGAATTGCCCCGGCTCACTCCGCGGGAGGCGGAGGTGCTGCGTTTCGTCAGTTCCGGATTCAGCAACAAGGAGATCGCGCGGCGCTTGGCGCTGAGCGTGCGGACCATTGAAACGCACCGCCTCAACCTGCGCGGCAAGACGCAGACCGGCCGGCTGAGTGACCTGATCTCCCTCGCCCGTCACCTCGGACTGCCCCCCGTGGTCAACAGCGATGGGCAGCACGGCGTCCAACATTCCCAGCATTGATCGGTCTGCCGGATCGCCGCGCCCAAAATCCTGCCGGCCAAAGCGGCGTGGACGTGATGGATGATCGGTTTCGGCACGGCGCGGCGTGCTCGGACAGGCGCTCGATCCCTCTGCGCCGTGCGGCCACGGCAGGCGTGCGGTCGTCGGGTACGGCGCTGGCTGACAGGGCGGAGGCGTCTGAGCCGGAGCCCTGACGAGCGGTTCGCGCGGCCACGCCCGGCTCTCCCGTCACGCCAACGGTCGCCAACAGCCCGGGCACCAGGGTGAACACCGACAGGGTCTGTCGGATCGCGTCAGCGTACTGCCCGCTGGCGTGCACGATCAGCCGGGCCGACGCCGATGCACACGGCTGCCGAGATCGACGTGATCGTCACATCGGGCCCCGGGGCTTCAACGACCTGCCGCGTCCCACGGTTCAGGCGCTCGTGGCCACGCCCGTCCCTCCATGCGGCTGGGGGAGGAGGGAGGTATATGAGCCCTTCAATCGGGCCCGCCGCGTGTGATCGCCACGTGCGGGTGATCGGTGGCCTTCTGGACGACGACGCGAGCGTCATGCGCACCCCGCGGCGGGATCTGAGCAAGAACAGCCACCATGGCGAGAGCTGCAGAGATGCACATCAGCGTCCAAAGCATTTGTCCGATATCATCGGCGTATTTGAGATTGGCATTCAATATAGCATAGCCACCGACTGTGAAGATTGCGGCCGTGATCGCTGGACCGATATAATCGTTCAAGCTCATGATGCCCTCCTCGTAAAGGGCTCGAGCCTGTTGCCGACAATGGGCTTTGTCGTTGACGAGCATCAACGCCGGCGACGGTTGAACAGCCGCGTCAACGCTGCACTGATCTTCGCAGCCTCCCATGGAGCCGCTCAACGAACGCGTTTGCCCCATCGCAGCGCAGCCCCATTACGCATGCGCGGAACAACGGGGGCTCAGACGACGAACAGCGAATAACCGAGTTTGCACAGGTTCCAGCTCGACCGTCCGAGCGCGCGGCTGAGGACGTCACCACCGCCGACCTCGCCGCCCGCGCCGAGCGTGAGGCCCACCAGCGGCAGAGCACTCATCCCCGATGAATCGAGGCCGGCCGGATGATCCAGCAGATCTCCGGGCTGCGCTCATGCAGGCAAGTGCGCGCAAGCTCCGTGGGGAGCCCAGGGTCGTGGGTCTGAGAGAGCCTGCACAATGAAAGATCAGCATGAATATTATTAATATTGACCTAATCGTGCGGTCAAATCAGTCGAAGATGATAATCAAACGAAAGTGAGCCCAATTTGATTGGGCCGCCTCCACACGACGCGAGCGGACAAGGTTTCACCGGTGGCTATGAACTTGACGGCGAAATCGTCCGGAATACCGAACACGCTTATGACGTTGATTCTCGCTCCATCGAGCGATAGATCGATCAGTCGACATGGGATCGGCGGGCCAAAGGATGGTATTATTTCCGCCATTGCCGATGTCTCTACGCGGAACTGTTTTCTGAGATCGGCCATTGCTACTCCAAAGAAAAAAACTTATGCGACGGATACTATTGTATCGGAGCTACCGAGGTTTTAAATTCGTATTCGGATATTCGACGAAATCAATCGATTAGGTCGCCCGAAAGAGATGAATTCATCCAGACAGGTGCTGCTCGTCGGCGAAAATGGCAAATCGTTCATGAGCAAATGCGGACATCATGGCCGCCGCCAGCGTCAGATCCCGCTTCGCCGCCCGGATCGACGCCGGCAGCGCGGCGCAGGCAATCCGGGTTGACCGGAAGCGCCTCGCCCGTCGAGGCCAGCAGATTTAATCCTCACCGGCATGCGCACGCGCCAGCGACGGGGCGGGGCGCGATACGTGACGATCATGCCGGTTCGTATGGCCCCGTCGAACGGCATCGGCACGATGGGTGATGGCCGGATCGGCCACCCGTTTGACCTCAACGCTTTCGCCCGGCGGGATGGCTTCCTCGACGGGCGCGACTTCGCAGGCTTCTCGTGCGCCGAGCATCCCGGCGTCGATCCGTTTCAAGCGTCTGTCCGCAAGCCAGATCTAAGCGCGGCGATCCGGGCCCGGATATGCAAGGATGGAAGCGGCCCGTCGCTTCTTCGGCTGAGCGAGCGTCGGCTCGGCATCCGCCGCGGCGACTTCGACGGGCGGCTCCGGACGCGCGAGGTCGGCGCCGAGCGCGTCGAGGGCCGCGCTCCTCCGCGGCGTGGAGCGCCCCGTTTGCCGGCCACGCCCGCCTCGCGGCCTGCGATATGGCTGAGCACGGCCTGGACGACGCGCGGCAGCACCTTGATCGACCGATCGCTCCCGCGGACTTTAGCGATCGCCAGCCCTCGCTTGGGCGCGGTCTTTCTGCTCTACCGCTTGTACAAAGCATGCTCGCTGGGGAGAGAGCAGTGGCTGAAACGATCCCGCCGAATGCACAACCACTGATCCGGAGGATCGAAAGCATCGCGCTCTTCGAACTGCACGATGCCGAGCGAGTCGCGCTGGCGGCTCTGCCGATGCAGAGTGCGGACTTCAGCGCGCGTCAGGACATCGCGACCGAGCACGACCGACCCAGCCGCTCCTTCACCGTCCTGAGCGGCATCGTCGCCACCTACAAGACGACGCGGGCGGGCGGGCGGCAGGTCATGGCCTACCACGTCCCGGGCGACGTGCCGGATTTTCAGAGCCTGCACCTAGAGGTGCTCGACTTCAGCCTCGCCGCGGTCACCCCGTGCCGGGTGGGATTCGTCCGGCACGAGGCCGTGCGGAGCTTGCTCGAGGCCCAGCCTCGGCTGGTCGGGGCCTTCTGGCGCGCGACCCTGATCAACGCCGCCCTGAGCCGTGAGTGGATGCTCAATCTGGGTCGACGCGACGCCTACGCCCGTACGGCGCACTTGTTCTGCGAGTTGTTCACGCGCTTGCAGGCAGTCGGTCTCGTTCACGATCACACGTGCGCGCTGCCGCTGACGCAGCTTGAACTCTCCGATGCGCTTGGGCTCACGTCGGTCCATGTCAACCGCGTCTTGAAGGACCTGCGCGGGGCGGGTCTCGTCACGCTGAGCGGCAAAAACCTGACGGTCCACGACTGGGAGCGGCTGAAGGCTGCGGCTGAGTTCGACCCGACCTACCTGCACCTGCGGCGCAAGGCCGGGTGACAGCTGCGGAGGTGTGGATAAACCGCGCGTGTCAAAATCGGCGCGCGGTTACCCTGAACGCCCGGTACAGTGAACGCCGTGCGCGGCGCAGGCGAGATCCGGAAGGACGCGGCACATCGCAGTCGTCGATGAGCAAAGGCTCGTGCTGTCCCGCTTCGATTTCGTGGCTCTCTCAACGCCGATCCTGTCGGAGGAGATGACGCGACCGGACCAGCAATCTGGTTCACTTGCTCGGACGGCACAGAGGTGCCGTCGGCATCAGTCTGGCTCCAGCAGGTCGAGGGGCTCCGTGCTGGACGCTGCAACGACGGTGTCGCGTCCGGGCTTGGATCTCGGCCGCCCGGTGCGGCTCTGTTGGCGCCTTCGGCGGCACGGTGCCGGGCGCGTCCACTTGCCGGTTCAGGGCGGTCACCTCGATACGAGGGCGGTGCTGAGCTGTATCCGGCAGGCAAACGCCTTCACGGCGCGTTCGCGGAGCGGCTCTTTCGGGTCGGCTGAGAATGTGGGCCCGATCCCGCCTGACCGTGACCGCTCAGGAGACGGGAGTGAGTTCACCCTCACGGGCAGCGCGTTCGCCACCCGCCGACTTGATTCGATAGCAAGGCTCACCGGATCGGTCGTCCGGCATGAGGCGAACCACCTCGAAGAGGCCGTCGGTTACGCTATTCTTATTATCGACGTAGTTCATACCCGTCTGCCGGACGCTCTGACCGAGCTTGAACTTGTGAGACATTTCTCGTCCTTGAAAATAGCTATGATTTGCAATGTGGTGCCGAACTATCGGCGAACCTTGGCTTTGCGGGCGGCGAAGCGCGCATCGCGCGCTGCCTTCTGCTCGGCAGCCAGTGCGGCTTGGCGCTCCGCTTTCTCGGCAGTTTGACGGGCGAGCTCCGCCTCGGCGCGCACGCGCGCAGCAAGGGCCTCGGCCTCGCGCTCAGCTTCAGCTGCCAGACGGGCGATCTCACGCTCGCTGATCCGGACTTCCCGCGCCTGGATCACAGCTTGCCGCGCAGCCTGCCGTGCGAGAACAGCCGGATCATCAGCTGTCGGGCGCGCCCGGAACCGGGCGAGGGTGGCCTGACGTGCCTTGGCAGTGGCCTCGAGGCGATCGACGAGCTGGACAGCTTTGAATTGACCCACGTACATTCCTTCATATCCATCACGGCTGGGCCGGATGGCGAAAAACAGATGAAGTCGCTCTTGCGGGAGCGACTTCGATATTCGTCATCGTGAGATGAACGCGCTCAAGCGGCCTGAAGGCTGCCGGCGGACTGCTTGCCGCTGCGACGGTCGGTCTCCATCTCGTAAGAGACTTTCTGGCCTTCGACCAGATTGTTCATGCCGGCGCGCTCGACGGCGGAGATGTGCACGAACACGTCCTTGCCGCCGTCATCCGGCTGGATGAAGCCGAAGCCCTTGGTGTCGTTGAACCACTTAACGGTGCCGATGCTCATAGGTATTCCGTATCTTTATTCGCAAACGAATGGGTCGAGCGCACATGAAACACGCGCTCGAGCGTTGGTCGTCGAAAATGGGAGATATGCAGTGCGCTCGCCCTGATAAGGCGATACGGCCGAATGTCTGGCCAAAGATCGATATGTGACTTGTAAGCCAACTGCGGCACAATCACAACTCCAATTCCGACAGCGGGAAATCAGAGCCTAAATTTGCCCCGTCAGCGCACGCATTACGCTGTGGCGCGCGATGTTCAGGAAGGGATCTCCGCGGCCCCCTCCGATGTGCGTGGCTTCCCTCGAAACGTCGGCCGCGCGCGAACACCGCGACTCGTTCGCTCTCGAGCGGGCACGCGACAGCCGCGGTCGTGCGGGAGGCGGATCGGCGGTTGGGGGATCCGGGTCAGGCCACACCGGCCTCCTTCATCACTCGCGGCCGCTGCGAGGAGGCCGCTCGGTGATGGCCTCATCGGGTTGTGCAGCCTCCGCGCGCTGAATGTAGTGCCCGAGGCCCCGGGCCGAGGTCGACACGCTGTCCGCCGTCGCGGGACGGTCGTGTGATAGACTCAGGCGCGCGCGACACTGCTCGATCGTCAACCCGACATTGTTCGAATGCCGCTTCAAAACTTCAACTGATTGCCGACCACGGCACGCACGGCACCGCCGCAACGTCAAGCATCAGCCACCTTGGGCGCGGGCGACAGTCGCAAGTGAAGTCGCTTTAATTTGCATCCCGCCACATGGCAGTCACCTCCCGCAGTGCGGCCTCCCCTTGCCTGAGCGCCGTCGGCTCATCGGGCAACGAGTAGATGCACTGCCGCAAGATGCAGTCCTGATCGCAGATGACCCAGCGATAGCGCGACGGGTCCTCCGGGCAGGGCTCAACTCGCAGGGAGAGGACCACCGATGCATCCGCCGCCATCGCGATCTCCTTCGGCTTGCTGGACTGCGCTTTTGGTCCCGACGGATGGGCAGTCCGGGAATTGCATCCAGTGGGTGAAAGCATCAGTGCGGTAGCTGTGCTCGCAGGAAGCCACGTGCCACGGCGATCGATCGTCGATGGATTTGGGATCCCACCGGATGATGGCGCGCTGGTCTGGCTCGTCGCGGTTGATGGCGATGATCCACCGCCCATCGTGCGGCGCCCGATCCATCGCCCTCCAGGTATGCATGGCACCCTCCCGGCACATCATCGTGTTGGGTCACCAGAAACGCGCGAAGCGCCGAAACCGTTCGGGCCTCCTCCGGGCGCACGGCGAGATCATCACGGCAGAACGGCGCGCCGGGCAGTGTCGGTGTGCCCGGCCGAGCAGCACCGTCCTCATCGTCAGCCCCTCGGGCCTCGCCGCACGGCACTGAGGCCCCTGTATCTGCCTGGAGCGAACCGCACCCCAACCACGCGGGATCGGCACCGCCAGGGACGCGTCAGCTTCATCGCGTGTACCAGTCCGCCATCGCGAGTTGCGTAGGCTGTCTGGCTCAAGCCGGGCTTCGTGCATCCCTGCTCTCGAGTGAGGCCGCCAAGAACGCGCGCGCACGGCTGACGCGACTCTTGACCGTGCCGACCTTGCATCCCACGAGATCGGCAGCCGCCTCGTAGGTCAGACCCTGCGCGCCCACGAGCAGCAGGGCCTCACGCTGATGTCGCGGCAGCCTGCCGAGCATGGCCCAGACTGTCCGAAGCTCGACTCCATGCTCCTGGGCGGCCGGAGCAACCATCTGCGTTGCCGCAGCGCCGTCGACGTCCTCGACTTCCCGCTTGCGCTTGCGGCACTCGGTGTAGAAGTGGTTTCGGAGGATGGTGCACAGCCAGCCCATAAGGTTGGAGTTCGGCGCGAAGCGATGCTGGTTCGCCCATGCCCTGACCAGTGTCTCCTGCACGAGGTCGTCGGCGCGGCATGGATCCATGGTCAGCGATCTCGCGTAGGCGCGCAGATCAGGAAGCGCGGCCAGAAGCTCGGTGCGAAACGCGGTCGCGTCGCCTTCGGCCGTCAATGCCGCATCGAGCTGCGCGATGAGCGCGAGATGCCGCTGGGGCTGCGCCTCGGTCAGGATCGAGGCGTAACATGCGTGCAGGCGACGACCCAATTGGTCGCGCACGGCCGCCGACAATCCGGGTCCTGCCTGCGGAAGCACACCGGTCGGCAGGCCGCGGCGGTAGATCAGCGCTACGGCATGCCAGAAGGCAGCTCTGTCGGCGCCCGATCGCGCGAGGCTTTGCTCGATCCTTGCCTGCGCCTCCTGGGCGAGATTCTCAACTTGGTCGGGCGCGATCTCAAGCCAAACCATCGTCGCCTCGCGAATGTTAAGTGCCGTTACATCAACTGGCCCCGCGGGCGTTTGCTCCCTCGCGGGGGCTCAAAAGGCGGGTGCGCCGGTGGGACAGCTCCTGCGGACCGAGCCGCGCGGCGGACAGGCCGGCGCGGACAGGAGGTCTGCCCGTTCGAGGCGGCGGATCGTCCGACATGACGGATCTTGATAGAGCAGCTCAGTTCACCTGAGCCGCACGACGTGCCGCTCTTGCGGCACGGAGCGGGCCGTAGCCAGTCGCAAACCCACCGGTCACCGACGCTCAGGCAGTGCTGCGTGTCGCCTGGACTGACCGACAGCCGCCGGTCCACGTCGGCGAGGGTGTGCTCGAAGAGCGGACGGATCCATGCCGCTCGCGTTGCGCCACGCGACAATCTTCGGCCGCGCGGCTGGCAGCGGTACGGCCGCACCTGCACGGCGGACCGCCCTCGCGCAGCCTGGAGAGCCCTTGGCACAATCCGGGAACATCGACCTGACCGTCCAGACCCTCTCAAGGAGTCTTGGCGGGCAGAGCGAAGAGATCGACGAAGGATTGTGTGAGATCGACCGCGCCTGCGAAGGCGAGCGTTCCGCCCGCGCCGTCTTTGGCCAGAGGTGCCTTGCCATAGATCGTGCGGCGCATCGCCATCGTGTCACCCGTGAACGTGATGTCGGGAGCCTCCACGACCCCACGGTTCACCACGATCTCGCCGCCGGTCACCGTCACGACGAAATCCTCGCCGGGGAAGTGGAAGGCGACCGACGCGGACAACTCGGCGGCTCGCCGGTGGTCGACCAGGGCCTGAAGCGACATCATGGCGGACGCGGCCGACATGAAGAGGAGCGGGTCGTGCCGCGGTGAACGGGCAGCCCAGCGCCCCATGTCGCGCATCAGCGGAGCGGCCTGACGGCCCCACTCCGTCAGATCATAGACCTGCACGTTGGCCGGAGACGGCAACTGATGGCGCAGGACGATGCCGGCCTCCCCCAGGCTCACCAGGCGCTGCGTCAGCACGTTGGCGCTGATGCCGGGGAGGTTTGCCCGGATCTCGCCGAAGCGGCGGGGGCCGAAGACCAGCTCGCGCATGATGAGCAGCGACCAACGCTCGCCGATGAACTCCAGGGCGAGCGCGGTACCGCAAGCGTCGTCGTACCGACGCTCGCGCGGCGCAGAGGCGCGTCTAGTTATTTTTTCTGACTGCATGGTTGCCTAGTGTAACCAAAAAATGTCAGCCTTGGGCAAAGCGGGGCCGCGAGCGGTTCCGGGGCGCGGCGGACGCGTCCGTTGTCATGGAGGAGCGCCGGGTGCCAATTGTCGAGGGTACGCCCATCTGGTTCGAACTGAACGCGGCCGATCAGGACGCGGCACAAGCCTTCTACGAGGCTGTCGCGGGCTGGCGCATCGCACCCTCGCCGATGCCGGAGCATGGCGGCTACCGAGTCGCGGAGGCTGGCGGGAAGCCCGTGGCCGGGATCCGGCAATCGATGGCCCAGGCTCCCGGCTTTCCCGGCTGGGTGGTCTACCTCGCGACGCAAGACGTCGACGCCATGGCTTCCCGTGTGGCGGACCTCGGCGGTCGGATCCGGTTCGGACCGGTCGACATCCCCCATGTCGGCCGGTTCGCCCTGGTGAGCGACCCGCAGGATATCGTCTTCGCCGTGATGAAGGCGGCGCGGCCCGGCGAGGGCCACGTCTTCGGACCCGTCCCCCTCGGATCGGAGCAGACCCTCGGTCAGGGCGTGTGGATAGAACTCGCCACCCCAGACCCGGCGGCGGCCTTCGCGTTCTACGGGGCGCTGTTCGGATGGGAGAAGCTCGGGGCGATGCCGATGGGCGAGATGGGCGAGTACGCCTTCATCGGCCGAGGCGACCTACGCCCCGGCGCGGTGATGTCGAGCGCAATCACCGGAGCGCCGGCCCGATGGAACTGGTACGTTCACGTGGCTGATATCGATGCCGCGCTCGCGACGGCCCGCGCGCGCGGCGGCACGGTGCTTCAGGGGCCAGATCCGATTCCCGGGGGCAGCTACTCCGCCAACGTCGCCGATCCGGCAGGCAACAGGCTCGGCCTCGCCGGTCCGCGCCTGGCGGCGTGAAGGGAGGCTCTCGATGACGAGCGAGAAGCTGATGAGGGCAGATGGACTGAGTGACGCCATCCCGGCGAAGGCCCCGGCGCGGGTGGAGCGGAAATCGGACAGGGACCTCGTCATCACCCGAACCGTCGAAGGCCCGGCGCCTCTCGTCTTCGATGCGTGGACACAGCCGAAGCTGTTCGAGCGATGGTGGGTGCCCCAATCCTGCGGGGTCTCGTTGATCGCGTTCGAGGCCGATATCCGCACCGGCGGCACGTACCGGCTGGTGATGGGCCACCCGTCCGCGGAGCAGCCCGTGACGTTCTTCGGCCGATACGTCGAGGTGACACCTCACGCCCGCCTCGTCTGGACCAACGACGAAGGGGGCGAGGACGGAGCCCTCACCACGGTGACGTTCGGGGAACGGGACAACGCGACGGACGTCGTCGTGCACGAACTCTTCCCCTCGAAGGAAGCCCTCGACCAGGCCTTGGCGTCCGGGAGCACGAGCGGGTGGGGCGAGCAATTCGCGCAGTTGGACGATCTGATCGTCGTCCTCGGCGCACAGGCCTGACGCCCATGGGAAAGGTGCGCGCGCGAGGTTTCGCGGTCTCCATCGATGGTTTCGGGGCGGGCCCGGACCAGAGCCTGGAGCATCCACTCGGGAAGGGGGGCCCGGAATTGATGCGGTGGTTCTTCCCGACGCGGGCCTTCCGATCGATGATCGGGCAAGAGGGCGGGACCGACGATCGTTTCGCCGACGCCGCGATGGATGGCTTCGGCGCCTTCATCCTCGGCCGCAACATGTTCGGGCCTGCCGGCGACGATTGGGGCGGGCCGGACTGGAAGGGCTGGTGGGGCGACAATCCCCCGTATCACGCGCCGACCTTCATCCTCACCCACCACGCCCGGGCGCCCATCGTCATGGAGGGCGGGACCACCTTCCATTTCGTCACCGGGGGGATCGAGGCGGCACTCGACCAAGCCAGGGCCGCCGCCGGCGACTTGGATGTCAAGATCGGTGGCGGTGTGTCGACGGTTCGCCAGTATCTGCTCGCGGTCGCGATCGATGAATTGCACCTCGCGGTGTCTCCCATCGTCCTGGGCCGAGGCGAGAACCTGTTCTCGGGCATCGACCTGCCGAGCCTCGGCTACCGGGTGACGGAAACGGTCGCGACGGAGCTTGCGACCCACATCGTGCTGACGCGCTGACCGCCGGAAGACAACCGGGTACGGCCTCACAGCGCGGAACCAACCTGTCGGCGAAGGCACAGATCCGGGTGGGCAGCCGACGCATGATGGACCGTGGGGTGTGGCCGGCTCGAGGCCTGATGCGCGTTCAGTTCCACACAGACCGGGCAACATACGAGCGAATGGAACGGTTGAGATGAAGGTGACTGTTTCCATCGACGTCCCGTCGATCGATGAGGGGCTGACGTTCTTCGGTGACGTCTTCGGTTTCATCGAGACCTCCCGGCCTCATCCCGGCTACGCGAGGCTGACGCTGGGGGATGAAACGATCGGACTTCTTGCCAAACCGGCTGGATCTTCGCCTGCCCCGGGAAGCGACGACCTTCGCCGGTATGAGCGCCATTGGACACCGGTGCACATCGATTTCCGTGTCGACGACTTCGAGGCGACGCTTGCACGCGCCGTGGCGAAGGGCGCGCGACCAGAGCAGGTGCACCGCGTCTCGGGCTTTCCCCCCGTCGCCTTCTGCAGCGACCCTTTCGGACATGGATTTTGCATCGTCGGCACGAACACGCTTTAGGGTCTCAGCGGCTCAGATTACAAAACCTCTTTCAACGACCACCATCAATCAGGTTCCGGCCTCGCGCCCGATCGCTCATCTTGCCCCATTTGTAGGATGTGGACTCTTGCGATCCGTCTCCAGCATCTTCGCCATCTGGTCGAAGGGCACGACCGCCATCACCTGACCGTCCGGCATCTTGATGACGTTGATTTGCTTGCCGGTAGCCTTATCGGTTGCCATCGCGACCATCAGCTGGATCGGCTCGAACGGCGTGACGACGAAATCGTGCCCCCAGGCGCCGACAAGGGCCGATAAGGAGGCCATGGCCACGCTTGTTCCGGCGAGGAGAGCGACAGCCGGCAGAAGTGCGCGCATCATGATGGATCCCTTCCGGTTCGACCGGTAAGACTTCGCATCCGGGGCGGCGCAGTTACCGAGACCGAATCATCATCGCTCGTGCCGTATTGGAGCATCGACGTCGGAAGAAGAGCGGCAGGGCAACGCGACATTTCGATGTCGCCTCATGCGTTCCGGCTCTTGCGGAGACTGTCGATGCTGCCCGGCAGGCTGGGGGCGCAATGAGCGTGGGACGGGTGGGGGCTCAGGGAGAGCAGCGGCACGCCGCACGTCGGGCGGCCTTCAGGCTTGCTCGTGGAGTCCTGCACGCGTTGCGGAGCACGACCCGGATTGCCGGTGCGCTCGTCCTCGGGGCCGTCGGCATCCTGTTTCTGAACTACGTCGTGCTCTCGACGGACAAGGCGCGCGCCTATCGCAACCTCGACCCGAGCCTCGCCGAATGCCGCGACGGGCTCGCGAAAGGTTGGACGATCCTGGCCGATACCGGCCGCGAAACCCTGCGGACCGCGATGCCGTCCGACGGCGACGGATGGGTCGACGCCAGCAACGACGAAGGCGCGGTGATCGCGGCCGATATGCGTTGGGCGACACGGCTGCGCTGCGCCCTCCAGCGCCACGTTGTCCCGGCCCGCGAGGCCGGCGGGCAGGACCTCGCCTACCACCTCGGCTTCATCGAGTTCCAAGAAGACGGCGAACCCTACGCACTGGTCTCCCGCGAGGGGGCGAGCGACACGGCCATCGACAGCGCGATGCTGCGCCATGCCATGGATACCGAGATGCGGGCCAAGGGCATGCCGTCCACGATGGTCAAGCCCGTCATCACGCAGCTCGATGCCCTGAAGAAGCATCTTTCGACGGGGTCGCACTATGTGATCGCGTTCGTTCACGGCTGGCGACACGACGCGCGGATCGGCGACGGCAACGTGGCAGACCTGCGCCTCTACGCGGCTCACGCCGCCCGCTTTCTTGCGCAGCGCTGCCCGAGCGACCCGAGCGTCTGCGACATGGACGTCACGGCCGTCTATGTCGGATGGCGCGGAGCTCGCGTCGACGAGCGGGGCCTGCGGCTCTGGTTCGGCGACGCGATCGGCGGCTTCTTCGGAAACCTGTCGGCCGGCGCCACCCTGTTCGATCGGAAGCCGGTGAGCGAAGCCATCGCGCCGGCGGCGATCTCAGCCCTGCGCACACTCGAGACGACGCTCAGCGCGCCGGGGGCGCACAATAAGCTGATCGTCGCCGGGCACAGCCTCGGCGGCAACATGCTGGCCAGCGGCCTCAAGGACGACGTGGTGAAGGCGGTGCGCCGCCACCGGTTCGGAGAGACGCTGCCGCCGGTCCTCGGCAATCTTGTGGTCCTGATCAATCCCGCCTCCGAAGCGAGCAAATGGACCGCGATCCAGCGCGAGGTCTGGATGAAGCTGGCCGACCATGCCGACGTGCACACGCCGGCCTCCGAGGTCGCCCGGGACGACGGCTACTTTCCCGCCGACCAGAGGCCGGTCCTGATGTCGGTCACTGCGGCCCTGGCCTTCCCGGCCGGCGGGCTGCGGCCCGGCGATTGCGCGTGGATCGGCCTTGATGTCGACGACGCCTTCGCCGCCGCCCGCCGGAAGATCCGAAGCCGGCTCTCGGCGACGGACAGCATGTTCGATGCGGGCGTCGACTACGATTGGGCGACGCACGACCTGTTTCCGACCTTCAAGTTCGACTTCCGCCCCGCCGCTGGCTTCCTCGACCGTGTGGCGGCGCGGTTCGAGGGCCGCCAGCCTCGTGGCGAAAGCTGCAGCCCGCCACCGCCTGTCGGCCTCGGAGCCGGATTGCTGACGCTCCCGCTGCACACGCTATCGCTGCTGGCTGCAACCTTCCCGTTCCAGAACACCGCGCGCGAGGATTCGCACACGATCGGCAATCTCGACCCGCCGCGGCCGGCGGCCGGCGTGCTGGCCGATACCCAGCCTTCGGCTGCACCTTTCGGCACGACCCACGAACTGCTCGGGCTCGATGCTCCGGGTCTCGAGAAGCACCATCCCTATGCGACCCTCGCTGATGCCGCCCTGGACTGCCCGCGCTCCGACCGCTGGCTGACCCGAGCCCGAACGGCGCGCGCCGCCCGGCGCGGTACCTTCTGGGACAGCGCCGACCTCGTGCCGAGCCGGTCCAACGAGAGCGGCCCGGCCGCGCGCTTCCTGCACGGTCTTCAGTTGACCGGCATCGCACCGATCACCCGCCCCAACGACCCGTTCTGGAACGTCCGGGCTTTCGACAACGCTCTCTCGCGTCACGACGGCTACCGGCTGTCGTCGTTCGTCTGTGCCTTGAACCAACTCGTCATGGACGAGATCACCGATGCGCCATCGGCTATGAGTGATCACCGGGACCCGCAGGTTCCATAGAGCTGATCGTGACCGGATCCTCAGGCGTTTGCCCCGGATCGGACAATCGCCAACCCCTGCGATACGACGCTCAAGCCCGTGCTGCGGGTCGGCCGAAGGCAGCCGCCCTGCTTCACGGTAATGGAGGCCGGAGAGGCGACCGACGGAGCGGCGGCCGGTCGGAAGGTCCGCGATGGACATCGATCGGATCGAAACGACCTCCGACGAGAGCGGGTGATCCGGAATGGGAGCCCGGTGAGGCGGGTCGCGCTACGGGGGGACGCGCAAGACGGCGCCCGGTCAGCGCGCGGACCGAAATTCGAGGCCCCTGTACAGGATGCAGCCCAGCTGCTCGGTCGCGTACCGCTGTTCGAGGAGCGTCTTCACGACACGCCGCGCACCGCCCAGAACCTCGCGGAGATCCGCGCGCAGGGCGTCGCCTCGTTCCGAATCTGACGCATGGGCCGTGCGTGCCAGCGGCGAGCGGTTCGGCTGAGCCGTTCAAACGCCGGACCCGTTCGCCGGCGCATACCGGCATCCCCGCATCGCGGCGCCTGCCGCCGGGATCCGCAAGCAAAGTGAACTCGGTGCATTATGGAAATGCAGCTCCCAAGCTTTTCGGCTCTGGCCGAGCCACGGTATCACTCAAGTTCGGAGGCCCGGACCGAGCGATTACCATCCGCTGCTCTGCAGCCTCTGCTGTGCCGCGGATGAGCCGCTGCGCTGCAACTGAACGTCACTGTACCAGCGTGCGCAGCTCCCCACGGGCGAGGCCGATCAGCGTCCGACCGAGCAGCCACGCGATGACCAGCGTCGCGAGGGTGAGCAGGCCGAGGGCGAGAAGATCGGTGGCAGGCCCCGGCTGTACCGTTGCGACGCGCAGCGCCGCGACCGCCACCGCGGCGAGGGGGAAGCTCACGCCCCACCACGACACGCGGAACGGGCAGGCGCGCCCGAATTGGGCGAGCTTCGGCAGCAGCACGGCGAGCAGGAACAGCGCGACCGCGAAGAGCGCCTCCGCAAACAGATCGACCGCGCCGGTGGTCGCGACATAGGCCGAGAACCCCACCGCGAAGGGCGCGACGAGGATCAGGAGCGACGGCTGCAGCGCGGCCGGCAGCGGCGGCTCGAACAGGAGACGGGACAGGATCAGCGTGAACAGGGGTACGGCGAAGAACAACCCCACGGCCAGGCCGAAAACCATCACGCCCTGCATCGGCGGCAGTCCGAGCATGGGAAGCGCGAGCGGGACGTCCAGGAGGCCGACCACCGGCACGATCCAGGCTGGCGTCGCATGCGCGACCTGCTGCCGGTCGCTGAGCCACCGGGTCACGATCAGCCAAGCGAACAGGGTCATGCCGACGGCACCGACGATCCACGACGCGCGTGCCACGGTGAGGCTCAGGGGTGCCAGCGGGATCGGCAGAAGGAGCAGGCTGATCAGCGGCGTGCCGAACAGGTTGCCGGCGATGGGGTGGCGGAACTCGGCGCGCACCGCCGGGGCGGCGATGAAGGCTTTGGCGGCATAGCCCGCCGCGATGGCGACGAAGGCGGCGCAGGCCGCGAGACCGATAGCCTCTGCGAGCCAGAGCGGGGTCCCGTACCGGACTTGCGCCAACCTCCAGGCGACGCTGAGGCCCGTCAGGCCCATCACCGCCGCGAACAGGCCGACGGGCAACGCCTCGACCTGCCGCCAGCCTCCCGGACGCTTGGGCTGCTCCGGGAGGCTATGGGCCGCCAGGGCAACCTCCGAAGAGGACGCGTCCTGCGCGTTCGCGACGACCTGCAGCACCGACGATCTCCCACTCACACAGGTACCGGAACGCCCGTTCTATCAGCCGAGACCGTACCGGGCAGCCGGCACTCGATGGGAGAGGTTCGGGCCCAAGCGGAACCGGGCTGCTTCGGAGGCCTGCCAATCGGCAATGTCCGGCAGCGAGGGGATGGTGACGACCTCGCCCGCGTCGAGCCCGGCGAGGGCCGCCGCCACGAGAGCGTCGGGCTCCATGATCATCTCCGCCGGGATCTGCCCGATATCCGCGCCCGTCCGATCGAAGAACGCGGTGCGGGTGACGCCGGGCAGCACCGCCTGGAGACGAACGCCCTTGCCGCCGACCTCTGCCGCGAGCCCCTGCGTCAGCGCGAGGACGAAGGCCTTGCTCGCCGCATAGGCGGCGTTGAAGCGCTCGGGGAGGAGGGCCACGGCCGAGGAGACGTTGACGATGGTCCCGCTTCCCCGCTCGGCGAAGGCTCTCGCCGCCGCGAAGGTCAGGGTCTGCAACGCCCGGACGTTGAGGTCGAGCATCCCGTCGTAGAGGTCCGCCGGACTGTCGAGGGACGGCCCCAGGGGCCCGAGCCCGGCGCAGTTCACGAGGAGTTGGAGACCCGCCTCCGTGGCGACATGGTCCCGGATTGCCGCGAGATCCGCCGGGCTGGTCAGGTCGGCGGGCAGGACCTCGACGCTCACGCCGGTCTCTCGCCCGATGCGGTCGGCCGCCGCCCGCAGCCGGACCGCGTCGCGGGCAACGAGGATGAGGTCGTGGCCCCGGGCGGCCAGTTGCTCGGCATAAGCCGCGCCGATCCCCGAGGAGGCGCCCGTCACGAGCGCCGTGCCTGTATTCTGTGTCATCGCGGATCCCTGGTCAGGCGGCGGAGAGCTTGGTGTTGGCGATCGGGAGCGCGCGGATCCGCTGGCCGGTGAGCGCCGCAACGGCGTTGAGGACGGCGGGCGGCACGCCCGGGAGGCCCGGCTCACCGGCCCCGCCCATCGGCGCGCCGCTCTCGACGATGCGCACGTGAACCTTCGGCATGTGCTCCCGGCGCAGGACCGGATAGGTGTCGTAGTTCTGGGATTGCCGCACGCCGTCGCGGTAGACGATCTGCTCGAACAGGACTGAGGAGAGGCCGAGCGCCGCCGCCGACTCCACCTGCGCCTTGACGATGGCGGGGTTCACGATGCTGCCGGGGTCGAAGGCGATCCAGAGGTTGTGGACGCGAGCCTCCCCGCCCTCCACCGAAACCTCCGCGATGGTCGCCGTCTCCGATCCGAAGGGCGAGGCCATGGCGAGGCCGCGGGCGCGCATCCCGCCCTCGATCCGGTAGGGCCCGCGCTGCCAGCCGCCGGACATCTCGGCCACCGTCGAAAGCAGGGTCCGGTGCCGGGCGCTGCCCTGGAGGAGTGCCATGCGGAGCGCAAACGGATCCTGGCTGCCGGCCTGGGCGATCTCGTCCAGGAAGCTCTCGTAGAACGCGTCGTTCATCGAATGCCCGACCGACCGCCAGAACGCGATGTTCACCGGGTGGGCCACCTTCGTGAAGGTCATGCGCCGGTTCGGTACGGCGTAGGGCTTCTCGACGATGCCCTCGACCGCGGAAGGGTCGACGGGCGTCTGCATCATCATGCTGAAGTAGCGTCCGATCGGGCCTTCACCGATCGTGCGCACCTCGATCGCGGTCGGTTGCCCCGCCGCGTCCAGCGCCGCGCGGAAGCGGCTGAAGCTCAAGGGCCGCACCGCGTCGCGGCTGAATTCCTCCTCCCGCGACCACAGCACCTTCACGGGCCGTCCGGTCGCCTTGGCGAGCAGGATCGCCTGCGGGAACGGGTTGCCGGCCTCGTAGGTGAAGTGGCGGCCGAAGAAGCCGCCGAGCATCGGAGAGTGGATGCGGACCTGGGCTGGCTGGAGCCCGGCGACCTTCGCCGATACGGCCTGGAACACCTCCGGCATCTGGTTCGGGAGCCAGACATCGAGGGTGCCGTCACCGTCGAAGCGCGCGATCGCCGAGGGCGGCTCGAGCTGCGCGTGGGCGAGGTAGGGCGCGTCGTAATCCGCCTCGACCACCTTGGCGGCCTTGGCGAAGGCACCGGCGACGTCGCCCTGCTCCTCGGCCACGTGGCCCGGATCGGCCGAAGCCTTGAGCGCGGCGAGCATTCCCTCGGACGAGAAATCGGCGGCGACCGTGTCGATGCCGCCGGGCTTGGGCGCTGACCAGTCGACCCTGAGAGCCTCGACGGCCTTTCGCGCCCGCCACCAGCTGTCGGCGGCGACGGCCACGGCACCCGGCAGGCGGTGCACCGAGTGCACGCCCGGCATGGCCCTGACCTCGTCCGCGTTGGCGAGGGTCTTCGGCTCCGTGCCGAGGCGCGGCGCGTGCTGCACGGCGGCGTAGAGCATGCCCTCGACCCGCTGGTCGATGGCGTAGATCGCGCGGCCCGTGGATTTGTCCCGCACGTCGAGGCGGGGAACCGGCTGGCGGATGTAGCGGAAGGTCGCCGGGTCGCGCAGCGGAACGGACGGGTTCGGCTTCAGCTTCAGCGCGTCCCCCGCGAGGTCACCGTAGGGGATGGCGCGGCTCGTAGCCGCGTGCAGGACGAGTCCGTCGCGGGTGGTGAGTTCGCCGACCTGCACCTTGAGCTTGGCCGCCGCCGCGCGGATCATCAGGTCGCGGGCGGTCGCGCCGAGGCGGCGCATCGTCTCGTAGCTCGACCGGGTCGAGAAGCTGCCGCCGGTCATGCGGATGCCGTTCACGACGGCGTAGTCCGGGCCGGGCGGCGCGCATTCGACGACGAAGCGGGACGGCGGTACGTCGAGCTCCTCCCCGACAATCTGCGCCATGCCGGTGGCGATGCCCTGGCCGCCCTCCACGAAGGGGCTGCGCAGCCTGATGGTGCCGTCCGGGTGGATCTCCAGGAAGGCGGACACCCGCGTCCCCGGCTTTGGCGCGAGGGCACCCGCCCCCTCCGCAGGGCCCTGGGCCTCGGCGCGGGCCGAGCGCGCCGGCAGGAGGGCGCTGAGAACGAGGGCGCCGCCGGCACCCGCGAGGAAGCGGCGACGAGATGGGGCAGAAGAGGGGAGGCGCGGATGCATAGCGGGCTCCTCAGGCGGCGGCCTGCCGCACGGCGGCGGCGATGGCGTTGTAGGTCCCGCACCGGCACAGGTTCGTCATCGCGTCGGCGATGTCGCCGTCGGTCGGGCGCGGCGTCTGCTTCAGCAGGGCGGCGGCGGCCATGACCTGACCGGATTGGCAATAGCCGCATTGCGGCACCTGAAGCGCGACCCAGGCCTCGACGACCTTTCGGCCGATCGCGTCCTGCTCGATCGCCTCGATGGTGGTGACGGCCTGGGTGCCGACGCTCTCAAGCGGCACTTGGCAGGAGCGCGTCGCCTGCCCGTCGAGATGGACGGTGCAGGCGCCGCACTGGGCGATCCCGCAGCCGTACTTCGTGCCGGTCAGCCCGAGCGTATCGCGCAGGACGAAGAGCAGCGGCGTCTCGGGCTCCGCGTCGACTGCATATTGGAGACCGTTGATCGTCAGGCTCACCATGGCAACGACTTCCCAGCAATACGCAGCCCCCGCGGCCATGCTTACGCAGCGGTCTTGGCACCCACCACGTCATAATTGCCTCGTTTTCGGACGTGCCGACGCGTCAGACGACGGCGAGCGGTCCCGCGGCCCGGCGGATCGCCCGCGGGACTTCTCCCTGGACGCGCAGGAAAGCCCGACGCATGCGCTCGCGGTGCGCGAAACCGGTGGCACCGGCGATCTCCTCGATGGGCAGGCGGCTCTGTTCCAGCATGTGCTTGGCAGCCTCGACGCGCATCACCTCGATCGCCTTGGCGGGCGAGACGCCGGTTTCGGCTCGGAAGGCCCGCGTGAACTGGCGAGGACTGAGGCAGGCGACCGCGGCGAGATCCTCCGTGGTCAGCGGACGCCGCAGGTTCTGCCGCGCATAGGCGAGGACGCTCTGGATCCGGTCGCTCGGCGCGTCGAAGTCGAGCATCGCCGAATGCTGAGCCTGCCCCCCGGCTCGGCGGCGCTCCATGACGAGGCCCCGCGCCACGGTACGGGCCACGTGCCGGCCATGGTCGGCCTCGACCATTCCGACGGCGAGATCGATTCCCGCCGACATGCCAGCGGACGTCCAGATGTTGCCGTCCGCGACGTAGATCTTGCCGATATCGAGGGCGCAGTCGGGATAGCGCGCGCGGAACTGGGGCGCATAGCGCCAGTGGGTTGTGGCGCGCCTCCCGTCCAGCAGGCCGGCATCGGCTACGGCGAAGGCGCCGAGGCACAGGCCCGCCAAGCGGCGTGCGGAGCGGGCCGCTTGGCGTAGGTAGGCGAGGAAGTCCGGGCTCGATTCAGGGAGGCTGATCCCCGCGGCGACGATGATCGTGTCGAAGGCGGACGGTTCGCTCAGGCGCTGGGTCTCGACAGCAGGGCCGCACCCCGATCGAACGAGGCCGCCGGCCTCTGACAGGAACCGGATGTCGTAGGTCGTGTCGGCGACATATCGGTTTGCGACGGCGAAGGGCGAGGTCACGGCCAAGCCCATGAAATCGAAGTCCGGGCAGAGCAGGAAGCCGATGCAGCGGACGCCAGCCATCGTGGAAACCTTCCCCTACCCCTCCGAGCCTGAGCTATAACTCTGGCCCTCCGCGAACTGGGACAAGCAGGTCGGCCGAAAACGAGGCATATTCGTCCGGGGCCGACGCTGATCCGCAGACCGCCGGGCGACGTCGTCCCTACCCATAAGGCCGTCGTGAGAGGCAGGGTTGGGTTGGAGGAAGGGCCGCCCGGTCGTTCGGCGGCCGTTCTCCGAGGCTGTCAGACCGCTTTCGGGCAGCCTCACATCGCTGGAGCATCGATTCCAGGGTCGTCTCATCTCGGCGGCCTGGCTTGGCGAGCAGACAGATGAGCGGACATTCCGCGTGTGATCCGGCCACCGGGGGCGGCAGTCTTGAAGCACCGGTCGAACGCTCGGTCACAACCGTGTCTTCCGACTCAGCAGCTCGCGTCGTCTTGTTCTCGGCACGACGAGCCACGGCGCGGCGTCGAACCGGCCCTCGGGGAGTCGTGTGCCTGTGGTCGACTGATCAGATCCCCGTACTTGTCGCGGACAGGTGTACGCGGGCGCGGGAGGCCGCGAGGTAACGCCCGATCAGCGCGGCGAAGGCGTCGGGCTTGAGGCCGCGCGCCCCGAGCGACTGCACGCTGACCTGCCTTCGCCGTCGGCTCACCCGGGCCTGCGACACCAGGCGCTTGGCCCTCGGCAGCGTGGCCTCCGGCGCGAGGGCCAGCGTCAAGGTGAGCCGTTTGCCGTGCGTGACCTGGAAGTCCGCCACGTCCTGCCAAACGACCGCACCGTCGAGGAGCGGCGAGCGCAGCGCGTCCGGCGTCAGCACCAGCAGCGGTATCCGGCCGCGTCGATGCACACGTGCAGCGTAGATCCCTGCCCACGCGACACCCGCCGCGGCAACGCCCACGAGGATCTGCTGGGCCAAGGCATCCTGCGCGATGCCGAGTGCGCGGGGGTACAGCAGCAGCGCAGCGCCGGCCCCGGCGAAAAGGAGGGCGAGGACCCCCATCGTCCAGACCATCGGAGAGCCGTTCTCATGCACCAGCGTCTCCTCGACCGGCACGGCCGCCGCGGCCTCTTCCAGGTACGTTCGCTCGGCAGCACGGTGCTCCCGGGCCCCGGTGAGAAAGTCCGCGCTGAGCCCGCGGCACAGGCCGGCCCAGTCCGCGACCAGGGCGGCCGGCCAGGCGCGGTCGGCCTCGGTCAAAGGACGGGCGGCACGGGCGAACAGCTCCGCGTCGAGCGGCACGCCGAGCGCCGCGATCCGCTGCCGGTCCGGAGGGTGGGTGTCGGTGGGGTGTGCCTGCCGGTCGTCGAGGTGCGACCCGGGGTCGGGGAAGCCGGTTGCCGGGATCGCGTCGAGTACGCCCGCCACGAGATCGTCGGGGGCCGCGTCGGGCTCGTCGAAGGCAGATCCGAGCGTCTCCCCCACCACGGGCCCGAGAACGCCGACCCGCAGCAGGGCGGAGGCTGCGGGCGGTGCTCCAGAGACGAGGGCGCCACGCCGGTCGGCCTCGAACTCCCGCGCCCGGCTCCAGCGCGCCACCGCCGCGTCGAAGGTCCCGAGGCTGCGATGGCCGACATACGCGGCGGGACGGGTGAGCAGATCCCCGGGGCCGGCGTTGCCCAGTGCGGCCAGCGCGCGATGCAGGCCGGCGTAGATCGGAGTGAAGCGCCGGCTGTAGGCCGTGTCTTCGCCCGCGAAGTGCGCGAGCTCGTGCCCGATCACTGCAGAAAGCTCTCGCCCGTCGAGCACGCCGAGATACGGGACCGGCAGGTACAGCGTGCGCCCCGTCAGCGTCTGACCGTTCGAGCCCAGGCGCACGGCGCCTTCGGTGACGAAGAACCCCCCGGTCAAGCCGACCACCACTGCGTCGGGGGCGAGGGCATCCCCGCGCCCGGCGAGCTCGCGCACGAGGCGCCACAGTCCCGGTGCCTCGGCCTCGTCGAGGGCGCGGCCGCGGACATCGATCGGCTCGGGGGTGAACAGCGCGAAGACCCCGCGCAGGCCGCGCACCGCCGCCACCGCGGCCCAGGCCGCAAGGGCGGCGATGACGAGGGCGGCGAGCAGCAGCTTGGCCTCGCCGGCCGAGAACCGCTGGGTGAACCACAGCCCGGTGGCCTCGAACAGCGCGGCCGCCAGCACCGCGAGGCTCAGGCCCACGATCTGAAGGCCGAGCAGCACCGGCAGCGCACGGCGCACGAGGCCGAAGCTCGCGAGCAGGGCGTCGCGCGAGCGCCGGGCCCACAGGCCCGCGGCGGCGGCGCCGCCGAGCGCGACGAGACCGGCCAGCAGTGCCAGCAGCGCGCCGCCCAGCGTCGCGGACGGCATCCACGCGCGAGCCCGGGCCAGCGGCAGATCGCGCGTGACCGCGGCCAGCGCCTCCTGAGCCCTGTCGACGGCCAGCGCCGCACCGTAGGCCGTGCGCGCGCCCTCGAAGCGGACCGAGGCGTAGGGGTCCGTCGCCGCCAGCAGGCGGAGCTGGACGACGGAGACCGGCAGCTCGACCTGGCGGCGCGTGACGTTCTCGGCGGTCGCCTGCCCGCGCTCGACCTCCCAGGCCCCGAGTCCCCCGAGCAAGGCCGGAACGCCGACGACCCAGGCGATGAGCCAGACGACGGGGGGAAGCCGCCGTTTGTTGCGACGGTCGTCATGAAGCGGCACGATCATCTGCCCCTCGGCGTTCCACACTCGATGGATGCCGGCCAGCGCTGTCCGGGCCGGCGTTCTTCGGGCCAGCACTCTCCCGGCGGTCCGTCAGCTCGGCCGCGCGCGACTCTCGTACCGCTGGCAGGATTCCAGATCGCGCACCGAGCGGTTGTAGGTGTCGTTGAACAGCCGCGCCGGCTGGCTCGGGTCGCCCTTCGCCTTGATGTCCCGCGCGACGTCGCGGCCGTGGCCGATCACGCTCGCCACGGTGTCCGCGTAGCCGGTGCAGGATGTGCTGGCTTTGGGGTTCATGCCGTCGAAGGTCGCCCCAAGTTGGCGGTTGGCCGTCGAGACGTCGCCCAGGGCGGCGAGGAACGGGGCTGTGTCGGCCTTCGGCCCAAGCGCCTCGAAACGCTGCACCGCCCGACGGAGCGCGAGGCTGGTCGCCAGCAGCCGGCGTGCCGGGGCGTCCTCCGGCAGCCTCGCCATCCGGCGCTCGTCCCGGGCGAGTTCGCGCTCGAACAGGGCGGTGCCGAAGGCGTCCATCGCCTTGGCGGCGGCTTCGACCCTGGGTACGAGGATCGTGTGCTGCTCCCGGGCGAACTTGTACCCGTCCTCCTTGAACTCCCGCATGGTCTGGTAGCGGGTCAGCGCCTTCAGCGTCGGGTTGAGCTCGCGCAAGGCTGCAAGCAGCCGCGTGGCCTGCGGGTCGATCTCGGGAATGGTCCCGGGCAGAGCGGCCGCCTTCTCCAACTCGTCGATCACCCCATCGAAGTCGACGATGCCGAAGTGGTACCACGCGTTGGCACCCAGCTTCGTGCCGAGCTTGAGCACGCGTTCGTTGTCGCGTCGGTACTCGGCGAGTTGCCGTTCCAGCGGGTGGGAACGCACGAGGTGGTTCTGCACCTCGGTGTAGGCGTTCGCCTTCGCCACTTCCTGCGCTTCGCGGCTCGGCGGGAATGGCGCGACCCGGGCATCCGCGCGCGCAGGTGCCTGCATGGCAGGGGCCTGCATGGCAGGGGCCTGCGTGACAGGGGCCGGAGGCACGGCCTGCAGCAGCGCCTGCGAGGCTGGCGGCGGGGCGGGGAAGTCGCACCTGAAGGCGTCGACCATGCTCTTGCGCACGGCCTCGTGGGCCTGGGCGCATTGCTGGGCGACGGTCGGTCGGGCGGACGCAGTGCGGCTGACGGCATCGCGGAAGCTCTCCCGCAGCGTGCCGATACCCTGACGAATGTTCGGACGAACGGCCTCCGGCACGCCTGGGCTTGCTGCACACTGCGCGTATGCGTCTAGGAAGGCGTCACAGCTCTCGACACCTACAGGCGTCACCGGTGTCACGGCCCCGGCGGGCGCAGCCAGCACAGTGGCGAGACCGGCCACGCCGAACCGGCGACGTCTTCCCGAACGCTGACAGCTGCCACGCGGCATGCTCATCTCCTCGACTGTAGGGCTATCTTGGAATTCGAAGTCAGAGATTGCGCAGGGCGAGCAGCGGGACGAGCGCGGCGAGCGCAACTGGCACCGACCAGTATTGTACCGGCACCCAGAACAGCGCGTGACGACGGCGGAGAAGAACGCGCTGGTTCGTGGCCGGGTCGATGAGTTCGCGCGGCGGACGACCGTTCAGACGCCGGCCGACGATCCAATTGGCGGCTGCGGCGGCGAAGAGCCCGAGGCTGACGGCGAGAAAAGTGAGTTCGGGGTGACCAAGGGCCCGAAGCGCCGAGCCGCCCAGCGCCCCGACCGCAACCGCCGTGCCGATCACGACAGGGATGACCACGATCCCCCAACCCGACCAGATGAACAGCATCACCACCGCCTCAGTTTGATCCGTAGCCCACAGCCGAGGTGATGACGGAACCTGCATCGGCTGGACGCGATCCGGTCGCGCGTCCTGCGGGGCGCCCGGTTTCTCTTGGGCGCCAGAATGAGGCGTCGCTGTGTTCACGGCCGCGTGAACTATCTAGAAGAGCCGGTGCCTGTAGGTGCGGACCTTCGGAACTGGGCAGTGCTGTACCTGTGGGACGGGCGCGGGCACGACCGCCACGGCGGCATGGTCCATCAACGCCGGCCTCGCACCCATCGTCGCCCGGCTGCGGGCGAGCAGCGCGGCCCGATCTGAGCGACGGCTTGTCTTGCGCACTCAGACGCGAACTTAGGAACGCACGAGGCCGCGCGACAGGTCAGGGGGTGGAGCGGCGCCGTGCAGCGTCTTACCGCACCCGTGCCCCTGCACGACCCGACGCCGGAACGCGATGCCATGGGAGCGGGGTCGGGCCTGCGGCCGGCCTCGATGAAGGAATGAGCCTAGGCCGGACTCGGTGCTTCCTCCGTCGTGACACGAAATTCGGCGAGATGGTTGGGACCGAACGTGAGTGTCAGGGGTACGTCAGCGGCATCGCGACCATAGGCGATGAGGATCCGGCCGATACGTGAGCTGTTGTTCCGGGGATCGAAGGTGTGCCAACGACCTCCAAGGTATACTTCCATCCAGGCGGCAAAATCGCCCGGGGCATGCGGCAGGGGCAGGCCGATGTCGCTGACATAACCGTTGCAGTACCGTGTCGGGATGTTGAGGCAGCGGCAGAACGCGATCGCCAAGTGAGCATAGTCACGGCAGACGCCCCGCTGCTCTTCGAACACGTCGAAAGCTGTTCGGGTCGCGCGCGCGTGCTCATATCCGAAGACGATCCGATCGTGCACGTAGTCGCAAATCGCCTGCACCCGGCTCCAGCCGGGCGAGAGATGCCCGAACAAGTCCCATGCGATGGACGACAGACGATCGGTCTCGCAGTACCGGCTGCCGAGGAGAAACAGGACGCTGTCCGAAGGCAGTTTCTCCACTGCGATTTCCGGAGCGTCCGGCTCCCGCGTGTCGCCGCTGCCGTGGTCCCGCACGATCGTGTCGGTCTTGAGGGTGAAGCGCCCTGCCGGAGCAACCATGCGATTGCACCAATTCCCGAAGCTGTCGCGATAGCCGTCCAGCGGAACCGCCGGACTCGTGATCAGGTAATCAGGCCGTTCGAGATCGGAGAAGCGCGATGCATGGACGTTGAGCGTCGCAATGACGGGGGTGGGCTGCGGAAACTCGTAGGTCATCTCACAGCCGACGAGAATGCGCATGGGCTCCGTCCTGAAGAGCGAGACCGAGCTCGGCGTTGACCGATTGCACGCTGCGAGCCCTGGCCCGCAGGGCGTTACGGACCGGCCGTCTCGACCTCTCGTAGTATCTGGATTGATGTTTGTGCCGAGAGCGGTCGAAGGCGCAAGCGGGTGCTGCGTGAGCCATCGATATTGTGCGCAGGCACTGCCTGCGCGGAGCGTGGCCCCCCGCGGCGCTCGCCCACGCGCCGACATCCGGCCCGTGGGAAAGCACCGCTAGGGAGCCATGACAGGTTAGAAGTCCATGCCGCCCATACCGCCCATGCCGCCGCCGGCTGGCATGGCAGGAGCGTCCTTGCGCGGAGCCTCGGAGATCATCGCCTCGGTGGTCACGAGAAGACCGGCGACCGAAGCCGCCCCCTGGAGCGCAGCGCGGACGACCTTGGCCGGGTCGACGATGCCGGCCTGGAGCATGTCGACGTACTCTTCGGTCTGGGCGTTGAAGCCGTAGGTCGAAGAGGCGTTGGCCAGGATCTTGCCGACCACGATCGAGCCTTCGACGCCCGAGTTCGAGGCGATCTGACGGATCGGGGCCTCGAGGGCCTTCAGCACGATCTTGATGCCGGCCTGGACGTCCGGGTTGTCGTTCGAGAGGCCCTGAACGGCCGCCTTGGCGCGCAACAGCGCGGTGCCGCCGCCGGGGACGATGCCTTCCTCGACCGCCGCGCGGGTGGCGTGAAGGGCGTCGTCGACGCGGTCCTTCTTCTCCTTGACCTCGACCTCGGTCGAACCGCCGACACGGATCACCGCGACGCCGCCCGCGAGCTTGGCCAGACGCTCCTGCAGCTTCTCACGATCGTAGTCCGAGGTGGTCTCCTCGACCTGCGCCTTGATCTGCGCGATGCGGCCCTCGATGTCGGACTTCTCGCCGGACCCGTCGATGATCGTGGTGTTCTCCTTGTCGATGCGGACGCGCTTGGCACGGCCGAGCATCGGGAGCGTCACGTTCTCGAGCTTGATGCCGAGATCCTCGGCGATCATCTGGCCCTTGGTCAGGATCGCGATGTCCTCGAGCATCGCCTTGCGGCGATCA
>NZ_BPQS01000036.1 GCF_022179385.1 Methylobacterium longum | reverse complement strand
CCGTGCGCGCCCGGCCCATCGCCTCGTCCGAGACGGCCTTGGCGACGATGTAGGCGACGGCGTCGCGGTTGACCCCGCTGGCGCTGCCGAGGAAGCGCAGCTTGGCCGTCTCGAGGGGGACGAAGACAACGTCGTCCTGATCCGGCCCCTTGGCGTCCAGTACGCCCACCACCTCGAACGGTACGCTCATGATGCGCACCTCGGTGCCCAGGACCTTCTTCAACTCGTCCAGCAGGCCATCGGCCTCGAACGCCGTCTTCGGATTAGCCCCGGCCAACAGCTGGTCCAGGAGCGCATCAGGGATACGGGGTGCTTTGCGTCGTGCCATCGGAACCTCCTTCGGGTCCACTATGGCCGCCCGCACACGAAATTCCTTACAGTCCCGACGCGCCCGCCCGGCACGCCGCCCCACTCGACCGAAATGGTGGCCGAGGTGCTGGCGCTGACCTGCTCGGAGCCGTCGGGCGAGGTCACCCACTGGACCGGCCGTGCCGTAGCCCACGCGGTCGGGATCTCGTTGCGCGCCGTGCAGCGGATCTGGGACGCTCACCGCCTACAGCCGCATCGTCTGCGTACGTTCAAGCGCTCGCGCGATCCTGCCTACGCCGCCAAGGTCGAGGACGTGGTCGGTCTCTACATGGACCCATCCCCCCACGCGGTGGTGCTGTCCACCGACGAGAAGAGCCAGATCCAGGCGCTGGAGCGCACGCGCCCTGACCGTCTGCTCGCCCCGGCCATCCCGCCGCCCAGACCCACGACTATACCCGTCACGGCACGACGACGCTGTTTGCGGCCCTCGACGTCTTGGCGGGCACCGTGCTCGCCGCTGCATGCAGCGCCACCGGAACGGCGAGTTCATCCGGTTCCTCAACGCTGTCGAGGCTGCCGTCCCACCCGGCAAGGTGATCCACGCCATCCTCGACAACGTCGCCACCCACAAACATCCGAAGGTGGGCACCTGGCTCGCCCGCCACCCGCGCTGGATTTTCCACTTCACCCCGACCTCAGCCTCCTGACTCAACGCCGTCGAGAGCTCCTTCTCAGCACTCACCCGTCGTCGGCTGCGGCAAGGCTCATTCACTGGCGTCGTCGACCTGCAGGCGGCGATCAAACGCTACATCGCCGAGCACAACCAGAGCGCCAAACCCTTCGTCTGGACCAAGCCGGCCACCGACATCCTCGCCGTCGTCTGCCGAGCCCCTGAACCATCCGTCTGAGTCAGTGCACTAGCGGTGTAGCCGATGCACCATTTGAACTTCGATATAGCATCGGCGCTCGCCGCGAGACCATACCGGATCGCTCTTCGCGCATCGCTGCACCGCATTACTGCCCTGAATAATTACCGTCTCCGTTCCCGACACCATTGCCGATACCGAAATTGCCATTCCCGTTGGTAAGATTGCCGTTGCCGTTGTCGGAGCCGATGTTGCCGTTGCCGTTGAAGTTGCCTGAATTGCCGTTGCCGTTGTTGGAGCCGGTGTTGCCATTGCCGTTCCCGTTGCCGGTACCGCCCATCAGGTCTAGGTTGGAGGGCATGCCATTCCCATTGAGAGCGGCGGCACCGCCGGGTGCGAGCGCTGCAGCCAAACCAGCGGCGCCGGAGCCTGCGGAAGGCACGTGACCTGCCCAGAACGGGACGGTGACGCCACTGGGGGGCATGTGGTGGTGATGCCGGAAGAAACCCGGCATCGGGCTCCAGCCGTTGGCCGGGCCGGTGGGGGCCGAGGGCGACGTGACCACCTGGGCCGAGAGGGGGGCCGGGAGCAGCGCCGCGACAGTGATGCAGGCACCTCCGGCCATGCGTCGGAATGAGTCGTTCATGCTGAAATCTCCTTCGATGCTGGGAAATCTCCTTCGATGCTGGTTTGCATGCGAGGCGCTCGGCTTCCGGACAAAGCCCGAGATGTGGCATGCCTGCCGCACTCGGAACCGGCTCAGGATGCGGCCTGCCGCGGTCGAGAGAGGGCGGCCGGTGGCCAAGCGACGATCACACAGGTGGGACGAAGCACGCTGCCGAGCTGGAGCATCGCCGTTTCCGTCAACACGGATCCAGGCAGTCAGAGGGTGGTGCTGAGTTGTAATGCGGTGCGACCGGCCGCCCGCTCTTCTGTCTGTCGCCCTTCTTCCGGCCGGGCCGCTGTTTCGGCGTACGCTGGATGGCCCCCGCCTGCTCGTCCTCCGACCAAACATGACCGTTTACGGTCTGAAGGCGAGAATTCGGCTTTGGGGGTCGTCTACGGCCGGACCCGGACACGTTTTTCCTCCAGCTTGAAGAAGTTTGACACTCAGCCTCGTCGACGTTTCTAGCGAAAGCGCAGGGTCGGATTGCCGTTCAAGTTCCCGTTCGCAGACCCGATATTGCCGTTGCCATTGAAACTTCCGCCGTTCAGGTTCCCGTTGAACGAGCCGACATTGCCGTTCCCGTTGTTGGCTCCCGTATTCAGGTTGCCGTTGAAGGCGCCTGCGTTGTTGTTGCCACTGGTCGAACTGGTGTTGCCGTTGCCGTTGAAGGCACCGACGTTGCCAGTTCCCGAGTTGAAGGCGCCCAGGTTTCCGTTTGTCTGAATGGCACCGTTGCCGTTGCCGTTGCCGTTGCCGTTGCCGGAACCGGTGTTGCCGTTGCCGTTGAGGTTGCCGTTAGCGATCCCGATGTTGCCGTTTCCATTGCCGTTGCCGTTTCCGAAGGAAAAGGCGCGCGCTTGAGCCGAGGCCCCATCCGCGGCTAGGAGTGCCGCGAGAACGAGAAACCGAGCGTTCTTCATCATCGCCTCCCTGCAAACAGGTCGGGAGCGACCAGATGGGCCGCTCCCAAGGTCATCGTCGCGGCTCAGCGGTTCAGGTTGCCGTTGCCGTTGCCGCTGAAGAAACCGCCGTTGAGATTGCCGTTGGCGTTGCCGTTGCCGATACCGCGGTTGAGGTTGCCGTTGACGTTACCGTTGCCGAAACCGACGTTGCCGTTTCCGTTCAGGTTGCCGTTCAGGGCCCCAGCGTTGCCGTTGCCGTTCAGGTTGCCGTTGAACGCACCGAAGTTGAAGTTGCCGTTCCCGTTGCCGTTGTAGGCACCGGTGTTGCCGTTGCCGTTGGCGTTGCCGTTGCCGACGCCGATATTGCCGTTGCCGTTGCCGTTGCCGCTTCCCACGGAAAACGCGTAGCCCGTCGAGGGCAGAGCGGCGAGCGAGAGCGCGGCGACGGCCGAGAGCAGAATCTTTTTCATCAGATGCCTCCGTTGATGAATGCACGGCCTCATTGACCGTTTGAGCCGGCGCTCGCAGACGAGAGTTCTGCTCTGCATGACCGACGTCGCTAATATTAACGGCTAAAGCGCTGATGTGAATACTGATAAATTACTAGTAATTTTGGACTACATCAAAGGTAGTAGAAAAATCAAATTGTCCATTTTTTCAATCGCTTAATGATATTTTTGACCGATGTGAAAATTAAAAAAAATCGGCACAATACGGCCATAACCGTACAGCCAATAAAGCAAAATCATCAGATAAAACATAATATTTGAGATTTATATTCTGAATTACTAAAATATTGTCAATTCTTGGACAGTAAAAATCATGTCATCTGTCTGGATGTGAGACTTTCTTGGCACGTGCGGCTACCTTGAGGGCTTTCGGGAGTGCATTCGGGTCCGGCGGTTTGGTGACGGGTTTGGCGAGCTCAAGCTTCGCCTTCAGCCGGTCGCGCAATACCCTATCGGGTGAGCGGCCCTTCAGGACGCGCTGACAGCGGCGGTTGTAGGCGACTTTAAAACCGGAGAGCAGCGTCTCAAGATCCTGGTGGCTCCAGAGCGTGATGCCCAGCACCTCGCGCTGCACCCGGCCATTGAAGCGCTCAACCATGCCGTTGGTCTTCGGCGTGTAGGGACACGTCTTGCGATGCTGTACACCGTGCCGCTTGCAGGCGTGCTCGAAGGCGTCGGCCGTGAAGCAGGAGCCGCGGTCGGTGAGCACGTGCGTGACCTTGAGCGGAAAAGCCTAGAGGGCGTCCGTGAGGAAGGCCACCGCCGAGGCCGTGGTCTCGTCGTCCTTGACGGCGAGATGCACGTAGCGGGAGGCCCGGTCGATGGCGACGTACAGGTAGCGCTTGCGCGAGACGCGGTCGCGATCCTGCAGCTTGGGCAGGTGCTTCACGTCGATGTGGATGAAGCCGACCTCGTAATCCTTCAAGCTGCCGTGCGGTTTGCGGACCTTCTCGGTGGACGGCGGAAGGTTGAGGCCCTCGGCCTTGAGGATGCGGTAGACCGCATCCCGGTTCAGGTGTGGCAAGAAGTGGCTGACCACGAAGGTCAGCACGTCGAGAGGAAAGCCGGTGGCGCGGCGGAGCGCGCATACGATGGCGCGCTCCCCATCGCTGGCGCGCCACGCGAGCTTGTGCGGGCGCGCCGAGCGGTCCTGGCACGCATTGGGACCGCGTTTGCGCCACTTGCGGATGGTCTCGGTGGAGACGCCATAGCGTTTGGCCAGTACGCCGGAGCTCTCGTGGGAGCGGGCGATCTCGGCGCGCACGGCCGGGGTCGTGCGGGCCTGGGGATGGATGGCGAGCATCAGCGCTCCCTCCTGGCAGACTGGCGGCGCACACCGTCGAACCGCCACGCCTAGGCTTTGATCGCCCAACGCGCCGCATCTCAACGACGTCCCTCAACCTGACAGGCGGAGAACTTCGTGACCTTCCTGCGGATGTTGGCACGCGTGTGGCGGACGCGTTGCCTGCCCGAGGCGGTACGGAGCTGCGGTGCTCCAGTAACCTGACGTCGCTTAAGGCACAGAGTCAGGAAGGCTTTAAGAGCGGACGGGATGCGCCCTGGAGCTGGAGCGGCTGAGACTGCCGGCCGCTTCTACGATTCCGGTCTGCGTACCACTCCCGGCACCAGCACTCGGCGGAGATCCTGGCTCCCGCGCGAGATGCAAACGCGTGGGGCGAGCGCTCGGCGATTGCGCCCTCAGGAGAGCGGATCACCCAGCGGAACACGCTGGCGTCCATCGTGCAGGCGGTAACGTCGACCGCATGAGTACGAGTGAAAAGTCGTGCCACCATAAGCAGCTAGCGTGTTCACCTGGAGCCGTGATCCATCGCGCAGGCAAGAGGCTGGATTTCAGACTGCGTAGCGCGATCGTAGACGGCCGAAAGGCTGCTCCGAGTACTCAAATTGGCTGAGCTATGCCGGCCGCTGGCGAGCCTCCTGAACGGTCTGAGGGCCTACGGGTTCAACAAGGTGCCTAGGAGCCTGTCTGAGTAATCCCCTCGACGGCGGATCGAAAGGGTGCTTCACTCGGCTCATGGCCAAGGTGTTTCGCGCGTGGGATGTCGATCAGGGCTGGCTGCTACCGCCCTCGCTGCACGAGTTCGTACCGCCCGGGCACATGGCGCACTTCGTGCGCGACACGGTGCGGGAAGCGCTCGACCTCTCGGCCATCCTCGACACCTACACGGAGGAGCGCGCGTGTGCGGGTACCCGCCCTACCATCCCGGCATGATGGTGGCCCTGCTACTCGACGACTACAGCCGCGGCCTGTACTCCTCGCGCCAGCTCGCCCGCGCCTGTGAGGAGCGGGTCGACGTCATGGCCGATCTTGCCCGCGATCGACTGCATCGCGGCCCAGGGTGAGCCGTGCTCGCCCCGATGCTCCCGGACCATCCGGACAGCCCGCTCGCGGACCTCAGGGGAAAACGGTGGGGTATGCTTCGTCATGGCTCCAGTCTCTCAAGAGTTGGAGACTCCGGAAAACCCGGGGCGGTTCAGAACCGCACCATCAAGGACGCTACGGTCAAGCGCTATCACTATACGACACGCACGAACAGCTTCAGGCGCACCTCCAGCTGTTCGTGGACGCCTACAACTATGCCCGTCGGCTGAAGATCCTGCGCGGCCTCACGCCCTAAGAGCATGTCCTTCAGGTCTGGACCAAAGAGCCCGAACGCTTCAGACTCGATCCGTTACACCACATTCCGGGACCATACACTCGAGAGTCCAAAAGCTCATGACCAACAGTGCACATTGCCTTGAACGCCTACTACTTATTTCCTCGATCTAGGCGCTCGCCTGTATCGCGGCGGATAACCCCGCCGCCGATCAACCGCTTGAACGGACTCGCCTTGCTGCCTGGTAATGGGCGCCGCTGTGGATTCGCAATGCCCGCGTGCCGGTCGCGCACCCGCCGCACCCGCGCGATCACGCCGACGTCGACCACCGTCTTGGCCGCATGACAGGGCCGGCACAGCACCTGACAATTCTCCAATGAGGCGTCCTCGGTCAGCGCCGCCGGGATGATGTGATCGTAGTGGAACCGCCCGACCTGAAGCGTGCATGGGCAGCGGCTGCCGTCCATGAGGACACCCTCGCAGCGCTCGTCAGCTCGGGCGAGGGCGGCGCGCAGCACCGCCTTGCTAAACTCCCGCCGCGCCATCACGCTACCCCCGCAGCGCTGTGCGCGGTCGGGCCACCCAGGTCAGCCGCGACCTCGGCCCGCTCCGACTTGGACTCGGCCAACCGGTAGGCGTGCAATTCGCGCGCGCCGAGCGCAGCACAGGCGGCGAGCCAGCCGAGGAAGCCGGGATCGCCATCCTCGCAGGCGCGGGCCGCAGCGACCGAAGCCTGACCGTGTTCATCGCGAGCGACCGCAAGGATGACGGCCGCGTGCTCGGCGACGAGGTCGAGGGAGTCGAGCGGTTGGACGACCACGACGTAGCGCCGGCCGGAGCGCCCGCGCCAAACGCTCATGGCGAGTGCAGGCGCGCCGCGTAGACCCGCGGTCGTGCGCAGGCGCTCCTCACGAACCGAACAGCGGACGGCGCGGTCAGCCTTCAGCTCGCGCAGGGCAGCCGCCCAGGAGATGGTGCGCTTCGACATCGCCGGCCTCAGGCGCTGAGCGGGAAGAGGGCGACAGGCGGCTCGTCAAACGGCCGCGAGTGCAACTGCGTGGTTGAAAGGGACCCAGCAGGGCAGGGGGCTGGCTGAAAGGCCGCTGGGATTGAGGAGGCGGTTCGAATGTGGCCCTGAGTAGGAGAACGCATGCTGTGCTCCGAGTCGTCGGCGGGACCTGCCCCGCCACCAACCCGACCCCGCTGTCGGTCCATGAGACCGGCGGGGTTGAGGCACGCACGCCGCAGCCCTCAGGCGTGCTGGCTACTCGGCGTCAGCCCGAGGGCATGAGCCAGCCCCTGCCAGCGGTCACAGCGGCTACGTTACGCACGATCGGCTTACAGCTGCGGACGCTCATCGCGCGCGGGCGCTTAATAATGAAGGCCAGCCAAGCGCTTGGCAGCTTAGGTTTCCGACTCATCGGACCGGTCACTCGGGCTCTGACTGCGTCGCTCTGTGAGCATTGACGCTCCGTTAGCCGCGGCAGTCCAGTGTAGATCGATGTTAGCTGTCACTTTTCGGCGAAAAATCTTATAAGATACTTACGCGACACACCTCGCAACTGATTGCATTCGACCATGCGAACGAAGCAGGCGGTGATGTTTACACGCCGAGGCCGCCGGCGAAGGTGGATGAGGCTTCGGCTTACGAAGCCGTCACCATCCGAGGACGTCGTCTGTAGGTTAGCCCGGCATCACGATGCCGGAACGATCCAATCCACTAGGCCATGGTGCGATCCTTCCGCCTCACGGATGGCAAGACCGCCCGTCACCTCTTTGTACCGCCTCACGATCAGGTCGACGTAAAGCGGGTCGATCTCGACGCCATAGCACCGTCGTCCCGTCCGCTCGGCCGCAATTAACGTCGAGCCCGAGCCCAGGAACGGGTCGAGGACGACCTCGTCGCGCCCCGTGAGATCGAGCAAAGCATCCGCGAGCAACGCGACTGGCTTGACCGTTGGGTGATCCTGCAGGCCTTTCCGCGAGCCGGATCCGAGCGACGAGGAGCCGGGATGGGTCCAGAGGTTCGAGCGCCAGCGCCCGCCCCGGCCCAGATCGACGTTGTTGACGTGCGCCTCCTCACCCTTCTTGAACAGGGGGAGCAGCTCGTGCTGCGAGCGGTACAAGCTGCCCATGCCGGCGTTGGTCTTCGCCCACACGATCAAGTTCAACGGCGTTAAAGCCAGCTCAGCCGCCGCATGTTGAACCACGTGCAGCCCGCGCCAGTCGATGAAGGTGCCGAACACGCCGCCCTCGACGAGGTAGGGCAGGGCCGTCCCAATCCACTCCAAGTTGAACGTCCGGAATTCCGCCTCGCTCATCTCACCGCTAGCCATCGCGAATTCGCGGTGGTCACCGCCCGTCACGTGCCCGCGGATCGGCACGTTGTAAGGCTCGTCTGTGAGGAGCAGGCGCGCACGCTCCGGTCCCATGAGCGTGGCTAGCACGGCTGGATCGCGGGCATCCCCGCAGACCACCCGGTGCCGACCGAGCACGAACACGTCGCCCAGTCGCGCCACCGCTGCTGCACCCGCCGACGGTGTCAGCGGGCCGGGTTCGACGGCCTCGGGCTCATCGTCCAAGAGGACCTGATCGATCTCGCACTCCGTGAAGCCCGTCACGTCGAGCGCGCCGTCCTCAAGCGCGAGCTCCTCGAACTCAAGCTTCAGCTTGTCCAAGTCCCAGCTGCCGCGCTCCTGCAGCCGGTTTAGCGCCAGCCGCAGGGCGCGCTGCTCGCCAGGTGTGAGGTGGCCCGCGACAATGCAGGGAATGGCGCTTAAACCCACGAGCTTGGCCGCCTCGACGCGGGCCACGCCGTCGAGGATGCGGTCCTGCGCATCGATCAACACCGGATCGCAGAAGCCGAGAGCGCGGATCGAGGCGGCCACGCGATCCACCTGGGCAGCATCGCGCGTGCGCACCGCGCGAGCTGGCGCTGTTAGTGCCCCGGGTGAGCGCTGGACCAAGGCGAGGCTTGGAGCCAAATCGTTGCGGATGCGGCCAGCTGCAGCGCTTGGCCGATCCAGGCTAGCCCGACGACGATGGCTCTTGCTGTGCAGAGCGCCGACGAGGGCATCAGAGCCGTCCAGGTGTCCTTTCGTTGGGCGGCCCATTGCCACTGCTCCCTCTGTCCATATGACCGTCAGATGAGTGTGCGACCCGCTGCCCCTGATTGCTCCAGGGGCTGATGCGAGTCCTATCAGAGCCCCTGCGCCTCCAGCCGGCTTCTGTCGCCCTGTGCCTCAGCCACCAGCCGTCGCTGCTGGATAATCGCGTGAGCCTCCCATTCAGCATCGCTGTAGGGTATCTTGCTCGTGTGCGGTGGTGGCTCACCGACGCCGAAGACCTCGAACTCGAGGGCGTCGATCTCGCGAACCTTGCGAAACGCTCCGCCCATCGACATGCCGGGTTGCCAGTCGGGCGGGCGGGGCGCCCAGAACCAACCCACGCGCTCGAGCCCCGGCGCTCTCGATGGTTGCTGCAGGTACTGTGCCCGGAAGTTATAGGCGCCGACCTCGTGCAAGATCGCGGTCAGGATCTCCTGCCCTTCGCGATCCGGCAGCAATGGTTCGCCCTTCCGCCGTATGACGGTCCGCCGCTCGTGGAGCCGCCATGCCTCGTCCTTGAGAGCGATGGCCGGCAGCACCACCTCGGTCCACACCCCACTTTTTCGGACGTGAGCCGTCAGATCATCCCGATGCACACGCTGCATCACCAGGATGATCGCGCCTCCGCTTTTGTCGTTGAGGCGCGGCACGATCTCGGCGTCATACCAAGCATTGACACCCTCGCGCTCCGCGTCGTCTTGCGCCCGGTGCGGCGAGATCGGATCGTCGATGACGATGAGGTCGGCACCGCGCCCGATCAGGCTCTGGCCGACCGCTGTGTAGAGGATGCCGCCGCCGTGCGGCAGAACGATCTCGCCAAGTGTCACGGTCGGCCGCAAATGCGGGAACAAGGCACGGCACCGCTGATTGCGCATCAAGGCGATGGCCCGGCGCTGCAGCTCGGCAGCCAAGCCCCGCGTGCCGGCTCCGACGATAATCTTGCACGTAGGATCGCGGCCCAGGGCAAAGACCACCGTCGCGACCGAAGCGCAGTGCGATTTAAAACTGCGCGGCGGCGCGTTGAGGATCAGGCGGCTGGTGCGGCGATCGAGACAGCCCTGCAGCGCATCGGCCATGACGTCTATGTGCCAACTGGTGTCGAGAGCATGTTGCGAATGCAACTCGTTGAATGCGAGCTTGGTGAAAGAAGCGAGGTCCGTGCGGTAGAGACGCTCGTGAATTGAGTCTCGCATCATCAATCCTCCGATTTGACGTTATCGTCAGGCGGGACGAGCGTGGCGGCAAATTCGGCTAGGATCTTGTCGTCGTAGGGCTTGACCCCGAACGGATCAGGTTTGCCACTCTCGCGCATATGCCGCAGCAGAAGCTCCTGAGCGCGCGAATTGCCGTTCACCGCAGCCTTGACAATGTTCATCGCGAACAGCTCGCGCACGCTGACACGCACTTTCCGGCCGTCGCGGTTGACGAAGACAAGCCGGTCAAGCTGTTGATCAAAGAGCGTGCCGATATCCTTCGAACGGCGAGGGCGACCACGCGGGTTGCCGGAGGTCCCCTGCTTGAACCGTGTGTGGCGTGGCGGCTTTCCGTAGCCGACCTCGTAGCCATCATTTGTCATGATCACGCTCCTGAACGTGGAACTGGGCTACGGCATCGCTCCAGTTGCTCGGCGGCTTAGATGACCGACGCCCACGCTTGCGCGGCGGGGCACGCTGAGCGAGTTCGGTGACGCGGACGGCGAGCTCTGACAGCTCGATTATGAAGGCACCGAAGAGGCCATCCACGAGTTCCTCCGAGAGAAACGCGTCGAGGCTGGCACGACCGTACAAGACCTGCTTATGGCAGAGACGCTCGCCCGCCTTCAGTTCCCCTCCGAAGAAGGCAACAGCACTCTCGGTCGCCTCCACGCGCCGGACCGCGAGGAATATCTTAGTCTGCTCTCGCTTTTCTCGCAGCGACAGGGTCGAGTGCGAAACGCTTGATTGCGTTAGTTTTGTGCGGCCCCAGGTCTGCAACCCTGCATTTGCTCTATCGAACGCAGTCTTGAGGTCTTTCTGGAACTCGGAGATCAGCTCGACGACCTCTCCTTGTTTGCATCCGAAGCGCGCCAGCTCATGAGCGACAGCAAGGTTGAACACGCGGAGAGGCGTATACTGGACGTCATGACCCGTCCCGGCCGGTAGCTCGTCATAGAACGCCAGGGCAGCTTCTGGCTGCAGATCTTGGCTAGCGCGAGCGCGCGTGACGTCCTCGTCGAGAAGGCGTCTGACGCTGGCGATCAGCCGGGGAGGGATCGGTTTATCGAGGCGCAGGTGCGCTGTGTCTGATGCTCCGTACAGGAGCGCATAGACGAGCTGGATAGCCTGCTGGCGAGTCACGGTCATGATGCGAATATAGAGGCACTGACCGAGGTTTCAATAACGCAAACTGATCTCACATCTGCGCTGGCATATCCCTGCAAGGGGCCCTGTCATCCCTGTTGAGACAGAAAAATTCCCTGCTTCCGCAAACCGGCAGTTTCACAGCCAACCAATTGATTTTATTGTCTTATCTACGCGATTCTGTCTCAAAGCAACGCGGTTTCGCACTCGCTTCCCTGTTGCGCGGCTAAATTCAAGCCGTTTGGCTGCGCTCACGGTGATGAACGCGTAGACGATAAGCCAGGCATAGCCGCCCAACACGACGGCACCCGCGGGCAGGAAATGCACGAGGGGCTCACGCACCAGGGCGGCGATCCAGGCCGCGGCCCGCGCGCCCTTCGCCGGGCCGCGGCGCTCAGCCCCGGCCGCTGCGGGGCAGGTGTGGTCGGGCCTCGGAAGCATGACCCTAGCCCTACCGCCCGACGCGCCGGGACGTGCGCCGGGACGTGCGCCGGGCGACGCCGGCCACGCTCGGCGCGGTCGCGGGCCGTGCGATCCGCGCCCCGGCGCGGGAGACGGAGGCGAGACCGCCGAACCGCCCGGACGGCAGCGCACCGGCGATGAGGCCCGTCCCGAACGCGGCGGCGGCGATCAGGCCGTCGCGTGCATGTCGCCAAGGCCGAGCCATCCTGCTGCGATCCTCGCTCGCGCCGAGGTCCCGGTGCGCGGCCTCCGGCGGCGTCGCTCCCATCATCGGGAAATTCGTCGCGCGCTTGATTCCGCGGGACAGCCCGCCTCGAAAACAGGCCGTGGCCGGCGCGGGACGCGCAGCGTCCGCCCGGCGAGGGCGGTTCGGCGCGCGGTGCGGATCCTCCTGTCCAGTTCGGTCAAGCGGCGCGCGGCGTCACCGGCTAGGTTGGCGGGCCTCCATCCGTTCAGCGGCTGCCGCGAAGGCCGTCATGACACGCCTCCAGATCTCCACCGTCACCCTGATGCTGGCCTTCGTCGCCGGATTGGCGGCCGGGTCCATCCGCCCGGAGGCGCGGGACCGCCCCGCGCAGGGCACCGTCACCATCCCCAGCGACGCGGAGCTCAACCGGCTCGAACGCGAGGCGATCACCACGCCGCCCCTCGATGTGAGCGGAACGCCGCCGCGCGGTGGGGGCGGGGCACGGGACCGGCGCGAGCGCCGCATCGAGCGGCGCCCGCCGGAGCGCGGGGGCGCCTGCGACGACTGCTGAACGGATCCGCACGAGGTCGCGATGCCGGACCCTGAGCCCGCTTCCGTCGATCACGACCGGTCGGAGACGCGCCGTCCTGCAAGCCGTGCACCGCGACGGCGGTGGAGCCGCGCCCTCCTGGCCGGCGGCGTGCTGCTCGTGGCCGCGGCCGGCTTCGCCCTGGCGCATGTCTGGTCGCCGCACGCCAACCTGCGCGTCACGGTCGGTCCCCCCGGCAGCACGGCCGAACGCTTCATCACGGCGTTCGCCGCCGTCTCCAAGGTGCAGCATCCCCGCGTCAACCTGGACCTCGTCCGGGTGGACGACCTCACGGGCAGCGCCAAGGCGCTCGAGGAGCGCCGGACCGACCTCGCCATCGTGCGCAGCGACGCCGCGGTGCCCGCCAACGCCCAGACCATCGTGATCCTGCGCAGGGACGTGGTCGCCTTCGTCTTGCCCCCGCACGGCTCCGTGACATCGGTCGCCAGCCTAGCGGGCAAGACCGTCGGCATCGTGGCCGGCCCCCTGCAGGCCGCCAACGCGCGCCTCCTCGACATGGTGCTGAGCTACTTCGACATCCCCGCCCAGGATGTCGGCCGGACGTTTCTGCCGGTCGACGCGCTGGCCCAGTCCGTCAGGCAGAAGAAGCTGGCAGCCATCCTGGCGGTCGGCCCCATGGCGCCGGGCGAGGTCGTCGACGTGGTCGCCGCAATCGCGCGCGCCACGAAGGGGACGCCGCGGGTGCTCGCCCTCGACGAGGCGGAGGCGATCGGCAAGCGGTTCTCCGGCTGCGAATCGATCGACGTGCCCGTGGGCGCGTTCCGGGCGCGACCCGCCACGCCGAGCGAGTCCGTCACGACGCTGGCGGTCACCTTCCGGTTCGCCGCCTCGGAGTTGATGCCCAACGTCGTCGCGGCGGCGATCGCCCGGTCGATCCTGACCACCAAGGCCAACCTCGCGGCGGTGACGCCGCTGGCCACGCAGATCGAGGCGCCCGATCCGGACGACAAGAGCCCGATCCTGCCCGTCCATCCGGGCGTCGCCGCCTACCTGAGCGACGGGGACCAGAGCTTCTTCGACCAGGTCAAGCAGTACTTCTATCTCGGCGGCCTCGTGATCAGCCTCGCCGGATCGCTCCTCGCCGCCGCTTCGGCGGGCTGGAACCGGCGCCGGTCGGAGGCGGAGTGGCGCCCCGTCCGGCGGCTGGTCGAGATCGCCGACGCGGCGCCGGGGGTCGACCGCGCCGGGCTGGCCGCGCTGGAGGGCGAGTACCGGGCACTCGTCTCGGAGATGCTGGGCTGTACATCCGGGCTCGTCAGCACCGAGTGCCTGTCGGCCTTCTCCACGGCCCTGGCGCATGCGCGCCACGCCCTCGACCGCCGGCGGGCAAGCCTCGAGCCGCAGACGGCGGTTCCGTCCGGGCCGACGCTCGTCGTCGCGCGGTGATGACGGGCGGCGGCAACGGGCAGCGAGGGCGCGCCCGGCGCCGGTCAGCGCCACCCTTTCGCAGAGGCGTCACCCGGTCCCCTGCGCGCGCAGCAGCAGGTCGCGCAGGCGTCCGGCGCCCAGCACGCGGCCGATCTCCCGGAACGCGAAGTACGGGAGCAGCACCACGAACATCACCCAGGCGAAGGTGAGCACGCCCCGCGGCCCGCCGGCCATCTCCGGCAGGACGGCGCCCGGTGCCTTTCCGTGCCAAGCGCCGACCAGCACCTCCTCCAATCCGTAGGCGACCACCAGGACGGCCGTGAACAGGAGGGCGCGGTACAGCACCACGTAGACGAGGGGCCTGCGCCCGACGCGCCGGCCGAAGCGCAGCGATCCGAGCTTCGTCGCCTCGGCGATCAGCATGAACTTGGCCAGGACCAGGGCATTGATCAGCCCGAGCGCGTAGAAGTGGTAGCCCGGATAGTTCGGGATGTCGCGGTCGATCCGGGCGTAGATGTTGATGCTGAACAGGATCAGGGTGCCGAAGACCACGATCAGGTAGATGGCGAAGGCGAGGTATCGCTCCGCTTCGGCGGCCGCTCTCCGCCACAGGGATCCGGACCTTTCGGGCGCGTCGGCACGCGGCAGACCTTGCGAACCGGTGCCGGCGGCCTCCCGGGACGGGGCAGGGTGCATGGCGACTCCTCCGCGATTCCGGTCCGCGCACCACCCGGTGCACGTCCCGCCTTCACCCGCGCGGCGCTGGATCGGCGGGTCGATCCGGCGCCTGCAGGGCTGCGATCAGGCAGCCAGCTTGACCGCGTGCTTGCTCTCGATCGTGCGACGGGTCAGGCGGCGGGTCCGCTCCGTGAAGGCGATCTTACCCGCCCGGCAGCTTTCCAGCAGGACGCCGACCCCGAAATGCCCGCTCACGTCGGCCATGGCGACGAGCGCCACGTATTCGGCGATGCGCAGATGCATCAGGTGATTGGCCTTGATCAGGATGAACAGGGCCTTGGCGGCCGGGGCCCGGATCTCGGCCAGCTTGCGCCGGAAATCCTTGAGGAAGACTTCCTGGAGCCGGCCGTTCGCGGCGATCGGTTTCTCGCCGATCAGCTGGAAGCAGCGGTCGAGCGACTTGATCGTCTTATCCTGGATGAAGGCGCGCGCCTGGAGCGCCTCCTGGATCGCCGGATCCTGCGCGACCTGCCCCGGTTCCTCGTAGATCTTCGTCGCGCGCTCCGCATGATGGCGCGCATCGCTCAGCATGCGCACGAAGAGCTCCTTCGGTGTCTTGACCGCCATGGCAATCTCCTCACCCTTCATCGCTGTCGACCGAGGCATCCCTCGAATGCCCAGACCGCTTCGTGCGCCCTCGGCGCGACCGGAAGCAGCGTTCTGCCGGTCGCCGGGACGAGCCCTTCGCTCACCGCGCGGAAGCGGGGGACGCAATATGCCTCCGCGCCGAGCCCATGCTTGATCGGGGAAGACACCGGCCGAGCCGGGCATCGACCATGCCGCGGCGGCTCCGATGCGGCACGATCGGGTCACGCTCCTCAACCCGGCCGCGTCCCCGCGGATCAAGCGGCGGCGCCCGCGCGGCCTTACTGTGCGGTCGGTGCGTATCCGAGGGCAGAAGGCTTCGCACCTCGCCCAGCCCCCTCGGCAGGTCCTTCTCCAGAGCGGAGACCATCCCATGAGGATTCTACGGATTGCGTCATTGGCGGGTGCCGCCCTGATCCTGAGCGGTCTGGCCGCCGAGGCGCGCGGCTTCCACGGCGGTGGCTTCGGCGGCGGCGGCTTCCGCGGCGGCGGTGTCCGCGCCGGCGGCTTCCACGGCGTCCGGGCCGGCGGGGTCCGCGGCTATCGCGGGGCGGCGGGTTATCGCGGCCGTTACGGCGCCGTCGGCCGGTACGGCGGGGTCGGCCGTTACGGCGCCGTCGGTCGATACGGCGCCGTCGGACGCTACGGCGGGGTCGGCCGTTACGGGTATGGCTACGGCCGCTACGGTTACGGTGTCCGCCCCTACGGCTACGGCCTGGGCGCGGCTGCCGTCGGAGCCGCGGCCGCCGGCTACGGCGCCACCTACGGCCGCTGCGGTCCCTACGCCTTCTACGATGCCTATGCGGGCGTCTGCCGTCCGTACTGAGGCCGCTGAACACAGCCGAGGCCGCCAGGCCCCGGCTCCCGCTCATCCCGCCTGAACCCGCCTGAACCGGTGGTCCGCTCGGCCCGGCGGGCAGATGGCCTCAGAACAGAGGTGGTCGAACGCCATGACCTTCCGATCTGTCGCTCCGCTCCTGGTGATCTGCTCAGGCGCGCCCGCGCTGGCACAACCGTACGGCCTGCAGCAGCCGGCAGCCCTGTTTCACGGCAATTACTGCGGGTTCGGCAACAACGCCCCGTTGCCGCCCCTCGACGCGCTCGATGCCGCCTGCGCCCGCCATGACGCCTGTACCCCCGTGGGCCGGCTGCCGTCGCGGGCGTGCAATGCACGGCTCTTTCGGGAAGCCGACCGGATCTCGCGCGATCCGCGGCAACCGGACGATCTCCGGGCGCTGGCGGGCTTCGTTGCCGCGGGCGCCGCCATTCTGCCGGTCGACCCGAACGGGCCGGTTGTCGCCGTCAGGATCCCCGCCGCCGCGCGCTCCGGCGCACGCCCCATCTATCACGCCTATTAGCGCGCGCCGCCAAGGGCTCGACGCAGGCGTTCCGGTGCGGTCAGCGGCGGAATCCGCCCCTGTATCCGCCGACGCGACGTCCGTAGACGGCCCGGCCGCCATGAACCCGGCCGCCCCGATACACGCGCCCACCCCGATAGACGGCCCCGCCCCGATAGACGGCCCCGCCCCGATAACCGTACCGGGCGCCGCCGGGGTAACCGGAGATTCCTCCGCCCCGGTACCCATAATAGCCCGGCGCGCCGTAGACATTGGGGCGACAGGCGCCGTAGGGGCCGCGGTGGAAGCCGGGGCCGCACCCCCCGGCGGCCTGAGCGGCCGCGATGCCGAGCCCGCCCGCTCCGGGAGCGTTCAGGCCCAACAAGGCGCTGAGCGCGAGAGCCGTCAGTGGAATGATCCGCAACGACCGCATCGGTTCCTCCTGTCTTGTCCGTATTTTCGAATCTGTGAGAGATTTCCCCGGCGCATCGAGCATCACTCTTGAGCAAGCGGGGTGTTTTATTGATACGCTTGCCAAAACCAGTGTCGGCAATGCTCTGAACTGGCGGCCCGCTCAGCGCCCTCATTGATTCGGGACAGGACCGGGAGCCTCGGATCGGCCGCCGTTTCTGGGTGGCGGCACGTACGCCTCCAGATGCTGGGCGTCATGCCGGACCAGCGGCGGAACGCGTGGGTGAACGCAGCCGCCTCGGAGAAGCCCAGGCAGGCGGAGATCTGCGCCAACGGCATGTTGGTGTCGGCCAGGAGCTGTTTCGCCGTCTCGAACCGGATCTGGGTGGTCACCGACCGGAAGCTCGTGCCTTCAGCCCTCAGGCGACGGCTGAGGGTGCGCCGATGGACCGCCAAGTGGCGTGCCACGGCCTGGCCTGACCACGGATTCTGGATGAACTCCATGCGGAGAAGCCGCCGCAGCTGGTCCGATATCTGGGGCGGCGCTGCCACCCCGATCTGTCGGATGCGGTGTTCCGCGACCGCGAGAGCCGACCGATCCGCTCCCGCGATCGGTTGTTCGAGGAGGCGTGAGGGAAACGCGATGGCTGCCCATTCCTGATCGAAACGGACGGGCGCGCGGAAGAAATGCCAATAGGGATCCGTCTGATCCGGCGGCGCGCGCGGCAGCAGGAGTTCCGACGGCGACCATTGGGCACCCGTCAGGGCGCGCACGATATTGACGATCGTGGCGAGCGCCCCTTCCGATTGCAGGCCTACCGCCGTCGCCCCGGCCTCGTAAGGGAAGTAGTGCAGCAGCGCCAAGTCGGCCTCGACCCAGAGTCGGACGGCGGAGCCGCATGTCCAGGCCCAGGGTCGGCTCTCCAAAACACGCAGCGCGTCGCCGACCGTCCCGGCGTTCCGGATCAGAGCTCCGCTCGGCCCGAGCTTGGCGAGGGCGATACGCTGTCCGACGAGCAGACCGAGATGGCCGCACCGCGTGCGGTTCGCACCCAGCTGAAGCAGTCGGCCGAGCGCCGCATTCGAGACCGAAGCACCGCCGTCCCGGGATGCAAGCGGGTCGCAGCCTGCCTCGCAGAGGAGGCCGACAGGATCCGCGCCGAGTTCCGAGAGAACGGCACAGGCTGCACTCGCGACGTCGCCGTGAAAGTCGCCGTGGAAGTCGCCGTGGAAGTCGCCAGCGTCGGGCGGCCGATCCGCCTTCGGCCGCCGATCGGGAGCGGGTCGCTCGCGAGCGTCTTCACGCGCCAGCGCCAGGCGGTCGGCCATTGCAGGAACCCGTGTCTTTCCCAAAGTCCGAGTATTTCACGGTATTCGCAGCATGCTCACATTGCGCTGGATCAATCAATCTGTTTTCAAGAGAATGCACGTCGTCATCAATTCAATCATAAAAAATCGGACACATAATTCTCAGCCAGCCCCGCCCGTCCGTACGGCGGATGCGGAAGCCGTGGACATGCCCTGACGCCTTCAAGACCTGCGCAGATCGAGAGCGATGGAGGAGGGTTCGCGCCCGACACCAGGGCGTTTCGATCCCGGTCGAACGGACCATCCGACCGGCGATCCTGAACAGCGGCCGGCGCGCGAGCAGGTCATGGCGGCGGCCGGTATCCACCGCTTCAGAACATCCAGCGGAACGCACGCCGGATGCGCGCGCGTCCGATCCGGCCATCGCGCAGATGGGATCGGAAGAGCTTCCGCAGGGCGTAGGCGGCAAGGTCGTACTCGGCCCGGCATTGCACGGCGCGCACCTTGGGCAGGCTGCCCGCTTCGACCAGATAGCCGAAGGTTCTGCGATCGGCGCCGTAGGCGAGGCAGAGCAGGTTGTAGAGGCGCTGTCCGGCGAGGCTGTGACCATCGGCCAGAACCGCCTGGTCCGGAGTCTCCTCGGCGGCTTGGCTGCGCAGCAGGTCGGCCGCGCCGTCGATCGCGTGCCGCGCCTGGGCGGGCGGCAGTTCGAGCAAGACGAGGGCGGCGAACTGGTCGGCCGCGTCCTCCTCGCGGCCGAGCACGGGCACGTCGAGGAGATCATACAGGGCGTGGCCGAGTTCGTGGAGGAAGATCTGCGCGACGGAACCGAGGACGGCGTCGTTCGGAGACACACGAGTCTCGGACAGGATTCTGGACGCACGATCACGCACCTCCTGGACGTACTCGTAGCAGACCGTGATCGTCCGGCTCCTGGACGCGTACCATGCGTTGGACTCGCCGCAGCTCGACAGCCGCAGCGTCAGCGAGCGCGATGGGCGCATGCCGCCGGCGATCGCCCGAAGGCCTTCCAGAACCCGGCGCGCCTTGAGGTCGCGGTGGAGCGCACGCGTCGCTTCGTCGACGGGACGCTGATAGACGATCCGGATCGTCGCGCCCCCGGATCGGGCCGCCTGAGTCGGCAGCGCGCCGATGACGAGCGTCAAGCTCGCCGCGAGGCCGACGGCGCAGCGCATCCGGCACTCCCTGGACCTCGCGCCTCACTGCGACCGGACATGCACGATCCGGCGCGACGCGGGATCGACGATGACGGCCTTTTCACCCGGCGACGTGAAGCAGCCGCAGTAGCCCGAGGGGATCAGACCTGGAATCGACGGGTTGCGGAGGAATCCCATGTCGATCCGGGAGGGGACGCCGGTCCCGACCCCTTTCGCCGCGGCGTGTCGCGGTTCTGTCTCAGGCCGGGCGGCGATCATGCCCGGGACGCCGCCGCGTTCGATCTTCCCGGTCGTGCCGTCGCGCGGATCGATCTGCCGGGTGAGCGGCCGCGCTTGCGGCGGCCTGCAGACCCCCATCGCAAGGATGCCGGAAGTGCCCTTCGATGATGTTCCTGGCGTGCTCTGACTTTCCGCAGACATGGCAGCCTCCACACCATGCCCGCAGGGGAGCAGGGGCGGTTAAACCCCGAGGACCATTAAGCCATCCCGAGGCGCGTGCTTGATCGAACGCGACATGGGCTCGGCTGTGCCGCTCCGATGCTCGCCGGCCCCGCCCCTCATCGTCGTGCGGGACGAGGGCCGCGGCGACATGCGCGGGGTCGAAGCCCTCACGTTGGCGAGCCGGATGATGGGCGCGCAAGGGTGACCCGACCGGCTCGTTCTGGACCGGCCCGATGGACAGGATGAGCCTGGACCCGACGCGGTGGGGAGGAAGCGAGGACAGAGGCCGAGCGCCGAACCAATGGTGTTGAAGCTGGGCCAGATCGAGGTGCAGACGGCGCGAGGCAAGGCATCGCCGTTGCGTGTCAGGAGGCGGATGTCGCTGCGCAGAGTTATGACCGCTCACGCAGGGAGTACGGCGGCCTCGAGGTCAATCAGGCTAAGAAGATGAAGGACCCCGGGCGTGAGAACGCGCGACTTCGTCGTTCGGTAGCCGATCCGTCCTCGGAGGAGGAGGTGCTGGCGGACCTCGCCTCGGGTGAGCGCGCCCCTTCGCCGGCAGGAACTGGCGACGCGGAGATGGCCAGCCCAAGCCAGCATCGTCCGCCGATGTCCGGTTCGCTCGGCGGAACGCCAACTGGACCCGCCGCCAACCTATTGTGCTACGTGCTTGATTTTGCTGGCGCGCCCTACGGGAATCGAACCCGTGTTTTCGCCGTGAAAGTGCGAAGCCAATCGTCCAAATCCGTCCAATCCCGTCCAGATAAGCCATTGATGCAGAATATTTTATCTCGGATTTAGGTATTGGCTTGTCCAATCCGGTGTGCGATTATCCAAACACGTCGACAGGACACTGACGGGACACCATGGCTCGCAACGCGCGCGCACCGAAGCTCGAGACTCGAACCAGTCGGTTGCGCCTGCCAGTAGCCAAAAAACCCGTTTTCGCCCGCATCGCACCGGGGGTTTCGCTCGGCTACCGCCGGAACGAGACCGCTGGAACTTGGGTACTGCGGGTAGCCGACGGGAAGGGCGGCTCCTGGACTAAGCGGATCGGGCTGGCCGACGACTTCAGTGAGAGCAACGGTCAAAGCGTGCTGACCTTCTGGGAGGCACAACAGCTCGCGAAAACTTTGGCAGGCAGCGAGAAAGGGGAGGGGGCGAAGTGGACGCCACTCACCGTCGAAATCGCCGCTCGAACCTACCTAGCGAGCCTTGAAGCCCGGAACCGGCGCACGGCCTACGATGCCCGGCTGCGCTTGGAACGGCTGTTTCTGCCACGCTTTGGCTCGAGCCGGATCGAGGATCTCACACGCCGCCAGCTCGAAGCATGGCGCGATGGCTTAGTGCGGACGGGCGGCGACGCTGAGCAATGCCGCCGCAGCCAGGACACCGCCAACCGGGTGCTCAGCATCGTCAAGGCGATGCTCAACCACGCGGTGGGGGATCCGACGAATGGTTTGACGAACGATAGCGCCTGGCGGCTAGTCCGCCCCTTCCAACGGGTCGGCCGGCCTCGCGAGGTGCACTTCACGCCCACCGAGGTGCTGCGCCTGCTCGAGGGATGTGAAGATGCCGGTTTCCGAGACCTGCTGACAGCGGGATTCCTGACCGGTGCGCGTTACGGTGAGCTTGCAGCCTGTCAGGTCCGGCACTTCGATGCGGAGGATGCAACTCTGTACGTGCCGCGCGGTAAGACAGGAGCTCGCATCGTCATACTACAGCCCGAAGCAACGACGTTCTTCGCACGGCTGGTTGGCGAGCGTGCGAAAGACGCGCCGCTTCTGCCGCGCGCTGACGGAGACGCGTGGGGTGCGAGTCACCAAGTGCGGCCGATGAAGCGAGCACTCCTGACTGCGAAGCTTGATCCGTCTGGCACGTTCTACGCGTTGCGACACTCGTACATCTCACGTGCGATCGAGGCGGGGGTACCACTGAACGTAGTCGCGGAGAACTGCGGAACGAGCGTGAGGATGATCGAGACCACCTACGCCAAGGTGCTGGCCGCAAAGCGGCGAGAGTTTATCGCGAACGGCGCGCCACGTTTGTTCGCTGACGCGGCTTGAGCTTAAAAAATCAGATTGAAAGCCTCAGATTCCGACTTCTCTAACATGCAATTCATTTCGGCGAGAAATCGCGGCGGCAAGCGATCAGAAGCTAGATCGTCCGGCCCCGTTTCCCAGCCTCTAAAACTGGATTTTTCTGCGCGTCCGGGAAAGACTGGGGGTGTCCCCAACCTCATGTTTGTTTTCGGAGGATCTTCGCAATTTCTTGGACGCCCTCAGCCTCTACAAGGCAGACGTTAGTTTACTAAACGCCACGCTTGCTTAGAAAACGCTATAGGACAAACTCGAGCATTACTCGCGTGGGAGCGTGATTGAGGATTTTGATGCCGTTCCGCATCATTGTTGAAAGCGGACTTTCCGCTTTGCGCCCATTGCGGCCGCTCAGCCGGCTCTCGCAGCTTCTCCGAAGCGGACGTTGCAGCAGCTCAGCTTGTAGGTCTCAGTTGCGCCATAAGCTGACCCTCGGCGTAACGCCCAGAGTGGCTGCTCACCATTCAGAATTGCCGACGGGGTTGGGGTCGGCTTGGGTCATGGAGGTCGTAGTGCGGCAACTCATCAGTGTGATCGCGCATTGATCTGCAGGCACCCGACCACCGAAGCCGTAAGGATACTTCCCATGCGCAATGCACGCCTTCCCCTCGTCGGCCTGCTGTTGCTGCCGGCCTTCCCCGCCCTGGCACAGAACGCTACGGCGGCCCAGTCCAGTGGAGGTATGACTTGGCTGTGGATCCTCATCGCCATCCTCGTGATTGCCGGTGGAGCTTGGTACTTCATGACCCAGCGCCGTGGCCTTCGGTCCACGCCGGGCGTCTCCCACGACCGGGTCGGCGGTGCTGCTGAGCAGGCCAAAGGCGCTGTGAAGGACACCTTCGGCAGCGTGACCGGTGACGCCAAGCTCCAGACCGAGGGCAAGATCGACAAGGCTGAGGGCCGGGCGCAGAGCGCATATGGCGGGGCGAAGGATACCTTGCGCGGCCGCTGATCCTGCAGGCGCCTCAAAGATGCTCTGGCCCGCCAATTGGGCGCTGTAGGACGAAGTAAAGATGGAGGAGAGTGCTGCGCTGTGGCCGGCTCGGCTACTGAGACAGGGTATCCGTGGTCACTTTCCGCCGGATCATCTCACCCACCGGGGTTACAGGGGTTGTGGATGTATGTAGCTCGCCGACCAGCGGGTGCGCAGACTGTTATAGGCCTACACCCCCAGCGTTTTACACGTAAGGTCAGCCTTAGGACCGAGAGAGACCCACCACAGTGAACCAAGCAGCTGGAAATGGCGCAGTATAACACCAGTTTCGCCGAGCCGAGATGGGAATGCGAGACGGCGCAGCCGGAGCGGCTGATGGCACGCATGCTGAGCTTCTTCGAGCATCTCGACGGACGTCGGACGACAGAGGCCGGGACCCGCGCGCAGGGCACGCAAACCGCTCGAATTCTGCTGCGTGCGTCGGCGAAGATCTGAGGCCCCCGTCCATTGGATCACTGCGTCTCATCGGAAGGCCGGCGCCCCGTGTCGGACATGTCTCAAAGTCCGGTTGGGGTCGATTGCGACAGTCTAAGGGTTGCGCGCGAAAGCCGGGCGGCTGGAGCGCTCTCGTGGCGCAAGCACAATTATGGCACCTCCCTCTAACTTGCGAGAAGGGCCATTTTCACGCACACTTTGTTTCGTATTGCGTGCGGCGCTGCAGCGTGGTTTGGTTGGCACGAGGTCCCGGGTCGACCGGCCGTAGTGGCGAAATCCGGCATGATTGAAACATCTCCGGAAAAAGAAGCGCTGCGAGGCTCTTCAATCGCCCGTCCCACTGGTCGCTCGTCTAGGTCGGCATCCCCAAGGCGGGGCATGCTGGCCGTGCTCGCCGCAGACGTCGCTGGCTACACTCGACTTATGGAGCGCGCCGAGGAACTCACCCACAAGCGCCTCAAAGATATCCACCGAAATGTCGTACTCCGAAGTATCGCGCGAAATTCGGGCAATATTGTGAAAAATTTGGGCGATGGGTTTCTTGCGACCTTCTCAAGCGCGGTCGCCGCAACACAATGTGCGATTGAAATACAGACCGAAATAAGGCCTTTTTGCTACGGCAAAGCTCAGAGTGATACTATCTTATATAGAATAGGTATTAATCTAGCAGACGTCATCATTGAGGCGCACGACGTGTTTGGTGACGGGGTAAACGTTGCTGCGCGCCTGCAGACCTATGCCGAACCAGGCGGCATCGTCGTTTCCGGAATGGTAGCGGAGGCGATCGCCGGCCAAGTTGCAGCGACGGTGACCAGCGTCGGCGACTTCTTCCCAAAGAACCTTAGTCGGCCAATCCGGGCCTTCGTCGTGCATCCTCATAATGCACCTGCAGCTGCCGTCACTACTGCGGCAAGCGGGATGGATCGCCCCTCCATCGCGGTGCTGCCGTTTCGCCACCTCGGCGCGGACCCCGAGGACGCCATTCTGGCCGAGGGCGCGATCGAGGGCATCATCCATACCTTGGCTGGCCTAGATAACCTGCTCGTGATTTCGCAGGGCTCAACCCAGGCTTACGCAGGCCAGCGACCGGACGCGCGCGACGTGGGGCGTGACCTTGGGGTGCGGTATGTACTGTCAGGCAGCATGCACCGTGCAGGCAAACGACTGCGTATACTTACCGAATTAATCGATGCCGAGACCGGGACCGTCGCCAGCGCAGACCGTTATGACGGCGATCTGGAGGATTTGTTTGACCTGCAGGACCGCATTTCCGCGCATGCCGTTGCGATCATCGCGCCGCATGTGCATGAATGGGAACTTCGCAGAGCACGGCGCAAGCCCGCGGAGAACCTTACCGCTTATGAGTTGATGCTGCGCGGCACAGATTTGATGCTGCGGCTCGACGAGGCCAGCTTCAACCGCGCGCGCGGCTTGCTGCAGAAGGCGATCGCCGAGGACCCCGGGTACGCGCCGGCCCGGGCCTATGCCGCCTATTGGCATTTGCTACGTATCGGCCAGGGGTGGTCCCCCGATATTGGCGCCGACAATGCCGAGGCGGACCGCTGCGCGGCAGCCGCATTGGAACGCGACGAGGGCTACGCACTGGCGTTGGCCATCCGCGGCCACATGAAGTCCTTCCTGCATCGCGCTTTTGCGGAAGCCGGCGAGCTGCTCGACCGAGCCTTGCGTGCTGGGCCGAACGTCGCCCTGTGCTGGTCCTTCGCCAGCGCTACGAGCGGTTATCGCGGCGACGGCGTCACCGCGGTGCTGCAGGCCGAGCGGGCGATGCGGATTTCACCGCGCGATCCCTTCGGTTTCCGACACGAGCACATGCTGTCGCAGTCGCACTACATCAACGGGAACTTCAAGGAAGCCGTCGCCTGGGGCGAAAGGGCAGCGCAGCACAACCGGCGGATGGCTTCGAACCTTCGCACGCTTTGCGCTTCGCTGATCGCGTTGGGAGAAACGGTGCGTGCTCGCGAGGTGGCAACCGAGTTGCTCGCGGTGGAGCCGCGATTCCGCATAGGACCGTGGTCTGAACGCACGCCGCTGACCGGCACCATCCTCGAAGGGTTTGCGGCGCGGCTGCGGGAGGCTGGGTTACCGGAGTAGCACGCGCGGGCAGACCTGTGCGGCACATCAGGAAGGGGGGCGCGCCATGGCTGGAAGCAACGAAGGCAACGAAGGGAACGAGGGCAATTCCGGCAGCTTGGGGCGGGGCGGCGGGGGTGGTTTCAGCGTGCTGCCCGACCGCGTGGACCTGCCGTTCGTGTCAGTTGGCAGTATCGACGGCAAACGCCTCACGCGCGCAGGCTGGCGTCAGCGCTACTGGGCCGGCGAATGGGCAGCTTGGCTGACGCTGGTGGATTTCTCGAAGACGGCGGTGCTGCCTTACGCCCGGCCCAACCCGGCCGTGACCATCACCCAGGCGCGCCAGCCGAACAACATTGGCAACGGTACCTGCGTCGCGGCGAGCCCTGCCGTACAGGCGTCCTGGCAGACGGGGATCTACCAGTTGCGCTGCATCAACGCGGCGAACAATGGCATCTTCACGCTGACCGACCCGCTCGGCCGTCTGATGCGGCTGGTGACGCCGGCGAGTTCCGCAGTGTCGGCCGAAATCGTCTTCACGCTCACCGCCGGCGGCACGCCGTTTGCCGTCGATGACGGCTTCGACATCGCCGTCGGGGTGAGCAACAACAACATCTGGCTGAACCCGCCGGTCGCATTCCGGGCGCGGGCGCCTGTTGAGCTTGCCATCTCGTCCAGCTTTCCGGCCACCGCAAACAAAGGCACCTGCAATCTGGTGCGTCCGGAGCCGACGCTGCGCGGCGTTCAGAAAGGCGACTACAAGCTGGCCTGCACGAACGTTGACTCGTCCACCCAGGTGGCCACCTTCAGTCTCACCGCCCCCAGCGGCACCGTGCTCGACAACGCCATTACGGCATCCGCGGCACAAGGGTCGTCCGCCCTGGTGAGAAACCAGGTGCAAGTCACCATCGTGACGGGTAGCACGCAATTCAGTGTGGGCGATACGTTCACGATCACGGTTTTCGATGTTGTCGTCGACATCGCACCCAAGCTGGCAGGCAACCAGGGTAACGGCACCTGCACGTTGGACCCGGTCGCGCCGTCGCCGGACGGCGCCATCATCGGGTTGTACACGCTGCGTTGCACGAAGGCGGCTACCGTCGGCGCGGGCACCTTCACGACAGGCGCGGAGTTCAGCCTAGTCGACCCCGACGGCGTTGCCGTCGGTACCACCATCGTCCTGTCCGCCGGCGCGGCATCGTCGTCTGCCCTCGTCAACGCCCCGCTCAAGTTCACCGTCACGGATGGCGACCCTACCAAGCCCGGCACGCTCTTCGCGGTAGGCGACGGCTTCGATCTGGACCTTGGCGGCTTCGAGGAGATCGAACTGCGCGACCTGGTGCGCGCGGCCGAAGACGAGCGTGCCGATGCGCTCGGCGAGATCATCGCGCAGCATGACGGGTTCATCAGCTACTTCATGGCGGCACTGTCGATCTCTCCCAAGACGCATCCGGCCACCTGCCTGCTGCTGCAGATCGGCAGCGTCGTGGGCGCCTTCGTCTCCCTGCACTTCAAGGGCATCTACCAGCGCCGACGGCCCTCGCAGCGCGCCCCAGCGCTGCTGCCGCCGGTGCCGGTGCCGGGGCACCCGGCCTATCCGAGCGGGCATGCGACCCAGGCGCATCTCATGGCGCTTTGCGTCAGACGGGCTCTGCCCGCGAACGGCATTCGCCAGCAACTCGGACCAGTGCTAAATGCCTTGGCCAACCGCATTGCCCGCAATCGCGAGATCGCCGGTCTGCATTTCGGCAGCGACAGCAGGGCCGGCGCCCAACTGGCGCAGCAGATCGTAGACATCCTCGACTCCAACGGGATGCCGCAGAGCCTTCCGCAGAGTATCCCGCCCGACACGGCCGTGGGAACGCGGAGGCGCTTCAAGGACATCGTCGCAACTGCAACGGCTGAGTGGCAATGACCATCATCGTACCTAGCAATCCGCTGGCCGGCGCTCCGACCATGCTTGGAGCCGGGCTGGTCAACCGCCTCAGAGCCGACATGCAGGCACGGATCTTACCGCCCGCGGATGACAAGGAGCAGGTTTTGGGCGTGGACTTCGACCCGGAGGACCCCACGCTTGATCTCGCGGCCTGCCTACGGCGGGGCATTCCACCTCGCCCGCAGGATCCAGCCGCCCTGGCGCTATGGCTGCGGATGGTGGAGCCGCCGCTCACGTTGCTGCCGTTCAGGGCGGCCGACGTGATGCTGCGCGGCGACATCACTCATGGCAGCTTCAGGATTGCCGGCGTCAGCGGCGAGGGCATGGATGCTGGCCAGGAAGAGGCGATAGCCGTCTTCACCGGCGGCGGACGCCTGTCCAGCAGCGCCAACTGGTCCGGCGGCGCCATCCTCCCGCGCAACGGCGAGCGCTTCGTCCAGGTCCTGGCCTCCTGGCGGGTGCCAGCGGTGCGCGCCGGTACCGGTGCGGGACCCTGGGTCTGCTCGACCTGGATCGGGATGGACGGGCTGCGCCGATGGATGGGGTCGATGCCACAGATGGGCACCACCCAATCGTTAGGACAAATTGAACGCGGCAGCTTGCTGCCGGCCAATTTCCCCTGGTTCCAGTGGTGGTTGCGAGGCCAGGGCATCCAGCCACCGGTCCCACTTCCCTTAAGCATCAGTCCTGGAAGCCTGGTTTATTGCGTTGTGACTCGGCTGCCCAGGAACCAGCCATCGCTTGGCGACCAGGATATGGTGCAGTTCTTCATACGAGCCGGTTCCACCGCGACCTACCTCATATGTAAGCCGCCACCGGTGGCATCACCCGGCGAGAAATTCGCCTCACACGGCGCCAGCGCGCAATGGATCCTGGAGCGACCGACTGCGCTGAACCCCAGCCCAAATGGCAATGTCCGCGTGGGTGACCTGTTTCCACTGCCTGACTTCAGCACCGCCGGACTCGACGACTTCGCCGCCAGCTTGGCGCGCACGCCGAACGACACCGGAGTGATTGGTAGCATTGAGGCGCCCGCCTTGACCCCAGCGACGCCGCTGCGAGCGCCACGTCTGCTGCGCATGGTCGAGACCCTGCCCGATCCGCCCCGGACTGCGGTGATCGCCAAGCCGGCGTCGCTCGATGGCCGCCTGCTGGAGGTACGCTATCGGGGCCCGGGGTAAGAGGCGTCGGTGGACCCGACGGGGCTGACGCTGTCGAGAGTCCACGGTCTGCCTATCTAGGCAGGCGTACCCGACGTCCCCATATAGGGAAGTGACTCCGCTCGACCGGGGCGCCTGGCGCTGCACCCCGGTGCGAGGTGCGCGGGTGTGGAGGGTGCTCGCGAGCAGCAATGACACCTTCGCGGTTGATGGAGCCATGGGCGACAAGCCAGTGCGGGTCCGGGCTGACTTGATCTTGGCTAGATTGGTCGCCGTTGTGAGGAGGAAAGATCCTTCCCTATAAATACCATCCGAACCACGCTCGCATCTCGTGGCAAAGCGGACCTTTGGAGATGCGGGCAAAGGCTTGGAAGGGGTCAGCTACTGCCGTTTCGGGCGTCTGCGAGGAGCCGATCCGCGGCCTCAGAAATCTCGTTGCGCCAGGCAAGTTGATGAAGCCAGCGTTCTGGGATGGCGGACGCACCGTAGAGTGCGCCGACGAGCTGGCCGGTAACGGCGCCGACTGTGTCGGCATCGTCGCCGAGGTGCACGGCTAGGATGAGAGCCTCTTCAAAGCTTGTGGTGCTACCGACGGCCCAGAGTGCCGCTTCAAGCGTGTCGACGACGAAGCCGGATGAACGGATCTGGTCGCGGGCCTTGTGGCGCCAGGAGCCAGCCGCGATGGCGGCAATAGCAGGGTCGCCGGACCAGGTGCGGGATCGGAGTACGTCGGGCTGGCCGAGAATGGCTTCCCGCAAGAGTTGGGCGAAGTAAGCGCATGCCTCAACGGCTTGCCGGGCAGCGTGCGTGACGCGGCTTTGGTCACGGGCGAGCTGGTCGGCGCGGCCGACGTCATGAAGGGCGAAGAGCGCGACCGGTGCGAGGCGCATGAGGCTGCCATTGCCGGCAGTGCGAGGGTGAGTGGAGCCGGCATAGGGCTCGCCGGTGTGGACGAAGTGGGCGAGCGCCTCGCGGGTGGTCATGCCAATGTCGAAGCAGGAGCCCGTACAACTGTAGGCGCCCTGTTGCCACCAGCGGACGAAGCGCGTGGCGAGGTCGTGTGGATCGAAGCCGCTGCAGCTGATCAAACTGTCGGCGAGCGCGAGCGCCATCGCGGTGTCGTCGGTCCACTCGCCTGGCGCGAGGTTGAAGGGACCACCGCCCGTCATCTCGGCGTGATGAGGTAGGCTGCCGCGCTCAGTGAACTCCAGCGTAGTGCCGAGGGCGTCACCGACGGTGAGGCCGAGGAGTGGGCCGTGGGCGCGGTCGTGAATGGCGGGGGAAGTAGCGGGGACTGGGTCAGGGGTTGAGTTCTTTCGAGCGGGGGCAGCGAAAGCTTCACGGTTACGGCCGGGAAGTTGCTCTCTAGCTGTCGCGCGGGAAACGGAGCGGAGGACCCGGGAAACGGAGCAGCGGGCGGGTAAGTTACTGACCCAGATGACGAAATTGGTGAGGCCGCGTACTGCGCTTGTCGCCGCCCCAATAGGAGGGGAGCAGGTAGCCGTCGAGCCGAATGGTAGGATCGGAGAGGACGGGCGGCAGTCGGAGGTGGCGAAGAGGCGTGGGGAAGAGATCCAGCAGTAGTGGGACAGCTAACGTCGGCAGAGATGCCACGGTCTGTTGGGATGCCGCCATCAAACGAGGTTATGCGAGAATATGGTAGCGGAATAAGTCTTCTGGCATGTAAAAGTCAGGATTTCACCTATCGGACAGTGTCAGACTAAGGCGTGACCGAGGGGAAAGCGTTGCCCCTACAGCAAGATATTCGGCCCCAAAACCTCTGGCTTGGGTCGATCAGGCAGTCAGGCCCCGTAGCCGCGAAGCGGTGCGCCGCAAGTGCAGGCTTGACGGCGTGACCGCACTGCCCATTGCGCGTCGCTCAGCATCGTCCCTCCTCAGGTCGAGGGCACAAAACGCCTGCTAAGCCAGATGGTTCAGGCGACGACAGACCCTAGCCACGTCCTCCGCGGTCCCGTCGAGCGCTCCCCGATCGCTGGCCGGTGGCGGCGTGCCGAGGGTTGGGCCGGTTTATGGTTTCGGATTGCGGTTCGCGCCGTAAACCTGTCGAGCCGCGCACCTGTCTATCTCGTCGACCATTGAGGGCCGATCGGCTCAGGATGCCGGCGATCCTGCAGAGGCCAGAGCCTTTCGGCACACAGGTGCGCGCAGCCTCACAACGGAATATGCTTCAAGTCTTGATGGAGTTTTTGACAATTAAATAATGCGTAAGAATATATTAAAACGATTCGATACAAGAATATTAGAATTCATTCTGATCTGAACCACTGAAAATCAAAAGGCTAGGTAGGGCCGGACGCGATTTTTTGCAAGGCTGTACGATCAAACACGGTGCAGGCGCCCGGCGCCAGGGCGATATATCCCTTCCGTTGCCACGCTGAGAGATGCCGGTTGGTCCCCTCGCGGGAAAGGCCGACCATGTGGCCGAGTTCGCGTTGCGTTGTCAGCACGCGGTTGCCGTTGCGGTCCGGGGCGCCGGCCAGCGTGAGCAGGGTTTTGGCCAGGCGCTGCTCGGCGCAGACGAAGGCGTGATCCGACAATTGCTGGCTGGTCCGCCGTAGCCGTCCGCTCAGGATCGCCAGGAGCCGGACAGCCAGCGTCGGGAAGTCGTTGACCAGGGGCAGGAGGTCGCGCCGCTCCAGCAACAGGAGGCAGCAGCGCGTCGCCGCGATTGCGTCGGCCGTGCGTGGCCCGTCATCGAGAAGCGCAATTTCGCCGAAGACCTCGTTCGGCCCGATCAGGTTCAAGATGAGCTCGGACCGGCCCTCCGGACAAGGCGTCGAGATCCGAACGTGCCCGCTCACGACGGCGAGCAGTCCATGGCTCTCGTCGCCTCGGTGAAAGATGCGTTGCCCGCAGCGAAACGTGAGGGGCTGCGCGCGCTTGGCGAGGCGCTCGATGACGGTTTGCGGCGCGTCCCTAAATAGCTCGTGCTGCGTCAGCATGCGTCGCTTGTCGAGCGGCGCTGCGGCTCTGTAGGACGGCACGGGTCAGGCTCCCGGCCCGGGCCGGAACACCCGTAGCACGCGTCCGCCGATGATCCTGAAGACCGACGGCGTAGCCCATGAAGACCTGTTGTCTCGCTCAAGCCCTAGCATATCGGACTGTATCCACTGCACACCGATGACGGATGTCATCTCCGGGATTTCGCCGACGCGCGGCAGCATACTACAGTCGGACACGAAACCGGGACAAGGCCCTCCCGCTTCAGCATCGGGCGTAGCCAGCTGTGTCGATCGTCAACAGAGACTGGATCCCGTGGCGATCAGGTAGTGTCATGACCGGCTGGAGAGGCGCGTTGCGCCCTCAACGATGGCGCCGCCGCCCGACATCAGACTCCGGCGCCAGCAGGCGCGCTGCGGTCGCCCTGTTCTTCTGCGCGGTGCAAGAGTGACGAACCTCACACCCGCTCGGATGCGACGGACAACACTCTATCGGCGCTCAGGAGGTCGTTTCACCTGAAGCGGAGGAGGGATCGCTCATGTTGGCTGCCGCAGACCCAACCCCGATGATGCCGGGCGCCCCGCATGCACCCCGCGGTGACCTGAGCGGGGCCGGATCAGACCGGGCGGACGACGCCGACGGACCGCAACACGCCCAGGTCGAACCGACGCGCGTCGCCGCCGCGCTTCAGGCTTTCGTCGAGCATCTCGAAGAAGGGGTGGTGGTCATCGCCACCTGCGGACGCGTGCTGTTCCTGAATTGCGCAGCCCGAGCCATGGTGCGCGGTGTTCCGTTGCGGCTCGTGAACGGTCATCTCCGCGCCAGCGTGCCGAACGACACGGCAGCCCTTCGTAAGATGGTTTCGGGTTGCAGGCTCAATGGCGGCGATTCGATCCGTCTCGTGAGTGAGGATAGGACCTTGCTGATCGCCGCGAGCGCGCTGGCCCCGATAGCCTTCGCGCCGGCCGAGTCGGCGGTGCTCCTGCGCCTGATCGATCCCGCCGCCATCCGGCTGCCCCGGCAGGAAATATTGCAGGTGCAATTCGGTTTTACGCCCGCCGAGGCCGCGTTTGCGCTCGAAATGCTGGCCGGGAACGATCTGGTGGCGAGCGCGACCCGCCGCGGGATCGCGCTGAACACCGCACGTGCGCACCTGCGCCGCATCTTCGATAAGACGGAGACACGTCGGCAGGCGGCGCTAATACGTCTGCTCCTGCTCTGCCCCCAACCGGTCACGCGGCAGGTATGAAGCGGAAGTCGATCCAACGGTTGAAGCAGGTCTCAAGCGAGGCAGCCCTCGTCCGGACCAGCGGCTTTCGGCCAGATCCGGTCGGCCACTTCGGACGCACTGCAGCCAAATGCGACCTTGCAGCGCGAGCTGTAATGGCGGCGCAACCAAATTAGAAAGCGATTGGGTGCGCCTTCTGTCATGAGCCGCTCAAGAGGCGGCTCAGTCGACCTGCATGAACCGCTCCGGGTTTCCCGGAGGCCGTTTGGTTTGGGTCAGGCGGCGGAGGCTTGGACCTCGGCCTGGGCATCCGCACCGCGCGCTCGCGGACCTCGGGGGAGAAGGGTGGGGTATGCTTCGTCATGGCTCCAGTCTCTCAAGAGTTGGAGCCTCCGAACATCCCGGGGCGGTTCAAGTCCGATCGCGCCGACCCGACGCGCGTTGAGGCGCTCCTGGCCGTAGAGGAAACCGATGAACGCGAGGAAGATCGGCATCAGCGACAGATTGACGATCGCCGATATCCCGCTGGGGGCATGCGCGATACCCCAGAACACGAAGCTGTAGCAGCCCGTCGTGATGAGGAGAGAGGCGGCGGCGATCCGGCCGAACGCCGGGATGCGCAGTGGCAGGCGCCGTACGCGAACGATGACGAGGAACAGGACGCCGGAGAGGAGGAAGCGCGCCGTTGCGAGGAAGATCGGCGGCACGGTCTGCACAGCGATCTTCGTCGGCAACCACGTCACCCCCCAGATCAGCGCCATGACGCCGAAGGCTACGAGGCGGCTCACGCCGGATTGCTTCCGACACTCATGCGGAACTCATCGCCAGCGACTCATGAGTAGCAGCGGTGCAATACCGATGGCCGTGGAGCGACGACGGACCGCGCTCGGGATCGCGATCAGGAGTCGTCGCAGGATGTAGGCGCCCATGGCGCTTAGACTCCCGCTCAGGCCTCCCTGTACCAGTCGGGCAGGAACGACAGGTCGTTGTCCCAGCCGCTCTGCGGGGCGACGAGCTTGGCGCCAGCGGCCGAGACCTTCGCCCGGTGGATCAGCGGCAGCACGTTCTCGGAGACCGCGAGGTCGTTGCACGTGATCAGGAGTGCGGCCCGCTTGACCGGGTCGAGCTCGGTCTGAGCGGCGTTGTAGGCCTTGTCGTAGGCATCGTTGCGCCAGCGCACGACGTTGCGGCCCTGCCACTTGTTGGCCTGCGCCGCGACTTCCCACGAGACATACTGGAGCAGCCAGATCGCCGGATCGGCCTGCGTCATGTTGTTGGTGTACATCTCCATGTCGGCGTAGAAATGTGGGTAGGTGTCGGGGTTGGCCGGGTCGGAGGAGAAGAACACCGAGCCTGTGACCGATTTCAGCTCGATCTCGATGCCGGCCTTGGCGGCCGCCTGCTTGATGATCGCCTGGGTCTTCTGGCGCGGGGCGTTGATCGAGGTCTGGAAGACGAGCTTGAGCTTCTTGCCACCCTTGGCGCGGATGCCGTCGGAACCCTTCTTCCAGCCGGCCTCGTCGAGGAGCGCGTTGGCCTTGGCCGGGTCGAAGGCGAAGCTCGTGTTCTTGGAGACGAAGCGCTCCGGGCCGTTCACCGTGTTGGCGGTGGGCTTGCCGGTGCGGCCGTAGATGTAGGTCTGGATCGACTTGCGGTCGATCAGCAGGTTCATCGCCTGGCACACCTTCGGGTCGGAGAAGGCGGGGTGCTTCGTCGTGATCGAGGCGCGCTCGCCGTCGACCTCGACGTTCGGGTCGGTGGCATTGAGGAGCAGGAACTCGAGGTTGCCGCCGTAGACCACGTCGACCCGGCCCTTGCCGTCTGTCTCCAGGCGCTTCAGCACCTCGTCCTCGACTTGGAGGTTCCAGGCGTAGTCGTACTCGCCGGTCTGGAGCACGGCCCGGGCCGCCGAGACCGCGTCGCCGCCGCCCTTCATCTCGACGGTGTCGAAGTAGGGCCGGTTCGGCAGGTGATAAGCGGGGTTGCGCTCCCCGCGGACGATGTCGCCGGGCCGGATCTCCACGAACCGGTACGGGCCGGTGCCCACGGGGGCGAGGTTCTGGGGCGCGTCCCGGGACTTGGCGCCGCTGTAGGGTCCGAACAGGTGCTTGGGCAGCACCATGCCGACGACGCCCACGAAGGCGTCGCACCAATAGGGCGTCGGCTTGTCGAACAGGACCCGGACGCTGAGATCGTCGACCTTCTCGACCTTGCAATCCTTGTAGGACCCGGCCGTCACCGCCGCGGTGGCGGGGTCGCGGGCGTATTCCCAGGTGAAGACCAGGTCATCGGCGGTGAGCAGCTTGCCGTCGTGCCACGTCACGCCGGGCTTGAGCGTCCAGACCACCGAGCGTCCGTCGGCGGCGAGCGCCCCGTTCTCCTTGGACGGGATCGTGGCGGCGAGCACGGGTGTGAGGTTGCCGTCCGCGCCCCATGCGGCGAGCGGCTCGTAGAAGATCCGCGAGGCTTCCTGATCCTTGGTGCCGATGGCAAAATGCGGGTTGATCAGCGTCGGCGCCTGCCACCAGAGGAGTCGCAGGAGGCCGCCACCGCCGGGCTTGGCCGGCTTGTAGCCGGCCCGGATATCGGCCGCCATCGCAACCCCGTTCTCGGCCAGCATCAGTCCGGCCATGGGCGCGGTGAGGCCGACAGCCACCATCCGCTGCACGAAGGCGCGCCGCGACAGGCGGCCGTCCTTCACCTGCCCGATGAGGCCGCGCAGATCCCGCTCGTCCATGAGTTCATCCCTGATCCCCGCCGCGCAACGCGTCGTGTGATCATTGCGTCAATTCGTGCCCCGTGTAGTCGATCCGGCCGTCGGTACCTTTGGTCCACGCGTACATGACGTAGTCGGGCCGGGTGATATCGCCCTTCTTGTCGTAGGCGATCTCGCCGATCACCGTCTGTGTCGGCTTACCCTGATGCAGCCACTCGGCAAGCTTCTTGCCGTCGCTGGAGCCGGTCTCGGCCATCGCCTTCGCCAAGACCTGCACGGCCGCGTACGAGTAGAGCGTGTAGGCCTCGGGATCGATGTTCTTGGCCTTGAACGCGGCGACCGCGTCCTTGGCGTTCGGGTTCTTGCGGGCGTCCGGCGAGAAGGTCATCAGCGTGCCCGCTGCGCCCGGCCCGGCGATCTGGACGAACTCCTTGTCGGTGATGCCATCACCGCTCATCATCGGTGCCGTAAGGCCCTGGTCGCGCATCTGCCGGATGATCAACCCGGCCTCGGTGTGCAGGCCGCCAAAGTAGATGGCGTCGATGTCGGCCGACTTCAGCTTGGACACGAGCGCGGAATAGTCCTTCTCGCCCAGGTTGATGCCCTCGTACATCGCCTCCTTGCCGCCCTTGGCCTTGAGTGCCTTCAGGGTCTCGTCGGCCAGACCCTTCCCGTAGGGGGTCTTGTCGTGGACGAAGGCGATCTTCTTGCCCTTGAAGTGCTTGGCCAGGTAGGTACCGGCCACCGCGCCCTGCTGGTCGTCGCGGCCGCAGGTGCGGAACGTGTTCCACATGCCGCGCTCGGTGAACTTCACGTTTGTAGAGGCGGGCGTGACCTGGATGATGCCGGCGTCGAGATAGACGTCGGAGGCCGGGATCGACACGCCTGAATTGAAGTGACCAACGACCATCTTCACGCCGTCGCTGGCGAACTTGTTGGCCACCGAGACGCCCTGCTTGGGATCGCCAGCATCGTCGCCGATGACGGCCACGAGCTTCTGGCCGTTGATCCCGCCGGCCTTGTTGATATCGTCGACCGCCTGGCTGACGCCGTTCTTGATCTGGGCGCCGAATGCCGCGTTAGGTCCGGTAATCGCACCGACGATGCCGATCTTGACCTGAGCCTGCGCTGAGCCGACCATCAGGAGAACGAGGATACCGGTCAGTATAGAAGCGCGCATGTCTATCCCTCGGGTTATCGCCCTCAGGCGTCAACCCTGCCTGCAAGATCGCGGCCGACGAGGACCACGCGTATCCGGCCAAACCGGCCGGCGACAGCGGTTACGGTTTAGCTGAGATGCTGGGCTGGCCCGTCTACGAGCACGGCATCGAGCCGCATATCAGCGTGTTCCACAAATCGGCCCGCACCGACGGCACCTTCTCGTGCGCCGACTTCACTTACGACCAGCCGGGCGACGTCTATCGCTGCCCGGCGGGCCAGTTGCTGACCACGACCGGCACCCTGGTCAACGACGGGGCGACGCTGCTGTACCGCGCGAGCAAGTTCGATTGCGCGCCATGCCCGTTGAAGACGCGGTGCTGCCCGAACGAGCCGGTGCGCGAGGTGCCGCGCTCGATCTACGAGGGCGCGCGGGACATGGCCCGCGACATCGCACGCTCCGAGGAAGGCCGCACCTCCCGGCGTGAGCGCAAGAAGGTCGAGATGCTGTTTGCCCACCTCAAGCGCATCCTGAAGCTGGATCGCCTCCGGCTGCGAGGGCCGAACGGAGCGGGAGACGAGTTCCACCTCGCAGCCGCCGCCTAGAACCTGAGGAAGCTCGCCAAGATCATCCCGGTCCCGCACCCGAGCCCGGTTTGACCGGCAGGCGACACCTGGCCTGAGGGCGAGGACTCATCTCGCCCCACTTCGATCTCAGCCGCCAACGAGTTTTTCAACATCGGGTAATGGGCGGCAGCTCTTCCGCGGAAGTCGATAGGATCGGCTCCGCTGCTGGAAGAGGAGGCTGATCATGGAGTATTTCGCTGGCCTAGACGTCTCGATGGAGGAGACGCACGTCTGCGTGGTCGATCGCGACGGCACGGTCACGCATCAGGCAAAGGTGGCCTCTACGACTGCCGACATCGCGCAGGAACTCGCGAAGGCGCCTGCCTGCCGTCGGGTTGTGTTCGAGACGGGCCGGATGGCTCCGTTGCTGTTCCACGGCTTGGCTGAACGCGGTGTGCCGGTCGTCTGCGTCGAGAGCCGGCAGGCTTACCAAGCGCTGAAGTCGCTCACGACGCACAAGACCGACCGCAACGATGCGCGTGGCCTTGCTCACCTGGCACGAACGGGCTTCTTCAAGTCGGTGCACGTGAAATCGTTGCCGGCTCACGCCGTGAGGTCGTTGATCATCGCTCGCAAGAAGCTGGTCGGCCAGCGGGTCACGCTGGAGAACCAGATCCGCGGCCTTGCTGTCGTGTTCGGGGTGCGACTGCCGCGGGCGCTCAGCTCTGCGTTTATCGAGCAGGCTTTGCGTTCGAGCGAGGGGATCCCTGGGCTGTCTGCCGCCATGCGCGGCCTGGTCGGAGCGCGCGCTGCCGTGCTGTCAGCCGTCATCGCCATCGACGCCGATATCAAGCGGATGGTCCGAGCCTCAGAAGCCTGCCGCCACTTGATGACGATCCCAGGCGTCGGTCAACTCACCGCGCTCGCCTTCACGGCAGCCATCGACGATCCCGAGCGCTTCAAGCGCTCTCGCGACGTCGGGCCGTATCTCGGTCTCGTCCCACGGCGTTACCAATCGGGCGAGGTCGACTACAGCGGCAGCATCTCGAAGTGCGGCGACCGGCGGGTCAGAACGCTGCTGTACGAAGCCGCCAACGTGATGCTGACGCGTTGCAGGCAGCCCCTGAAGCTGAAGGCTTGGGCTCTGGCCATCGCGAAGCGCTCGACGATGCGCAAGGCGCGCATCGCACTCGCGCGTCGGCTGGCGATCATCATGCACGCGATGCTGCGGCAGGGCACCGAGTTCAGGCCTGCGTAGCGGCTGACATCACCGGACAGGAGGCCGAACCGAGCTCCCGAGCGGGAGCGACGCCCGAGGGAGGGAGCAGAAGACGGCGCCGATTCTGTAGCATGCGGCCTTGTGCCGGCTGCGCTTTCAACCAAGCCGCTCTGCACCCAGCTGACCCCATCAAGTGCCGCACGAGCACGTAGAGAACGCAGGCACCCGAAAGCGTCCAACGATCAGGACCGAGCTGTCGCCCGTTGACTTATTAGAGAACAAAATCGGTCGGTAGCAGGCTGTCCGCTTTTCCCGCGTACCTTCTCCAAAGCGGACTGGCAGCTTACGGCCAGGACCGGCTGTTCGAGCGCACCTCCGGCAGTCGGAACCGGCGGGGTCCTCACAGGGGGGCATCTCGGTCCGGGGGTTCACCAAGATGGACGCGGGCAAGCGCGCACGATGGCGCGGGCCAGAGCCGCGAGCGCGGGCTCATGCGGGCTAGCTGCTCGGGGTCAGAGCCGTTCCGGGTCTTGCGCAGTCGGCGGACTCCATCAGGAGACACCCGCGAGGCGGCGGTGGACCCGTGCCGGAAGGCTGGGGGCGCCAACAAGCTGCGGCATCGCCGGTTTCCGAGAGCCTTGACTGGAAAGGTCGCTACGAATGTCCCGCTCTGCCTAGCACTCACACGGGAGGACGGACCGCGACGCTGGCAAAGGTGTTTCCCTTGGGTACCGCCTCACAGATCGCGGTTCACCGCCGCGCAGGCCACGGGTGACATGAGCTTCAAGAAGATCACACTGAACCGCTGGCGCTTCCTCGGCTCCGGACGGCGCCTTCCGGGATCATCGCTCGCCTTCATGCTGCTCGCCCTCGCCGTGGCGGCAGGCGGGTGGAACTACGTGGCGGGCGCGCACAGCCGGGCCGAAACCGCTCGCCTGAACGGCCTCGTCGCTCAAAGTGAACACATCCTCTCGGTCATGAGGGACCTAGAAACCGGCATGCGCGGCTACGCCCTGACCGGGCGCGAGGAGTACCTGCAACCCTACGATGCGGCCTTGGCCGGCATCAGCGGCAACTTGGACAGGCTCGACAGCCTAACCCTCGAACCGCCGACGCGGGAGCGTCGGAGACAGCTGATCGAGGCCGAGAAGTCCTTCTCCGCACGTGTGGTCGCGTTGCGCCGGTCTTCCGGACAACAGGCCGCCACCGACCTGATCCAGTCCGGCGAGGGCAAGCGCAGCATGGACGCGATCCGCACTTTGACGCAGGACGTCCAGGACCGCGCGAGCGCGGACATGGAGACACGGGCGGCCTCGGACAGGGTTCGCTCGCCGCTGCTGACATTGATCACGTTGGCTGCCGCCGTGGCTGCCGTGGGCCTACTCGCACGTCTCGCGTTTGTGCGCCGTCGCGAGGGTCAGCGTATGGCCGACCTCCTAGAGAGCGTGCTGGAGAACGCACCCGTAGGCCTGGGCTTCCTCGACCGCGACCTCAACATCCGGCACATGAACCGAGCCCTGGAGAACATGAGCGAGCGCGGCTTCGGTGCCGATGTCGGCGCACCGATCTGGGCCCTCCTGCCGTCGCTGCAGGACGAACTCGCCCCGAAGCTGGCGGCTGCACGCGACCAGGGTCTAGTCACCGCGAACGTCGATGTCGGTGTGCCGGCCCCGAGCGCGCCGGGTGGCACCCGCCACCTTCAGTCGAGCTTCTTCCCCCTACGCCGTGAACGCGGACGCGACGGACGGGCGGACGGCGTCGGCATCGTCATGGCCGACGTGACGCTCGGCAAGCTCTCCGAGCTGCGGCTGGTTGAGAGCGAGGAACGCTTCCGCTCCCTCACCGAAGCCACCTCGGCCATTGTCTGGAGCACGACCCCGGACGGTGAGTTCCGGCGGGTCACCTCTGAGTGGACGCGTTTCACCGGCCAGGCCCCAGCCGAGGCCGCCGGTCGCGGCTTCCTGGAGGCCGTCCATCCCGAAGACCGGGACAGGACGCGTGCGGCCTGGGAGCAAGCGGTGGAAACCCGCACGCTCTACGCCGTCGAGCACCGCCTGCGCCGGCACGACGGCGTCTACCGGTACATGGATGTGCGCGGCGTGCCGATCCTGGAAGAGGACGGGCGCGTGCGCGAGTGGGTCGGCGCCCATGCAGACATCACGGCCCGCAAGGAAGCCGAGCTGCAACTGGAAGCCGCCAAGGAGGCAGCCGAGGAGGCCAACCGTGCCAAGAGCCAGTTCCTGGCCAACATGAGCCACGAGCTGCGCACGCCGCTCTCGGCCGTCATCGGGTATTCCGAGATGCTGCAGGAGGAGATGGAGGATCTCGGTGAGGAGAGCCTGCTCTCGGACATGCGCAAGATCGAGTCGAACGCCCGCCACCTGCTGGGCCTGATCAACGACGTGCTCGACCTCTCAAAGATCGAGGCCGAACGGATGGAGATCTACGCCGAGGAGTTCGACGTCGCAGGGACCGTGAACGACGTTGCTGCCACGGTCGGTGGCTTGGTCGCCAAGAAGGACAACAGTCTCGACGTCCGGCTCGCTGACGAGCTCGGCAGCGCGCACACGGATGCGACAAAGCTGCGCCAGTGCCTGATCAACCTGCTGAGCAACGCCGCCAAGTTCACCGAGGGCGGCCTGATCACCCTCACGGCGGAGCGCGAGCACCGCCAGGGCACCGATTGGCTGCGTTTCACCGTGACCGACACCGGCATCGGCATGAGCGAGGAGCAGCTGGCGAGACTGTTCCAGCGCTTCAGCCAAGCCGATGCTTCCACGACTCGTCGCTTCGGCGGCACGGGTCTGGGGCTTGCGATCACTCGCGCCTTCGCCCGGATGCTGGGAGGCGAGATCGCGGTGGCGAGCAAGGAGGGGGAGGGTACGACCTTCACCCTGGACCTGCCTGCCCGGTACGAGGAGCGACCTTCCGCCGAGCTTGCGGCTCAGGTCATGCACGACCTACCCGCTCGACCAGCCAATGCCGCGGCCACTCCGAGCCATGCCGAGCAGATCCTGGTCATCGACGACGACCCGGCCACGCGGGACCTCCTCGCTCGCTTCCTGCAGCGCGACGGGTTCAAGGTGGTCACGGCCCCGGACGGACGTGAAGGTCTGGAACGGGCTCGTGCCCTGCGTCCACGGGTAATCCTGCTCGACGTGACCATGCCACGCATGGATGGCTGGGCCGTCCTGCGGGCGCTGCGCTCTGACCCGGAGCTCGGAGCGACCCCGGTGATCATGGTGACCGTGCTTGACGAGCAGAACCTCGCCTTCTCGCTCGGCGCGACCGACTACCTGCACAAACCGGTCGAGTGGGGCCAACTGAAGGAAGCGATGGAGAGGTTCAGGCCCACGGTCCACGAAGGGCCGATCCTCGTGGTCGACGATGATCCCGATGTGCGCGAGCGCATGACGACGCTCCTGACGCGAGAGGGTTGGCGGGTGGTCTCGGCAGAGAACGGTCGGGCTGGCCTGGAAGCAGTGGGCGTTCGGAAGCCCGGGTTGATCCTGCTCGACCTGATGATGCCGGAGGTGGACGGGTTCGGCTTCCTGCGGCAGTTGCGGGCGAAGGCGGAATGGCGCGACATCCCGGTCATAGTGCTGACTGCCAAGGACGTGACGGCGGACGACCGGAGGCGGCTCGGCGGCCAGGCCGACCGCATCTTGCAGAAGGGCGGTCTCAGCATGGCCGACTTGGCCGCAACCTTACGCTCGCTGATGAGCCCCGCCGCAGATCCTGATGAACGAGATGAGGCGGCGGCGAAGGCTTCGGAGTTAGGCTACGAGGCCTCATAAGGGCGTACGAGCCGCCTCCACCTTCGGCCAGACTACGTCGCGCCGGATTGCCGTTGCGCGCAGAACCGGACGTTCGGCTTCGCGCCCGTTCCAGTCACTCGGGTCGACTCGGGCGCTTCTCAAGAACGGACATGAGTCTTGGCGGATCACCAACGGTTTCACTTACGTGAGGTGCGCTTACGCGCTGAGGAGGAGCCCTCTCAGCTCGGCAGGTCCGACCGAGCCCGATGATCCAGCTCGCGGCGGCCCCTCTCTTTGGCCACCTCACTTTGCCCTTGCCATCGAGCGCCTGCGAGGAAGCTTAAAACAAGCGCTCGTCACCCGTCGCTTTAGGGTACGTCGGCGGCAATCCACGCCTGCACGGCGGGGCGAATTTGCAGCCGCTGCCGGTACGCGATGAGCGCCGGCGTCGATGGTCGCGCAATGGGCGTCAGAAGCCATCGTTGAAGCGAAAGGCCGACCACTACGTCGGCCAAGGTGAAGGTGTCACCGACGATATAGGCATCGGTCCCGGCCAAGTGCCGCTCTAAGATGAGCATCAAGTCATTCCACCGTTCCGCGCTCCGTGCAATCGCAACTTGATCATGCCTGTAAGAAGTATTCTTACGGACCAAGCCCAGGAAAGCCGCCTGCCAAGCACAATTCAGATCGGCCACCTGCCAGTCCATCCACTTCTCGACGGCCGCACGCGCGAACGGAGTATTGGGCAGAAGATCATGCCGGCCTGATTTCGCAACCAGATATCTGCATATCGTATTGCTTTCCCAGAGGACACCCTCTGCGGACACGAGGACGGGAACGAGACCGTTCGGGTTGAGGGATCTGAACTCTGGACCTTGCGTGTCCTTGGTCAGCGTCCAGTCGTTTTCGTGCTCGAAGCTCAACCCGGCCTCGGCCGCGGCCCAAAGAACCTTGCGGACGTTGATCGAAGTCGAGCGGCCGAGGATGCGCATCATGAACTTGCCTTGGCATAAGGTGTCTGGTCTGGCCATCCGGTGCAGCCCGTCAGGTCCCAACGATCACCTCTCGCGGCCTCCGCCGGTGGCCGGACGGTTCGCTCAGGTCTTCCTGATGTTCCAGAGGATCGGAAATCCGAGGACCCGGCCCGTTAGATTGCGACCGAAAGAGGTCATGGATCGATAGGAGCCAACCGGTACGTAGGCCACTTGATCGAGCGCGACCCGCTGCATCTCCGCGCAGAGCGCCTTGCGCACCTGCGCATCCGGAGCGGCGAACCAGGCCGCGCGGAGTTCCTCCAGCTTCGGAATCGACGGCCAGCCGAACCAAGCACCAGCGCCGTTGGCCCTGAGCGGTTGAAGCGCAGCCGGATCAGCATTGTCGAACGACGAAAACGTGGTCAGCAGCACGGACCAGCCGCCCTTATCGACGGGCTCGCGTGGGACGCGGCGTTGGATGACCGTACCCCAGTCGCTGAGGGCCAGATCCACGTTGAAGCCGATACGGGGCAGCAGATCGGCCGCGACCTGGGTGATCGCCGAGGGCGCCAGGATGTCCGTCGGGCCGATCAGCCGGACCTTCGCGCCGCTATAGCCCGCAGCTTTCAGCGCCGCCCGCGCCTTCCCGAGGCTACGCGGCCCCGTGAGCACCTCCATGCCGGCATCCGTGGCCATCGGCGTGCCCGGCGTGAAGATCCCACACCGATCGTCATAGTTGGCTGGATCATCGCCTGCGATAGCCGCCATGAAATCGCTCTGGATGATGGCCGGCAGCACCGCCCGGCGCACCTCGACATTGTCGAACGGCGGCTGCAGGTGGTTCATGCGCAGGATCGCTGGATTGGTGAAGCGGTCGAGCCCTTCCACGACGATGTTACGATTGCGGGCGAGGAGCTGCTGGAGTTCCGGCGGTGGCTGCTCGTACCAGTCGATCTCGCCGTTCTGCAGCGCAGCCGCTGCAGTCGCGCCGTCGGCGATGATCTGCCACTCGACCCTGTCGAAATGGGCGATTTTGCCGCCGGCGGTCAGGCTCGGGGCGCCGGGGGCGGGCACGTATCCGGCGTGCCGCTCGTAGACCATCAAGCTGCCCGAGTTGAACTCGTCCGCCTTCCAGCGGAACGGCCCGGAGCCGGTGGCGTCCGTGATCTGTTTGAACGGATCGGTCTGCGCGATCCGCTCCGGCATGATGAAGGCGGGTTGGCTGACGCTCGCCAGTGCGTTCGGCAGCAGCGGGAAAGGCGCCTTCAAACGGAAGACGATGTTCGCATCACCGTCGTGCACGATCTCGTCCGTCGCGGCCATCAACGTCTGGCCAAACCCGTTTCGCGCGGCCCAGCGCCTAATGCTGGCGACGCAATCCCGCGCGAGGACGGGTGTGCCGTCATGAAAGCGCAGCCCCTCGCGGAGGGCGATCGTCACCTTCCGACCATCTCGCTCGACCTGGTAGCCGGCCGCCATCTGGGGTTGGGGTTGCAGGTCGGCATCGAGGCCGAAGAGGGTGTCGTAGACGATGTAGGCGTGATTGCGCGTCACGATCGCGGTGGTCCAGATCGGGTCGATGGACGTCACGTTCGCCTGGGGCACCATGCGCAGCACCCGGGCGTCTTGCGCTCGGCCGACGATTGGCGCTGCCAATGTCGAGGCACCTGCGGCGAGGAATGTGCGTCGCTTCATCGTGGCCCCCCAGCGAGACGCGCCAGCATAGCAACCGCCGGACCAACGCGAGACTCCGCGCACGCCGCATCCTCGCGACTGCTACCGCAACGCATCTCGAATGCCACGCGAGAAGAGCGCGGTGCATCCGTTGTCGGCAACAGTAGAGTTCGCTTTCGTGTCCGGCTGCAGGTCTTCGACGATGGTAAGCGGCACGTTCATCCCGGCCTTTGCGCCGATCGGCAGGTAATAAGAAGCCTTTCCTACGATAATGAGCAGCCTTTCTTACGATGACGAGCGAGAGTCAGACCAGTTTATGACCCGAATTACCGGCACGATAATCCGTACGGGCCGCTCAAGGTCAGGCCTACCATGCCTACTCCACCCGCGGTGAAGTGCTCGGTCAGAACAGGTGCATGGCACACTACACTACCTTTTCAGTGATTTGCTGCGGCGTGGGTCTCGTCCTCTGGAAAGACGGCCGCCGTTCCATGCGATCGCTGTAGGCGGCAAGGCTTGGGTACTGCTCACGCCAGGGGTAGTCCGGCCAACGAACGTCGAGATATCCGACGACCGTCCCTGCCGCGATGTCCCCGAGCCCGAAGCTGTCGCCGACCGCGTAATCACGGTCGCCGATCAGGCGGGCAATCTCGCGCACTCCGCCATCGACCTTTCGGCGCTGCCGGGCGATCCATTCCGGGCTCTGCCGCTCTTGATCGCGCATTTGCTCGAAGAACATGAGCACGAACGCGTCACACGTGCCGTCGCACAACACCTCGAACTTACGTGCAAGGAGCCGACCGTCGATATCAGCTGGAACGAGCGGCGGCGCGGGGTACTTCGCCTCGATCCATTCCATGATGTAGTGCGACTCGTAGACCGCACTGCCATCCTCGAGGATGAGAACCGGAAGCTTTTCCAGCGGATTGTACTGCGGCGTCACGGACGTGCCGTGCCAGGGCACTTCCGTCTCCAGATCGAAGGGGATGCCCTTCTCGGCGAGGGCGATTCGCACCTTGCGAGCGTAGGGGCTCGGTGTCGCGCTGATCAACTTCATCATGGCGTGATCCTCAGAGGACTCATTCTGCGGCCACTGGAACGGACGGGGCTGTCCGGCCGATCGAGGCGCCCCGCTGGTGATCGATCCTTGCCTGCGGACTCTTGTCCGTCACTGACACGACGTAGCAGACGAGGAACGCCAGTGGCATCGTGACGATTGTCGGCGGATCGATTGGGAAGATCGGTGTCGCGTAGCCCAGCACACCGACCCAGACCGGGCGGCCTAAGACGGTGAAGAGAAGTGCGGTTCCAAGCCCGACGCATCCCCCGACCACTGCACCGCGCGTCGTGAGGCCTGGCCAGTACAGAACGAGGATCAGGAGCGGCAGCGTTGACGAGCAGGCGATAGAGAACGCCAAGCTCACCATGTAGGCGACGTTCTGGTTCTGGAACGCGATGCCGAGCCCGATCGCGACGACTCCCAGGATCACGGTGGCGTAGCGCGAGACGCGAACCTCGGATGCCTCGCTTGCGCCGGCGCGCCGGAATACGCTGGCATAAAGGTCGTGCGACACCGCGGTCGCGCCTGCGAGCGTCAAGCCTGCGACGACGGCGAGGATCGTCGCGAAAGCGACGGCCGAGATGAACCCGAGCATCAGGTCGCCGCCGACCGCGTGCGAGAGGTGAATCGCCGCCATGTTCCCGCCACCGATCAAGCCGCCGGCGGCGTTCACGTAAGCTGGGTTTTTCGCGACCAGGGCGAGCGCTCCGAACCCGATGACGAACACGAGTGCGAAGAAGTAGTTCATCCACACAGACGCCCAGAACACGGACACGCGGGCGGCACGGGCATCGGGCACTGTGAAGAAGCGCATTAAGATGTGAGGAAGACCGGCAGTCCCGAACATCAACGCGAGCCCGAGCGAGATCGCCGAGACCGGATCGCGGGACAGAAACTGCGGCGTGAGGATAGCCTCTCCACGAGGGTGACGGGAGACCGCCTGTCGAAGTAGTGCGCCGTAATCGAAGTCGAAATGGGCCATCACCAGCAGCGCTATCACCGTTCCGCCGATGAGGAACAGCACCGCTTTCGTGATCTGCACCCAGGTCGTCGCGACCATGCCGCCGAACAGGACGTAGCAGATCATCAGGAGCCCAACGATGAACTGCGCATAAATGTAATCGAGGCCAAGCAGAAGGCGGATGAGCTGCCCACCTCCGACCATTTGGGCGATGAGGTAGAAGGCGATCACGACGAGGGAAGCCGAGGCCGCGAAGATGCGGATCGGCTTCTCTTGGAGGCGCGTACAGGCGACGTCCGTGAAGGTGAAGCGGCCGAGCGCGCGCAAACGCTCTGCCATGAGGAAAACGACGATCGGCAGCCCCGTCGTGTACCCGACCGCGTAGATCAAGCCGTCGAAGCCATTCCCATAGACGAGGCCGGCGAGCCCCAGGAAAGCACCCGCCGAGATGAAGTCTCCGGCGATTGCGAGGCCGTTCTGGAATCCTGTAATCCGTCCGCCGGCCGTGTAGAAATCGGAAGCCGATTGCGTTCGTTTCGCCGCCCTGTAGGTGATGTACAGCGTGCCCATCACAACGGTAGTGAAGAGCGTAATCGCTGTCAGGTTAAGGCCATCACCGGCAACTCCCGACTGCGCGAGTGCGGGTGCTGGCGCGAGGAGAGCGAGACCGATCAGCGTGCGGCGCGCAGCTAAAACACTCATCTGATGACCTCGCGGTTCGCGATGAGCACGTAGATCCCGGTCAGGGCAACGCCGAGTGCGATGACGAACAGACCGTACGCGAAGGCGACGGTTACCGTACCGCCATCGAAAAGGGGCTTGGCTAAGATGGCGGGCGCGAAGGCGCCGAGCCCGACAAAGCCGAAGTAGAAGACGATCAGGATTGCCGTGAGGGCGAGGCCGAGCCGGGGCCGCCCAATTTCGACGCCTTCCTCGGAAGGTGGAGAGATCTGCACAGCCATGGATTCCTCCGGACGCGTACCGGAAGGATGAGCAACTCGGATGCCAACCTGGTCACCGCTGCGAGAAAGGCCTACCGCCTCGATCGGGTGGCGCCGAATATCCTCAATCTAAAAACGTCTACTGAAATCGATGACCCCGCCATCAGTTGAAATTTTTCGGTATGATCAAGGCTGCTTTCCTGCATCTTTCGCTTCAAAGCGGGCAGGCCGCCTTCGGCCAACAAATGTCATTGTGGTTGGCGCGTTCGTTTCGCCATTAGGCACTTGCTCGCTCTATAAGTTCATAACCGAGGTCAAGCCTACTGACGTCGCGGGAGGGATTTCGAAGTCGCTTCATCAGCATCTCGGCTGCTTGATGTCCGATCTGATAGCGAGGAAAGCGCAGCGTTGTCAGCGGTGGGGAGACGGCCTCCTGGAGTTCGTTGTCATCCGAGCCGACGATCGCGATCTTATTCGGGACATCCAAGCCGCGACGGTTCGCTTCAAGTAAAGCTCCGGTCGCCAGCACATCGCCTGACAAAAAGACCGCATCGACGGCCGGCACGCGCTCGATCAAAGTAGCTAGTGCGAGCCCGCCGCTCCGCAGTCCGGGCGGGCTTTCGAGCAGCAACTCGGGAGCGGAGATCAGCCCACGCCGTTGATGGGCGGCTAGAAATCCCGCTCGCCTTTCGGCAGCGCGATCATTGTCGTGAATGGGCAGGCTGACAAATCCGATGTTCTTGTACCCGCGGCCAATCAGGTACTCCGTCATCGCGCAGGCTGCATCGTAATTCGAGAAACCGACTGTCATGTCGAGAGGTTTCTCGGTCAGGTTCCCCGTCTCGACGCAGGGGATACCTGCATCCTCGAGCATCGAGCGACTGCGCGTCGTATGCTGCGTGTTGTGCAGCACGATCCCGCAGATGCGCTGGGCCAAGAAGGCCCGAATAGCGGCCTCTTCACCGGCCAACGCGTAGCCGCTATCCGCGATCATCAAAGGGTGATGTGCGCCGAGAGCGTCCGATACGCCTTGGATCGTCTCCGCGAAAAGCGAGTTGCGAAGGCTCGGCACGATCAGGCCGACGACGTTCGTCCTGCGCGAAGCGAGGCTGCCGGCGATCCGGTTGGGAACGTATCCGGTGGCATCGATTGCCGCCTCGATACGGAGTCTAGTCTCGGTATTCACGGAAGTCGGATCGCGCAGTGCCCGCGAGACCGTCATTGCTGAAACTGCGGCGAGGGCGGCCACATCCTCCATGCGCGGCTCAGGCTTCCCCTGCTTGGGATTCTGCTTCCGGCGCGGTCTCGTTGTTAGGTCTGCCATCTCAGTCGCTTGGCCGTGCCTGTAACCTAGTTGATCCCGCACTCTGCTGCATAGCCCGCCCGCATGGATTGCGGAACGCCGCAATTCCGCTTATGTTTGCGCTAACATGAGGGGTTCGGGTTCGAGATTTGAGCCCGGTCAAGCTCGCTTCGAATCTCCCGCCCGATGCAACCCAGAGGCCCCGCTTTGTCCCGCTCATCCCGCTCATCCCGCTCATCCCGCTTCCGCGAACTACTCAAATCGCCGCCGTTCGTCTGCATGGGCGCGCACGACGCCGTCACGGCTAAGCTGGCCGAGCAAGTCGGTGCGCCCGCGATCTACGTGAGCGGTTTCGCGGCCTCCGCCATCGTCGCAGGCGCTCCCGATATGGGTTTGCTGACGCAGACCGAGATGTTCGAGCATATCCGCCGCATCTGCAGGGTTACCAGCCTCCCCGTCTTCGCGGATGCGGATACGGGATATGGCGGCGTGCTCGACGCACAGCGCACGATCAGACTGTGGGAAGAGGCGGGCGCTTCGGTGCTGCATCTGGAGGATCAAGCGGTTCCCAAGAAGTGCGGGCACTTCTCGGGCAAGCAGCTCGTCAGCGCCGAGGAAATGCAGCAGAAGCTGCGCGCCATGCTCGAGGCCCGGAGCGATCCGGACTTCTTCATCGTCGCGCGCACGGATTCGCTTGCCGTGACCGGCTTCGACGACGCGATCGCCCGCCTCATCAGCTACGCTGAGGTCGGTGCCGACGGACTTTATTGCGACGCGATGGAGAGTGTGGAGCAGATGCGCGAGATTAGTCGCCGCCTGCGACCGCTCGGCAAGCCGCTCCTGTTCAACATGGCCAGATCTGGGAAAAGTCCATACCTGTCGCTGAAAGAGGTCGAAGCGTGCGGATTCGATTACGCTCTTTGCCCGATCGAGCCGATGTTCGCCATGCATAAGGCGGTCAAAACGATGATGGAGCGGTTCATGGAGGCGGGGTGCTCGACGAACGCGGTGGCAGACCTGATGACACCTTTCGACGAGTTCAACGAGTTCGTCGGCATGTCCGATCTCATCGCGCAGGAGCGGCGCTACGCCTCCTGACGCGAGGGGTTTTCGGCAGGGGTGTGACTCGGACTGGCGGGATCTTCCGTCCAACGGAGGGCGCAGCAGCGATGCGGCAGATCGAAGTCGAGACGTATGGCCGGGTGGCGATCCTGACGCTGAGCCGACCCGACGCCGGGAATAGGATCACGCAGGACATGGCGGACGAATTGACCGCCGCCCTGAACGCCGCTCGCAGCGACAAAGCGATCAGCGGATGCGTCCTGACGGGGAGCGGCTCTGTCTTCTGCCTGGGAGGCGACTACCGAGGCGCTGGCCCAACTGCTGCCGGACGGATGGAGTTCGGGCGAGCCCATATCGATCTCTTCGGCGCGATGGCTGGTCTCGGCAAGCCGCTGGTCGCTGCGCTCAACGGCCATGCGCATGCGGGCGGGTTTGCTGTGACCCTGGCCTGCGACATGGTTTTCGCTACGCGCGACGCGACACTCGGCCTGCCGGAAGTGGCACACGGCCTTTTTCCCTTCTTGGCGCTCGCCGTCGTGCGCGACGCCTTGCCCAAAGCGGTTCTGTTCGAGATCGCTTACGAAGCGAGATTGATGAGTGCGGAAGAAGCACGCGCGCGCAGCCTGGTGAATGCCGTGTTGCCTGCGACGGAGTTGCTGCCCCGGGCGGTCGAGACCGTGGAACGTGCGACCGCGGGACATCCCGACGTGCTGGCTCTCGGCCGCGACCTCTACTACGCGACCCGTGGAGTCCCGCCAGCCGAGGCGCTTGCCATGGCGCGGTTCGCACTCGGGGCCGCACTAGCCGCATGCGACCCATAGAGCCGCAGACCAGCGGCATAGCTTCAATAAAGAAACCCAAGAAACCGGCCAGGTTCGAACAATATGCGAAAATTCAGGGAGGTCATCAATGCTAGCGCTACCGCGGAAAGCCCTAAGCCGTCGTGCCCTGTTGGCCGGTGGCCTCGTGATGGCGATGCCGTCGATTGTGAGGGCAGGGCCGGAATTCGATTTCAAGTTCGCAACGGGTCAGGACCCCAGTCATCCGAACAACGTCCACCTGCGCGCGGCACTCGACCGCGTCCGCGAACAGACGAATGGACGCCTCAGCATTCGCTTGTTTCCAGCCAACCAACTCGGGACAGAAACCGATGTCTTGTCGCAGGTGCGAAACGGAAGCATCGAGTTCTTGCTACTTTCAGCTTCGATCTTGGCGACTTTTGTGCCCGTCGCGGGTATCGCCAACACAGCCTATGCCTTTCCGGATTACGATGCCGTTTGGCGGGCGATGGACGGGGGGCTGGGTCAGCACACCCGGGCATTGATTGAGAAGGTCGGCGTTATCGCGCCGGGGCGGATCTGGGACAACGGCTTTCGCCAGATCACATCATCCGGACGAGAGGTCCGCGCTCCGAAGGATCTGTCCGGCTTCAAGATCCGGGTTCCACCGGCACCGATGCTCACATCGTTCTTCGCTGCGATGGGGGCGTCGCCGACGCCCATGAACTTCGCCGAGGTCTACACGTCGTTGCAGACCGGCGTCATCGACGGCCAGGAGAATGCACTCTCGCTCATCGCGACGACCCGGCTCTACGAGGTTCAGAAATTCTGCTCGCTGACCGGCCACAGCTGGGACGGCTACTGGCCCTTGGCCAACCGCAAGGCCTGGGCGCGCATGCCGGAGGACATCAGATCCGTCCTTACAGCCGAACTCGACCGGTCCGTCGTCGATCAGCGCAGCGATGTCGCCGAGCGCGATCGTTCATTGCGAACCGAGCTGGCCAAAAAGGGCCTCGCATTTATCGAAGTTGTGAAACCCGACTTCCAGCGGGCACTCGCAAGCACGTCATACTTCCAGACATGGAAGCAGAAATATGGTGACAACGCCTGGTCGTTGCTAGAGGAGGCTTGCGGAAAGCTGACCTGAAGCGAGATTCGTCAGGACAGGCGCGCGCGAACAGGTAACGTGCCCGTCTTGCGCTCCACGAGGCCGAGTGCAGGTGCCTGGCTCAAGCATTGGCCCCGCTTGTTGGCCTTCGGCCGCTACAGCCTGCCAGCGCTCGGCAGCACATCCCAGTTCTGCGCTCCTCCATGGGCCGGACGGGCAGTTGCTGAACGACCTCGGTAAGCTCGCTTGAGGGACGATCGCCATGCAGATCAATATCGCGGCCGTCGAGACGACGGCGGGGGTTGAATTGACCGGCCCGCCCCTGCGCGCCCGGACCTGGCTGCGCCGGCTGGACGACGGCCTCGGCCATCTGGTGGAGATCCCGGCGGCGCTGCTCGTGCTCGCGGAGATCGCGGTGCTGC
>NZ_BPQS01000035.1 GCF_022179385.1 Methylobacterium longum | reverse complement strand
CGCCATCAGCCGGATCCACCCCGATGCCGGGATGCGCCCGATCGTCGGCTACATCGTGGCCCTGCTGGTCGGGCTCCTCGTCATCATCCTCGTCCCCTGGTTCTCGATCGGCTTCCTCTGAGGCCGATCGATCGGGACGGGCGTGCCGGGCGCGGTCAGATCATGCCGGCGCCGCCGGTGCGGACGATCCGGTCGCGCTGCTCGGCGTAGCGCCCAGCGGCGGCGCGGCGCACGGCGACGCCGAGGCGGCCGGCGATCTGCGCGAGGAGCGGCGCGGCGCTGTCGGAGCGGAAGCCGACGAGGTTCGCGAGGGTGGTCATGGAGCCCGATCCCGGTCATGCCCGGGCGCGTCGCCCGGCTTGCTGCAGCGCAATATGATCCTGCCGGCCTCGGCGCGTGAGGGGTTTCGCGCGTGGGCTGTCATGCAGCGACGTCATGAGGCGGGTCGGGTACCGCAACCGGTTTGTGCCCCACGCCGGGATTGGGGCCGTCGCCGCGGGTGCGGCGCAGCAAACGCGGTGCGTGCGGTGCGGCGGGTGCGATGCGCCCGAGCGGCCACCCGGTCCCCGGGCAGCGGGCCGGCGGCGGCCTCCGGGCGGGCACCGCGACGCGATCCGGCCGGCGCCCCACGCCGTGCCGGCGCGCCCCGGTCACCGCGCTCGCGACGACGGGATGGCGTCGGGCCGAAGCCTTAGCCGCGCGGCGTCGAGGCCGGGTTCTCGAGGGGTAGGTCGCCCCGCGCCTCGAGGCCCTCGCGGATCGCGCGCTTCGTCACCTTGCCGTAGCCGGATTTCGGCAGGGCCTCCCAGAAGAACACCCGCCGGGGCAGCTTGTAGCGGGCGATCGCGGCCGACAGCCACGCGATCAGCTCGCCCTCCGCCACCGGCGCCCCGGGCCGCGCGACGCAGACCGCCACACCGACCTCGCCCCAGGCCGGGTCCGGCACGCCGAGGATCGCGGCCTCCGAGATCGCCGGATGCGTCAGGAGCTTCTCCTCGATCTCGCGCGGGTACACGTTCGAGCCGCCGGAGATGTACATGTCGGAGGCGCGGCCGGTGATGAACAGGAAGCCTTCCGCGTCGCAATGGCCGAGGTCGCCGGTCCGGAACCAGCCGTCGCGGAACGCCGCCGCGTTGGCCTCCGGGTTGTCGTAGTAGCCGGCGAACACCGCCGGGCCGCAGACGCAGATCTCGCCGGTCTCGCCCGGCGGGAGCGCACGCCCCGCCGCGTCCTGGATCTGGACCTGCATGCCGGTGCGCTCGATCCCGCAGGTGCCGACCTTGACGTCGGGCCCGTCCTCGGCCGCGTGCAGGCGGGGCGGCAGCACGGTGATGTTGCCGGTCACCTCGCCGAGCCCGAAATACTGCACCAGCACCGGGCCCAGGACCCGCAGCGCGTGCTGCTGATCCGCCCGGTACATCGGGGCGCCCGCGTAGATCACGTGCCGCAGGCTGGAATGGTCGTGGGCCGCGACCGCCGGATGCTCGGTCAGCAGCTTCACGATGGTGGGCACGGTGAACAGGTTGGTGATGCGCCAGCGCTCCACGAGCGCCCAGACCTCCTCGGGGTCCAGGCGGGCGCCGCCGGTCAGCACCGTCTTCGTGCCGGCCGCGACCTGGGCCAACTGGTGGATGCCGGCGCCGTGCGAGAGCGGCGCGACGACGAGGGACGCGTCGGCCTCGGTGGTGCCCGGCATCAGGTCGCAGAGGTGGTTGGTGACCACGAAGGCCATCTGGCCGTGGGTGAGGACCGCCGCCTTCGGGCGCCCGGTCGTGCCCGAGGTGAAGAAGAACCAGCACGGATCGTCGTGCTCCACGTCGGCGGTGGGCGCGGCCTCGCTCAGGTGCTCCGCGACGAGGCCGTCGTAATCCGTCCCGAAGGCCCGGCCGCCGATCTCGACGACGAGGCCGAGGTCCGGGCAGGACGCCCGCACGGCGGCGGCGTGGTCCGGAAAGCCGGCGTCGCAGATCAGCGCGGAGGCGCCGCTGGCGCGCGCGAGGTAGGACACTTCCGCGGGCGTCTGCCGGAAGTTCGTCGGCACCCAGACGGCGCCGATCCGGAAGCAGGCGAACATCGACTCGAACAGCGGGTTGCCGTTGCGCGCCTGGACCAGCACGCGGTCGCCCTTGGCGATGCCGCGGGCGGCGAGCGCCGCCGCCGCGGCGTCGACCCGGGCGTCGAGTTCCGCCCAGGTCCAGGACCGCGCCCCCCAGGCGAGGCCCACCGCGTCCGGGAAGCGGCGCGCGGACCGGCGCAGGAAGTGGGCGAGGTTCATGACCCGCCGGGAGCACGGCGCGACGCCGCCGCGCGGCGCGACGCTGCCGCGCGGCGGCGTCGCGGTCCCCATCAGGTGAGCTTCCCGCAGGCCTTCTCCAGCAGCGACCAGCCCTCGTCGCCGTACCGGCCCTTCCACTCGGCGTAGAAGCCGGCCTTGCGCAGCTTCTCGCGGAAGGGTTCGGGGTCGGGCTTGTTGAAGACCATGCCGTTCTTCGAGAGGTCCGCCTGCAGGTTGGCGTTGAGCTGGGCGACGTCCGCGCGCTCCTTCAGCCCGGCGGCGTCGATGTGGCGGGCCACCATCGTGCGCAGGTCCGGCGGAAGGCGCTCCCAGGCGCGCCGGTTCGCCAGGAACCAGTAGCCGTCCCACATGTGGTTGGTGAGCGAGCAGTATTTCTGCACCTCGTAGAACTTGGTCGTGGAGATCACCGCCAGCGGGTTCTCCTGGCCCTCGACGATCTTGGTCTGCAGGGCCGAGTAGGTCTCGTTCAGGTTGATCGAGGCGGGGGCGGCGTCGAACGCCTTGAACATCGAGGTCCAGAGCGGCGAGACCGGGACGCGGATCCGGAAGCCCTTGAAGTCGTCGGGCGTGGCGATCGGCCGGGTCGACGAGGTGGTCTGGCGGTAGCCGTTGTCCCAGATCTTCTCCATGGCGACGAGGCCGGCCTTGGCGATCTGCTGCCGGACCCAGGCGCCGAGCTCGCCGTCCATGGCCGGCCAGACGGCCTCGTAGTTCGGGAAGGCGTAGCCGATGCCGTTGATCGACGCGTTCGGCACCAGCGTCGAGAGGATCAGCGGCGACATCGTGAAGAACTCGACGCTGCCCGAGCGGAGCTGGCTCAACGTGTCGGTGTCGGAGCCGAGCTGGCTCGTCGGGAAGATCTTGAGGTCGAACCGGCCGCCGCTCTCCGTGCGCAGGGCCTCGGCCATCTCGCGGGCGCGGATGTTCATCGGGTGCGTGTCGGGCAGGTTGTTGGCGTACTTGTAGGTGAAGTCCGCCCGTTGCGCCCGGGCCACGTGCGGCGCCGCCACGGTGCCGGCGAGGAGCGCCGTCGAGCCGGTCGCCAGGAATCGCCGGCGGGACAGGGCATAGCGGGACAGAAGCATGGCGGCCTTTCCTGAGCGGGCACGACAGGCCCGACGTTTCCTCCGGTCCGCGTCGTTCGTGCGCGGACTCGATCTGCAGGGTACGGCCTCTAGCCGCTGGCCACGCGCAGTCAACGGGGCGCCGGGGGCGGCCCTATCGGATCGGGGGACTTTCGTAACGGGCGCCGCGCCCAAGCCCCGGCCGCGCCCCCGCGACCGGCCGGGAGGGTCCGGCGCCCGGAGGCGCCGGGCCGTCCTCCCCGCCCGGCCCGGTCAGGCGGCGGCCTTCCGGGGCGCCCCCGAGAGGGCGTCGATCAGCTCGGCCTTGACGGCCTCGGCCCGGGCATTGGGAATCTGGCAGGTCCCGGCCGCCCGGTGACCGCCGCCGCCGTAGCCGAGGCAGAGGGCGCCGACATCGACCTGCGAGCCGCGATCCAGGATCGACTTGCCGATGGCGAAGACGGTGTTCTGCTGCTTCAGGCCCCACATGACGTGGGCCGAGACGTCGCAGTCGGGAAACAGGGCGTAAACCGCGAAGCGGTTTCCGGCGTAGATGACCGCCTCGTCGCGCAGGTCGATCAGGGCCAGCTTGCCGTGCACCGACGTGCAGCGGCGGAGCTGCGCCGCGAAGGGCTCCCGGTGGGCCTCGTAGAGCTCGACGCGCTCCCGGACGTCCGGAAGGGCCAGGACCTCCGCGATGCCGTGGTCGCGGCACTGCTCGATGAGCTGCATCATCAGCTCGTAGTTCGAGATCCGGAAGTCGCGGAACCGGCCGAGCCCCGTGCGCGAATCCATGAGGAAGTTCAGCAGCACCCATCCCTGCGGGTCGAGGATCTCCGCGCGGGTGAACTGCGCGGCGTCGGCCTTGTCGACCGCCGCCATGAGTTCGTCGCTGACCCGCGGGAAGGAGGCGGCGCCGAAATGCCGATAGACGACCCGGGCCGCCGAGGGCGCCGTCGGGTCGATGATGTGGTTCGGCAGGTCCCGCCCGGCATTGCGCGTCGTCTCGCTCGAATGGTGGTCGAAGGCGAGGTGGCAGCCCGCCACGTAGGGCAGGTTGGTGATGATGTCGCGGTCCGTGACGGGCACGAGGCCGTCCTGCATGTCCTTGGGATGGACGAACTTGATGTCGTCGATCAGGTCGAGTTCGCGCAGCAGCATGCCGCAGACGAGACCGTCGAAGTCGCTGCGTGTCACCAGACGGAATTTCTGCTTCGGCATCACGGGTCCCTGCTCAAACGGATGCGGGACTGTCCCAGCGCAGGCTGAAGGTCCGGTTACGGCCGCGCGATCCGTCGCGGGCGTGGTTTACAGTCGATGTCGCGGCCGGCCGGATCGGACCGCGCGGGGAGGATCCGTCGTCCTCCCCGCGCGGCGACAGCCTCTCCGCGCCAGCCGCGGTCCGGCCTCAGAGCCGTCCGGGCACCGCCTCGCGCAGGACCCGCTCGGCGGCGGCGTCCTCGATCTTGTTGATCAGCCGGCTCGCCTCGTGCTCGTCGCGCAGGGTCTTGGCCAGCGTGAAGGTCGTGCCGGTCAGGAAGATCGCCGCCATGGCGAGGTAGCCCTTGATCCAGATGTCGGCGGGCAGGAAGAAGATTCCCATCGCCAGCATGGCGGCGGCGGCGGCGAAGCTGACCAGCGTGAAGGTCTTCCAGGCGGCGGTATGGGGCATCTGCGGTACCATCTCGTGGGCTCCTCGCGTGCAGGCGGGTGTGAAGGCGGGCGATGAGGGCGGGTGAGGGCGGGGCGGTCAGGCCTGCGCCCTGAGGCGGTCGAGGACCGCCCGGGGGTCCGTGCGGCGGCGGCCGTAGCCGGCCGCGTCGAGGTCGGCCTCGACCCCGGCGGCCGCGGCGGCCTCCAGCTCCGCCAGGGCGTCGGCGACGTCCGCCTCCGCGGCCTGGCGCTCGCGCAGGCGCGCCAGCGTGCGTTCGGCCTCCGCGAATGCTCCGGCCGACAGGGTCGTGACCCGGCGGCCCTCCAGCCCGGCCCGCCGCAGCGCCTCGGTGGTGCGGGCGGTCTGGAGCCCGCGGTCGAGGTCCCGCAGCCGCTCGGTGCCCTGCGCCACGAGGCGCTTGAGCCGCTCGGTCTCGGCGGCGAAGCGGCCCGCGGCCTCCCGCCGGTCGGCCCGCTCGTCCTCCAGGGCCGCGATCAGGCTCGCCGCCTCGGTCCCGAGATCGTCGCGCCCGTCCCTGAGGGCCCGTCGGGCCCCGTCCGACAGGGTGTCGACGCGGGCGGTGATCGCGTCGAGCGCCCGGGCCTCCGCGGCATGGTAGGCGAGCGCCACGGCGAGTTCCCGGCGCGCGGTGGCGAGCGCCCCCGCGGCGTCGCGGATCTGCTGGCGCAGGATCGTCACGGCGTTCGCGTCGTGGATCGCCTGGGCGTTGTCGGCGATCGCGCCCCGCATCAGGATGGAGAGGGTTCGCATCACGGCTCACCTCGCGGAAGGGCGCTCCGGACCCGGTCCGGATTTTGTTGAACGCCGTTCATGAAACAACTAATCATGGGCTGGTCCCATCCGCAAGGCTTAAAATGAACGGCGTTCAGAAAAAAGTGCGCGGCCGGCCGCGCAAGGGGCAGACCGACCGCGCCGCGGATCGGCGGGCTCTGATCGACGCGGCGGTGACGATCCTGAACGCGGGCGGCGCGGGGGCGCTGACGGCCCGCGCTGTCGCGGAGCGGGCGGGCACCGCGGTCGGCTCGGTCTACACGCAGTTCGACAGCCTGGAGCTGCTGCGGCTGGAGGCCAGCGCGGTCACCATGCACCGCCTGCGGGATGCCCTGGCGGCGGCGCTGGCCGCCTGCCCGGCGGTCGGGACGGCGGACCGGCTCCTGTGCCTGGCCGACGCGTATCTCGCCTTCGCGGCCGCGAACCACCCGGCCTGGGCGGCGATCTTCGAGCGGCGCACGGTGGCGGCGCCCGACGCGGTGCAGGCGGACATCGCGGTCCTGTTCGGGATCCTGGAGGATGTGCTGCGCGACGGCGGCCGGCTCGCCGAGGCGGAGATCCCCGTCATGGCCCGGGCGCTGTGGTCCAGCGTCCACGGCATGGCCTATCTGGCCGATCTCGGCAGCCTCGGGCCCCTCGGCGTGGACGACGTGCGCCCGATGATCGACGCCCTGGTGCGCGCCGCGGTGCGAGGCTTCCCGGGCGGGGAGGGGTCGGGGGCGCATCAAGGGGGTCGGTGAGGCCGGCGGTCCACACGTCCCGTCCGGAGCAGGGAGCGCGGGGCGTTCCCCGAGCAGGCCCCGAGCGCGCGATGTCGGCCCGGAGCCGTGGCGCGGGGCGCGCCCGGCGCGCCGCCGCGTGAGATTTCCTGACACGACGCGTGAGACATCGGAAATTGTCCGGCTCGAACCCCGGGACTAGGGTCGGCCGGCTGCGGAAGGTATGCGCGGGGTACGGCGTGGGCGACGCGATCATCCGGACCGGCCAGTGCCATTGCGGCGCCGTGCGCTTCGCGGTCACGCTCAGCGACGGCTTCGACTCGATCCGCCGCTGCACCTGCTCCTTCTGCCGGATGCGTGGCGCCGTCGTCGGCATGGCCGAGATGGGCGGGATCACGATCCTGCAGGGCGCGGAGACGCTGACGCGCTACCGCTTCCACACCCGGTCGGCGGAGCACTTCTTCTGCGCCCGCTGCGGGATCTACACGCATCATCAGCGCCGCTCGGACCGGAACCTGTACGCCGTCAACGTGGCGTGCCTCGACGGGGTAAGCCCCTTCGACTTCCCCGAGGTGCCGGTCGTGGACGGGGTCAACCACACGAGCGACACCGGCCGGCCGGCCCGGCGCGCCGGCACGCTCCGCTTCATCCGCGCGGGACAGGACCCGCTCCGGCCGCCTTCACGGCCGCCAGGACCGCCTTGACCGCCTTGACCGTCTTGACCGCCGGATCGAGCGCCTCCGAGCCGTGCGCGAGGCCGCGCGGCCGTCAGCACCCGGTCCGAGGCCGCGCCGGCGCCCCGCGCAGGATCTCGGGGATCGCCGCGTTCTGCTCCTCCGGGACGGCCGCGACCCCGACCGCGAGGCCGCGCCTCTCCGCGCCGCCACGCGGGGCTGCCTGTCGTCTACTCTGAACCATTCCCGGCTGTCGGAGCGCAGGGTCGTCCGGGGCCCGGATCGCGGCGGCCTGGCCTCGGCCGGGACAGGCGTCCGGCCCGCTCCTCGCCCGGGAAACAGGCCGCGACCCCGCAGGCCCCGTCCGTCAGGCCCCGGGTCTCGGCCACGCGACCCTGCTCGACCTAAAATTTCAGCCTGACGAGCCCGATCCCGAGACCGCGACGATGCCGACCAGCGCGGCGGCCGTGACGGCGTGGCGCTTCGCCCCGATGCCGGTCCTCACCCGCGCCCGGCACTCGGGGATGCACGGCGCGGGACAAGGCAGGTTCTGCGTTAGCGGGGCGTGGCGGCAGGCCTTGCGCGCGCCGGCCCAAGCCTGTCCACTTCCGGTCCGACGAAAGCCCGGCCCCGCCAGGGAGACCGCCGGGCCACAGGGAGAAGCCTCATGGTGCGTACGTCGCGGACGGGTTCGTTGCGGAGGGGCGGCCTTCGGCTCCTCCGGGCCGGGCCGGCCCTCCTGCTCGCCGGTCTGGCCTTCGCCGCCCCCGTCCGGGCCGACGATGCCAAGGTCCGGATCAGCCGGCAGCCGGGCTTCGTCTACCTCCCGGCGGTGCTGGCCGAGCAGCACAAGCTGATCGAGAAGCACGCCAAGGCGGCGGGCCTCGGGGACGTCACGGTGGAGTGGCTGAACCTGACGAGCGGCGCGGCCGGCAACGACGCGCTGCTCTCGGGCAACATCGACATCGTCGACAGCGGCTCCACCAACATGCTGCTGATGAACGACCGGACGCGGGGCGACGTGAAGGGGCTCTGCGGCGTCGGCTCGACGCCGATGCTGCTGCTGACCCGCAACCCGGACGTGAAGACGCTCAGCGACTTCTCCGGCAAGGACAAGATCGCGCTGCCCTCCGTGAAGGTCTCCTCGCAGGCGGTGCTGCTCCAGATCGCCGCCAAGAAGGCCTTCGGGCCCGAGGGCGCGACCAAGCTCGACCCGCTGACCGTCCAGCTCGGCCATCCCGACGCCGTGGCGGCGCTCGCGAGTCCGCACAACGAGGTCAACAGCCACTTCTCGCTGCCGCCGTTCCAGCAGCGCGAGCTGCAGGACCCGGCGATCCACAAGGTCCTCAACTCCTACGAGATGGTGGGCGAGCCGGTGAGCAACGCGATCTTCTACGCCCGGACCGGCTGGTACAACCGCAACCCCAAGCTCGCCGCCGCCATCGTCGCCGCCATCGACGAGGCCAATGCCGAGATCGCCCGGGACCCGCTCCAGGCCGCCAAGGACTACGTGGCGGCCACCAACGAGAAGACCCCGCCCGAGACCCTGGTCGAGATCATGAAGGAGCCGGGGACCAACTTCTCCACCACGCCGTACGGCATCATGCTCCAGGCCCGGCACTTCTACGCGATGAAGACCATCAAGGCCGAGCCCAAGGACTGGAAGGACACGTTCTTCCCCCTCGTCCACGGGCTGCCGGGGAAGTAGGGCGGTCGGTCAGTGCGCCTCCACGGGTCCGGCGGCGCGCTGGGGCTTCTTGAGGATCGCCACCACGGCGAGGCTCGCCACGAGGCTCATCCCCACCAGCCAGAACCCGTCCGCGTAGGCCATCACGGTGGCCTCGCGGCGGACCTGGGCGGCGAGCTGGCCGAGCGCGATCCCCTTGGCGGCGAGCGGGTCGGCGATGCGGGCGTGCATCCCGGCGGCGAGCGCCGCGAGCCGGTCCTGGGTGCGGGTGGCGTTGACGGTGATCGCCTCGGCCAGCATCGAGAAGTGGAAGTGCTCCCGCCGGTCGATCATGGTCGACAGGAGCGCGATGCCGATCGAGCCGCCGAGGTTGCGCATCATGTTGGACAACGCCGAGGCGTCGGCGGTGTCGCGCGGGCCGAGGCCCACGGTGGAGAGCTGCGAGAGCGGGATCGTGAACAGCGGCTGGCCGATGGCCCGCAGGATCTGCGGCAGGATCAGCTGGTCGGCCCCGACATCGTGGGTCAGGCCGACATTGATCCAGCAGCTCGCGATGAAGAACAGCGTGCCGGTGACGACGAGGAGCCGCGCGTCCACGGCGCGCATGATCAGCGGCATCATCGGGAACAGCAGCAGCTGCGGCAGGCCCGACCACATCACCACGTAGCCGATCTGCTGGGCGTTGTAGCCCTGGATCTGCGCGCAGTAGACCGGGATGATGTAGATCGACCCGTACGAGACCGCGCCCAGCACGGTCATCAGCACGCAGGCGCCGCCGACCGAGCGGTTGGCCAGCACCCCCAGGTTGATGAACGGCCGCTCGGCCATCAACTCGCGGACGATGAAGCCCGTGATGCCGGCCGCGGCCAGGAGGCTGGCCTGGACGATGATGGGGGAGCCGAACCAGTCCTTGCGCTGGCCTTCCTCCAGCACGTAGGTCAGGGCCGGCAGCCCGGTCGCCATCAGGCCGATGCCGATCCAGTCGCCCTTGAGCAGCTCGCCCCAGCGCGCGGGCACCGTCTCGAAGGCGCCGAGCTGGATCGCGGCCGCGATCGGACCGAAGATCAGGTTCAGGTAGAAGATGTAGTGCCAGGACAGGTTGTCGGTGAGCCAGCCGCCGACCGTCGGGCCGATGGCGGGCGCGAAGGTGGCGGTGAGGCCGAACATGGCGATGCCGATCGCCTGCTGGCTCTTCGGCAGCCGCGTGCGCACGATGACGATGGCGGTGGGGATCAGCACGCCGCCGGTGAAGCCCTGGCCGGCCCGGAACAGGATCATCTGGGCGAGCGTGGTCGACAGCGCGCAGGCGAGCGAGAAGGCGGTGAACAGGATCGTGTTCACCGCGAGGTAGCGGCGCAGGCCGATCACCGAGGACAGCCAGCCGGTGAGCGGGATCACGATGATCTCGGCCATCAGGTAGGCGGTGGAGATCCAGCTCCCCTCCTCGGTGGAGGCGCCGAGCGCTCCCTGGATATCGGCGAGCGACGCGTTGGTGATCTGGATGTCGAGGATGGCCGTGAAGGCGCCGAGGATCGCGCCGAACACGGCGAGCCAGTCCCGGGCGCTCGCCTTCGCGTCGGGAATGGGCATGGCCACGGCCGGAACGGGGCCCGTGGCGGCGTTCAGCGGGGCGTCCACCGGGGCGTTCATCGCGGCGCTCACCGGGGCAGGGCCTCGCTGACGAGGGCCACCGGGGCGGGCTTGGGTCCGCGCCGGGCCGGATCGACCGGCTCCACCGGATCCCGGGTGTGGACCGTCGCCTCCGCGGACAGGCCGGGGCGCAGGCGGGCGACGAGCGGATCCGACGGGTCGAGGGCGACGCGCACGGGCACGCGCTGCACCACCTTGGTGAAGTTGCCGGTGGCGTTCTCGGGCGGCAGCAGGGCGAATTGCGACCCCGTGCCCGGGGAGAAGCTCTCGATCCGGCCCTCGAAGTCATGGTCGCTAAGCGCGTCCACCGTGAAGGTGACGCGCGCGCCCTCGACCATGTGCCCGGTCTGGGTCTCCTTGAAGTTCGCCACGAGGTAGATGTCGCGGCCCATGGGCACCAGGGTCAGGAGCCCGGTGCCGGGGGAGACGACCTGCCCGATCCGGAGCGCCCGGTCGCCGGCGACCCCGTCGATCGGCGCCACGATGGTGGTGTAGCTGAGGTCGAGCCTCACGCCCTCGACCTTGGCCAAAGCCCCCGCGAGGCTCGCCCGGGTGCTGGCCTCCAGCGCCTTCAGGCTGTCGATCTGCTTCTGCGCGGCGTCGAGCGACGCGGCGGCCTTGTCGCGGGCGGCGTGGCGCTGGCGCAGGTCGGCATCCGCCTGCTGCTGGCGCTGCACCGTGCCCGAGCCGGTCTGCAGCAGGTTCTGGTAGCGGGTGTATTCCTGCTGCGAGAAGGTCAGCGCGGCCTCGGCATTGGCGAGGTCGGCCTTCGACGACGCGACCTGCGCCTGCTGCTGGATGATCGCCGCGGCGACGCCCAGCACCTGCGCCCTGTCCTTGTCGACCTCGGCCTCGGCCTGCTTGAGCTGGACCCGGTAGGAGCGGTCGTCGAGGCGGGCGATCACGTCGCCGGCCTTGACGGGCTGGTTGTCGCCGACCCGCACCTCCGCGACGATGCCGGCGATGCGCGGCGCCACCGTGACCTTGTCGGACTGAAGGTAGGCGTCGTCGGTGGTCTCGAGGAAGCGCCCGGTCGTCCACCAGTGCCAGCCGTAGCTCCCGGCGCCCCCCAGCGCGAGGAGCCCGACGAGGGGCAGGACGATCCGCGCCCGGCCGCGACGCGGCTTCGCCGCGGGACCGGCCGGTGCGCCGGATGGCGCTGCGCCGCCCGCGATCGGCTCGGCGCTCTTGAAGCGGTCGCTGCGACGTGCGTCCATCGGGTCTGGCCAATATTAAAACGGTACGGTATCGTTTTAATAATACGAACGGCGAAGGCGGGCAAGGAGGATCGCGGGTGACGGCGACCGAGATCGAGGGGGCGGAGGTCGGGCCGCGGCGGGGCGGGCGGCCCACGCGCGCGGAGGCGACCCGGCGCGAGGCGCACCTGATCGCCGTGGCGACGGCCCTGTTCATGGAGCGCGGTTTCGACGCCACCTCCATCGACGCGGTGGCCGAGGCCGCCGGCATGAGCAAGCCGACGGTCTACGCCCGCTACCGCGACAAGCGGGCCCTGTTCGAGGCGGTCCTGCGCGAGCGGATCGCCGCGTGGCTGGCGCCCCTCGCCGCCGCCGCGGAGGCGCAGGCGGCCCGCGCCGGGGCCGATGTCGGGACCGACGACGTCGAGGCGGCCCTGCACGACCTGAGCCGCACCCTGCTGGCCCACGGGCAGTCGCCGGGGGCCGCGATGCTCAAGCGCAACCTCGTCGCCCAGGCGCTGCAGTTCCCGGAGCTCGCCCGCCTCGCCCACGAGGAGGGCTGGCTGCGGGGCGTGCGCGCCGTGGCGCAGCTCATCGAGGCCTTCGCCCGGCGCGGGCGGATCGCGGCGGCCGATCCCGAGATCGCGGCCGACCTGTTCCTCAGCCTCGTCCTCGGCCGGTCCTCCCAGGCGATCCTCTACGGCATCGCCACGGACCCGGAGACGCAGGAGCGGCGGCGGGCGGCGGCGGTGCGGCTGTTCCTCGACGGGGTGCGGCCGCGCTGACAGGCGACCGGACCGTCGCCGGGGGCCCGGGCCGCGTCCGGTTCGGGCGTGGGAGCGCGTCGGCCGGGCGCACGGCGCGAAGCTGCGCCGTATCCTTGGGGCGCCGAATCTTCAGGACCTGGAGAATCCGCGTCGACGCCCGAAGCCGCGATTGCGCCCCCTCCGGCCCCGGCCTATAGTGCGGCATCCCCATTCAACAGCGTGAGACGGGACATCCGGATCGGTCATCCGGAGCCCGCGGCCCGATGCCCGGCCCCCGTCCCGCCAGGCCGGAGCACGAGAAGCATGTCCCAGGGTCCGCTGATGCCCAAGGCGACCGCCGTCTGGCTGGTCGAGAACACCTCGCTGGCCTTCGAGCAGATCGCCGATTTCTGCAAGCTGCACCCGCTGGAGGTGAAGGGCATCGCCGACGGCGAGGTCGCGGCCGGCATCAAGGGGCTCGACCCGGTCTCCACCGGCCAGCTCACCCGCGACGAGATCGAGAAGGCCCAGAAGGCGCCGCACTACAAGCTGAAGCCCGCGGTCTCGAAGGTGAAGCTGCCCGAGGTGAAGCGCACCACCAAGGGGCCGCGCTACACGCCGCTGTCCCGCCGGCAGGACCGGCCGAACGCCATCCTGTGGCTGCTGCGCAATCACCCCGAACTGAAGGATTCGCAGATCATCCGGCTCGTGGGCACCACCAAGTCGACGATCCAGCAGATCCGCGAGCGCACCCACTGGAACTCGGGCTCGCTGCAGCCGATGGACCCGGTGACGCTGGGGCTCACCACCCAGATCAACCTCGACTTCGAGGTCCAGCGCGCGGCGGCCGACCGCCCGGCCGCGGTGGCGGCCGAGTCCGGCGCCTCGCTGCTGCCGGCCGAGGTCTCCACGGCCCGCGACGAGCCGGATCACGCGCACGAGGACGCCCATGGCGGCCGCGAGGAGCGGATCGACGCCGATTCGGTCTTCGCCAAGCTCAAGGGCCGGCATCAGGACGAGGACGACGAGGAGTAAGGCGACCCCGCCTTCTCTCCGAGGGCGGGGCCGGGTGGCGGAGACGTCACGTCTCGATGCCCCATCCCTGCCCCATCCCTGCCCCCCGAAGATCCGGTCACGGTCGTGATGGGTTCTCCGGCCTCCGTCATCCCGCCGTCGTTCCGGGGCCGCGGCGCCCGGGATCCAGGGCCACCGCCCGGGCCGGCCCCGCAGCCTCCGCGGCTCTGCCGTCCGGGCCCGCTCGGGGTGCCCCGGAACGGCGGGGCGCAGAGGTGGCCGCCCGAGCGGCGCCCGGCAGCGCACCGGATTGCCCGCGGCGTCCCGCGTCCTGGCGGCTCACTCCGGCAGCGGCCTGCCCGCGGTCTCCGGCATGAACCACGGCACCACGAGACCGATCCCGTAGACGCTCGACATCGTCAGCGCCGCCGCGGCCACGCCCCCGAAGGAGGTGACGATCTGCCCGGCGATGATCGGGAAGATCCAGGCGATCAGCCGCGCGCCGTTGAACACGGTGCTCGCCGCGGTCGCCCGGACCGCCGGGGTGAACAGCTCCACGAGGTAGATCGCCATCCACGAGAAGGCGAAGCCCAAGGTGAAGAACCCGTTCAGGAAGGCGAGCCCCATGAACGGCACCAGCCCGCCGGTCCAGAGGTAGCAAGCGAGCGACGTGGCGATGCAACCGACATAGGTCACGAGCAGGAAGGCGCGGCGGCCGATCGCGTCCGCCACGAAGCCCGAGACCACGTAGGCGGTGATCGCGCCGAGGTTGTAGATGATGCCCATGCGCGGGCCCCAGACATCGGCCGGCTCGCCCGCGGCCCTGGCCAGCCCCTCCGTATAGGCCGGCAGCCAGGACGAGACCGCCCACCAGCCCACCGTGGTGGCGAAGGACATCGCGGTGGCGAGCAGCACCCGCCGCCGGCTCTCCGGCTCGCGGAAGATCTCCGCCAGGGTGAAGGGGCGCTGCGCGGCCCGCGGGGCGTGGCCCGCATCCTCCGTGGTGGCGGCCCAGCGCTGTTCCTTCAGCGCCTGCATCCACTGCTCGGATTCCTCCAGCGCCCGCCGCAGGTAGAGGCAGACGAAGGCCGGCAGGGCGCCCAGCGCGAACATGATCCGCCAGGACTGGTCTCCCATCGGGTTCGTGGCCGCCAGCACCGCCCAGACGATGGCGGCGAGCACCGCGCCGCCGCCGAAGCCCGATTGCAGGAAGCCGCAGCCCTTCGGCCGCGCCCGGTTCGGCCAGGTCTCGGCCACCAGCGCGATGCCGGTGGACCATTCCGAGCCGATGGCGAGGCCGGTGATGAACCGCAGGACCGCGAGCTGCGTGAAGCTCCCCGCGAAGGCGGTCAGTCCCGTGAAGACCGCGTAGCCCAGGATCGAGAGCATCATCATGCGCTTGCGGCCGATGTAGTCGGCCGCGATCCCGCCCAGCAGCCCGCCGAGCCCCCAGCCGAGCAGCGTGATGCCGATGGCCGCGCCGACGTAGAAGGCGGGCGCCTGGGCCTGCTCGGGGGTGAGGAGGGTGTTGAGCGCCGGACGCAGAGCGTAGACGAGGGCCACCGCCTCGTAGCCGTCGAAGATCCAGCCGAGATAGCTGCCCCAGAGGATCCGCCAGTGCCGCGGGGTGAGGCCCGCGTACCACGGCGCGGACGCGTCCTCGTGCAGCACCGCCTCGCCCGAACTCATGCCATCCTCCCAGCGGCGGGGCCGGCTGGCGGCCTCCGCGGTTGTCCCTGCGGCCGGCCGCTCCCCCTGTCCGCCCGTCCGACCGGTCCCTCGGCCATCAGGCGACGGCGCGGGCCGGCTCGGCCTGGATGCGCCCCCGCAGCCCGTTGATGACCCCGCCGGCGAGCAGGATCCCGATCTGGCGCGGCGACAGGTCGTGCCGCAGACGGATCGTCGCCTTGCCGGCGCGGGACCGTCGCGGTGATCTCCCGGCCCGCCGCCAGCGCGTCGACGACGCGAGCGATCTCCACCGTGGCGCCCATCTCCAGCCGGCCGTAGTCCGACGGATCCTGGAAGGTCAGCGGCAGGACGCCGAAATTCACGAGGTTCTGCCCGTGGAGCCGGGCGAAGCTCTTGGCCAGCACCATCTCCAGGCCGAGGTAGCGCGGGGCGAGCGCGGCGTTCTCGCGGCTCGATCCCTGGCCGTAGTTCAGGCCGCCGACGATGGCGTGGCCGGCACGCTCCGTGCCGCCCTGCCTCGCCCGCTTCGGGTCGGTGTCGTCGATCGGCTCGACGGTGAATTCGCTCGTCTTCGGGATGTTCGGCCGGTAGCGCATCACCCGGGCGCCCGCCGGCATGATGTCGTCGGTGGAGATGTCGTCGCCGGTCCTGAGCAGGACCGGCACGCGGATGCCGGGCCCGAGCATGCCGAGGTCGGGCAGGGTGGTGATGTTCTCCGATCTCTCCAGCCGGACCGCGCGGGCCTCCGCCTCCGGCAGGGGCGCCACCAGCATCGTGGTGTTGCCCGGCACCATCGCGGGCGGCGCGATCCGCGGGTCGGGCATGTCGAGGGTGCGGGGGTCGGTGATGGTTCCGGAGAGCGCCGAGGCCGCCGCCGTCTCCGGGCGGCACAGGAACACGCTGTCCGCGCGGATGCCGGAGCGGCCGGGAAAGTTGCGCGGCACCGTCCGCGGGGAGTTCCGGCCCGAGGCGGGGGCTTGGCCCATGCCGATGCAGCCGTTGCATCCGGCCTGGTGGACCCAGGCGCCGGCGTGGATCAGGTCGGAGAGCTGGCCGTCTCGGATCAGGGTCTCCAGCACGACGCAGGTCGAGGGATTGATGTCGAAGGACACCCGGTCGTGGGCGGTGCCACCCTTCACGATCGCCGCCGCAACCGCGAAATCGCGAAAGCCCGGCTTGGCCGAGGAGCCGATATAGGCTTGGTGGATCTCCGTGCCGGCGACCTCCGAGACCGGCACGACGTGGCCGGGGCTCGACGGCTTGGCGATCATCGGCACGAGGACGGACCGGTCGATCGCCGCGTGGCCGTCGTCGGCGCAGCCCTCATCCGCCGCGAGGGACGTCCAGTCGCCGCCGCGTCCCACCCCCTCCAGGAACGCCTTGGTGGCGGCGTCGGAGGGGAACACGCTGGTCGTGGCGCCCATCTCGGTGCCCATGTTGGCGATGACGCGCCGGTCCATCGCGGTCAGGCCCGCCAAGCCCGGGCCGTAATACCCGATGATCCGGCCGACCCCGCCCTCGACCCCGTGGCGGCCCAGCAGCGTCAGGATCACGTCCTTGGCGCTCACCCAGTCGGGCAGGGTCCCGGTGAGCTTCACCCCCCAGACCCGGGGCATGCGCAGCGGCAGGGGCTCGCCCGCCATGGCGAGCGCCACCTCGACGCCGCCGGCCCCGAGGGCCAGCATGCCGAGCGAGCCGGCCGCGGGGGTATGGCTGTCGGAGCCGACCAGCGTCTGGCCGGGCTTGCCGAAGCTCTGCATGTGAACGGGGTGGCTGATGCCGTTGCCGGGCCGCGAGTACCAGACGCCGAAGCGGCGGCAGGCCGAGCGCAGGACCCTGTGCTCGTCGGCGTTGAGCTGGTCGTTCTGCACGAGGTTGTGGTCGATGTACTGCGCCGCGAGCGCGACCTTCACGCGCTCGACGCCCATCGCCTCCAGGTTCAGCATGACGGGGCCGCCGAGCACGTCCTGCAGGAGCGTCTGGTCGATCGTGAGGGCGATCTCGCCGCCGGGGGTGAGGTCGCCCGCGGCGAGGCGCGCCTGGACGAGCTTCTGCGTCAGGTTCAACGCCACCATGTTGCGTCCCCGTGGTTGCGCGGCGCGGTCCTGCTGGCCTCAGACTAGTGTCGGTGACGGGGCGAGGAAGCCGGCTCGGTTACAGGCCCTGAACTGTGTCGGGCCCAGCTGAAGGGTGTCAGCCCTCGGAGAGACCTGCCGGCCTCGCGCATCATCGCAGGCGCGGCGGCGCCCCCAGGCCGGCGCGGCCTCCGCGGGCGCGGCCCGACGCATGGCTCCGCTCGCGGAGACACCCGTTCCTGGGCTTCTCAGGACCCGAGGCCCAGAAAGTCGGCCACCGCCTTCGAGAATTCCGGGGTCCGCAGGTAGCCGTACGACTTATGCCGGTTCTCCGTGCCGTCCGGGCGCCGGTAGGCGTTGATCACCGGCACGTCCCGCACCCGCAGACCGGCGGCGTTCGGCGCGAAATGCACCGCCAGGTCGTCGCCCACCGTGGCGATGTCCTGGCGGTCCATCAGGTTGGTCCAGGCGGTCAGCGCGGCCGGCACCCGGAGGCCGCCATGCTCGTCGGCGAGCTTCAGCTTCAACTCGGCGAGCCCCAGCGGCGAGCCGAGGGTGACCAGGGCGCAGCGGGGCAGGGGCGTCCGGTCCGCCTCGGCGGCGCGCAGCACGTCGTACGCGATGAGGCCGCCCATCGAGTGCGCCGCGATGAGCACGTCGTCCTCGGCGGCCTCGGCCAGGGCGACGCGCAGGCGCTCCCGGGCGGAGGCCCGGAACGCCGCGTCCTCGTAGTAGCCCCAGAGATCATCGAGGCGGTATTCCAGGATCAGGTCGTCCACCGGGGTCAGCCCGGCGGCCTCCTCCAGGTACGAGACGCCGCGGTAGATCCGGTCGGTGAGCGTCGGCTCGGCTTGGCCGGGGTCCCCCGCCGGGGAGGGGAACGGGCCGAGGCCGTAATCGGGCCGATACGGCTCGCGGTTGCGGTCGCCGGAGAGCGGTTGCGGGTAGCGGAGGTCCGCCCAGTAGACGAACGTGAAGGCGAGGTCCGCCTCCGCCACCTGTAACCCGCGGTTGCGATCCAGCCCCTCGCGGATCGCGGTGCGCCACCAGCCGGCCTTCTCGTCGCGCGGCGGCTTGTTGGCGAGTCCGTGGATGCCGATGATGCGCGTCCGCCCCAGTGTCCGCTCCCCGATCGATGTGTTGGCCGGCTGAGCCAGATAGGGCCGTCCGGCGCGGGTGGTACTGCGGCCAAGTCTCCGGCCGGATCATGATCGTGTGCGGGCGACGCTCGGAGGCCCCCGAGTGCGCGATCCGGGTGCGCGATCCGGGCGCGGGATCCACCCGGAACCTCGAGCGCATCCCCGGATCCCGAGGCCCGCCCGCGCCCGAGCCCCCTGCGGCGGGCCTCGGAGAAGTCCTCGGCAAGGCCCCGCGATCCCCGACCGTCCGCCTCCGGGGCCTCCGCCGCGCTTCGGCTCCCGGCGGACGACGGGGCGGCGACGGCGCCCCGTCGAGCAGACCGGGGCGGTGAGGCGGCAAGGTGAAAGCCGTGCCGGTGAGCCGAGTGAAAAGGCTGGCGGCCACCCCGCGGGTTTCGATGGAACGGTTCGACCCGGCAAGCCGTCTCTGGACCGTGGTCGGGGGTATTCCGGCACGAGGGAGGCACTCGATGTTTCGCAAGCCCATGCTCGCCGTGATCGGTGCGCTGACACTGGCGGGCGGCGTCCTCGGGACGTCCACGGCGGCCATGGCCGACCCGCCTTGGGCCAGGGGTGAACGCGGCTTCCGTCACGGCGGCCCCCCGCCCTGGGCTCCGGCGCACGGCTATCGCCGCCACCGCGAGTTCGGCGGTTACGGGCGCCGGGACGTGCGCATCTACGAGGGGCGCCGCTACGGCGGGTACGGCGGCTACGGTCGCTACTGAACCCCGGTCGTCGAGCGGCTGCGGCGCTGACCCGGTCTTCGCGGGGCCGTCCTGTGATCCCGCGTCCCGGGCAAGCCGGCCGCCCCCGTGCCCTGCGGTCGGGCTGTCCGTCGAATACCCGACCGGGTCGGCGCCGGGCGCACCGCCTCCGGTGAGGCCTCCGGGCAGGCGCCGTCCGTTCCAGACCGGCACGCCCTTGACCCCGGCGACCTCGGCACCGTCGGATCGCCGGCCCTGGCCGACGAGCCGGCGGCCCGGCTCGACCCCTCCGTCGTGCAGCCACCGGAGACGCGATGCATTCCCGAGCATCCTCCCCGAGCATCCTCCCCGAGCCTCCTCGTTTCGGGCTTACGGCGCACATCCGAATCCGGTCACGGGCCGGCAGAGGAACGCCGTCGCATTCAACCCGTCGGGTCATGACGGCGCCAGGCGCCGGCGCCCTTCGACGTGGCGGCGGACAGTGAAGGAAAGGTATTTTTGGCATTCACCCGTCGTTAATATAAGCAGATTGCGCATTTTTGCAGCATAACTGTGGAACGGTTTTCTTTCGCTGCCCGTTTTTAAACCCGTACGACAGGAACAACCGGAGTCTTTTCATGCTGAAGCACGTTCGCGTCGCCGCTCTCGCGACCACCTTCGTCATCGGCGGTGCGGCCATGGCGCTCGCGCAGTCGTCCTCCACGGTCGGCACCGGCGGCTCCTCGGCCGGCGGCGGCACGAGTTCGTCCACGGTCGGCACCGGCGGATCCGCGGCCGGCTCGGGCAGCGGTTCGGGCTCGTCGACCGTGGGCACCGGCGGCTCGTCGGCCGGCGGCGGCACGAGCTCGTCGACCGTCGGCACCGGCGGCTCGTCGGCCGGCAAGGGCACCAGCGGCTCGTCGATGGGCGCCGGCGGCTCGTCGTCCGGGATGTCCGACAGCGCGGGCAAGTCGGGCAGCGCCCCCGGCCATGACCGGAGCGGCCCCGGCAACTCCGAGAACGCCCCGGGCCACACCAAGCGCTGAGCCCGGAGCGGGTGAATGCATCGGGCGCGGTCCGTCGGGGCCGCGCCCGCCTTGTCTTTGAGGAGACCGGACCATGCCTCGCCTGATCATGCCGCTTCTCGGCGGCGCCCTCCTCCTGGCCGGCGTCGCCGCGAGCGATGCCCAGACCAGCACCGTCACGACGGGCCCGAACGGCGTCTCGGGGAGCACGACCCTGACGACCGGCCCGAACGGCAAGCCCTGCACGGTCGTGCATTCCGACGCCGCGCGGAACACCGGGCCCCTTTCGAGTTCGGTCACGGCCGGGCCGGACGGCGTGACGAGCTCGACCACGGGCGGCCCGTCGGTGACCACGAGGTCCGGCGCCGGCTCGACCAGCAGTTCGGCATCGAGTTCGAATCCCGGCGGCAGCACCATGACGACCACCGGCGACGGCGACTGCGTCGTCACCGTTCCCAAGGACAGGAAGTGAGGCCGACATGACGACAAGATTCATCGTTCCCCTCGCCGCCCTCGGGCTTATCGTCCTCCCGGCGCTGGCGCAGGCACAAGGCAGCGCCACAGGCGGCACCGCCGGATCGGCCGCGGCCGGGGGCACGTCCGCCTCCACGGTCGGGACCGGCGGCACCTCGACCGGCGCGAACGGAGCGACCGGCTCGTCCCTGGCCACCGGCGGCAGCGCGGCGGGCGGCAAGACCATGGACCGCTCGCACGTCAACGAGACCGGCAACGGCGGGCTGAACGGACAGTCGAAGGCGATGGCCCACGACGGCGGGACCTTCTCGAAGTCGCACACGCAGACGAAGGTGCGCGACGGCGAGGTCGAGTCCCGCACGAAGACCATGGCGCACGAGCCCGGCTCCAAGCCGGTGAAGTCGACGACCACGACGGGCTCGACGACCGGTCGGTGACCGGGGGCCGCCGGCCGAAGGTCGGCCGCATGACCGAGGACATCGCCGCCGAATGGGGCAAGAAGCGTTATGGGTGCGCTCGCCCCGCTCAGGTGGCTTGTCGGGAACGTCGTCGATGGTGAGGCCGCCGCACCCGGATCGGGTTCGAACCAGCGCCTTGGACTTCTGGTTGGCCCGGGGCGCCATCGCCTGCGTGGCCGGCCTCCAGCTGCTGATCGTGAACGACTTCTCCCTCGGACCGCGCTGGCTCGCCCCAACGCTCGAACTCACCCTGCTGGTACCGCTCTCGGCCGCCACGGCCTGGAACCAGGGTCGGGCACGGCGCGCCACGACAGATTCGCACTGGACCGAGGTCCACCGCCATCATCGCCTGATCCGCGGAATGGCCCTGTTCATGACGGCGCTCGTCACCGCGGCGAACACCGCGGCCCTCGCAGCCCTGGTCCACGCCCTCCTGAACGGCAAGGCCGCCGGCGGCTCAACCTTGCTCGTGGATGCCCTCAACATCTGGGGCACCAACGTCGTGATCTTCGCCCTGTGGTTCTGGACGACAGATCGCGGGGGCGCGGCCCTGCGCGGCCATCCGCGTGCGCGGGATCCCGATTTTCTGTTCCCACAAATGACACTGCCGCAGCAGGATGCGGCGGACCCGTTCGTGCCGGGTTTCGTGGATTACCTGTTTCTGGCCTTCACCAACGCCACCGCCTTCTCGCCCACCGACACGCTGCCGCTGACGCCGCGCGCGAAACTGCTGATGATGTCCGAGGCGCTGATCTCCCTGCTCACTGTGGCGCTGGTCGCCGCGCGCGCCGTCAACATCCTCGCTTGATCAGGCGGTCCGAGACGTCGCGCGGGTGGCGGGACGGGCCGAGCTAGGCGGCGAAGGTTTGCGACCCGACGACATGAAGAACGCCGGCGTGGCGAACAGGGACGAGGCGCGCCGGGAGGCCACGGTTCCGACGAGCCTGGCCAGGCCCGGTCTTGAGCATTCGGTCGCCAGCCGAACGCGCGCAAGACGCGATGATGTTTCTATCTTGAATGTATTGTTGAATCCGTGCAATGATCGTCATTCAAGACATGGTCGAAACACTCATTTCGCACGCATATCGGGTGAATATGATCGATATATAGTGGAGACATCAATGAGGAACGTCATCTGGGCTTGTGCTTTGATGATTCCCGCCTGCTTCGGTGCCGAAGCAGGGGATTTTCCGAAAGAAGGCACCGCACTTTATACGACCCACTACGTCAACGTCTCCGCGACCCCGATCAAGATGGGGGACCGGACCGCCTCTATTTATGAGAGCGCCGGTATTACGCGCAATGATGCGGGCGAAGCGCCGTTTAACGACATGGGCACTCGCTGCATCGGTATGCGCGAGGCCAACGGGAACGACGTAGTCAATCGCGGAAGCTGCATCGATACCGACAAGGACGGCGATCAGGTGTTCTCGACCTACGAGGCGAACGCCAAGAACGGCCGCCACGTCTTCGTTGGCGGCACGGGGAAATACCACGGCATCGCGGGGTCGGCGGACTACACCTTCCAGTCCGTGAAGGTACCTGAAGGCGCCCGACCGATGACGATCGTGCCGCATAAGGCAACCTGGAAGCTCCCCTAGTGGCTGGCGCCCCGCGGCGTGATGGACCGCCCCACAGCCTCAATCCGCCCGCCGGACACCCTCCCGCGGGCGGGCGGTGTGGAGGCGGTCTGGTCTTACCTCGGTGGGCGCAGAGTGGCGGGGGCCGAAAGGCTGGGAGGCAGGGGCCGCCGAACAGGTCACGGAGCGCCTTCCGCTGAGAGGGCGGACGGCAGCGCCGCCTCCGAGGCCCCGGTTGACCGTGGATCTGCGGCACCGCGGGCAGAAGGCCGGGAGGTCGCCGTCCGCGTTGTTCGCGGCGCCCTGGTCCCGATGGACCGCGGCCCCGCAGGTTTGACCGGCATGGCTTAGGATGTCGGCCCTAGCCGATCCGCCCGCCCCGGCCAGGGGGCCACCGACCGGCCGCTGCGCCCCACCCGTGGCCATCGCCGAGGGGGCGGATCATCCGTCGAGGCGGCCGCCCTGCGAGGACGCGTTTGCGCGATCCTCGCCGCAGCCACGTCGCCGCCACCGCCGGGCCACAGCCCCCCGACGCCCTCCGATCGTGTCCCGTGGGTTCGATCGAAGGGCGCCGCCGCCTCGACGTCAGGACGCTAGAGCTGCTTGACGCGCCGGGACGTGTCGCGGGTCCGGTAGAAATCCCAGAGCAGGAATGCCGGGAAGGGCAGCATGATGGCGAAGAAGATCCAGTCGAACATCTGGGGCATGGGGCAGGTCTCCTACAACTTATAGGAGGGTCAACCCGCGTAGGGCCCCGCAGGTTCGACGGGCGCGCTCGCTTCCGCCCGGGCGCGCACGCCCACCGGCTTCCGCCAGCAATGCGCCCGCGCGGCGCGGCGCGGCGCCCCCCCGGAACTTCGCGAGCGAGGTCGGCCACGTGCGCGAGGTGCCGGAAGCGGGCGCTCGGGCGCATCACACCGCGCGCCTAACCATGATGATACAAGTCATGGACGACAGGGCCATGATCCGAGACGCCGACGAGACTGATGGACGGATGCGCCGCCTCGTCGGGACCGTGAGCGGCGGCCGGTGGCGGCGCGTCGTGATGGGCGTCGCCGTGGAAGACGAGGCTTCCCTTTGAATCGATGGCCGCGCGGGGCGCGGCGGAGTCCGACGGGCCCTGGGGTGGCAGCGTCGCGGCTTGGACGGGCTTGCCGTCATCGGAGGGATGCTGGGCCTCGGCACTCGGGAGTCTCTCGGGTGCCCCTCCCTGCGCTCCCTGATCGACGCGGTGGGATACAGCATCGGGGGCATCAACCTGCCCGCGACCGGGATCGGCCGTCGCGCTCGGGCCGCCACGGGGCGCGGGCGGACCGCCGGCGTCCCCGTGGTTGAGCGCGTCCTGGCTGCCGGCCGGGGCTGGCGTGCCGCGTTCGGGCGGCGTGGCCTCAGCGTGGGAAGCCTCATGTCTGCCCGACCCCGCCGGGACTGCCGAGCTGGCTGGCATGTCGGCATTGGGATGATCCTGCGCCCCCGCAGGCTCGCCCCCGCTCTGAGTCGTCGAGCCGCGATTGGCGGCGTCTGGACCCTGCCCTTGGGACGCCGCCGACCCATCGGAATGCGGCCCCAAGTCCCGCGAGGCGGTGTGTTGAGGCGTGGGCGACGCGGCGTCGTCCGGGGCCGCAGCCTGCGCAGGCGCGTTGTCCAGACCTCCGTGAGGAGACCCCGATGACGGGGCCGCCGCCTGGGCCGGGTCCGCACTGGAGGATGCCCCCGGCCCGTGTCCCGAAGACGGCCCGTGTCCCGAAGACGGCCCGTCCCCCCCGCCCGACCCGCGGTCGCTCGCGCTGTCTTCCGGTCCATGGACGGAAGCCGCGAGCGCGACGGGTGCGTGAGACGGCGGCGCGCCTGGCGCCGAGCCGGAGTGCATTCCGGCGTCTCCCGGCGGCGTGCCCGGCTCGGAACCGGCCTCGATCGAGTGGGCGTCGCGCGGCGTTGCCCCCCGGTGATCGCTCTGCTCGGCGGGGCCTGTCGCGTGGACGTCCCTGTCGGGATCGACCGGCGAGCCGGCCCCGGACGCGGACGCGGCTTTCTGCAGGGCCGAGCCGTGATCACCAGTGGCGCTTCCCTGCGGACCCGACCCGGTCTCCTGGTGCGCGACCGCCCGGGCCTGCCCGTCTTGGTGCATGCCGGCGTGGCCGTTCTCCGCCCGCTCGACGTGAGAACTGTCCGCCGCGGCGTCGGCGCGGGCGCCATGGCCGCGGTCGCTGCCCCGGTCATCCGGGTCACGGGACGCCGATGCTGCCGAGGCCGCCGAGGTTCGGTTCGCCTCGGCTTGTCCTGCCGCAGGGACCCACCCCGGCGAGCCCGCCCCGGATCCGGCCTCGGCCCGGGCCGCCTCCGCGAGCCGTGGCTGAGCGTTCGAGTCCGGCGTCAGGGATTGATTGCCATGGCCGCGCTGATCGCCACTGTCCGCCCCCAATCCGGCCGACGACTCGGCGGCACCCTCGCTTCGGCCGGTCGCTGATGCCTGCTGGCCGCCGGTTGCCACGGCCCCCGTCTCGGCGGCGACCCGGGCGAACCCGATGTCGTTGCCCATACTCGGCGCATGAGACTCGGTCTCGCGGCCGGGCAGCCCTGCTCGGTCGCCGTGGACATCGGCCCGGATCGCGGGCGCCGGATCGATCCGGCCTCCCGGGGCGGCGGTGTCCTGGCTCGCGCCGCTGCCCTGCGCGGTCAGAGCGGTCGGCTGAACCGGGGCGGCTGTGGGCCCGGCATTGCCTCCGCCGCCCGTCCCCGCCGCGAGATCGCTCTGCCCCCCCTGGTGCGCGGTGCCGCTCGCCAGATCCGCCAGCAGAGGGTCAAGATCCGCGCTCGCGGCGGCGTGACCGCCGGCCAGCGCTTCCGCCGCGAAGATCATCGTGGACAGGATGATCGCCTCGACCTGCTTGCGGCCGTCGCCCTCTTCACCCGGCCCGGACGCGCCCCTGGCCCTGGCGGGCTGCGGCTGGCCTTGCCCAGTCCCGCCACCGCCATCGGCCGGGGCAAGGGGGTCGAGACCGGGCGCGAGCTCGCCCGCATGCGCCTCCTCGGAGGACAGGCTCAGGGCTGCCGCGGCGACCAGGGCCGCCAGCAGGGCGGCGGGATGCACGACCAGCTTCGTGCCCCTGGCGACCGCCGGGATCGGGAGCAGGTTCGGGTGAAGCCGGGCGATCTGGTCGATCAGGGCCCGGAAATCCGCGCCGCGCACGGGGCGGTCCAGCACGTCGGAGGCGATCAGGTAGCTGCCGTCGATCCGGGCGAAATGCATGATCACGTCGCCGTCGGGACGGCAGAAGACGAACCAGGGCTCGCCCTCGTCGGTGACGCCGTGCTCGCTGGCCATCCCGATCCCGGCGCGGAGGAGGGCGGCTTCGACCCGGTAGAACTCGGCGAGTTCCTGCTGCGACCAGCGGTCGGATCGCGCCGCCGGGCGAAGGAAGGGAATGACCGCGCTCATCGTCCGCTCCCTCTCGTGGTGCCCGTGTTCCCCTCGCCGAGGGGGCCGTGCGCCTGTCCGGCCGCCATCTCGCTGCCGAGCGCTCTAACGTTCATGGAAGGCGCGTCCCATCGCGTCGAAGAAGGGGGCGAACATGTATTCGAGCGCCGTCCGCTCCCCGGCCGAGACGATCACCTCGGCCGGGAGACCGGCGAGGAGACGGTGCCGGACCTCGGCCGGAAGCGCGTGCTCGTCGATCTCGACGGTGCCGGCGAAGTAGGGCTGTTTCGTGCCGTCATCGACGAGCCGGTCCCGCGAGACCGTCGCGAGCGTCCCGAAGAGCGTCGGCGTGCGGCGGGCCTGGAAGCTCGGGAACTTGATCTCCGCCCGCATCCCCGCGCGGACGGTCTCGAGGTCGTTGGGCGAGAACTGCACGGTGACGACGAGGCGATCCGTGGTCGGAACGATCTCCATCAGCGGCTCGCCCGACCGGATGACCTGCCCGATCGCGTAGACCTTCAGCGCCTGGATGACCCCCTCGTGCGAAGCGCGGATCTCGTGGCGGCGAAAGACGTCCTGCGCGACGACGAGCTTCTCCCGCAATTCGCCGATCTTCTGGCGCGTCTCGAGAAGCTGCGTCGTCACAGCCTCCTGAAGCTTCTGCTTCAACTGGGTCCTCTGCAGCCCCGCTTCGTTGATGGCGTTCTCGGCCTTCGCCCGCTCGGCGATCGAGCGCCCGATCACGCCCTCGAGCCGCGTCCGCTCCCGCTCCATGACGAGGAGGCGCGAGAGGGGAATCAAGTTCTTCTGGTGAAGGCCGCGGAGGCCTTCGAGCTCCTGGCGGATGAACCCGACCTGCGCCTCGACCGAGGATTTCTCGACGGCGAGGCCGGAGATCTCCGTCCTGAGCTGGGTGACCTTCGCGTCGACGAGGGCGAGCTGGCCGTTGAGCGTCTTGCGCCGCTCCGACATCTCGCCGGTCTGGTCGGCGATCATGCGGGCCAAAGCGGGCTCGCCGCGGCGCGCGGCAAGCTCGGCGGGGAGGGGCAGGTCGTCGGTCTGGTCCTGCTCGGCCCGCAGGCGCGCCTCGAGCACCCGGGCCGCGTCGAGTTGGTTCCGGAACAGCTCCGCGCTCGCCTGGGACTGGACGGGATCGACGCGCAGAAGGACGTCGCCGGCCCGGACGGCCTGCCCATCCTTCACGAGGATCGCCTGGACCATGCCGCCCTCGAAATGCTGGACGGTCTTCCGGCTGCTCTCCGTGACGACGACGCCCGGGCTGATGACGGCGCGGTCCAGACGGATGAAGGCCGCCCAGAGGACCACGAGGCCGAAGAACGCGGCGATGAGGGCGTAGCCCGCGATCGCGTAGCGCCGCCAATCGATCATGGCGCCATCCGCGCGGCTCCCGCCCACCGGGCGCACGCTCGGCACCGAGGCGTCGATCAGGTTCGGGACGGCGGGCATCGTCACGGCTCAGCCCGCGCTGCGCTTGGGCTCGGCCCCGCGCCGGCCGTCGGGCGGCACCGCGGGGCCCGCCTTGACCAGCGCCGGGACCGGTCGGGGCCCGGAAAGCTGTGCGAGGACTTGGTCCGGCGGCCCCGCCGCGCCCAGGGTCCCTCCCTCCAGCATCAGGATCAGATCGGCCCCCGCTAGGAGGCCGACTTTGTGCGTGATGACGAGAACCGTCGTGCCCCGCTGCCGAAGGTCGGCCATCGCCTCGATCAGGGCGGCCTCGCCGGTCTGGTCGAGGCTGGCATTCGGCTCGTCGAGGACGATCAGGCTCGGCTCGCCCGACATCGCGCGGGCCAGGGCGATGCGCTGCCGCTGGCCGCCGGAGAGGCCGTGCCCGCCGGCCCCGAGGCGGGTGTTGTAGCCGTCCGGCAGGGCCTGGATCAGGTCGTGGCAGCCCGCCCGTCGCGCCACCGAGACGATCGCGGCATCGTCCTGCGGGCCGAACCGCGCGATGTTCTGCGCAACCGTGCCGTCGAACAGCTCCACATCCTGCGGCAGGTAGCCGATATGCCGGCCGAGCGCCTGCGGATCCCAGTGGCGCAGGTCCGAACCGTCGATGCGCACCGCCCCTGAGGCGGCCGGCCAGACCCCCGTGATCGCCCGGACCAGGGTCGATTTTCCCGCCCCGCTCGGACCGATGATCCCGACGAGACTGCCGGCCGGCAGACGGATGCTCACATCCTGCAGGATCGCCTTCGACGAGCCCGGCGCCGTCACCACGAGGCTCTCCGTCTCGATGAGGCCGCGCGGCCGCGGCAGCGCCACGCGTTCCGGCTCCGGACCGACGCGCGCCATCAGCTCGGCCAGCCGCGCGTAGCTGCCGCGGGCCGCCGTGAGGGATTTCCAGTGGCCGACGACGGCTTCGATCGGTGCCAGCGTCCGTCCCATGATGATCGAGGCCGCGATCATCGAGCCGGCGGAAATCTCGCGGTGGATCGCGAGATAGGCGCCGAGGCCGAGGACCATCGTCTGCAGGAACATGCGGGCGAATTTCGTCGCCGCCGCGAGGAGCCCGGCCCGGTCGCTCGCACGAGCCTGCAGCAGGATCGCTTCCGCGTGGCGCCGGTTCCACCGGGTCTGCAGGGCGCCGAGCATTCCCATCGCCCGCAAGACCTCGCCGCCGCGGAAGGTCGCGCGGGCCCGGTCCCCGGCCTCGCGGGCGGCGTTGCTCGCCGCGTCGAGGGCGCGCCGGGTGGTGAGATCCGTGAGGAGGGTCAGCCCGAGGAGCGTTCCGCCCCCGAGCAGCGCCATCCAGCCGAACCACGGATGCAGGATGAAGCAGGCGACCAGAAACAGCGAGGCCCATGGCAGATCGCAGAGCGCGAGAAACGCCCCGCCCGTCAGGAACTCGCGCAGGACGCCGACGTCCCGCAGGATCGATTCGTGTCCCGCCTGCGGACGCAGCAGCGTGGCCCGGTGCACGATGGCGAAGACCGGTCCGGCGACCGTCCGATCGAAGATCACCCCACCCCGGACCAGCAGGCGCGACCGGAGCATTTCGAGGAGCGCGTAGACGGCGAGCGCCAGGGCCGCGATCGCGGTGATGCCGACGAGCGTCGCCTCGTTGCGGCTCAGGAGGACGCGGTCGTACACCTGAAGCATGTACAGGGGCGCCGCGAACAGGAGCAGGTTCGTGAAGAAGGCGAAGACGAACACCGTCGACAGAACCGGCCGGATCGCGCCAAGGCCATCCCTCAAGACAGACTCGGTCGTACGACCGCTCATAGCGACTCCCTGCGCGCGGGCCCGGGCCTCACGGCCAACGGCCGATCGCGCCGCGTCCGGGGGCTGGTCCGATCGGCCCCTGCGCGAGGATCCATCTTAGAGCAGACTTTTCTCTTTCCAAGGTTGTACAGGTACCGAGCGGCTGGACGTTCCATGCCGCGGGTCCATATAAGGATCACTGTACCCTTCCGTGAGAGCCCTCATCGCACGGTGGCGGGAGATCAAACGCGTGTACGTTCATCAGCAACGTCTCGGCTCGGAAGAAGTGCAGGAGCTGCGCCGGGAAGGGGGGCGATTTCTCAAGGAATTGCGCGAGAAGCGGGGCCTGTCGCAGAGGCAGCTCGCCGTGCAGGTCGGCGCCGACTACTACACCTTCATCTCGCAGCTGGAGACCGGGCGTGGCCGCGTTCCGCCGGACCGGTACCGGATCTGGGCCGAGGCCCTCGGCGTGGATGTACGCGATTTCGTCAAGAACCTGATGCGCTTCTACGATCCGCAGACCTTCGAGATCTTGTTCGGGGATTGATCGCCGCCCGCGCCAAGGCTCGAGCACCTTCCGTCATCCCGGGATGACGAGACGTCTTCGCTCGCGGTGCCCGCATCACGCGGCCCGGGGACGAACCGGCATCCGCGTCGGCGCGCGAGGTCCCAGGAGCCGGCGACGACCGGTTCATTCCGCCGCCAGGCCGAGCGTCGGTTCCTCGACGAGTGAAGCTCCGCAGGCGGCCATGAGATCGCGCAGAAGCGACAGGGCTTCATCGACTTCCGCCGGGGTGGCAAACCCCTCGCGCGCGTGGGTGCCGCCGCCCGTCAGCGTCACGGTGATGGCGAACCGCCCGTCGGGGCGTTCGATAATCCGATACGACGCGCGGCGAGGCATAAGCACGGAGTTGCGAGGGCTGTCGGACGCGAGACAATCCTCGTCATGCTTGGTCCAGTCCTGAAGTTCAAGATATGGCCTTCACTGTATAAGCGCCTGCACGCTGGCGTTCGCGACGCGGTCGAGAGCAGGATCTCTCCGCCCGCGCCGAACCTGTATTTCCTCTGATCGCATCGTTCCGGACTGGCTTCTGCGGCCTGTCTACCGGCCGACGGCCTGTGCTGCCCCGTCGATCTCCATCTCACGTCATCGCGAGAGTCGAACGGGCTTCCAGATGCTCATGCAGATACGCCCGGGCCCGGCTCACGCGGCTCTTCACCGTGCCGGTCTGACAGCCCAGGACCTCCGCGGCGGCCTCGTAGGTCAGCCCCTGCGCGCCGACGAGTAACAAAGCCTCGCGTTGCGGCGCGGGGAGCTGCTCCATGCGGGAGAGAACCACCCGCAGGTCGGAGCCATGCTCCTGGGGAGCGGGCGCGACCAGTTGGTTCGCGATCGCGCCGTCCACGTCCTCGATCTCGCGCCGGTACCGCCGGCATTCGCTGTAGAACTGGTTGCGCAGGATCGTGAACAGCCACGCCTTCAGCCGGGTGCCGGGCACGAAGCGGTCCTGGTTGGCCCAGGCCCGCAGGAGCGCTTCCTGCACGAGATCGTCGGCCCGCGCCGCGTTTCCGGCGATCGACTGCGCATAGGTCCGGAGGGCCGGAAGCGTCGCCATCAGTTCGTCGCGGAAAGCCGCGCCGCTCGCAACCGTCCGGGACGTCAGCTTGAGATCGAGATTCGCGATGAGATCGAGCAGGCCGTCCGGCGGATCGGACCGGATCACTCCACGATAGGCGTCCTGCAATTGCATACCGAGATGGCGCCGCACCGACAGGGGCAGCGTGGCCGGCTCCGCCGGCGCTTTCCGACTTGGGAGAACCGGATCAAGTTCGATGGCCTGCAGCAACTGGCTCAAGCGACGTCCCTCCGACTCGTGAGCCGCAGGCTGACGCCACGATCGGCCCATCCGCTGTACAGTGAACTTCTAACTCGCTGGATCGGCGGATCGATCCCGGGCGCGATGGCGTTTCACACGGCCCTGAAGCCGGCACGAGGGGCGGATGGCGCATCGGGTGACTTACAGCATCGTCGATTGCGCCGACGGGCGGTTTGCGGTGGTCGTCGTGGCGGCCTCCGGCGCCACGTACCGGCGCGGCGGGCTGCTCACGTTGGCGGAGGCCGAGGCGTGCGTCGAGGTTCTGCGCGTGGCGCTGGCCGATTGCGGCGTTGCGCTCGTGCATCTCGACCGCTCGGCCGAGACGCCGGAGATAGGGCCCGACTGATCCGATCCGGGACCGGCGCTGCCCGGCCCGGCCCGGCGGTCGGCGAGCGGGCGCTCGGCAGGAATGCCAGGACCCCGGGGCCGACGCGGTTGGCCGCGCGGGCGGGTGTCGGGAGACGGCCGTCCGGACCCCGCGGGGACGATCTCCGGAATCCGGTCTACGCCGTACGCCGCCGCGACAAGGCGTCCGGGCCGCACCGGTTGGCAGGAGCGGGGGAGCTCCGCCGGTCGGCTTCGGAGCGGCCCCGCGAGGCTGCAGACGCCGGGATCCCACCCGCTCGCGCTCCATAACGGACGCGGCCGGGACGGATTCATCCCGGGCCCCGAGGACGTTGCCCCATTCGAACCTGCGGCGCGGGCCCTTATCGCCCCGGCGGACCCGATACCTGCTCGCGCATATAGGCCTGCGGACTGGTCCCGAGCCCGATCCGGAACGCGTACACGAACGCGGACGTCGAGCCGTAGCCGAGTTGCATCGCGGTCTCGGTCACGCTCAGGCCTCCCCCCATCAGCTCGACGGACTTGAACAGGCGCAGGCAACGCCGCCAAGACCGCAGGCTCATGCCGATATCGGCCTCGCAACGCCGCGCCAGGGTCCGCGCGGACAGCCCGAGTTCACGCCCCCATTCCTCCGGTCCGCGGGCATCGGCCGGATCTGCGTAGAGGGCTTCGCAGAGACCGACCAAGGGTCCTTCTCGCGGCCAGGGCAGCGCTCCCGGCAGCGGTCGCGCCCGCCGGAATTGATCGAGGATCAGGGCGGTGACGCGGCCGGCATAGCCGCCATCGTCCGTTGCGTCCTCAAGCGCGACTGCCTCCAAGATCAGGGCTCGCAGCAGCGGTTGGACGGCAAAGACCGTCGGGCGTTCCGCCACGTCGTGTCCGGCCTCGTCGGCGACCCACAGGCTGCGGAACTGGGCGCCCAGGAGTGATCCGACCCGATGGCGGACGCCGGTCGGCAACCACACGGCCTGCTCCGGCGAGATCACGAAGGACCGCCCCTCCACGGCGACCGTGAGCACCCCGGACGTGGCGTAGACGATCTGGTGCCAGCGGTGCGCGTGCTCGGCGAAATACCCGCGTGCCGGGATGGTCTGGGCACGCACCGTGATCGGCTTGGGCGGCCCCAGCCCGGGCGGCGCGTCGATCGGCTCCCACAGCATCGCCCGCTCCCAGGTTGGCAGCTATTCTACACGAGTTGGCCTCTCGTTGAGATACGGACGGGCATCCCTCGTCTATAGCCCTTGCGACCCGCCGAGCCCGGCGACCCGTGTTCGCTGCGCGCCGTCCGACCCTCGGGCAGCTATCTGTCGAAATCCGAGCGCCTGATGTCCTACGCCTCCCCGTCGACCGTCGACCGCGCGCCTCCTCCCTCGGCCCGCCCCGGGGCAGCCAACGTTCTGAGGCTCGCCATCGCGCAGGCGCTCGCCGGGGCGAACTCGGTGGTCGTATTCTCGACCGGTGCGATCGTCGGCAACATGCTGGCACCGAGCAAGGTCCTGGCGACGCTACCGATCTCGATCTTCGTCGTCGGCATGGCCGCCTGCTCCCTGCCGGCCGGCAGCATCGCCCGCCGCTACGGCCGGAACGCCGCCTTCACGACCGGGACGGGCTGCGGCGTGCTCGTCGGGCTGCTGTCGGCCCTGGCCATCCTGACCGCCAACTTCTGGCTGTTCAGCGCGGCCATGTTCTTCGGCGGCGCCTACGCCGCCGTGGTCTTCTCCTTCCGCTTCGCCGCGGCGGAGTGCGTCGCACCGGAGCGGCGCGCGCGCGCGCTGTCCACCGTCATGGCGGGCGGGATCTTCGCGGGCGTGATCGGCCCGCAACTGGTCACGCACACCATGAACCTGTGGCCGCCCCACCTGTTCGCCGCCACCTTCCTGGCCCAGGCCGGGGTCGCCGCCCTGGCGGCCGTCATCCTCTCCGGCGTCCGCCTGCCGCGCCCCGCCGCGGACGATCTCGACGGCGGGCGGCCTCTGGCCGAGATCCTGGCTCAGCCGCGCTTCGTCATCGCGGTGGTCTGCGGGGCCGTGTCGTACCTGCTGATGAACTTCGTGATGACGGCGGCGCCGCTGGCCATGCACTTGTGCGGCCACGCGCAGGAGGACGCGAACCTCGGCCTTCAGTGGCACGTGATCGCCATGTACGGCCCGAGCTTCTTCACCGGACGACTGATCACGCGCTTCAGTGCCTCCCGGGTCGTAGCGGCCGGTCTCGCCCTGACGGGCGCGGCCTCGATCATCGGCTTGGCGGGCGTGGACGTGGCGCATTTCTGGCTGTCCCTGATCCTCCTCGGCCTGGGCTGGAACTTCGGCTTCGTGGGCGCCTCGGCAATGGTGCTCGAGTGCCACCGGCCCGAGGAGCGGACGCGGGTGCAGTCGGTCAACGACTTCATCGTGTTCGGGATGGTGGCCCTGGGTTCGTTCTCGTCCGGAGGTCTGCTGACGAGCTACGGCTGGGACGCGGTCCTCTGGGTCTCGTTCGGGCCGCTGACCCTGGCAGCGTCGGCGCTGGCGTTGATGGCCGTGCGAACGGCACGCCGGCCGGCTTGAGGCGGCGGGACGGCGGCCCCTCCGGTCTGTCAGAATGTCCGCGCGCGCCCCTGAACCGCGCGGGTGCCGGCCAGGACCGCGAGGCCGGACGCCGCCGCGGCCGACCTACAACGCCTTCTCGACGGTCCCCTCGATCCACTCCGGCTGGGTCTCGCCCACCGAGCGTCCGGTCTCCTTCTCGCCCTTGAAGGTGATCAGCGTGCTCTGCATCGTCGCGCCGAACCGCCGCAGCACGTCCTTGCGGCTGTCAAAATCGACGTCGAAGACCTGCAGATCTTTGAACCGAGGCTGAGCTTCCAGCTTGGCGAGGATCGGTTTCTGCGCGGCGCAGACGGTGCACCACGGCGCGGTAATGTGCACGAGGATCGGCTTGCCGGCCTTCTGGGCCGTTTCGAAGTCAGCCGGCGTGTAGGGCCTCTCGGAAGCGATGGCGCGGGGGCCGATCAAGCAGGCGGTGGCGGCGAGGGCGCCGAGCAGGAGGCGGCGGGTCGTCATGGTTCAGCAAGCTCCATGAAATTGCGCGGATGCGGGATGGGGATCAGTTCGACGCCTGGGTGACGGCGCGATCGGCGTTCACGCGCTCGGCCCAGTCCCTCGCTTCGCGCTGACCCTTGAGGTCGATCAGCCGGGCACCACCGACATCGACGTTCTTGAAATCCGCGCCCGCGACCGTGGCACCGGTCAGGTTCGCCCCGGACAAGTCCGAGCCCATCAGCACCACGTCGGTCAGGTCGGCATCCTTGAGATTGGCATATTCCAGGCGCGATCGGCCGAGGTTGGCTCCCCTGAGGTTGGCGCCCGCGAGGTTCACCGAGGTGAACACCGCTCGCATCAGGCCCATGGACTGGTTCTTGATGTCGGCGCCGCCCTTGAGGTCGACCAGCGTCGCGCCGCTCATGTTGGCGCCCTTGAAGTCGCCGATCGGCACGGAGCGGCTGAGGTCGGCGCCCCGGAAGTCGGCGTCGCGAGCGGTGATGCCGAACATCTTCGCGTCCGCGAGCTTGGCGCCCGACAGGTCGGCCTTCAGGAACCACGCCTGTTCGAGATTCGCGCCGCTGAGGTCAGCGCCGCGCAGATTGGCCTTGTTCAGGCGCGCGGTCCGCAGGTTGGCACCGCGGAGGTTCATCCCGGAGAGATCGAGGCCAGACAGCGCCTTGTCGTGTAGATCGACGGGCTTGCCGTCCGCGGCCTTGATCATCGCCGCGATGTCGGCGCGGCTCATCTCCGCCTCCGTCATCGCCGGCGAGGACATGTCGGCCCCGAGCAGCAGATCCTGTTCGGCCGCCGCAGGGCCGGCGGCGGCGGCGAGCAGGAGGCTGAGGGCAAGGTGGCGCATCGGTTCACTCCCGGCGGGCGCCGCGCAGGGTGGGCGCTCGTATCGTGTTCGTTGTGACGCGATGCTATGCCGGGCACCGCATCCGGTCGGTGACCCAGGTCACACAAGTCCGGTGAGGCGGCCGAGAAACGCAACGCGCGCCGGACGATCAGCCCGTCGTCCTGGCCGGGGACGACGCCAATCATGACGGACGCGCAGAAGGTCGAGCGCTGGATCGACCGGTTTCCGCTTCTCCAAGCGCTCAGCCCGGCGCAGCTTCAGATCGCCCGGGGGACCGTTCACTTCCCGGTGCTGGACGCCGGTGCCATCGCGTACGAACTGGATGGCGAATGCGCCAACTACCTGATGTGCCTGGAGGGCCGCACGCGCATCTTCCGCATGTCGGAGGGCGGGCGCGAGGTCCTGATCTACAAGGTCGGCCCGGGGGGCACCTGCGCCCTGACCACGCAATGCCTCCTGTCCGGTGGCACCTTCCCGGCGCAGAGCGTGGCCGAGGAACGAACCGAACTCGCGGCTCTGCCGGTCGGCACGTTCCAGCACCTGATGGGCGAGAGCGCCGCCTTCCGCAGCTTCGTCATGGAGGATTACACGCGGCTGATGTCCGGCCTCTTCACGCTGATCGACGCGGTCGCTTTCGCACCGCTGAAGCAGCGCCTCGCGCAACGCCTCGTCGCGGAGGCCGACCCGCGGGGCATCGCCGCCGTGACCCACCAGAAGCTCGCGGACGACGTCGGCAGCGTGCGCGAGGTGGTGAGCCGCATCCTGGCGCACTGGGCCGAGGCGGGCCTGATCGAACTGCGCCGGGGCGCGGTCGCGATCGTCGACCGTACCGGCTTGGAGGCCGCGGGCCGGCGGTGAGCTGGCATCGGCTTCGGTGGCCGAGGCGAAGCGAGCTTTTCGACCGCGTTGGGCTGGCGGTGGACCGTCTGCCCGGGGCCGAACGGCGAAGATCCGGTACCCGCCTGTTGCAGAAGCCCGGACGGTCCGTGCCCGTCACGGGGTGAGAGCGGCCCGACGAGGTCGCGTGGCAGGCTGCCGGCATCCCGGATGATCGCGTTCTACCGCCAAATGGCGCATAAGGGGTCATCACTGGCTTTGGTCCCGGCTGCCAGTGCCTGAGAGCAGCGTGCGCTCCCGCCCTGATCGCGCGGAGCATGTCTGTGTTCGACAGTAGACCTTTAGCCATCCTCATCGCGGAGGCCGATGAGCTTGTCCGAATGGTGACGGCCGACATGCTGGCAGATGTCGGCTTCCAGACCATGGAGGTCCGTTCCGCCGCTGAGGCGCTGGCCGTGCTCCAAGGACCCGTCGCCGTGCGCATGCTGATCACGGGGCGAGGCATCGTGGGCGATGGCGTTGCCCTCGCCCACCTCGTTCATCACCGTTGGCCCGCCGTCGGCATCATCGTCACCTCGGGGCTCGGAGCGGATCTCCAGCACGAGTTGCCGCCGGGCACGCGCCTGCTCAGCAAGCCGTACGCCTTCGCGGATCTCATCCGCGAGGTCGAGGCAGGCGTCGCTCCCGTGGAGGAGGAGCCCTCATCGGCCGCCGTCGTTCCGAGCGGCGTGCCCCCGCATACCGGCACCTCCATGGGCAACGGCCTGGGCGCTGTCGCCGCCCCCACGACCGAACCGGATAAAACCTGACCCCGCTCCCGGACAGGGCATTCCGGTTACCCACCTTGGCGAGGTCGGCCGAGATCCGTCGATGCGGCCCCCATCGCGCGCCGCTCCGCTCGTCCGCCTCCGAGAACGGAGCGCACCATCGTCCCCGGCCGCCAGGGGTCGGAGGCCGCATGGCCGTTGAGGGCCGGAAACGGGAAGGCCGCTCAGAGGGTGGTCGTCCGACGGCCTGCCCCCGAGCGAGGCGTGAAGAAGCAGACGTCGCCGTCGCACCCACGCACGATCCGAAGCGGACCGTGGCGTTCAGCGCATCCCGCGTCCTCGGCTCCCGGAGTCAGCGCCCGCTCCCCGGCCGCGCCCTCAGCCAGCGCGCCAGCTCCAGCGCGGTCGCCTCCAGAGGGTCCGGGCGCATCGCGGGCGTCTCCCGCCCGCGCCGCTAGACCCGGGTTCGACGTGCCGCAACGACGGATCGCGAGCGCCACCTCTCAGGCATCACGCTCCGCACCGCTGTTCACAGGTACGCTTCCCCCGCGCGTCCCAACCGCGACAGCAGAAGCGCGTTACCCAGCATCCATCCGATCGATCATCGGAGACCTTCCGAAGGCGCCGGGACCCCTGATCCTCAGTCGAACAGGCTGGAGACGCTGGATTCCGTCGCGGTCCGGCCGATCGCCTCGCCGAGCAGCGGCGCGATCGTGGCGACCCGGATATTGCGGGCGAGCTTCACCGCCTGGGTCGGCTGGATCGAGTCGGTGATCACCAGTTCCTTCATCCGCGAGGCGGCGATGCGCGAGACCGCGCCGCCCGACAGCACGCCGTGCGTGATGTAGGCCGAGACGTCCTTGGCGCCGGCGTTGAGCAGCGCCTCGGCGGCGTTGACCAGGGTGCCGCCCGAATCGACGATGTCGTCGACCAGGATGCAGGAGCGGCCCTCGACCTCGCCGATGATGTTCATCACCTCGGACTCGCCGGGGCGCTCGCGGCGCTTGTCGACGATGGCCAGCGGGCAGTCGATGCGCTTGGCGATGGCCCGGGCGCGGACCACGCCGCCGACGTCGGGCGAGACCACCATCCGGTCGGCGTTCGGCAGCCGCTCCTTGATGTCGCGCACCATCACGGGGGCGGAGAACAGGTTGTCGGTGGGGATGTCGAAGAAGCCCTGGATCTGGCCGGCATGCAGGTCGAGGGTCAGGACGCGGTCGGCGCCGGCCTCGGTGATCAGGTTCGCCACCAGCTTGGCGGAGATCGGGGTGCGGCCGGAGGTGCGCCGGTCCTGCCGGGCGTAGCCGAAATACGGGATCACCGCCGTGATGCGCCGGGCCGAGGACCGGCGCGCGGCGTCGATCATGATCAGCAGCTCCATCAGGTGGTCGTTGGCCGGGAACGAGGTCGACTGGACGATGAACACGTCCTCGCCGCGCACGTTCTCCTGGAGCTCGACGAAGATCTCCATGTCGGCGAAGCGCCGGACCATGCACTTGGCGAGCGGCAGTTCCAGATAGGCGGCGATCGCCTCGGCCAAGGGCCGGCTGGCATTTCCGGCGACGATCTTGATCGACGATTTCATGGGCGGCCGCTCACTCGCGGCCGGTCTGCCCGCCGCGCTCCGATGACCGGTCCCAGGACGGGCCGGAACGATGCGATGACGGGCGAGGCTCTTAGCAGCGGGCAGGAAGTGTCACAATGCCTTCACGCGGCCTGTTCGCGCGATCACCACGCAGGCCGAGCCCCGTTCAGGGAACCTGCGGCTCCAGCAGCCGGTGCAGGTGGACCACGAAGTAGCGGGTCTGCGCGCTGTCGACGGTGGCCTGGGCCTTGGCCCGCCACGCGGCCTGCGCGGAGGCGTAGTCCGGGTAGATGCCGACGATGTCGAGGTTCTTGATGTCCCGGAAGCGGACGCCGTCGAGATCCTGCAATTCGCCGCCGAAGACCAGGTGCAGCTTCTGGTCGCTGTCGATCGCCGTCGCCATGGCCGATGCTCCGCTCTCGCCTGCGTAACCCGCCCGGGGGCTCGCAAATGGCGGGCCTCCGGTCAAGCCTGAACGTCCGCAGCCGGGCGTTGACGCCCGCGCAGACCGCCGCGACCGGCTGCCCGCGGCGTCAATACGGGGCGCAACCGCGGACGCGCCGTGGTAGGGAGCCGGGCATGACAGGCAGGCTTCTCCGCATCGCGGCCCTGGCGCTCGCCCTCTCGGCGGTGCCGGCCCTCGGCCAGCAGGCGGGCCGGGCACCGGGCCGGGCCGGGTCCGACAAGGGCGGTCCGGACAAGGGCGGGACAGACAAGGGCAACACGGACCGCCGCGGTGGGCCGCCGCTGATCGGCTGCCCCTCCCTGGCGAATTACCGGATGCTGATGCGCGGCGGCGCGCAGGCGGCCGCCGCGCAGCTGGCCGATCCGAAGGCGGATCATCTCGGCTGCGCCACGCTGCCCCGCACCGAGATCACCGGCATCGCCGACCGGGTCTCGCTGGGCGGCCAGAGCTACGACTGCGCGGGCGTGCGCGGCACCACGGCCTGCCACTGGGTCGAAGCCGGGACGACCGGCCGCCCCGGACCCGCCGGACGCTGACGGCCGGAGCGTCTCACGCGAGCCTCACCCCCGGCCTCACCCGAGGTAGCCGCCGGCGCGCAGATCCCGCTCCACGGCCTCGTGCACGGTCTGGAGCGGATTGTCGTTCGTGGCGGCCGGCGCGTGCAGAGGCGGCATCGCCGCGGGCTTCGTGTCGAGGCCGGGCAGGATGGTAGGCCCGGCTTCGGCCTGACGCGCCGGCCGGCGCGCGGCCAGGGTCCGCAGGGCCGCGCGGGCGCCGGACGGGAGGAGCGTGGCGAGCCGGTCCAGCATGGCCGGCCTCGGCGCGGGGCCGGCAGCCGGCGGGACGAGGGCGTCGGGACGGTACTTCACAGGATCACCAGCAGGACGACCGATCACGGGAAACGAGGCAAGAGACCCGCCGTTCCGATCAGCATTATTGCCAGTTTTCCGAAGCTTGTCGCCCCGACAGCACCGATAATTGATGGATCGGTTCAAATCGCATGAAGATGGATGGCGGGATACCGCCTCGGAGAGGCGGATCCATCCGGCACCGACCTGCGCCGAAACCCCCGCGGGTCATCTCGCAGTCACCCCGCAGTCATCCGCGATGCTTGGGGTCGCCGCGCGCCGGTCTCGGGTTGATCGCGGCACCGTGACGGGGATCCTCGCCGCAACGCTCCGCGGCGGTGGGGATAACCCGCCCGCGGCGGTCGCTGCCCCGCCGGTCCCGGCCCGGATCGCCCCGCCGGGAACGCGGCTCAGGCGGGCACCGCCTGGATCACGTTGCGCAGGGTGCCGAGGCCGACGATCTCGGTCTCCATGACGTCGCCCGGCTTGAGGAATTCCGGCGGCTTGCGCGCGTTGCCGATGCCGGGCGGCGTGCCCGTGGCGATGATGTCGCCCGGCACCAGGGTGAGGCCGTGCGACAGCTCGGCGATGATGCGGGCCACCTTGAAGTACATCTGCTGCGTCGAGGCATCCTGCTTCACCACGCCGTTGACCCGAGTGATCAGGTGCAGGTTCGCGGGATCCAAGTCGGAGGCCGGCACGATCCAGGGACCGATCGGGCCGTAGCCGTCCAGGCTCTTGCCCTTGAACCACTGACCGCCGTGCAGCTTGATCTGCAGGTCGCGGGCGGTTGTGTCGTTGATGACGCTGTAGCCGAAGACGTGGCCCATCGCGTCGGCTTCCCGGATGTTGCGCCCGCCCGTGCCAATGATCACGGCGAGTTCCACCTCCCAGTCGATCGCGGTCGAGACCTCCGGGTCGTACGGGATCGGGTCGTAGGGGCCGTTCACCGTGTTGACGCCCTTGGTGAAGAACACCGGATGGGCCGGGTACTCGGCGTTCGTGCCGCGCACCGCCTGTCCCTCGGCGAAGTGCTCCAGGTAGTTCCAGCCGACCGCGTAGATGTTGCGCGTTGGCGCCGGGATCGGCGCGAGGAGCCGGACGGTCTCCACGGAGGGGCCGTCGCCCGCGGCCGCGGCGCGGCGGACGGCGTCGAGCGCCGCTGGGCCGGCCTCGATCAGCGACACCATCCGGGCCGGGTCGAATCCGGGCAGGGCGGCGCGCGACAGGTCGACGACGCGCCCGTCAGCGCGCACGGCGCCGAGGCGGGGGGCGGCGCCCGCGTCGGGCAGGAAGGTGACGAGGCGCAGGGCATCGCCCCCCGCGGGCGGGATCGGGCGGCCCGGACCGCCGGCGGGGGTCTGCGCGGCGGGCGTCAGGGCGGCGGCCGGTGTCGCCAGCGCACCGGCCGCCGTCACGGCCGCGGAGAGGTGCAGGAAATCGCGCCGGGTGCTCATGGGTCGTCCTCCTCCGCGCCCGCCGCTCGCCGGGGCGGTGCGCGCGGGCAGCTTCGAATACGTGCATTCAAAATGCAATCGCCCGTCCGAGGCGTGGTCTCGCCTGCCGATGACCGGTTGAGCCGAGGGGGACGCCCGGTGGGGGGACCCGGATCAAAAGCGCCAATGCGCCATCGGCTGGCCCGCCACGGGGGATCGGAAGGCGGGCAGGCGGTCACCTTTCAGGCTCCCGAGGTAGACCGTCCGCAGATCCGGTCCCCCGAAGGTCACGCTCGTGATCAGCGGCGCCAGCGTTCCCCGCAGCCCGACATCGTCTCGAACGGAACCGGGCGGCCGGTGGCGAACGCGGCCTCGAAACGATCCAGTCCCGCCCTGTCGCCGTCGTCGAGCAGCTCGATCAGGTCGCCCCTGGGCGTGAGCGCGATCAGGCGGTCGGCCAGGATCATGGTGCCCCAGAGATTACCGCAGGCGTCGAATGCGATCCCGTCGATCAGCCCGCGACCGAGGCTCGACGGACCGAAGATCTCGCGGTCGACGAGCGACCCGTCCGCCGTCACCCGGAAGCGGGTGATCCGCTTGGCGGTCGTCTCGGCGACGTACAGCCACGCCTCGCGGGCATCCAGGCGCAGCTCGTTGGTGAAGTGGAGCCCGTCCGCGACGATGCGCGCCCCGCGCGCGTCGATGAGGACGACGTAGCCGTCGTCCAGATCCTTGCGGATGGCGTCGCTCCAGGGATTCACCCGCGTCGAAACCGTCACCCACAACCGGTTGCGGCTGTCGCGCAGCACGAAGTTGACCTTGCCCAACGGCGTGCCCTCGATGCTGTCCAGCAGCACCGTGGTGCGGCCGGTGCCGTCCATCCGCTCCAGCCGGTCCGTCCCGAAATTCGAGATCAGGAAATCGCCGTTCCGATCGAAGGCGAGCCCGTTCGGCAAGGTGCCGTCGAGGAGGCTGGGGGACGCCGCCGGCGCGTCGGGCGGGTGGGGGCCTTCCTGGGCGATCAGCCGCTGCGTTCCGTCCGGCGCGATCCGCATGACGCCGCCGCGGGCGTCGGCGGTGAACAGCGTCCCGTCCGGGACCGCCAGGATGCATTCGGGCCGCTGCAGGTCCCGGCCCACGAAGGCGATGGCGGACGGGTCGGGCCGCCAGTCGAGGAGGGGATTGTGACCGCTCGCATCCTTCGACGCCATGACCTCGTTCCTCCCCCGGCCGTGGTGGCCCGTTCTCGCTGTCGGACCTTGCCCGTGACGACGCCAGCGTCCGCGTATCGACCGTACGGGTCCCGCCACGGCGGCCGGCGCATGGATCCCCGCGGGATCCTGGCTTCAGATCCCCAGTTTTTGCAAGCACATCATTTTCTTACCGGAGCATAGGTGCCGCGCGCACGATCTCATCCTCGCCATGCTACGCTCTTTGGGAAGTGTTTTATCGATCACGCCGCAAGCCAATATCGCGCAGGATGTTAGAAGTGCGCATCGACACGGAGATCTCCGAAATGGAGTCTTCCTGCGCGCGTATCACGTCCGGCAATTTCGCCGGCACGACCCCCATCATCGCCCGGCGGGCGGCCGCGAGCGACATCGCGCGTCCGGCCTCGGGAACCTCGCTTGATCTGCGGCCGACGACGGCGCGCCCGATAGGGCGCCGTCGCGCCGGCATCGCCCCATCTCCGGGACGGGGGCTCGAACCTGTCCGTTCCTGCGGCGAGGGTGACAGCCGGCGGCGTGTAACAGTATCTAAGATCTAAAATACGATTCGCGCGCAGACGCAGGATCGAACTGGGAGGATGCCATGAGAATCCCGTTCCTCGGCCCGCTCGCCTGCGCGCTCGCCCTCGCGACCGCCCTCGCGACCCCGGCCGCCGCGCAGGCGCCGATCGTCATCAAGTTCAGCCACGTCACCACCACGGACACGCCCAAGGGGCAGGGTGCCGAGCGCTTCAAGCAGCTCGCCGAGGCGCGCACGAACGGCGCCGTGAAGGTCGAGATCTACCCGAACAGCACGCTCTACAAGGACAAGGAGGAGGTGGAGATGCTCCAGCTCGGCGCCGTGCAGATGCTGGCGCCGTCCACGAGCAAGTTCGGCCCCCTCGGCGTGAAGGAGTACGAGGCCTTCGACCTGCCCTACATCTTCCCCAACGAGCAGGTGCTGCGCCGCGTCCAGGACGGGCCGATCGGGCAGGGGCTGTTCAATAAGCTCGAGTCCAAGGGCATCACGGGCCTCGGCTACTGGGACAACGGCTTCAAGATCCTGACGTCGAACAAGCCGATGCACGCGCCGGAGGACATGCGCGGCTTGAAGTTCCGCATCCAGTCCTCGAAGGTGCTGGAGGCCCAGTTCAAGCAGCTCGGCGCGCTGCCCCAGGTGCTGGCCTTCTCGGAGCTGTACCAGGCCCTGCAGACCGGGGTGGTCGACGGGCAGGAGAACCCGCCCTCGAACGTCACCACGCAGAAGCTCAACGAGGTCCAGAAGCACGCCACGCTGACCCATCACGGCTACGTCGGCTACGCCGTGATCGTGAACAAGGGCTTCTGGGACGGCCTGCCCGCCGGCATCCGCACCACGCTGGAGGGCGCCATGACGGAGGCGACCGCCTACGAGCACGAGATCGCCGACAAGCAGAACGCGCAGGCGCTGGCCGACATCCGCGCCACCGGCAAGACCGCGGTCTACACCCCGACGGAGGCCGAGAACGCGGCGTGGCGCAAGGCGCTCGCCCCGGTCCAGCGCGAGATGGCCTCCCGCGTCGGCAAGGATCTGATCGCCGCCCTCAACAAGGAGGCCGGGGCAGCTGGGGCGGCGCCGAACAACTGATGCCGCGCCCCTGATCCCGCGCCCGGCCGCCCGACCATGCTGCTGAAGATCCTGGACCGGCTCGAAGAGGTGCTGATCGGCACGCTGATGGCGGCGGCGACCGTCATCACCTTCGCCACCGTGGTGCACCGGTTCCTCTCCGGCATCCCCGCCCTGCAGGACTACACCGACCGGATCGACTTCGGCTGGTCGCAGGAACTGTGCATCTACATGTTCATCTGGGTCGCCAAGTTCGGCGCGGCCTACGGCGTACGCACCGGCATCCACGTCGGCGTCGACGTGCTGGTCAACCGGCTGCCGCCGGGGGCGCGACGGGTCATGGTGCTCCTCAGCCTCGCCGCGGGGGCCCTGTTCACCGGCATCGTCGGGACGCTCGGCGCGAGCTTCGTCTGGCGCATCGGCCACACCGACCAGACCACGCCCGACATGGAGATCCCGGTCTGGATCGTCTACCTCGCGATCCCGCTGGGCTCCTACCTGATGTGCTTCCGCTTCCTCCAGGTCGCCTGGACCTTCCTGAGGACCGGGCACCTGCCAGCGCGCGACCACGCCCATGTCGACGGGGTCGCGACGGTCGAGGGCGTCGACCCGATCCAGCTCGGCCGCGAGGGAGGCCCGGCATGAGAGGCCCCGCATGAGCGGCCTGATCATCTTCGGGCTCCTCATCGCCCTCATGCTCACCGGCATGCCGATCTCGATCGCGCTCGGCCTGACGGTGCTGACCTTCCTGTTCACCCTGACGCAGGTGCCGGTCGAGAGCGTGGCCCTCAAGCTGTTCACCGGGATCGAGAACTTCTCGATCATGGCGATCCCGTTCTTCATCCTGGCCGGCAACTTCCTGGCCCAGGGCGGCGTGGCCCGGCGGATGATCGCCTTCACGACCTCGCTGGTCGGCCACTGGCCCGGGGGCCTGGGGCTCGCGGGCGTCGTCGCCTGCGCGCTGTTTGCCGCCGTGTCGGGATCGAGCGTGGCGACCGTGGTGGCGATCGGCTCGATCATCCTGCCGGCCATGGTGGCCGAGGGCTACCCGAAGCGCTTCGGCGCCGGTGTCATCACCACCTCGGGGGCGCTGGGGATCCTGGTCCCGCCCTCGATCATCCTCGTGCTCTACGGGGTGTCGACGAATTCCTCGATCGGCACCCTGTTCCTCGCGGGCGTGATGCCGGGACTCGTGCTCTCGTTCATGCTCGGCGCGGTGACCTTCGTCATCGCCAAGCGCCGCGGCTACCCGCGCATGCCGAGAGCCTCCTGGGGAGCGCGGCTCCGGGCGTTCCGCGAGAGCGTCTGGGGCCTGTCCCTCGTCGTGATGGTGATCGGCGGCATCTATGCCGGGATCTTCACGCCCACCGAGGCGGCGGCCACCGCCGCGGTCTACGCCTTCGTCATCGCGGTGTTCGTCTACCGCGACCTGAAGCTCTCCGACGTGCCCCGGGTGCTGCTGGCCTCGGCCAACATGAGCGCGATGCTGCTCTACATCATCACCAACGCGGTGCTGTTCTCCTTCCTGATGACCTCGGAGAACATTCCGCAGACGATGGCGGCGTGGCTGATCGCGATGAACTTCAGCCCGCTGGTCTTCCTGCTCGTGGTCAACATCATCCTGCTGATCGCCGGCAACGTGATGGAGCCGTCCTCGATCCTGCTGATCATGGCGCCGATCCTGTTCCCGATCGCCGTCAAGCTCGGGATCGACCCGATCCATTTCGGGATCATCATGGCGGTCAACATGGAGGTCGGCCTCTGCCACCCGCCGGTGGGGCTCAACCTCTACGTGGCGAGCGGCATCGCCCACATGGGCATCTCGGAGCTGACCGTGGCGGTGCTGCCCTGGCTGCTGACGATGCTGGCCTTCCTGGTCCTCGTGACCTACTGGCCGGCCCTGTCCCTGTGGCTCCCGCGGGCGCTCGGAGCGATGTGAGATCCGGGCGCCGCCGGATCGGGCCGGCGGGTGACGGGTCCTGGCGGAAGCGGATGGGAATCGAACCCACCGTACGCTGTTGGCGTACCGCTGGTTTTGAAGACCAGGAGGGCCACCAGACCCCGTTCGCCTCCACGATCGGGGTTACGGGCCGCCACCTGCGGGGTCAAGGCCCGGACGCCCGCGGCCCGCAGCCCCGGCCTGAGGGGCGCGCAAACGTCGCGCCCCTCAGGGCCCGCGCTCGTCCGGCGTGAGCGGCAGGCCGACCGAGGTCCCGGCGGGGGCCGACGTGACGGCCGCCTCCAGACACGCCATCACCCGGACCGCCTGCAGCGCCGCCGCCTCGTCGACCGGCCCGCGCAGGAGCGTCTCCGCGACCCCCTGGTAAAACAACCGCTGATCCCCGGCCACGGCCGGCGCCCGCGTCACCGTGCCGGTCCCGTCGTGGATCTCCAGCCCGTCCGGATCCGCGCCCCATCCCGACGCGCCGGGCACGAGCCCGGCCAGCAGCTGCTCCTCCTGCCGGTCCGCCCGGTGCTTGATCAGGCTGCCGGACTCGCCATGGACCACGAAGCGGGGCGATCCGCCGGCGACCAGCATGCTCGCCTGGAGCACCACCCGCAGGCCCGGATACGCCAGCACCACGTGGGCCCAATCGTCGGAGCGCGCCCCGGGGCGGAGGCGCGCCAGGCTCGCGGTCACCCGGTCGGGCAGGCCGAAGAGCAGGAGGGCCTGATCCACGAGATGGGGCCCGAGATCGTACCAGATCCCGCTGCCCGGACCGCCGCCCTCGCGCCACCGGTCACGGATGCGGGGCCGGAACCGGTCGAAGCGGGATTCGCAGTGCCGCACCGGGCCGATCACGCCGGCCGCGATGGCGCGGCGGACGGTCAGGAAGTCGCTGTCCCAGCGGCGGTTGTGGAAGACCGCGAGCAACCGGCTCCGCGCCGCCGCGCGCAGCGCGCGGGCCTCCGCGAGGTCGAGGGTGAGGGGCTTGTCGACGACGACGTGCTTGCCCGCCGCCAGGGCGGCCTGCGCGAGCGGGGCGTGGCTGTCGTTGGGGGAGGCGATCACCACGAGGTCGTTCGCCGCCGACGTCGCGGCGGCGAACGGGTCGGCGACCACCGCAACGCCGGGCAGATCGGCCTCGACCCTGGCGGGATCGCGCGAGCCGACCACCCGGAGTTCGAGGCCCGCGACGGCGCGGATCAGGGGCGCGTGGAAGGTCCGGCCGGAATAGCCGTAGCCGATCAGGCCCACGCGGATCGCGGCGCTCACCGCGTCCGACCGCAGGCACGGTCCCTGAGCGGCGCCCGGGGCGGCGCCGGGACCGGCACGGCCGCCATGAGATCGAGCATCCGCGCTTCTCTCCGGTAGGTCGAGGGCAAGTCCAAAGGCGGTTCCAACACTTTCCGGGCCTACATCCAGCAGATCTTTCCAGACATACAACCCGCTCCAGCGCTATTCTTCCAGATCATCCCCGCGGCCGCGAAGATTAGCAGCGTGTTCCACGCCGCGCAAAGCCGGATCTGCGGCCGGCATCGCGCAGGACGGCCTCGAGCGCCGCCGCCGGCTCGTCCGAGCCGGGTCAGCGGCCAACGCGACGGGATCCGATGCCCCGCGGGCGCCCCTCCGGTGCCGCACGCTGCGGCGTATTGCCGGGCCCGCTGCGGCCGCCAGACCCGGATTCGTATTAATTCCGCCACACTGTTGTGGCCCTGCACCAGTCATGCCGTTCCTGAGACGCTCACGGACAGAGGAAGGCCCGTCGCCCGGCCCCGAGGGGGCCGGGGAGGGGGCGGGTCCGGACGCGTCCCTGGCGGAGTCCCTGCGGCCGGGCCCGCGCGGTCCGGGCTGGATCGGTGCCGCCATGGTGGTCACCGCCCTGGTCTCGGCGCTCGCGACCTTCCTGATCCTGGCCGGCGTGATCCGGGTGACGCCGACGCCGGCCTACGGCGTGACGCTGCTCGCCATCAACGCCGTCCTGGTGCTCGGGCTGGCCGTCATCATCGCCTGGGAGGCGCGGGTCTTCCTGCACGCCCGCAAGGCCAACGCCGCGGTGGCGCGCCTGCACACCCGCATCGTCGGCCTGTTCTCGCTGATCGCGATCCTGCCGACGATCCTGCTCGCCGTGGTGGCGTCCGTAACGATCGACCGCGGCCTGTCGCTCGGCTTCACCGACCGGGTCCGCGACGTGGTGCTCAAATCCGTGGAGGTGGCCGACGCCTACCAGGAGAACCAGTGCCAGAGCCTCGCCCGCGAGATCCGCATCCTCGCCGACGACCTCACCCGCGCCCGGCCGAACTTCGACGTGAACCGGGACTGGTTCCAGACCTTCCTGACCACCCGGGCGACCAATCTCGGCCTGCCGGTGGCGCAGATCATGCGCGGCCCCACCGAGGTGGTGGCCCGGGCCAAGATCGACATCCTCAAGACCAACCGCCTGCCCTCGGCGGCGGCCTTCGAGGACGCGGCCAACTCCGCCGACCCGATCTGCCTCCTGCCCACCGAGGGGCGGGTCTTCGCCGCGCTCCTGCGCATGCCGGCCTACGACGACGCCGTGCTGATGGTGCAGCGGGAGGTGAGCCAGCTCGCCATCGACTTCCCCGGCGTGTCCCGGGCGGCGGCCGCCGAGTACCTCACCTACGACTCGCTGCGGCGCTCGATCCAGATCACCTTCGCGTCGGTGTTCCTGCTGATCGCCCTGATCGCGCTCCTGTCGGCGGTGTGGTTCGGAATGAACTTCGCCAACCGGTTCGTGGCGCCGATCCGCCGGCTGATCAACGCCGCCGACCAGGTGGCGTCGGGCAACTTCTACGCTCAGGTGCCGACCAAGAAGACCAGCGGCGACCTCGCCCATCTCGGCGAGAGCTTCAACAAGATGACCCAGGAGTTGCGCCGCCAGCATGCCGGCCTGATCGCGGCGAGCGACCTGATCGACACCCGCCGCCGCTTCACGGAAGCCGTGCTGTCGGGGGTCTCGCCCGGGGTGATCGGCCTCGACGCGGCGGGCTTCGTCACCATCGCCAACCCGGCCGCCGAGCGGATGGTCGACCTGGAGAGCGACGCCCTGGTCGGCCAGCCGCTGGCCCGCGCGGTGCCGGAACTCGCGCCGGTGCTCGCCGAGAGCGAGGCGCGCCCGCGCAGCCTGCAGCAGCAGCAGGTCCAGCTCACCCGGTCCCGGGGCGAGCGCACCATCACGGTGCGGGTCACGAGCGAGCAGGCGCAGGGAGCCTCCCGCGGCTCGGTGGTGACGCTGGACGACATCACCGACCTCGTCCAGGCGCAGCGCAGCTCCGCCTGGGGGGACGTCGCCCGCCGCATCGCCCACGAGATCAAGAACCCGCTGACCCCGATCCAGCTCTCCGCCGAGCGGATCCGGCGCAAGTACGGGAAGGTCATCACCGCCGACAAAGAGGTGTTCGACCAGTGCACCGCCACGATCGTGCGCCAGGTGGACGAGATCAAGCGCATGGTCGACGAGTTCTCGGCCTTCGCGCGGATGCCCAAGCCGGCCATCGCGCCGAACGACCTCACCGAGATCGCCAAGCAGAACCTGTTCATGATGCGGGTCGCGCACCCGGACATCGACTTCGCGTTCTCGGCCCAGACAAACCCAGCCCAGGGCGGGGCCGGTGAATCCGAGAAGATCGTGGCGGCCTTCGACATCCGGCTGCTCAGCCAGGTGATCACCAACATCCTCAAGAACGCCGTCGAGGCGGTGGCCGAGGTGCCGGAGGCCGAGCTCGGCAAGGGCAAGATCTCCCTGAGCCTCGCCGTCGAGGACGGGTTCGCGGTGATCGCCGTCACCGACAACGGCAAGGGTTTCCCCGCCGAGGGGCGCCAGCGCCTGCTCGAGCCCTACATGACCACCCGCGAGGGTGGCACCGGGCTGGGGCTTGCCATCGTCAGCAAGGTGCTGGAGGAGCACGGCGGCGGGATCGAGCTGAACGACAATCCCGCCGGTCGCGGCGGGCAGGTGCGGATGCGGGTGCCGCGCGAGCACGGGCCCGAACCGTCCGCCGCCCTCGAGACCCGTCCCGTCACGACAGAGGAGAAGGGCGCCGCACCGACGGCCCCCCGGATCGCGGAGATGCACGCATGAGCGCCGATATCCTGATCGTCGACGACGAGGCCGACATCCGCGACCTCGTGGCCGGGATCCTGGACGACGAGGGCCACCGCTGCCGCACGGCCGGCGGCTCGGACGAGGCACTCGCCGCCATCGAGGCGCGCCGGCCGCACCTCGTCTTCCTCGACATCTGGCTGCAGGGCTCCCGGCTCGACGGCCTGCAGGTGCTCGACCTGATCAAGGCCGCCAATCCCGACCTGCCCGTGGTGATGATCTCGGGCCACGGCAACATCGAGACCGCGGTCTCGGCCATCAAGGCCGGCGCCTACGACTTCATCGAGAAGCCCTTCAAGGCCGACCGGCTGATCCTGGTGGCCGAGCGGGCGCTGGAAGCGTCTCGGCTGCGGCGCGAGGTCCGCGACCTGACGGCGCGCTCCGGCGCCGCCAACCGCATCGTCGGCGGCTCGCTGGCGATCAACCAGCTGCGCCAGACCCTCGACCGAGTGGCGCCCACCAACGCCCGGGTGATGATCACCGGCGCCTTGGGCGCCGGCAAGGAGCTCGCGGCGCGCAGCCTGCACAAGGCGTCGGCCCGCTCGAACGGCCCGTTCGTGCTGCTGAACGCGGCCGCGATCCTGCCCGAGACCATGGAGGCGGAGCTGTTCGGGGTCGAGGGCGAGAGCGGCCGGCGGGTCGGCGCCCTGGAGGAGGCCCATGGCGGCACCCTCTACCTCGACGAGGTCGCCGACATGCCGCGCGAGACCCAGAACCGGATCCTGCGCGTCCTCGTCGACCAGAACTTCCAGCGGGTCGGCGGCACGACGCGGGTCCACGTGGACGTCCGGATCATCTCCTCCTCCTCCCGGGACCTGCAGGAGGAGATCGCCGCGGGCCGCTTCCGCGAGGACCTGTTCCACCGCCTCTCGGTGGTGCCGATCCGGGTGCCGGCCCTGTCGGAGCGCCGGGAGGACGTGCCCGAGCTGATCCAGTTCTTCATGGACAACATCTCGTCCCAGACCGGCCTGCCCAAGCGCCGGATCGCCGAGGACGCGATGGCGGTGCTGCAGTCGCACAACTGGCCGGGCAACGTCCGCCAGCTCAAGAACAACGTCGAGCGGCTGATGATCCTGACCCAGGCCGACCCGGAGCAGGAGGTCACCTCCGAGATGCTGCCCTCCGAGATCGGCGCCCTGGTGCCGACCACCCCGGGGGGCGCGGGCGGCGAGAAGCTGATGAGCCTCGCGCTCCGGGAGGCCCGCGAGATCTTCGAGCGGGAATACCTCGTGGCGCAGATCGCGCGGTTCTCGGGCAACATCTCCCGCACCGCCGAATTCATCGGCATGGAGCGCTCGGCTCTACACCGCAAGTTGAAGTCCCTGGGCATCGGCCCGTGAGCCGGAGGACCGGGCGGACGCGGTGAAGGCGGTGTCGATCCGTCACGGATGAAGCCGGGGCGGGGGTTGCTTGCGCCCACGCTTTCGCCAAGTCATGGTGCTTGTATACAAAGCCGCGGTCGGGATGGTCGGACGATCCGGCCCGCGGCAGACCCATTCCGGACGGAACGAGCCGGGACAACAAGAAGGCCAAGAAGATGGCGGGCGAACGCGCACAGAACCTTCAGGACACCTTTCTCAACCATGTCCGCAAGAACAAGATCCCGCTGACCATCTTCCTCGTCAACGGCGTCAAGCTCCAGGGCGTGGTGACGTGGTTCGACAATTTCTGCGTGCTGCTCCGCCGGGACGGGCACTCGCAGCTGGTCTACAAGCACGCGATCTCCACGATCATGCCGGGCCACCCGGTGCAGCTGTTCGAGCCGGACGAGACCGCCGAGAAGGCGTGACGCCAGCGATGGGCGAGGGCGCCCGCCGGGGCTCTCCCGTCCCCCTCTGCGGGGCGGGTGGCGTCCGCAGCCGGTCGGGTCGGGACGAAGGCCCGCGAGGGCGAGCGACGGTGCAGGATGAGCCTGTGCCCGCGTCGGCGGAATCCACCTCCTCCTGAGCCGGGGTTCCCCCTCCGGCGCCTGCCGACGCAGGGCCATCCTCTCCCGCAGAGAGGGGGCGTGCGGACGCGCGCGATCCGCACCTTTGCGGATATCTGTATCCGTGGCCGCCCGGCATCTTGGCCCGGCCCGCCCGCATCCCCATTCTGACGGATCCGACTTCTCGAACGAAGCCGCCGGCCTTCCGGCGGTGTCAAAGGCTGCATGACCGAAACGCTGACGTCCGGCGAAGCCCGCCTCCAGGCGCAGGCCGCCCCCGAGGGCGAGATCGCCGCGGCGACCCACACCCTGGTGATCGGCCCCTACCTCGCGCGCAGCGCGCACGGGACCGGGAACGGGCACGGATCGGCCGCGCCCCTGCGCTCCGTGGAGGCGCGGCTCGACGAGGCGACCGGACTCGCCGCCGCGATCGAGCTCGACGTGGTCGAGAGCCTCGCCATCAGCCTGCCGCGGATCCGCCCCTCGACCTATCTGGGCAAGGGCCGAGTCGAGGAGATCGCCGGCCTGATCCGCGCCCGGGAGATC
>NZ_BPQS01000034.1 GCF_022179385.1 Methylobacterium longum | reverse complement strand
CGCGCTGCCCTCGGGACGGAAGCGCAGGGCGGCCAGCGGCACCTTCAGGACGTCCGCGTCCTTGTGGATCGTCAGCTTCACCAGAGCGGTCATCCCGGGCAGGAGCAGGCCGTCGCGATTGTCGGTCTTCAGGACCACCGTGTATGTGACTACATTCTGTGTCACGAGCGGCGCCTTGCGGACCTGCCGGACCACGGCCTCGAACCGCCGGCCCGGGTAGGCGTCCACCCCGAAGGTGGCGCGCTGCCCCGCCGCTACGCGGCCAATATCGGTCTCGTCCACGCGGGCATGGACCTCCATCGCGGCGAGGTTCTTGGCAATGTTAAACGCAGTTCGGACCTCCAGGCCCGCCGCCAGGGTCTGGCCCTGGTTGACGAACCGGCCGACCACGACGCCGTCGGTCGGCGAGCGGATCACCGTCCGATCGAGGTCGATCTCGGCGCCCCGGAGGCTCGCCTGCCGCTGGGGCACGGCGGCACGGGCCTGCGCCAGCTCCGCTTCGAGGCGGCGCACCTCCGCCACGGCGCCCTCTACCGCAAAGCCGTTGAGGTCGAGCACCGTGCTGGCCTCGCGCGTCTGGGCCTTCCGGGAGGCGAGATCGGTCTGTGCCTCCTCCAGGGCGGCGGCCGAGGTGACCTCGCGACTGCGCAAGGTGACCTTGCGCTCGAGGTTGCGCTCGGCGGCGAGTTGCTGGGCCTGCGCGCTCTCGACCTTGGCCTGAAGCACTGCCTTGGTGCCGCGGGCGTTGTCGAGGTCGATCCGGGCCCGATCGAGCCGGGCCTGCTGGACCTTCACGTTCGCCACCGCCATGTCGAGCGCGGCGCGGTTCTCCTCGACCTTGGCGACGAAACTGCGCTGGTCGAGCTCGGCAAGGGGATCCCCCAGCCGGACCCGGTCGTTGAAGTCCACGTGCAGCTTGGCGATCTGCCCCGCGAGCTGCGAGCCGACCTCCACCGTATCGACCGGCTGCACGGTGCCGGTGGCGGTAATGAGCTGCTCTAAGGTGCCGCGCTGGATCGCCGCTGTGATGAAGCGGCCCCCCCCAGGCGGCAGGATCGCGGGCTCCTTGACTGCCGCCGCAGCCTCGTTGACGGCGGCTTCGGCCGGTGACCCGCCCGATGCGGAGCCGAAACCGCCGACTTCAGGATTGGCATAGGTGAGCAGGGCAAAGGCGGCGACCGCCGCTACGCCGAGCGTCATCAGGTTGTCGGGCAACCAACGCACCACGTGCGAAACCTCCCGCCTGCCCGCCACGAGGCCAGGGAACCCGGGCCTCGTGGCGGTGGCCTCGGATTTTGCGGTCCGGGCCTTTAGTGAACAGGTTGCAGAAATTGCCATACTTGGGAATTCAGAATGGACCCGTAAGTATCAGCACGTATATGGAGATTTAATATATCGTCTCGCTCGCATGCACGGAAAAAATCACATAAGATTTTCCAAAATAACAAATAAGTAAATATCCTTTTCATTTTTATTACCATAGAATTATGATGGATTTAAGTATGTAATTATGAAGTCTTGAATAATATTATATCATACAGTTTTGTGCGGCTAAACGGATCAAAGACTGAATGCATTCACATTTTGTCTTCATCATAACTTTGGCTCGGTGAATTTCAACTGTTCGATAACTGATATCTAGGATCTGTCCGATCTCTTTGTTGGTACGCCCGACCAAGACGAGATCAAGGACGTCGCGCTCCCTCCGAGTCAGACGTCCCACCCGCGCGGTGAAAGCTGCGCCATCGTCGTTAACTGTCGCGGCTTCGCTGCCGATTGCGAGGGCCCTCCGGACCGCTTCGAGTAGGAGCGCGGCAGGGAACGGCTTCTCTAAAAAATCGCAAGCCCCGAGCTTCATGGCCTGCACCGCAGTTGGAATGTCCCCGTGACCGGTCATAATCACAACTGGGACCGTTGCACCGACGGTCCGGAGATGAGCTAGCATCTCCAGTCCGTCGATATGCGGCATGCGGAGGTCGGCCACGACACAGCCATTCAGGCGGCCAGGGTCGTCAAGCAGTGTTGCCGCGCCGGCATGTTCCACAACGCGGTGCCCGAATACGCCTAGGAGAAGCGCGAGCGAATGGCGCATCGCGTCATCGTCGTCAACGACGTGGATCGCCGAGTTGGGAGCCGTCCTCATGTCAGTCCTCGGCCAAGGGCAGGATGAAGTGGAAGGTGGCGCCACCCGTAGCGGTGCTGTCAGCCCAGAAGATGCCACCGTGGGCGTGTACGATCGACTGACTTACCGACAATCCGACGCCCATCCCGGCGGGCTTCGTTGTAACGAATGGCAGGAAAAGCGTTTCAGCTACTGCCTCGGAAATGCCTGGGCCGGTATCGGAGACACTGATTCGGACGAAGCCGTCGTCTTGCACAGCCGCAACAATCGCCAAGTCACGGCGCGCACTGTCACGCATCGCCTCGCAGGCGTTCCGGATCAGGTTGACCAAAACTTGCTGGATCTGCACGCGATCAGCGAAAACTCGTGTGCCGGGCGGACCAGGATCGATCCGCGTATTAACGCCCTGCTCACGAACCCCGATCAAGGCGAGATCGCATGCGTCGCCAATCAGCCCCTGCACGCTCTCGAACTGCCGGTCCGATTCGCCTCTGGTTACGAAGTCCCTCAGGCGCCGAATGATCGCCCCCGCACGCTGCGTCTGCCCGATCGCGGCGGCAAGCGCATCTCGGGCCGCGTCGATCCGAATGGTTCCGGACTCTGCAAGAAGGTAGTCGCAAGCGGCTGCGTAGATACCGATTGCCCCGAGCGGCTGGTTGACCTCGTGGGCAAGCGCCGAGGCCATCTCGCCCATTGTAGAGAGCCGCGAGACGTGGATGAGGTCCGCCTGAAGCCGCTGCAGGCGGGCCTCAGCCTGGCGATGAGCGTCGATGCAGTACACGATACCCCGCAATCGAACCGAGCCAGGGCTGCGGCCGCGCTCGGCCCGCCCCTGAGAGCGTAGCCAGCGGATCTCACCGTCGGTCTTGCGAACGCGATATTCGATGCTGTATCGGCCGCCCCGCTCCAGCGTGCCGCGGACCGCCGCGGCCCTGGCGGCGCGGTCCTCGGGATGTAAGATGGCCTGGAAGGCATCGTGGTCGGACAGGCACCGAGCCGGAACGCCAAGCACTTGGTTGCAATTCTCCGAGACGGTGACACGCCCGTTCGCGGGTTCGAGAGACCACGTGCAGATGCCGACCTCTTCGAGTGTCTCGCGAAGATCGCGAGCCAACAGGCCTCTCCGCCGTTCTGTCTGCCGTCCGGAGTCGCTGCTTTCCAATCCTCGCACAGCTACGCCCCCCTCGCGATAGGTCCCCCCAGCGTGGCGAATCCTACCGAATCATTATGCATCTTATCGCCGAATACAGTGAATACAAAGCTGTATTTGATCCAAACAGTCATGCATCATGATCGCCCTTGCGCTCGCGACGATAGCGAGCACATTGTAGTTGAATATTGATTTTAATACAATATTGCATTGCGGCAAAAATAACAACCGTCTATGATCGTAGCTTTTGTGTTTCATAATCTAAGCTGCGTAACCAAAAAAGCTCAGTAGTAATTACTCACGGGGTGGATCGGTCGGCGGCTGAACGCCCACCGCTGCGCGGCTTGCCGGGACGAGCTTGCCTGTTGCGCGGGTCGGATTTCGCTGATTCCATCGCGAGATGGGCCGCAGCGACCTGGAACGATTGAGCCGCGAGGAGCTGATCGAGCTGGTGCTGCGGCTGGAGCGGCCAGAGAAGACCTCGCGGACCTCGTCCAAACCGCCCGCGACGGATCGCAAGGAGCGGCGCGCGCAGTCCAAGCCCGGCGGCGGCAAGCCCGGTCACGAGGGTCACAGCCGGGTGCTGAGCGACGATCCCGATACGATCGTGGAGCATCGTCCTGAGGCTTGCACGCGCTGCGGCGGCAGCCTGCACACCGCTCTTCCGGCGCGGGTCGACAGCACGTGCGAGCAGATCGAGCTGCCCGCGGTAGCGTCAATCGTCACCCAGCATGGCGCCTTGCCGTTTGTTGCCCGACCTGGCGGGATTGCCAGGGTTGGCCATCGGCGCGTCCTCCGGTCAGTGGCTCATCAGGCAGCAGACGGACGCCTCGCCCAGCAGGTCGCGCGTGACTCCGCCGAAGAACCACTCCCGCAAGCGGCTGTAACCGAAGGCGCCACTCACGATCAGGTCCGCATCCGCCTCGACCGCCGCTCTCTGCAGTTCCTCGGCGGCGGTCGAAGCCGAGACCGCGACTTGCCGCGTCGTCGCGTTCACGCCGTGGAGCGCGAGATACCGGGCGACGTCCTCGATCTCGGACCGGTCCTCGTCATCGGTCACCTGCAGCACCTGGACCGCCTCGGCGCGGCTGAGCAGCGGCAGAGCGTCCGACACCGCCCGGCGCGTCTGGGGCGTGTTCTTCCACCCGACGACGATGCGCTTCGCCTCCAGGTGCTCGACGCCCGGCGGGACCACCAGCAACGGCCGGCCGAGGCCCATCAGGGCGTCCCCGAGATCGACCGCCGCGCCGAGGGAAACACCCTCATTGCGCGCGTAACGTCCGAGCACGACGAGGTCCGCCGCCCGGGCCTGCTGCTCCAGGAAGCGCACGGGATGGTCGAGGTCGGACCGCCACTCGACGCCGTCGTTCAGGCACCAGGCATTGCGGAAGACCTGCTCGACGCCCGAAAGCTTGGTGAGGGCCGCTTGGCGGATCTCCTCGATGACCATCCCTCCGGGAACGGCGGTCTCGCCGTAGCCCTGCGGGTAGTCCGGCCTGCAGGCCGCGGCGCCGACGATGCGCGCCCCGAGCCGGTGAGCGAGGTCCGCGGCGAGACGGACCCGTCCCGTGGCATGCAGCCCGTCGTCGACCGCGACCATGATGCTGGCGTATGACATGGGACGTCCCCGAGTAGGATGTGCGAACCTTTCCACGCTGCCGCCGCCACGGCCGCCGGGCCTTGATCCATCTCAAGCCCAGGCCAGCCACGGCGGGTGACGGAGACCGGCCGCCGCGGCCAGCTCCCGGCTGCTTGCGATGGATCAAGGCGGACCGCCCCACCCCGGGCCAGGCTCCGCGCACCGGAAGCGGTTCACGACGGAGGTCGCCATGAGCTACGCGAACATCCTCGTCTCCACCGACCTCGGCGAGGGCGCCCCGGACCGGATCGGCCTCGCGGCGGACCTCGCCGCGCGCTTCGATGCGTCCCTCACGGGGGCGGCCGCCCGCAAAGTGCCGACCCCCAACCTGGTGCGGGACGTCTGCGACGCCATCGCGCGGGAGGGGCGCCTCAAGGCGCAAGTGCAAGCAATCCTGGAACAGGCACGCGCGTCGTTCGAGCGCGGCGCCGGCGACGGCAGCCGGACCGACTGGCGCGCGGGTTTCGCCGATCCTGTCGCGCACTTGGTCGAGCAGGCCCGGGCCGCCGACCTCGTCGTCGTGAGCCGGTGGGGACCGGGCGACGAGGACCCGGGACCGCTCGGCGTGCCGCCCGGCCCGGTCGTGATGGAGGCTGGCAGGCCCGTCCTCGTCGTCCCGCCGCGGACCGCGCGCCTGAAGGCGTCCCGGATCGTGGTCGCCTGGAAGGACGGCCCCGAGGCCCGGCGGGCCGCGTCGGCCGCGCTGCCCCTCATGCGCGCGGCGGCCCAGGTCTTCGTCGCCACCGTCGGCTCGGATGCGGGACATGAGGGCGCGGAAGACGTGGCCAAGCACCTCGCCCGGCATCTCGCCCGGCACGGCACCCACGTCACCGCCCATTTCCTGCACACGGCGGACGACGACGGCTCGGAGATCCTGCGCTTCGCCCTGCTGCAGGATGCCGACCTGATCGTCCTGGGCGCCTTCGGCCACTCCCGGCTGCGGGAGTGGATGTTCGGCGGCGTGACGCGCGACGTCCTCGACCGCTCGCCCCTCTGCTGCCTGATGTGCCACTGATGTTCGGCAGAGGCGCCCGCCTCGGCGCCACCGGACGCTCTCCGCACTTCTGCGGGAATTCGCCGACCCCGACGGTGACGGCGCGGACGCGGCGGCGGTCGCCGCGGCCATCGAGGCGCGCGCGCCGTTCCGCGACCGAACCATCCGGCTTCGTACGGCAGACGGCACGCGCTGGCTCACGCTCAACGGCAAGCCCGTCATCGACGCACAGGGGGCGTTCGCCGGCTACCGCGGCGTGGGCTCGGACACCACCGAGAGCCGGGAGGCGCAAGCCCGCATCGCCTTCCTCGCGGGGCACGACAGCCTGACGGGACTGCCCAACCGCGGCGGCTTCCAGGAAATGCTGGCGGGACTCTGCCGCGAGGTCCACGCGGCCGGACGCCGGAGCGCGCTGTTCTACCTCGACCTCGATGGCTTCAAGGCCGTCAACGACAGCCGCGGCCACCTCGTCGGCGACCGTCTCCTGAAGGAGGTCGCCGCGCGCCTGCTCGCCCTCGGTGGCCCGCACGGCGGCTTCCGCCTCGGCGGCGACGAGTTCGCGGTGGTCGTCCGCGACGTCGGGCGCCCCGAGGCGGAGGCGCTGGCCTCGCGCATCGTGGCCGAGCTTCGGCGGCCTTTCCGGATCGACGAAGCCCAGCTGGAGATCGGGGTCAGCGTCGGCATCGCCTACGTGCCGGACGATGCCATCGAGCCGACGACCCTGCTCATGCGCGCCGACCTCGCCCTCTACGCCGCCAAGGCGGACGGGAAGGGCTGCTGGCGCACCTTCGACCCGTCCCTGGAGGAGCGGGTGCTCCGCCAGCGACAGCTCGATCTGGACATGCGCGCCGCCCTGGCGGCGGACGAGATGGAACTGCACTACCAGCCCCTCGTCGACATGCGGAGCGGCCGCGTCACCGGCTTCGAGGCGTTGCTGCGCTGGAACAAGCCAGGGTACGGCTGGGTCTCGCCCGGCGAGATCATCCCGATCGCCGAGACCACTGGCTTCATCGTCGAGATCGGGCGCTGGGCCCTGCGCCGGGCCTGCACCGACGCCCGCGATTGGCCGGACCTGCGGGTCGCGGTGAACATCTCCTCCATCCATGTGCGCATGCCGAGCTTCCACGGGGAGGTGGCGGCGGTCCTGCGCGAAACCGGCCTCGCGCCGGAGCGCTTGGAGATCGAGATCACCGAGTCGGTGTTGCTGGATCACGGGCCGGAGGTGCTGGAGAACCTGAAGCGCCTGCGCGCGACGGGCGTCAGGATCGCGCTGGACGACTTCGGAACGGGCTATTCCAGCCTGAGCTACCTGACCGAGTTTCCGTTCGACAAGGTGAAGGTCGACCGCTCCTTCGTGCGCGACCTTCAGGGCCGCCCCGAGAAGGTTGCGGTGGTCGAGGCCATCGCCCGGATGGCCCGCGCCCTGTCGATGAACGTGACGGTGGAAGGCGTCGAGACCCGCCAGCAACTCGAGGTCCTCCGGGAGAAGCGTTGCGACATCGCCCAGGGCTTCCTCTACAGTCCCGCGCGCCCGGCCTCCGAGATCGCGGCCCTCATCGAGCGGATCGAGGGCGCGGCCCTGCCGCAGGGTGCGAGCGGGGATGGGCCGACGGGCGGCGCGGTCGTACCGGCGCCCGCCGCGGCGGCCGAGGGGCACCCGCCCCCCAACTCGCGCCCGGTCCTGGCGCTGGTTCACACCCTCTGACCCCTCGGGCTCGGCGACCTGCCGTTCGCGCCGGATCCCGCTGGCGAACTGCTCCTCAGCTGCCCCTCAGCTGCGCGTCCACGCCGCACGAACGGCCCCGGTCGCCGTGTCCGGCTTCGCCGCCCCGATGAAGATCACGACCGGGCCATGGACGTCGCGCCGGGGATCGTAGAAATCGAGCAGGCCGGGATGGAGGCGCTGGATGAAATCCGGCTGCCGGCCGCCCCGGCGCAGCAGGTGGTCGATGACGACCTGATCGCCGTGCACCGCGTTCGGCACGGGACCGCAGGACCCCGGGCACATCCAGCGCTCGGGATCGGCCGCGAAGGTCGTGTAGAGCGGGCTGAGCGCGTCCCCGCACCAGCGCAGCAGCGCGCTGGAGAGCCGTCCCTTGTGGAAGTAGTCCTCCATCGCGGCGAGGCCGGGCTCGGCCAGGGCATCCGCCGGTCCGGTCAGGACCGTGTCGAGGTCGCACAGGAGGGTCGGGCCGTCGCTCAGGTCGGGCCGGAACGCCTCCATCTTGGCCCACCACGCCGGCCAGTCATGGCGCAGGGATACCCGCTCCACCCCCGCCACGGCGAGCGGCAGGTCCGTGAGGCAGCGGATCCGTCGGAAGGCCGGCGCATGGCGGCGGACGCCGCGCGCGAGGCGTTCGACCCAGGTCGCGTCGTAGCGGCCGCCGCTCCTGAGAACCGTAATCAGCGTGGCCATGAGGTTCAGCCTTCGGGCGCGTGCAGGCGGATCCGCCCGGATGCCTCGGCGGCGGCGAACCAAGCGCGCTCGGCTGCCCAGGGATGGCCCGGCCATCCGGCGAAGCCGAAGCCGTAGGCATCCGCCGGCCGGGCCTGCGCGGGGCGGTCGAGCAGCAGCGCGAGCGTCACGAGGAAGCCGGTGCTGGGGTTCGGGGATCCCTGCGTCCGGGCGGCCAACAGCGCGTGCGCCCGCCCGTGCAGGGCCTGCGGCAGGATGTGGATCGGGCGTCCCAGGGGCCGGAGCAGGCTCGCGATCTCGCGCGTCCAGCAGATCGGCTCGGGGACATTCTGCGCCAGCGGGAGCATCGGGTAGGGCAGAATGAAGGCCTGCGCCTCCCGGACGACCGGGCGCTCCAGGAAGTGGCGGTCCGCCAGCCATTCCCGGGTCTGGCCCCCGCGATTGACCAAGGCGAGGTGCGTGACGCGCCGGCCGGTCGGTCCGCCGAAGCCCGGCGCGTTGTTGAAGCGCACCACGCACGCGGCCGCATCGACCGCGGACCCTACATGACCGGTCCCGGGCGCATTGCCGACGATGGCGAGGGGAGAGCCGGTGGGCAGGCCCACGGTGTCGGCGGGGGGATCGACGGCGGATGGCATCGCTGGCAAGGATCGGAGGAAGCCGTCGAAGTAAGGCCCCGGCCCGGGACGACCAGACCGCGGCCGGACCGGCCGGACCGGGATGAGGATCATGCGACGCTGCTTCGTCTGCGCGGCCGACATGCTCGGACCCAGCGGGCGGAGCGTGGTTTATCCCGATGGCCGCCGCCGCACCTTCCCGCGGGCCTGCGGCTCCTGCGGCGTCCTGGTGGCGGGCGACGCCGACCCGGCCGCGTGCCGGGAACACTTGGCCCGGCACCTCGCCGCGCCAGCCTTCGTGTCCGACCCGGACGCGCCCTACGGCCTGGACATCTACACCCTGCGGACGGCCGCGACCCGCCTCGGCCGCGGCACCCGCCCGCTCGACGGCGCGGGCCGCGCGGCGCTGCTGAACCCCCACGCCGGGCACGCGGCGCGGGCCGAACTCTTCGCGCTCGCGGAGGCCAGCCGGCATCCCGTCTCCCTCGGCCTCCTCTGCCGTCCCGCGGAGCGGGACGCGGTCCTGGCGTCGCTGCCCGGGCAGGCGGGCTGGACGGACGACGTCACGCTCCTCCTCGACGGGCCGGCTGCCGCACCCCGGGCGGTGCCGGTCGCGGGGTTTCCGGACGGCGGGGTCCGTGTCGCCGCCCGGCCCCTCGAGGGCGATTTCGCCGCCCAGCGGAACGCGCTTCAGGACCTCGCGCGCCACGCCTGGATGCTGCAGCTCGACGCCGATGAATCCATCGAACCCGCCACCGGCCGGCTCCTGCCGGCCCTCGCCGCGCTGGCCGAGGCGGGAGACGCGGTCTCGGTCGGGCTCGCGCGGGCGAACCGGGTCGACGGCGTCGTGTCGGACGTCTTCCCGGACGTCCAGTACCGGCTCAACCGGACGCGCACGCGCTTTTCCGGCCGGGTGCACGAGCGCCCGGTTCTCGACGGCGGCTGGCCGCGCGGCTTCATCACTCTGCATGGGGTGATCGCGCATCGCCTGAGCGCGGACCACGTGCGGGCGCGGTCGCGCCGCTACGAAGCCCTCGATCCCGGGCGAGGCCGGCTCGATGAGGAATCGGCGCTGCTGCGTCCCTACGCCGACTGACGGGGCGGCGGCCCCGTCCGGGCCCGCGCCCCGGCCGGCCGCGAGCACCAGCTAGGCCCGTGCCTCTGCCGGGCGCGTGTCTCTGCCGGGCCCGTGCCCCGTTCAGGCCCGGCCGGCCGCCGCGATCGCCCGCCGGTAGAGTGCCAGGGTCGCCTGCCCGAGGTCGGCCCGGCCGAAGCGGCCGGCCGCCGCGAGGGCGCGCGCGCGATAGGTCAGACGCAGGCCGGGATCGACGAGGAGCGGACGCAGGGCTTCTGCCAGGGCCGGCCCGGTCGCGGCCTCGGCCAGGGGGCCGGCGCCCGGCGCCCCGACGAAGGCGCGGGCGCTCGCATCCTCCGCGCAGGCGACCACCGGCCGGCCATAGGCAAGGGCCTCCTGGTAGACCAGGCCGAAGCTCTCGTAGCGGGACGGTGCGATCACCGCGTGGGCCTGCGCGTAAGCCTCTGCCAGGGCGTCGCCGTCGATCCGGCCGCGGGCGCGGATGCGGCTCCGTGTCTCCGCGGGCAGATCGGCCGGGAGATCGTCCGGTGCGACACCGACGAGGTCGAGGCGGAAGGGCGGCAGGCTGCCCCGGTCCTGCTCGCGGCCGAGGAGGGCGACCGCGCGCATGAGCGCGTCGAACCCCTTGCGCGCCTCCGCCCGCCCGACGAACAGCAGGCGCACCGGGTGATCCGCCGCCGGATAGGCGGCACCGCGGGCGCCGGTCGCGATCCCGGGCGGGAGGCTGAGCCCGATCACGGCGGCGGGCTGCCGGCCCGTCAGCCCGTATGCCCGCACGATCACCGCCCCGTGCGCGGCCGTGTTGGCGATGAGGCCGGCGCTGCCCCGGGCCTGCCGGCGTTCGAGGCGATCGGCCGTCCACCCGTCGAGGCGGTTCCGCAGGGTGCCGGCCGGGTCGCGCGTGAAGGCGGCCGGCGTCGAACTGCGCGTCACCAGCGGCAGGCCGGGGCGTCCGGCAAGGAGCGCGGCCGGCGCGTACCAGTTCGTGGCCTCGACCACGGCGAAGGGCGCCCGGCCATGCGCGTCGAGCACGGCGCGCCGGAAGGCGACCGGCGCGGCCAGGTGCCCGGCCGAGCCCCAGGAGCGAAGCCGCGCCAGGGCGCCGCCGGCCGGCAGGGCAAGGCCCACCACCGCGACGCCGCCGACCTGCCGGCGGCCGGTCCGGTCGAGGGTGAAGACCGTGACCTCCGCGCCCGCCTCCGCGAGGCTCTCGGCGATCTCGCGGGCCGCGGTCGAGAGCCCGCTCGGGGCCGGCGGGTAGTCCCAGGCCAGGAGGGCGGTGCGCATCAGGCGGCGAGGAGGCGGCGGTAGAGCGCGACGTAGTCGCGCGCCATGCGCTCGGCGGTGAACCGTTCCTCGAACCGGCCGCGGATCCGGGCGCGATCGAGCCGTCCGACCCGTCCCAGGGCCGCCACGGCCTCGGCCTCGCTGGACACGATGAAGCCCGTCACCCCGTCCTCGACGATCTCGGGGACCGAGCCCCGATCCCAGGCGACGACCGGTGTGCCGCAGGCCATCGCCTCGATCATCACGAGGCCGAAAGGCTCGGGCCAGTCGATCGGGAACAGGAGCGCCCGGGCGCCGCCCAGGAGGTCCCCCTTCCGGGCGTCGTCGACGGGCCCGAGATAGGTCGCGTCGGGGCCGAGCAGCGGGCGCACGCGGCGGTCGAAATAATCCGGATTGCCGACGTCGATCGTGCCGCCGAGGCGGATCGGGACGCCGGCCGCGCGGGCGACCCGGATCGCGGTGTCGGGCCGCTTCTGGTCGGTCAGGCGGCCCACGAAGGCGACATGGGTGTCGGGTTCGGTGCGCAGGGCGTAGCGGTCCCGGTCGATGCCGTGATGCACGACGCCCATGCGGTTCGCGACCGGGATCCGGGCCTCCTGGGCCGCCGAGATGGCCGCGACCGGCAGGTCGGGGAAGCCCGCGAAGAACAGCGCCCGGTCGAGTTCGTCCACCCGCCAGTGCACCGTGGTCAGGCTGCGCCGGCGGCGTTCGCCCAGGAGCGGCGCGTGCGCGAATTCGCCGTGGCAATGGACGATGTCGAACGCGTCGAGCCGCGCGCGAAGTGCCTCCAGCTGCAAGGAATCCAGGGCGGCGGGGACCCCCGGCGACACGCGCCCGTGCCTCCGCTCCAGCGCCGTCAGGCTCGGATATTCGCCCACGCGCGGCAAGTCTGTCGCACTGTCTGACGGGGCGAACAACGTTACTTCCACGCCCAAGCTTCGTAGTGCCGTGCTGAGATCATGCACAATGCGCTCGGTGCCGCCGTGATGGCTTGGGGGAACGGGAAATATGTTCGGTGCGACCTGGGCAACGCGGATCACGGTGTCCTCTTTACATAAGTTAAGTTTTCAGGAGCGGCCGGCAAGCGCGTCCGACGCCTGATGTTCGTCCTGCATATCGCCCTGCAGGGCTGCCTGCGCGGCGACGGCGTGATCTACGGGCTCACCGCCGACACCGGCGGCCACATCCGTTACCTGCTCGATCTCGTGTCGGCCTCCGCGCAGGATCGCGACCTCGAGCGGATCGTCGTGGCGACGCGCCTGTTCCACGGCCAGCTCGGCGCCGCCTACGCCGTGCCCGAGGAGCGGATCGCCGACAAGGTCACGCTCGTGCGGCTCGCGAGCGCGTCGCCGGACTACTGCGCCAAGGAGGCGATGCACGCCGAGGTCGCGTCCTTCGCGGAGCACCTGATCGCGTGGATCGCCGCTCAGGACCGGGCTCCGGATCTCGTCCACGCGCATTACGCGGACGCGGCCACGGTGGCGGCCCTGGTGGAGGACCGCCTCGGCATCCCCTTCGTGTTCACGGCCCATTCCCTCGGGCGCGTGAAGGCGGGGATGCTGGCCCCCTCCCCCGTCCGCCCCGACCTGGCCTGCCGGATCGCCGCCGAGGAGGCCGCCCTGGCGCGGGCCCGGCTCGTCATCGCCTCGTCGCGGGACGAAGCGGAGGTGCAATACGCCGGCTACGCCGCCTACGAACCCGGCCGCGTCCGCGTCCTGCCGCCGGGCAGCGACCTGGCCCGCTTCGCCGCGGCGCGGCCCCGGCCGCAGGTCGACGCCGCGATCGACCGGTTCCTGCACGAGGCCGCCAAGCCGGCGATCCTCGCGCTCGCCAGACCGGTCGCCCGAAAAAATCTCGCGGCCCTGGTGCAGGCCTACGGCGAGAGCCGCGCCCTGCGCGCGCGCGCCAATCTCGTGATCGTCGCCGGCACCCGCGACGACATCGACAGCCTCGACGGCGACATGGCCGCGACGATGCGCGACCTGCTGGTCCTGATCGACCGGTACGATCTCTACGGGTGCGTCGCCTACCCGAAGACGCACCGGCCGGAGGACGTTCCGGCGATCTACGCCTACGCCCGCGCCCGCGGCGGCCTGTTCGTCAACCCGGCCCTCAACGAGCCCTTCGGCCTGACGCTCCTGGAAGCCTCGGCCGCCGGCCTGCCGCTGGTGGCCACCGACAGCGGCGGCCCCAACGACATCGTCGAGACCTGCGGCAACGGGCTGCTGGTGGATCCGCGCGCGCCCGGCACGATCGCCGCCGCCTGTCTGCGGATCCTCGGCGACCCGGCCCTCTACGTCCGCTGCGTGGCGGGCGGCGCGCGGGCGGCGGCGGCCTACGACTGGGATCGGCACGCCGCGCGATACCACGTCCTCCTGCGCGCCCTGCTGGCGCCGCAGCAGGATGCGCCGCCGACGCGGCAGCTCCTCGTCTGCGACATCGACAACACGCTGATCGGCTGCACGGCGGCCCTCGAGATCTTCCGACGCTGGCGCAGCCGGCAGGCCGGTCTCGCCTTCGGGGTCGCCACCGGCCGCTCCTTCCACAGCGCCATGGCGGTCCTCGAGCAGCAGGCCAGCCCGAGACCCCAGGTGATGATCACCTCGGTCGGCTCCGAGATCTACCATCTCGACGCGAACGGCGTGACCTACACGGCCGATGCGGCGTGGCGCCGGGGCATCGCCGCCGACTGGGACCGCGCGGCGGTTCACGACGCGCTGCGCGGCCTCGACGGGCTCGTCCCCCAGGGGCCGCTGGAGCAGCGCGCGCTGAAGCTGAGCTATTTCGGCGACGCGACCGGGGCGCGGCGCGTCCGCGGGCGCCTCGACGAGGCCGGCATTCCCGCCTGCGTGATCCACAGCCACGGTCGCTATCTCGACGTCCTGCCGGCGGCGGCCTCGAAGGGCACCGCGGTCGACCATGTCCGGGCCCTGTACGACCTGCCGGAGCACGCGGTGTTCGTGGCCGGCGATTCCGGCAACGACATCGAGATGCTCCGCGCCCGCGTCCAGGCGATCATCGTCGCGAACTACTCGGATGATCTGGCGAGCAACGCGGCCCTGAAGCACTCCTACGTCGCCCGCCGGACGCATGCGCGGGGCATCATCGAGGGCGTCTCGCATTTCCGCCGGATTTTGGCCGATGTCGGCTGAGCCGGCGGGCCCTGCCCCGAGCGTGCTGACCCTGGTCCGCGGCCGCGCGGACCACCTGCGCAACCTGATGCGCGGGCTCGCGGGCCAGACGCTGCGCCCGCGCGAACTCGTCATCGCCTGGATGCAGCCGGCGCCGGCGCCGGACCTGCCCGATCCGGGCTGCCCCGTCCGCCACGTCCCCGTCCCGGGCGACCCGATGCCGCTGGCGGCCGCGCGCAACCGCGCCGCAGCCGCGGCCACCGGCGATCTCCTCGTCTTCCTCGACGTCGACTGCATCCCGTCGCCGACCCTGGTCGCGGCCTACGGGCAGGCCGCCGCGACCGCGCGGGGGCTCTTCCTCGGCGAGGTTCTCTACCTGCCGCCCGGGGCGATCCCCGTCGACGCCCTCGATCCGGCGGCGCTCGACCGCGTCGCCCGCGCCCATCCGGCCCGGCCCGCCGCCCCGGCCGCCGGTCTGCGGCCGGAGCCCGATGCCGGCCAGCTCTGGGGCCTGTCCTTCGCCCTCGCGGCCGCCGCGTGGAGCGCGGTGGGCGGCATGGACGAGGCGTATGTCGGCTACGGCGGGGAGGAGACCGACCTCGCCGCTCGGCTCGCGGCCAGCGGGCTGCCGACCTTCTGGGTCGGGGGCGCCCGCGCCTTCCATCAGCATCACCCGGTCCATGTGCCGCCGCTGCAGCACTTCGCGCCGATCCTGGCGAACGCGGCGCGCTTCCGGGCCCGGCACGGCCGCTGGTGCATGACGTACTGGCTGGAGCAGTTCCGCGGAGCCGGTCTCATCGCCTGGGATGCCGATGCCCCCGCGATCCGCCTCATCCGGCCCCCGACCGAAGCCGAGATCGCCGCCGCGCTGCGGTCCGACGCCCTGTTCTCCTGATCCCGAGGCCGAACCGCACCCCATGAAGAAACCCATCGCGTTCTTCGTCCATCACCAGGGCCGCGGCCACGCCAACCGCACGATGGCGGTGGCGACGGAATTCGCCCGGGACCGCCCCGTCTCGCTCCTCACGGCGGATCCGCGCCTGTTCGACGGCTTCGCCCGCGACGTCGAGATCGTGCCGCTGCCGAACATGATCGGCGCCGCCGTCCCGACCCCGCGGCTCTACGCCGAGCCGACGCCGCAGGTGATGCACTGTGTCCCCCTGGGGCTGAGCGAGATGCGCCGGACCATGCGGCGCATCCTCGACCACCTCGACGAGCGCGAGGTCGGGCTGTTCGTCGTCGATGTCTCGGCGGAGATCGCGCTCCTGTCCCGCATCGCCAGCGTGCCCGCGGTGCAGATCCGGATGCACGGCGACCGCTCCGACATCGGCCACGTGGGCGCCTACGAGGCCTGCGTGGGGATGCTCGCCCCCTTCGACGAGCGCCTCGAGCAGGACGATTATCCGGCGCGCCTGCGCGCCAGGACCTTCTACAGCGGCGGCCTGTGCACCAGTGTCGATCGCGTGCCGGAGCGCGTCGAGGCGCGGGCGCGGCTCGGCCTCGATCCCGACCGCGAGATCGTCGTCGCGCTGACCGGCGGCGGCGGCAGCGGCACGCCCTACGCGCCGCTCACCGTCGCGGCCCGCGCCGCGCCGGACGCGCTCTGGCTCACCCTCGGGCCGACCCATCGCGAGGGCCACGAGACCGACTTCGCCAATCTGCGCGAGCTCGGCTGGGTGCCCTCGGTGACCGACTACCTCGCCGCGGCCGACATCATCATCGCATCGGCCGGCGACAACACGGTGCACGAGGCTGCCCGCGTCGGCGGCCGCCTGATCGTGATGCCCGAATGGCGCTACTTCGCCGAGCAGACGCGCAAGGCCGAGGCGCTGGTCCGCCTCGGTGCCGCCGTGCAGGCCCCCGCCTGGCCGGGAGATCTGACGGGCTGGCGCGACCTCCTCGCGCGCGCCCGCGCCCTCGACGGGACCGCCCTGCGCAGCCTCTACGCCCCCGATGCCGCCGCGCGCGCCGCGGGCTGGCTCGAAGGGCTGGTCGACGCGCTCTGGGATTCCGAATCGGCCGGCGACGGCCCCGAACCCGCCGCGCGCCGTATCGCCGCGGCCGAATGATCGCCCCCTCCCCGCCCCAACCGGAGCCCGAGCGCCGCATGTCCACCGTTTCCGTCGTGACCCTCGCCAAGGGCCGGCCGGCGCACCTGCGCAACGTGCTCCGCGGTCTGGAGCGGCAGACGCAGCCGCCCGCCGAGTTCATCGTCGCGGTGATGCAGGATGCGCCCTACGATCTGCCCGAGGCGCCCTTCCCCGTCCGCCAGATCCTGGTTCCGGGCCGCGAACTCCCCCTGGCGGCCGCGCGCAACCGCGGCGTGGCGGCGGCGCGCGGCAGCGACGTCGTCTTCCTGGATGTCGACTGTATCCCGGCTCCCGATCTGGTCGCCGACTACGCGCGGGCCCTCGTGGCGCTCGACGGCCTGCTGATGGGCGAGGTGCTGCACCTGCCCGAGCGCGCCACGGCCGGCGACTGGGACTACGCGGGCCTCGACACGCTCGCCGAGAAGCACTCCGACCGCCGCGGGCCGCCGGCCGCCGGCATCGAGATCTGCCAGGATTATCGCTGCTTCTGGTCGCTCAACTTCGCGATCCGGCGCGCCACCTTCGCGGCGACCGGCGGCTTCGACGAGCGCTACACCGGCTACGGCGGCGAGGACACGGATTTCGGCAAGCTTCTCGACGCGCGCAAGATCCCGATCGCCTGGATGAAGGGCGCGCGCGCCTATCACCAGTACCACCCGCACCACATGCCCCCGGTCCACCACCTCGACAGCGTGGTGCGCAACGCCGAGCTGTTCGAGGCCAAGTGGGGCTACCGCACCATGGGCCACTGGCTCTACGCGTTCCGCGTCCTGGGCCTGATCGACGACACGCCCGACCGGCCGATCCGGATCCTGCGCCGTCCGGATGCCGCGGAGCTGGCCCTGACAGGCCAGCAGGGCCACCAGCCCTACACCAACTCGGCCTCGGTCATCCGCGCCATCGAGGCCCGAGAGACCCAACAGGCTCGAGAGGCCGGAGAGGCCGCCAGCGCCGGGGACCGGGCCGGCGCCCCCGCGCCGCCGTCGGCATGAGGATCGCCCTCCTCGCGCATCTCCGCCACCCGATCGCGCCGCCCTTCGCGGGCGGCCTGGAAGCCTACACGTGGGGCCTCGCGGACGGGCTGACGGCCCGCGGCCACGACCTCGTGCTGTTCGCTGCCGGGGACAGCGACCGGCGCTTCGTCCTCGACCCGGTGATCCCGCTCCATCAGGAGCGCCGCTTCCCCGGCCTGGAGCATCGCGGCGACGCGGCGCTGAAGGCGCATCTCGACGACGGGTACGCCGCCGCCTGCGACCGGATCGCCGCGGGCGGCTTCGACATCCTGCACAACAACAGCCTGAGCCGGCTGCCTCTGGAGCCGCGGCGCCTGTCGGCCACGCCCACCGTCACCTCGCTGCACGTCCCGCCCTACGATGCGCTCCGCTGGTTCGTGCAGGCCAGCGCGGTGCCGGGCCATCGGATCACCGCGACATCGCGGGCGCAGATGCGGGCCTGGTGGCCGGACGGCGCGCCGCCAGGGGCGTCGGTGCTCCACAACGGCATCGATCCCGCCGCGTGGCCCTACGTCGCCCGCGGGGACGGCAGCGCCGTGTGGTGCGCGCGCATCGCCGCGGTCAAGGGCGCGCACCACGCGATCGCGGCGGCGCGCCGGGCCGGGCTTCCCCTCACGGTGTTCGGCCCGATCGAGGAACCGGATTACTGGTCGGCGCAGATCGCACCGCAGCTCGGCGGATCGATCCGCTACGGCGGCCATCTCGCCGGCCCCGCTCTGGCGACGGAGATCGGCCGCGCCTCGGTGTTCCTGTTCACCCCCTGCTGGGACGAGCCGTTCGGGTTGGCGGCCGTCGAGGCGATGGCCTGCGGCCTGCCGGTCGCCGGCTTCGCCAGGGGCGCCGCTCCGGAGATCGTCGGCGAGGCCGGTCGCTTGGCCCGACCCGGGGACGGGATCAACCTGGCCGACGCCATCGGCCGGGCCCTAGCGATCGACCGCTCCGTCCCGCGGGCCCGGGTCCTACGCCTGTTCACCCGCGACCTGTGGCTCGACCGCTGCGAGGCGCTCTACGCGCAGGTCGCATCCCTGCGCGGTCCGGCCAGATCCGCGGGCACCGGCTGAGGCCGGACACGGCCCCTTACATCCGCCCGCGCGCGACGCGGCAAGAGCGGGATACCATTTGGACATGACCCGACAGGACCTCATCGCCGCCCTGTGGCACGGGCGTGACCCCTTCGCGGATCCCCCGGCGGACCTGCGCCCCGCCGACCTTCAGGGCTGGCGCAGCGTTCACCCCTACCTCGAGGAGGCGGTGACCGAAATCCGGCCCCGCGTGGTCATCGAGATCGGCACCTGGAAGGGGGCCAGCGCCCTCTACCTCGCCCGGACCATGGCCGAGCGGAATGTCGCCGGCACCGTGATCGCGGTCGATACGTGGCTCGGGGCTGTCGATCACTGGGCGGACGAGGCGCTCTTCGCGGAACTCGGCACCGAGCACGGCTATCCGAGCCTCTACCGGACCTTCCTGGCCAACGTGGTGCGCGACGGCATGACGGACCGGATCGTGCCGCTGCCGCTCGACTCGGTGAACGCCGCGGAACTCCTGCGCCTGCGCGGCGTGACCGCCGATGTCATCCATCTCGATGCCGGGCACGAGGAGGCGTCCGTCACGGCGGACCTGCGCGCGTGGTGGCCGGTCCTGCGACCCGGGGGCCTCCTGATCGCCGACGATTACGACCGCCTGGGAGGCCGCTTTCCGGGTGTGACCCGGGCGGTCGATGCGTTCTGCTCCGAGGCCGGTGTGCGGGGACCGTGGTCGCTGCGGGGCAAGTGCAAGTTTATCAAGCGGGACTGACGCGCGCTACGCCGACGCCTGGACCGGTTCGGCGCGGCAGGGCGCGTCGCACCCCGAGCGCGCGCCGTGCCCGACGGCCGCGCGATCCCGAGGGCGATGTCCGCCTCCGGGCGGATGCGCTGCGCCGACGCGACGTCACGCGCCGGATGCGTGCTCGCCGCCGGACGAGCGGTCCCGGGCGCCACGGGGAGACTGGATCGCCCCTGACGAGGTCGCCCGCCGTCGCGCACCTAAACCGTCAGCGGCGCGAAGGCATGGCAGTACACGTCGATCTCGCCTTTCCCCTTGAGCGCGACCCGCCCGATGGGGCTGGCGGACCCCTTGTCGGCCAAGCGTGAGAAGGCCTCGCGCGACAGGTGAAGCCTGCATCCGTCCCCGAGGCCCGAGAGGCGCGCGGCGACGTTGACCGTGTCTCCCCAGAGATCGAAGGTGTACTTGGTCCGGCCCACGATGCCGCCGACCACCGACCCGATGTGGATCCCGGCGCGGATCCGCCAGCCCGGCGCGCCCGCCGCCGCGATATCCACCATGTCGCCGGCGCACCGGATCGCCGCCTCGACGGGATCCGCGTGGGGGCGCAGCAGGTTGGCGGTGGCCATGAAGGCGTCGCCGATCGTCTTGATGTTCTCCAGCCCGTGCGCCTGTGCCACGGTCTCGAACGCCTCCGCCAGTCGGTGGATCTCGGCCACGACCGTCTCCGGGGTCTGGCGGTGGCACCAAGCCGTGAAGCCGACGAGATCGATGAACAGCACCGCGACGTCGTCGAACAGGCGCGGCTTGACCTGGCCGGTCTCCATCAGCTCCGCCACCGCCGACACCGGCAGGATGGCGTGGAGAAGTTCATCGGCGCGGCTGCGCTCGCGCTCGATGGTCCGCAGGTGCGCCATCTCCCGGTCGCGGAAGCGTTTCCTCTCGAGACAGGATCGGATCCTCGCCTCGAGGAGCACCGGTTCGAAGGGCTTGGGCAGGTAGTCCTCGGCGCCCAGTTCGATGCACCGGACGATGCTGCCGACCTCCATCAGAGCGGAGATCATCACCACCGGGGTGTGGCGCCAGACCTCGTGCGCCTTCATCCGTTCGAGGACGGCGTAGCCGTCGAGGGCCGGCATCATCACGTCGAGCAGGACCAGGTCGAACGCGGTCTCGTTCAGCCGATCGAGGGCGGCGAGGCCGTTGGCCGCGCGCACGCTCGTATGCCCGAGCAGTTCCAGCTCCTGCTCGAGGAGGTCGAGATTGAAGGGCTCGTCGTCGACGATGAGGATGCACGCGGGCTCCACGGATCTTCCTCTCTCCGGATCGAAGCCGACCCGTCCACGCTCAGCCGAGCCACCGGTGGAGCGTGGCGAACAGCACGTCCTCGTCGATGGGCTTGGTCATGAAGTCGTCGCAGCCGGCCGCCCGCGCCCGCTCCTCGTCACCGCTCATCGCATTGGCGGTGATCGCCACGACGGGGATGCGCGCCGTCGTCGCGTTCGCCTTGATGCAGCGCGTCGCCTCCCAGCCGTCGAGGAGGGGCAGCGACAGGTCCATGAGGATCAGATCGGGGCGGTGCGCCGCCGCCATCTCCACGCCCGCGGCGCCGTCGACCGCGATGACGAGCTCGTAATCCTCCTCCAGGAGCTGCGTCAGCAGATCGCGATTGAGCGCGACGTCCTCGACGATGAGAATCCGCTTCATGGGCCGTCCCAGGCGCGGGCGGGCGGCCCGGCACGACGCTCCGGACCGGTCATCGGTCGCCCACCGCCTCGGGTTCCGGAAGGGGAAGCACGCGCTGAACCTCCCGGATGAGGGCGGCGCGGTCGAGGCCCTGCTTGTCGATCAGGCCGAGTACGCGCTCCCGCAGCATCTCGCGCTCGGTCGAGTCGAGTTCGGCGGCGGTCAGCACGACGACGGGAATGGTCCGCGCCACCGGGTCGGCCTGGAGGGCGTCGAGGAAGGTCAGGCCATCCATCCGGGGCATGAGCAGGTCGAGCAGGATCACGCTCGGTCGGGCCTGCGCGATGCGCTCCAGGCCGGCGGCGCCGTCCGCCACCCAATCGACGGTGCAGTGCTCGGGGTCCAGCAACTGGCGGACGAGGTCGGGGACATTGGGATCGTCGTCGATCACCAGGATGCGCTCGTTGTCGGGGGCGATGCGCGCCAGGGCCCCGATCAGCGCCTCCCGCTCGAAGGGCTTGACCATGTAGTCGGTGGCGCCGAGCCGGAAGCCGAGTTCCTTCTGGTCGACGATCGAGATCAGCACGACGGGGATGTCGCGGGTCTGCGGATCGGTCTTGAGGGCGTGCAGCACCTGCCACCCGTCCGTGCCGGGCATCATGATGTCGAGCGTGATCGCGCGCGGCTGCAGCGTCCGCGCCATGCGCAGGCCCTCCGGGCCGCTCGAGGCGCCGACCACCGTGTAGCCGGCATCGGCGAGGTTCTCCTGCAGCAGGTAGACGACGTTCGGATCGTCGTCGATCGCGAGCACGAGCTTGGATCCCGACCGGGGCGCGGTCGCGGGGGCGGGCGCCGGCTTCGGCGGGCTCGGCCCCCTCTCGGGCGCGCCGGCGATCCGCGCCGGGATGCTGAGCGTGAAGGTCGATCCCCGCCCCTCCCGGCTCTCGACCTCGATGCGGCCCCCGAGCAGACGGGCCAGCCGGTGGCTGATCGCGAGGCCGAGCCCGGTCCCGCTGTGGGACCGGGTCGCGCTGTTGTCGACCTGGTGGAACTCCTCGAAGATCGCGGAGAGCGCCTCCGCGGGGATGCCGATGCCGGTGTCGATGACGGCGAAGGCGATGTCCTCGCCGGCGGGGCGGACGCGGAGCGTCACCGAGCCGGCCTGCGTGAACTTGATCGCGTTGCTCAGGAGGTTGATGAGGATCTGGCGCAGCTTCTCCTCGTCCGTGCGGAGCATCGCCGGCGGATCCGCGACGTCCCGGACGAGGCGCACGCCCTCGGTCTTGACCAGGGGTTCGACCGTCCTCAGGCAGAGGTCGAGCACCGACGTGAGGGCGAATTCGGACGGCTTCACCTCCATGCGCCCGGCCTCGACCTTGGCGAGATCGAGGATGCTGTTGATCAGCGAGAGCAGGTGCTCGGAACTCGCGAGGATCTTCTCCAGGTTCTCGAACTGCTTCACCGGCAGGGCCTCCTTGGCCCGCCGCATCACCAGACGGGTGAAGCCGATGATGGCGTTGAGCGGCGTGCGCAGCTCGTGGCTCATGTTGGCCAGGAAGCTGCTCTTGGCGCGGCTCGCATCCTCGGCGGCCTCCTTGGCCTGCCGCAGGGTCTCCTCGGCGCGCCGGCGCTCGATCACCCGGCCCAGTTGCGCCCCGATATTGGTCATCACCTTGAGGAGAGCCGGGTCCGGCGGGGTCGCGTCGCAGGCGAAGAACTCCAGCGCGGCCACGACCTCACGCCCCACCGTCACGGGAAACCCGAAGCCCGCCCGGATTCCGTCCGCCGCCGCGGCCGCGGTCCGGGGATCGTCGGGCGCGGCCCGGTCGCCGAGGATCCATTCCGGCGCCCCGGACAGCAGGGCGCGGCCGGCGGGCCCGACCCCGGCCCCGAGGGGCGTCCCGGCCGTCGCGGCGCGGAACCGGGCGAACCGCTCCGGCGCGTCGCAATGCCAGAGGCCGGTCGGGACCAGCGTGCCGCTCCCGTCGCCGGCCGCCATGTAGGCGTGGCCGAGGGGCCAGCCGGTGTGTTGCGCCACGCGATCCAGGCAGAAGCGCACGGCGTCCTCGACCGTGGACGCCTCGTTGGCGGCCGTCGCGGCGGCCTGCAGCAGCTCGACGAAGCCGGTCTGCTTCTGCAGCGCGAGTTCGGCCTCCTTGCGGACGGTGATGTCGCTCCACGACTCGACGACTTCGACCGGCTCCCCGTCGGCATCGCGCAGGAGGCGCTGCTCGTCCCGCACCCAGCGATAGGTGCCGTCCGCGCGCAGGAACCGGTACTCGATCACGTTGTGTCCCTGCCGGAGCAGGTTCGGGAACTCGGACAGGACCCGGTCCCGGTCCTCGGGATGGAGGCGGTCCAGCCAGAATTCCGGTCCGGCCAGGTAGTCCTCCGGCTCGTAACCCAGCAGGTCGCGCACGTTCTCGCTGATGAAGGTCGGCGCGTTCCGCCCGCCCACCTCGAAGCTGCAGATCATCGACGGGGATGCGGTCAGGAGGTAGCTCAGCCGGCCCTGCGTCGTGCGCACGACCTGCTCGGCGCGCTTGATCTCGGTCACGTCCGTGTAGACGGCGACGACGCCGCCGTCGTTGGTCTTGCGCTCGTTGACCTGAACCCAGCGCCCGTCGGTCCGCTGCTGCAGGAGCGGACCGCTCGGGGCGTGGAAACGGGCCAGCCGCTCCGCGAGCCACGCCGCGACGGTCGCCCCGTCCGGGCGAACGATGCAGGTCTCGGCGGCGGCGCGGGCGATGGACTGGAAGGTCGAGCCCGGACCGATCACCGCCTCCAGCCCCGGATGGAAGTCCCGGAAGTGATCGTTGCAGAGGACGAGGCGGTCGTCGGCATCGAACAGCGCGAAGCCTTCCGAGCTGCTCTCGATCGCCTCGATCAGGGTCTGCGTGGCAACCTCGGGCGTCTTCAAGGATCCGCCGCCCGGGGGCTCGAGGGCGCCGACAGGCTGCGCCTGCGGCGATCCGGTCTGGGCCTGGGACATCTGTCGGACCAACCTCTCGGCGGGGTCGCGCCGCAGCGCTCGCCTGCCGCCCCGGGCCTGACGGTCGCTGCGCCGGCCGCCCGCCGTTTATCAATCGTCACCGTTGCATGGTCTATATTCGGGATCAAGCGAGCGCGGACAATCCTGAAGGTCGGCAGTCACGACAGGCCATTGAAGGCGACATCTGATGTCGTGGGTTCCGGATTCCGCGCCCTGCGGCCAAACCACTGTCCCGCGCCCCGGGCCGGGCATCCGCCCCGGGGCCTCCGGCCGCGGCCGGATCGCGGGCAGGGCCGACCCGCGCCTGCTCAAGCCCTGTCCTCCGGCGCGAGATGGGCATCCACGAAGTTGCCGGCCTCCGCGAGGGCCGCGCGGCCCTCCGCGAGTTGCGGGAAGAACAGGTGCCAGGCGTGGATCATCGCGGGCCAGATCCGAAGCGTGACGTCCACGCCCGCGCTCCCGGCCGCCCCCGCCAGGCGCACCGCGTCGTCGAGGAGCGTCTCGTCGGAGCCGACCTGGATCAGCATCGGCGGCAGGCCGACCAGATCGGCGTACAGGGGCGAGGCCAGCGGGTCCTCAGGATCCGCGCCCCCCAGGTAGGCCGCCGCGAGTTCGGCGAGGTAGAGGCGCTGGATCAGGGGATCGGCGGCAGCCTTCGTCCTGAGGCTGCCGCCACGCAGGGCCAGATCGACCCAGGGTGAGGCGAGCCAGAGGCATCCGGGCAGCGGATCTCCCGCCGCGCGCAGGCGCAGGGCGGCGGCGAGGGCGAGGCCGCCGCCCGCGCTCTCCCCCGAGAGGGCGATCCGCTCGGGCGCGATCCCCTGCTTGAGCACGAACCTGTAGCCTGCGACCGCGTCCTCGAGGGCGGCGGGGAACGGATGTTCGGGGGCGAGGCGATAGGCAAGCGCCAGGGTGCGGGCCCGGGCCTGCCGCCCGGCGCGCGCAACGACGTGGCGATGGCTGTCGAGGGATCCCGCCATGTACCCGCCGCCGTGGAGGAAGACGAGGACGCGTCCGGGATCGGCATCCGGGCAGAGGGTCCACTCCCCCGGCACGCCGTCGGCATCGACGGGGGTGACGCGGGTGTCCGGCGGGAGCGCGTCGGGACGGCCGAGACCGTCGAGCCGGGCGCGCCGCGCGGCGAGATCCGCCGGCCGCGGCAGCGCGCGCAGGGCATCCCGGACGGCCTCGATCTCCGTGCCCATCGCTGCTCCGCCCGCTACACCCTGAACCGATCGAAGGAGGACGTCGGCCCGGACGTGGCGGGGCCGCACACGCGCGACGTGCCGGGCCGGCCGCCGGATGCCGCGCAGCGCGACGATGTCCCCGGCCTTCGGATCCGGGCAGGAGATCCTGTCGCGGTCGACGAGGCCGGTGCGTCCCATCGCCCGCGCGTCGAGGACGGGATGATGGCGGCCCGCCGGCCGGGGTTCCGGACGCCCGCCGGCCCGCAGCCGAGGATCGGGCTGTCGACCCGTTCCGGCCGCGTGCCCGCCGGCCCGCCGCCGGAGTCCACCGGTTCCGCGATCGCCGGATCGCCGGGCCTGAAGCCGTCGAGACGGCACTGCATCCGCGCGCTCCCTCGGCCTCATCCCGGAACGCCAGGGCAGTGGGCTACCAGATGTCCGAGTCGATGCTGGTGCCGCGTGTATAATCGGACGAGATCTGCATTCATGGCAAGGATTGTTTCGAGTCTGAAGCTTGGAAAATATATCCGCATCGTTCTGGAATATAGAACGCCGACGGGTCCTGGCTCGAATCGCCCCGGCCGGGCGGTGGGTCCGTCACGCAAGGCGCGATCCGTCCCGGGGGCAGGCGAGGCATCCTGCAGCCGTCCGGAAACGCGAACGGCGGCCCGAAAAATCGGTCCGCTATGGGCGCTGGATTGCAGCGGGACGCGTCTCGTCCGGTTCGCCGGGCCGGACAGTCGGGTCCCTGCCGGCGCCGCGGGACGATCGACCCGCCGTCCCGGTCGGCGCCGCCTCAGGGGGCACGGCCGGTCTCAGGTCGCGTGGGGCTTGCCGCGACAGCGCCGGTCCCTGGGCGGAGCGGCGTCCTCCCATTCGCGATCCCGCTCCGCCAGCAGGGCGGCCCGATGGGCCGCGACGGCCGCGGCGTCGGGGGGCGCCTCCACGCCGTCGGCCGTCGGCGGCGTGAACGGCCTGCCGGCCTCCAGGAAGCGGGCCAGCGTCGCGACGACGCGATCCACCTCGCCCGACGTCACGACCCCTGTCCCGAGGAGTTCTCGCCGCGAGCGACCCGCCATGTCGGCGCAGGTCCCGCCTTCCAAGCCGAGCGCTGCGACCGCCGCGGCGTCCAGGGGCAGACGTCCGACCGGCACCGCCTGCAGGCGGGAGAGCCTGCGTGCGCCCGTGGCTTCGGGCGTGTGCAGAGCCCGCCCGCCCGGTAGACAGCGCGCGATCTCGTCGACGATGAACGCCCGGACGCGCTCGACCCGAACCGGGCCGAACTTCCTGACCCCGGCGATCGCGTCCGGAGAGGATTCGGCCAGATGGCCGAGGTCCCGGAACCCGGCCTTGCGCAGACGCGCGCGCAGGGAGGCGGTGAGGAAGCCGCGGCCGAAACCGGCCTCGGAGAGATGCCGGATCGTGTCGCCGGGAAGGTCCTCGAACAGCGGGAGCGAAGCGCTGACCTCGGCGACGAGGCCGTCGGACGGAGCGTTGCGAGGGGGGCGGCCGGGCATCATCGTCGCCGATACGGCGATCTCCGGACATCGGCAACAGGCGGTCGCGGCGGGTCGTCCGCCGGGCGCCGGGCGCCGGGCGCCGCTTGGTCCGGGGTGGCGCCGGAGCGGCACGATCCCGTCCGCCGTGGCCGGGGTGAACACCCCGCCCTCGAACGCTCCCGCCGGACCTCCTCGGGGATCGCCTGCCGTCGCCCGCCCCCGCGGAGGGGGCGGTCCGGGCGCGCTGTCACGCCTGCAGGCCCCGCGGCATCGCCGGCCCCTTGTGCCCCGGTTCGGGCCGTTGGATACGGTATACCTGCTGCCCGTCAGAGAGAGGATGCGATGGCGCGACTGACCGTCAACGGCGTGGTGCGCGAGGTCGACGCCGAGCCGGATACGCCGCTCCTGTGGGTGATCCGCGAGCAGATCGGGCTCACCGGCACGAAGTACGGCTGCGGCATCGCGCAGTGCGGCGCCTGCACGGTCCATGTGGACGGGGCGGCCGTGCGCGCCTGCTCCCTGCCGCTGTCGGCGATCGAGCCGGGTCAGAAGATCGTCACGATCGAGGGCTTGGCGCCGGGCGCCGACCATCCGGTCCAGCGGGCCTGGGCGCAGCTCGACGTGCCGCAATGCGGCTTCTGCCAGCCGGGCATGATCATGGCCTCGGCGGCGCTGCTCGCGCAGACCCCGAACCCGAGCGAGCAGCAGATCCGCGCCGAGATCACCAACATCTGCCGCTGCGGCACCTACAACCGCGTGCTCGCGGGCATCAAGCTGGCCGCCGAGGGCGGCCGGCCGGGCCGGGGTTGAGGAGGGATCCGATGGGCGTGACCGCACGAAGCTCCCGGCCCTCGCGCCGCTCCCTGCTCGGCGGCGCGGCCGCCGGGATCTTCACCCTCGGCTTCCACATCCCCCTCCCCGCCCCCGCGGACGCCGCGACCCTCGGGGCGGCTCCCGTGGCGCCGGAGGTCAACGCCTGGGTGGTGGTCAGGCCGGACGAGACCGTGGTGATCCGCATCGCCCGCTCCGAGATGGGCCAGGGGACGCTCACCGGCCTCGCCCAGCTGGTCGCCGAGGAACTCGGCTGCGACTGGGCCCGCGTCACGACCGAGTACCCGACCCCCGGCCAGAACCTCGCCCGCAAGCGGGTGTGGGGCGACTACTCCACCGGCGGCAGCCGCGGGATCCGCGAGTCGAACGAGTACGTCCGGAAAGGCGGCGCCGCCGCGCGGATGATGCTGGTCGCGGCCGCCGCGAAGGGCTGGGGCGTCCCGGCCGAGGCGTGCCGGGCCGAGAAGGGCGTGATCACGCATGCCGCCTCGGGGCGCAGCACCACCTACGGCGCCGTCGCCGGCGCGGCCGCCAAGATGGAGCCGCCGAAGGACGTGGTCCTGAAGGACCCGAAGGACTGGACCATCGCGGGCCAGCCGCTGAAGCGCCTCGACACCCTGGCCAAGCTCGACGGCAGCCAGGTCTACGGCCTCGATATCCAGCTTCCCAACCTGCTGAACGCGGCGATCCGCGACTGCCCGGTGGTCGGCGGCACCGTGAAGAGCTTCGACGCGAAGGCCGTCGCGGGGATGCCGGGCGTCCGCCGCGTGCTCCAGGTCGGCGACAGCGCGGTGGCGGTGGTCGCCGACACGTTCTGGCGCGCCAAGACCGCCCTCGACGCCCTGCCGATCACCTGGGACGAGGGCCCGAACGCCGCGGTGTCGAGCCAGACCATCGCGGCGACCCTGCGCGAGGGGCTCGACGCCGAGCAGGCCTTCATCGGCAACAAGGCCGGCGACGTGGCGGGCGCGCTGAAGGGCGCCGCCAAGGTGGTCGAGGCCGTCTACGGGGTGCCGTTCCAGAACCACGCCACCCTGGAGCCGATGAACGCGACCGCGCTGTGGACGCCGGAGCGCTGCGAGGTCTGGACGCCGACGCAGAACGGCGAGGCGGCGCTCGCCGCCACGGCCGAGGCGGCCGGGCTGCCGGCGACGCAGTGCGACGTCTACAAGATCCACCTCGGCGGCGGCTTCGGGCGGCGCGGTGCCACCCACGATTGGGTGCATCAGGTCGTCCTGATCGCCAAGGAGATGCCGGGCACGCCGATCAAGCTGATCTGGACCCGCGAGGAGGACATGACGCACGGCCGGTACCATCCGGTCACCCAGTGCCGCCTGCGCGCCGCCCTCGACGAGAAGGGCGCCCTCACCGGCCTGCACATGCGCATCTCCGGCCAGTCGATCCTGGCGGCGATCGCCCCGCAGCGCATGGTCGACGGCCGCGACCCCGTCACGTTCCAGGGCCTCAACCCCGGCGGGCCCGAGGCGGCGATCGGCTACACGATCCCGAACCTCCTCGTCGATCACGCGATGCGCAACCCGCACATCATCCCGGGCTTCTGGCGCGGCGTGAACCTGAACCCGAACGCGATCTACCTGGAATGCTTCATGGACGAGCTGGCCCACGCGGCCGGCCAGGATCCCCTGGATTTCCGGCTGAAGCTGATGGGCAACCACCCCAAGCACCGCGCCGTGCTGGAGGCGGTGGCGGAGCGGATCGGCTGGCGGACCGCGCCGCCCGCGGGGGTGTTCCGCGGCCTGTGCCAGACGATGGGCTTCGGCAGCTACGTGGCGGGCGCCGCGGAGGTGTCGGTTTCCGACGCGGGCGATCTGACGATCCACCGCATCGTGGCCGCCACCGACCCGGGACACGCCGTCAACCCGCAGCAGATCGACGCGCAGGTGGCGGGCTCGTTCGTCTACGGGCTGTCGGCCGCCCTCTACGGCGAATGCACCGTGAAGGACGGGCGGATCGAGCAGACCAACTTCGACACCTACCCGGTGATGCGCCTGGACGCGATGCCGGCCGTCGAGGCGATCCTCATGCCGTCCGGCGGGTTCTGGGGCGGGGTCGGCGAGCCGACGATCGCGGTGGCGGCGCCCGCCGTGCTGAACGCGGTCTTCGCCGCCACCGGCAAGCGCGTGCGCCAGCTGCCGCTCCGGAACACGGACCTGCGCCGGGCATGATCCGCGCCCGCCGCGCTCGGCTGGCCGCCGCGCTCGCCGTGCTCGGGGCGAACGCGGCGCCCGCGGCCGAGCCGCCTCCGGCGGAGATCCGTCCGCCGGCCGGCGCCGCGTCCTGCACCGGCTGCCACGCCGCCGGGGCGGCGATGGGCGCCCTCGACGGCCGGCCGGAATCCGAGATCGCGGGGGCGCTCGCCGCCTTCCGCTCCGGCGAACGCCCGGCCACGATCATGAACCGCATCGCCCGCGGGTTCGACGAGGCCGAGAGCCGGGCGATCGCCGCGTGGTTCGCGGGCCGGGGGACGCCCTGATGTGCGCAACGCTCTCCGGACCGGCAGGGACGCCCGCGCCGACCCGGCGCGCCCTGATCGGCGGCGCCGCCGCAACCGTGCTGGCATGCCCGGCGCGCGCCGGCACCGCCCCGCGCGTCGTGGTCGTCGGCGCCGGGTTCGGGGGCGCCACCGCGGCGCGCTACCTCGCCCGCGGCGGCGCCGCCGTGAGCCTCGTCGAGGCGTCCCCCACCTACGTGGCCTGCCCGTTCAGCAACGAGGTCGTCGCGGGCCTGCGGGGGATCGAGGCGCAGACCTTCGGGTATGACGGGCTCGGCCGGGCCGGCCTGACGCTGCTGCCCGCCACCGCGAGCGCGGTCGATCCCGATGCGCGCCGGGTGAGCCTCGCGGACGGGGCGAGCCTGCCCTACGACCGCCTGATCCTGTCGCCGGGCATCGACCTGCGCTTCGACGCCGTGCCGGGCTACGACGCACAGGCCGTCACCGCCATGCCGCATGCCTGGAAGGCGGGCGCGCAGACGGTGCTGCTGGCGCGCCAGCTCGCGGCCCTGCCGGAGGGCGGGACCGTCGTCCTGTCGGCGCCCGCCAATCCCTATCGCTGCCCGCCCGGCCCCTACGAGCGCGCGAGCCTGATCGCGCATTTCCTCAAGACCCGGAAGCCGCGGGCCAAGCTGATCCTGCTCGACGCCAAGGACACCTTCTCCAAGCAGAAGCTGTTCGAGGAGGCGTGGGCGACGCTCTACCCGGACGTGCTGGAACACGTGCCGCTGAGTTCCGGCGGGCAGGTCACGGCGGTCGACCCGGCCGCGATGGTCGTGCGCACCGACTTCGCCGAGTACAAGGCGGACGTGGCCTGCATCATCCCGCCCCAGCGGGCCGGCCGCATCGCGGTGCTGGCCGGCTGCGCCGACCGCAGCGGCTGGTGCCCGATCGACCCCGTGACGTTCGAATCGCAGCGCGTCGCCGGCATCCACGTCATCGGCGACGCGGCGGTCGCCGGAGCGATGCCGAAATCGGCCTTCTCGGCCAACGCCCAGGGCAAGGTCTGCGCGCAGGCGGTCCTCGACCTGCTCGCCGGCCGCGCGCCGCAGACCCCGAAGCTGATCAACACCTGCTACAGCCTCGTCGCGCCGGGCTACGGCATCTCGATCGCCGGCGTGTTCCACCCGGCGAACGGGCTCCTGGCCGACGTCCCGGGGGCGGGCGGCACGAGCCCGCTGGGCGCGCCGGCCGCCCAGCGCGCGCAGGAGGCGGCGCAGGGCGAGGACTGGTACCGGACGATCACCCGGGACGCGTTCGGGTGAGCTGCCGGGTGCCCGCCGGCCCCGTCTCCGGCCCCGTCGCCAGCCTCGTCGCCGGCCTCGTCGCGATCCCGCTGGTGACCTCGATCCCGGGCGCGGCGCGGGCCGGGGAAGCCGTGGGTCCACCCGTGCGGCCCGACGCGATCGTCGGCGACGCGATCCCCGAATCCCTCACGGGCCACCCGGGGGATCCGGCGCGCGGGCGCCGGATCGTCGCCGACCGGACCCGCGGGCTCTGCCTCCTGTGCCACGCGGGCCCCTTCCCCGAGGAGCGGTTCCAGGGCAATCTCGCCCCGGACCTCACGGGCGTCGGCGCCCGCCGGAGCGCGGAGGCGTTGCGCCTGCGCCTCGTGGACGGGCGGGTGTTGAACCCGGACACGATCATGCCATCCTACTACAGCCTGACGAATCTCGACCGCGTCGGCAGGGCGTGGCAGGGGCGCCCGATCCTGGACGCGGGGGAGATCGAGGACGTCGTCGCCTTCCTCGCCACCCTGCGCGAGCCCGCGACCGAAGCGAAGCCGAAGGAATCGCCATGACCGCGCAGCGTCCGGATCGCCGCCGCGTGCTGGCCGGGGCGGCCGGGACCGTCCTCGCCGTCGCGCTGCGCCCCGCCGGGGCGGCGCCCCTGCCGCGCACGGAGACCACCGAATCCGCGATCCGGCGCTTCGCGGGCACCAGCGCGATCCGGCCGGGCCGGGTCACCCTCGACCTGCCGCCGCTCGTGGAGAACGGCAACACGGTGCCGCTCAGCGTGAGCGTCGAGAGCCCGATGATTCCGGCCGACCACGTCCGCCGGATCGGCGTGTTCAACGAGCGGAACCCGCAGCCGAACGTCGTCACGGTCCACCTGGGGCCGGAGGCCGGGCGCGCGCAGGTCGCGACGCGCATCCGCCTCGCGGACTCGCAGCGGATCACCGCGATCGCCGAGATGAGCGACGGGACCTACTGGTCCGCCAGCGCCGACGCGATCGTGACGCTCGCCGCCTGCCTGGAGGGCTGAGACCGGATGGCCCGCACCCTGATCAACCTGCCCAAGACCGCCAAGCCGGGCGAGGTCGTGGCGATCAAGACGCTGCTCTCCCACCCAATGGAGACGGGGTTCCGCCCGGGCCCCGACGGACGCATCCTCGCGCGCAACATCGTGACCGAGTTCGTCTGCCGCTTCGAGGGCGATGAGATCTTCCGCGCCGAGCTGTTCCCGGCCTCGTCGGCCAACCCCTACCTGACCTTCACCTGGGTCGCGACGCGGAGCGGCGGCTTCACCTTCACGTGGCGCGGCGACAACGGCTTCGAGCAGACCGAGACCGCGGCGATCGCGGTCGGCTGAGGCGAGGATGCCGCGCCGCTCGACGGTGAAGCCGCTCGCCCTCGTCGCGTGCCTGCTGTGCGGCCCGCCGGCCGGCGCCGGGGATGGGGCCCCGGTCGACCGGCGCTCGGGCTTCGACCAGATGAGCCCCGAGCTTCGCGCGATGCAGCGGGACGACACCGCCAATCCCGGCATGCTCGCGGTCGCCGACGGGGCCGAGCTGTGGGGGCGCCCGCCCGCATCAGGCAAGCCCTCCTGCGCCGGGTGTCACGGCACGGCCGAGGCCGGCATGCGCGGCGTGGCGGCGCGCTATCCCGCCTGGGACGAGCGCACGCATCGGCCGATCGACCTCCAGGGCCGGATCGATCAGTGCCGGCGCGAGCGGCAGGGTGGGGAGCCCCTGCCGCACGAGAGCCCCGACATCCTCGCGCTGACCGCCTTCGTCTCCCTGCAGTCGCGGGGCCTGCCGATCGCCCCGCCCGGCGACACCCGGCTCGAGCCCGCGCGGGCCGCGGGCCGGGCGCTCTTCGCGCGCCGGATGGGACAACTCGGCCTGTCCTGCGCCATCTGCCACGACGACCATTGGGGGCGCCGCCTCGGCTCGGCGACCATCCCGCAGGGGCACCCGACCGGCTACCCGCTCTACCGCCTGGAATGGCAGGCCTTGGGCTCGCTCCAGCGGCGCCTGCGCAACTGCCTGACCGGGATGCGGGCGGAACCGTTCCCCGACGGCGCGCCGGACTACACGGCCCTTGAGCTCTACCTCGCGACGCGGGCCGCGCCGCTGCCGGTCGAGACGCCCGCGATACGCCCCTGAGGCCACCGGCGCCCGTGACGCGCGGGCCCTTCCGGGCGCCTCAGCGGCGCGCGGCCTGCCCCTGGAGGAACGCCCTGACTTCCGTCTCGAAGGCCTCGGGGCTCTGAAGCTGCGGGACGTGGGCGCAGTCCGGCACCATGACGAACGTGGCCTCCGGCAGGCCGGCGGCGAGCTCGCGCCCCATGGTGGGCGGGGTGGCCTCGTCGTGCTCGCCGACCAGCACGAGGACGGGGACGCGCAGCTCGGACAGGCGTCCGCGCAGGTCGAGGCCGGCGAGCGCCGCGCAGGCGGCCTGAAAGACCGCCGGATCGGTGCGCAGGAAGGCGGCGCGCCGCTCCGCCATCAGGTTCGGATGGGCGTCCTGGAAGGCGGGCGCGAACAGGCGGCGCATCGCGGTGTCGGCGATCGCCGCGAGCCCCTTCTCGCCCGCCGCCCGCGCCATGCCGCGGAAGGCCTCGCGCCCCGGCTCCGGGAAGCAGGCGCCGCAATCCGCGAGGACGAGGCGGTCGAACAGGCCGGGATGGCGCAGGGCGCAGAGCAGCAGCACGAAGCCGCCGTAGCCGTTGCCGAGACCGGCCGCGGGCTGCCCGTCCGCCGCCTCGCGCACGGCCTGCGCCACCCGGTCGGCGACGGCCTCGAGCCCGCCCGGCGCCGGCGCGGACCCGCCGAAGCCGGGCAGGTCGGGGATCAGGATCCGGAAGTCCCGTCCGAGCCCGGGCGCGACCCGGTCGAAGCTCGTCGCGTCGGCGAGCAGCGAGTGCAGCAGCACCAGGGGCGGCCCCTCACCGGAGACCGCGAGCGCCACCTGTCCATCCGCGACCATCGATTGCATCCAGACCTCCCCCGCCCGCCCGATCCGCGGTTTCAATCCGCTGTCGCATTCCGATCAGTCGGCATCAACCCGGTTGACGTGATATTTCACGAGTGGCAGCATGGATCATCGAAAGAGGCCGTCCGTGCTGCTCCGAGACAACATCTACGCGGCGATCCGCGCCGATATCCTGGCCTGCACGCTGCGACCCGGCGCGGAGGTGCGCGAGCAGGAGCTGGCCCAGCGCTACGCCGTGAGCCGCCAGCCGGTCCGTGAGGCGCTGCTCCGCCTGGAGCGCGAGCGGCTCGTGACGGTTCACGCCCGCCAGGGATATCAGATCAACGCAATTTCGGTTTCCGACGCGCGCGATCTGCTCCGCATGCGCCTCGCGCTGGAGCCGGCCTGCGCGGCGGAGGCGGCGGCCGATGCGCCCCAGGCCGCCCTCGACGCCCTCGACGCGTTCCGCACGGTCGCCGAGGGAGCCGATTTCATCGCCGAGAACCGCGCCTTCCACATCGCCCTGGCCGAAGCCTCGGGCAACCGGCGCATGGCCGCCACCGTGCGCGACCTCGTCGAGCAGGCCGACCGGCTCGTGCGGGTCAGCCTCGACGGCATCCGCGGGCGCGATCCGGCGCAGCTGGTGGACGAGCACGCCGCCATCATCGACGCCGTGCAGCACCGCGACGGGCGCGGGGCGCGGCGCCTCGTGCGCGCGCACGTCGCCCAGGCCGAGCGCCGCATCCTGACCGCGCTGGAGCGCAGCGCGGTCGTCCTCTGAACCAGCGCCGGCGGGGCCCGCGGGCCGGCCGCGCGACGCGATACGGGAGAGACGCCATGAACATGCGCGAGCCGACACCGGCGATCGAGACCCGGGGCAACTTCATCGACGGGCGCGAGGTCGAGGCCGGGGACGGCACCCTGATCGACGTGCGCAACCCCGCCACCGGCGCGGTCATCGCCCGCATCCCGAATTCGGGGCCGGCCGACGTCGACCGGGCGATGCGCTCCGCCCGGGCCGCCTTCGAGGGCAAGGACTGGGGCGGCATGGACATCCGGGCCCGGGCCCGCCTGGTCAACCGGCTCGCCGACGCCTTCGAGGCGAACCTCGACGCGCTCTACCGGCTGGAGACCACCAACAACGGTCGGCCGGTCAACGAGACCCGGGCCCAGCTCTCGCGGCTGCCGGACTTCTTCCGCTACTTCGCGGGGGTGGCGCTGGCGCGGCGCGACGACGTGATCCCGGTGGAGGGCAACTACCTCAACTACACCCGCCGCACGCCGATCGGCGTCGTGGCCAATTGCACGCCGTTCAACCACCCGCTGATGATCCTGTGCAAGTCGCTGGCGGTGGTGCTCGCCACCGGCTGCACCACGGTGGTCAAGCCCTCCGAGTACACGCCGCTGACGACCCTGAAGCTCGCGCAGATCTTCACCGAGGCCGGGCTGCCGCCGGGCGTATTCAACATCGTGCTGGGCCTGGGCGCCTCCACCGGCAAGGCGCTCGCCGAGCACCGCGACATCAACAAGCTCGTGCTCACCGGCGGTACCGAGGCCGGCCGGATCGCCGGTTCGGCGGCCGCGAAGGTCTTCGCCCACCAGACCATGGAGCTCGGCGGCAAGACCCCCGTGATGGTGTTCGACGATTTCGACGTCGAGCGGGCGGTGAACTACGCGGCCTTCGGCGCCTTCATCGGCGCCGGCCAGACCTGCGTGTGCGGCAGCCGCCACCTCGTCCAGGCCTCCATCTACGACGAGTTCGTGGAGCGGCTGGCCGCCAAGACGGCCTCCATCCGCCTCGGCGACCCCTTCGACACCGCGACCCAGCTCGGGCCGGTCATCTCCGAGCGCCAGCGCGACCGTGTTCTCGCCTATGCCGGCTACGGCCGCGACGAGGGCGCCCGCGCGGTCGCGGGCGGCCAGGCCGCGACGGTGCCGGGCTTCGAGGGCGGCTACTTCGTCGAGCCCACCGTCTTCGCCGACGTCACCGCCGACATGCGCATCTTCCAGGAGGAGGTGTTCGGGCCGTTCACCAGCGTCACCCGCTTCGAGGACGAGGCCGAGGCGCTCCGGCTCGCCAACGACTCGCCCTTCGGCCTCGCCGCGGCGGTGCGCACCCGGGACGTCGCCCGGGCCCACCGGGTCGCGCACGCGGTCAAGGCCGGCATCGTCTGGATCAACGACCACCACCGCCTCGACCCCGCCTCCCCGTGGGGCGGTGTCGGCGACAGCGGGCTGGGCCGCGAGTGCGGCATCGAGAGCTTCAACGACCATTTCGACGTGAAGAGCATCATGGTCGCCACCGGCGACGGGCCCTTCGACTGGTACCGCGACACGGCCGGCCAGCGCCGCCTGAACTGACGCACGACCGCGCGGGGGGATGCGAGGTCCGCGCCAGACGGGCCCCTTCCGCGCCGAACCCGAAGCCCGGAAGGAAACGCCCCATGCCCGAACCCGTGAGCCCGGCGGTCAACGCTGGAGGCCGCCTCGACCGCCTGCCGATCGGCCCGTTCCACCGCCGCATCATGTGGCTGATCGGGATCGGCATGTTCTTCGACGGGTTCGACATCTACATCGCCGCCACCGTGCTGGGCTCGACCCTGAAGAGCGGCTTCTCGACCCTGCCGCAGAACGCGTGGTTCGTCTCGGCGACCTTCGTGGGCATGATGGCCGGCTCGTTCCTCACGGGCTTCTTCGGCGACCGCTACGGCCGGCGCTTCACCTACCAGGCGAACCTCCTGGTCTTCGGCCTCGCCGCCATCGGCGCCGCCTTCGCGCCGAACATGACGGTGCTGATCATCCTGCGCTTCATCATGGGCGTCGGGCTCGGGGCCGAGAACGTGGTCGGCTACTCGACCATGACCGAGTTCGTGCCGGCGCGTTCCCGCGGGCGCTTCCTGGGCCTGATGGCGGTCTTCGTGGTCACCGGCCTGCCGGCCGCCTCGCTGATCGGCTATCTCGTCATCCCGGTCTTCGGCTGGCGGGCGATGTTCGCGCTGGGCGGCCTCGGGGCGCTGGCCGTCTGGTACGCCCGCAAGAACCTGCCGGAATCGCCGCGCTGGCTGGAGGCCGTCGGCCGCCACGCCGAGGCCGAGGCGCTGATGCGGTCGATCGAGGCCGAGGCCGCCCGCGGCGCACCCCTGCCGCCGGCCGCCGTGTCGGCGCCCGTGCCGCAGCTCGGGCTCTTCGCCCTGTTCCGGCCGCCGCTGCTGTCGCGCCTGCTGCTCGGCTGCCTCTGCCTCGTGGTGATCAACACGCTGCTCTACGGCTTCGTGACGTGGCTGCCGACCTTCTTCATCCGGCAGGGCCTCTCGGTGGCGACCTCCTTCGGCTACGCCCTGCTGATGGGGCTCGGCGCGCCGGTGGGCAGCGCCATCGGCGCGCTCACCGCCGACCGCTGGGGCCGCAAGCCGACGATCATCGGCGCCTCGGCGGCCGCCATCCTGTTCGGGATCCTGTACCCGATGACGCAGGATCCGGTGCTGCTGCCGCTGGTCGGGTTCGGGCTCACCGTGCCGATCTACGTGCTGGTGGCGCTCCTGTTCGGGATCTACATCCCCGAACTCTTCCCCACCGAGGTGCGGCTCAGGGCGTCGGGCCTGTGCAACACGGTCGGCCGCGGCGCCACCATCGTGACGCCCTTCCTGGTCGTGAGCCTGTTCGAGGCCTACGGCATCGCGGGCGTGACCGGCCTGATGATCGCCCTCCTGGCCCTGCAGATCGTGGCGGTCGCCGTCTTCGGCGTCGAGCCGCGCCGCCAGAGCCTGGAGAGCCTCGAGCCGGTCCTCGCGCCGGCCGAGGACGGCCCGGCATCGGGCGCGCGCGCGGCGGTGCCGCGCCCGATCGCCTGAGCGCGCGGCGACACCGGATACGGGAGACGGGGATGCGGGCACATCGCGCGACGGCCGGACGGTTGGGATGGTCCCTGGCCGTTTGCCTCTTGGCTGCCGGACTGTCGCCGTCCGCGGCGCACGGTCCGAACGACCCGCCGCACCGGCTGGAGCGGCTGGGCGACCTGCCGCTGGAGAGCGGCGAGACGATCCGGGACTTCTCGATCTCCTACGTCACCCACGGGACGCTGAACGCCGACAAGTCCAACGCGATCCTGATGACCACGGCGATCGGCGGCAACCATCACCGGATCGACTTCCTCATCGGTCCCGGCAAGGCCCTCGACACGGATCGGTACTTCGTCGTCGCCACCGACGCGATCGGCAACGGGCTGTCTACGAGCCCGAGCACCAGCGCGAGCCAGCACGGGACGGCCTTCCCGCACTTCACCATCCGCGACATGGTGGAGAGCCAGAAGCGGCTCCTCGACCGCCTCGGGATCACCCATCTGGTGGCGGTGGCGGGCGCCTCGATGGGCGGCATGCAGGCGCTGCAATGGGGCGTCAGCCATCCGGGCTTCATGGACGCCCTGGTGGCGCTCACCCCCATGGCGCGCACCGCGCCGTGGTCGATCGCCGTCAACGAGGCGACCCGCAGGGCGCTGATGCTCGACCCCGCCTTCAAGGACGGCGCCTACGACCGGCAGCCCGAGCAGGGGTGGCGGCTGCGCGCCGACATCCTGCAGGTGCTGGCCGCCCGGACGCCCGAGGCGTTGCGCGGGATCGCCCCGCAGCCCCTCGACATCCTGCCCTGGATGCGCGCGCAGGAGGAGGCGGTGCTGAAATCCGGCTTCGACGCCAATGACTGGATCGCCCAGACCTGGGCCTACGACCGCCACGACATCGGCCAGACCCCCGGGTTCGGCGGCGATGTCCGGAAGGCGCTCGCCGCGATCAAGGCCCGGACCCTGATCCTCACCGGCGGCAGCCTCGACCTGTACAATCCGGTCGAGGAGGCGCGCGAGGCCGGCGCCTACATCCCGCAGGCGAGCGTCGTCGCCGTGCCGTCCGTGCAGGGCCACACGACGGCCACGGCGACCAAGGCCGCGGACGTGGACTACATGAACCGGACCGTCCGGGATTTCCTGGATGCGGGCGCGCCGCGCGGCCGCTGAGACAGCGAGGGGGCAGGTGATGATCGGGAAGACCACGATCGCGATCGGCGCGGTTCTGGCTGCGGCGCTCGCCGCCGGCCCCGCCGCGGCGCAGCAGCAGGCCGCCCCGCTGCAGGTGCCGGCCAAGTCCGTGCCGGTGCCCGCCGACGTCAGCCCGCAGATGGGCAAGATCATCGGCCTGCCGCTGCGGACCAACTGGGACATCCACCCGAAGGACGGCGCGGCCTGGAAGCCCGTCGCCGAGACCGGCGCGGAGGCGCTCAGGAAGCTCGTGCCCGGCATGATCGAGCGCCTGCACGTGACGGTCGCGCGCACGACGATCGACGGGGTGCGGGCCTTCATCGTGACCCCCGAATTCGTCCCGCCGGAGAACCGCGACCGGGTGCTCGTCCACGTCCACGGCGGCTGCTACGTGCTCAACCCCGGCGAGGCCGGCCTGCCGGAGGCGCTGTTCATGGCCGGGTTCGGCCACTTCAAGGTGATCTCGGTCGATTACCGCATGCCGCCGGAGGCCGTCTATCCGGCCGCCCACGACGACGCCATGACGGTCTGGAAGGCCGTCACGCGGGCGACGGATCCGAGGAAGACGGCGATCTTCGGCACCTCGGCCGGCGGCGCGCTGACCCTCGCCATGGTGCTGCGGGCCAAGCAGGAGGGACTGCCCCTGCCCGCCGCCATCGCGCCGGGCACGCCGATGTCGGACACCACCAAGGTCGGCGACAGCTTCGTGACGAACGCGATGCTCGACAACGTGCTGGTCTCGCCCGACGGCTTCTGCGACGACGGGGCCAAGGTCTACGCGGACGGTCACGACCTCAAGGATCCGATGCTCTCGCCCGTCTACGGCGACTTCAGGGGTTTCCCGCCCACCATCCTGACCACCGGCACGCGCGACCTGCTGCTCTCGAACACGGTGCGCGTGCATCGCAAGCTGCGCGAGGCCGGCGTGGAGGCCTTTCTTCAGGTCGGCGAAGGCCAGTCCCATGCCCATTACATCCGGGACGACACCGCGCCCGAGACCCGGGCGGTGTTCGAGGAGATCGCGGGCTTCTTCGACAGGCATCTGGCGCGATAGGGCCGCGCGGCCGGCCGGGGGCGGACCGTCGCGGGCGGATCGGCTCCGTGCCCGACGCGCGTCAGGGCCGGGGCGGTCCGACGCAGGGTCGTACCCCGCGCCCCGGGGCGGACGGGCGGAGCGAACGCGACCGGCGCTGCAACTTTGAGGGCGGAGTGAAGTTCATCCGCAGCTTGAGGTGCACGGAGGTCTGGTGCCAGCCTGGATCCAACACGCTGTCTGGTGGCAGATCTTTCCGCTCGGCTTCGTCGGCGCTGAGCCCGAGGCCGTTGCCGGCGCGCCCGTCGTGCATCGCCTGCCCCAGCTGCATGCCTGGCTCGACTACGCGGTCGAACTCGGCGCCTCGGGCTTGGCGCTCGGGCCGATCTTCGCGGCCTCGACCCACGGCTACGACACGATCGATCCCTTCCGGATCGACCCGCGTCTCGGCGACGATGCCGATTTCGACGCCCTGATCGAGGCCGCGCACGCGCGGGGCCTGCGCGTCCTCCTCGACGGAGTCTTCAACCACGTCGGTCGCGGGCATCCCGCCTTCCAGGAGGTTCTGCATCGCGGCCCGCAGGCGGACCGGGCGCATTGGTTCAAGCTGTCCTGGCCGCGCGGCACCGCACCCGGGACGGAGCCGGACTATGCCTGCTTCGAGGGGCATCGCCAGCTCGTCACCCTCGATCACGACGCGCCGGAGGTGGCGGATTACGTCGCCGCGATCCTGGATCACTGGCTCGCCCGCGGCGCCGACGGCTGGCGGCTGGACGCAGCCTACGCCGTCCCCCGGCGCTTCTGGGCGCAGGTGCTGTCCCGGATCCGCGCCGACCACCCGGACGCCTACATCGTCGGCGAGGTGATTCACGGCGACTATGCCGGCATCGTGCGCGATACCGGCATGGATGCCGTCACCCAGTATGAACTCTGGAAGGCGGTCTGGAGCGCCCTCAACGATCGCAACCTGTTCGAACTGGCCCACGCGCTGGAGCGCCACGACGGCTACCTGGACACCTTCGTGCCGCTGACCTTCGTGGGCAATCACGACGTGACGCGCATCGCCAGCCGGCTCTCCGACGAGCGGCACCTGCCCCACGCACTCGCGATCCTGTTCACCTGCGGCGGGACGCCCTCGATCTACGCCGGCGACGAGCAGGCGTTCCGGGGCGTGAAGGAGGAACGGGTGGGCGGGGATGATGCGATCCGCCCGTCCTTCGCGGCGACGCCGACCGAACTCGCCCCCTACGGCTGGCCGATCTACCGCCTGCACCAGAGCCTCATCGCCCTGCGCCGGCGCCATCCCTGGCTGCATCGGCCCCGTGCGCGGCAGATCCATCTGGCCAACGCGCAGCTCGTGCTCGCGCTGTCGGGGCGGCAGCTGACCGGGACGCATCAGACCGAGGCGCATCAGCCCCTGCTCATCGCACTGAACCTCGACGACGGGCCCGCCCTGCTGCCGGTGCCGGGGGCCCGTCGCGTCGAGGTGGGCGACGGTGACCTCGTCCCCGGCGACGACGGCGCCGCGCGGGTGAGCCTCGGCCCCCACGGCTGGGCGATCCTATCCGCCTGAACCACGGTGCGATCGTGTCCGGACGCCGGTCTCCCTTCGAGCCCCGTCGGCCCCGCCGGAACGGTGATCGCCGACCTGCGGGCCGGCGACCGGCCGGGGGCTCACGGGCGCAGCGGGCCGCGGCAACCCGCCGCGGCTGTCCGGCCAGCGGTCCGGCATGCCGGCCGGGCGCCGGTGGCCCGGTCGCGCGGCACCCGAACCCGCGGCGATCCCGCGCGGCCGCCGCGGATCTCAGGCGCGACGGCGTGCGGCTGCCTCCTTCGGCGCCCGCGCCGCCCTGCCCCGCCGCTTCCCCCGCTCCGTGGGCTCCTGACCCTTGACCCCGCTCGACCGCGGCGCCCCCGACCCGCGCTGCGGCGCGGCGGCATGGGCATCGAGGAAGCGCCGGCACGCGTCGAAGTCGGTCTCGGTCTCCGGCGGACAGTTGATGCCGCGCGCCGCGGCGAGGCTGCGCGCATAGCCGAGCATCGCCGCGCTGGGGACGCGCGGTTGGCCGGGTTGGCCGGCGCTGTCCTCCGGCTGCGCGCGCGGTCCGGCATGGGCGTCGAGAAAGGCCCGGCAGACGCTGATGCTGCTCTTGCAGCCTCGCGGCAGGGTCACGCCCTTTCGGGCCGCCAGGCTCACCGCGAACGCCCTCATGGCCGGCGTCGGCGGCCGATCGTCGGCCTGACCGGGCGGGATCAGGCTCGGATCGAGGTCGATCGCCGGTGAGCGCGAGATCGCGGCAATCAGCTCGTCGAGGCGGGCGCGCGTGCGCTGCCGGAAGGCGTCGGCGCGCTGGACGGCCTCAGCACGCGTGGCCGCCCGGCCGATCTCGGCCAATTCCGCCTCGAACATCGCGCGCCCGACCGGATCGCCGTAGGCCGGGAACACCCGTCGCACCGCCGTGATGAAGGCCAGCCCGACCTCGGTGACCTCGATGGCGGGATCCTTGCCGTTCGCCAGCGCGATGTAGCGGCTCTTCAGGAGCTTGGGCAGGATCGTGTCGCGGGTCGCGGCCGTGCCGAGACCCTTGGGTTCGTTCGGGTTGACGGGGTTCTCCAGGGCTCGCTTCACCGCCGGATCATCCACTTGGTCGATCAGCCGTCCCATCACCACCGGCAGCTCGCCTCGGGTGATCCGCCGTGGCGGCTCGGTCATCGCGGTGACGATGTCGGCGCGCGCGGCCGAGGCGTCTTCGCCGTCGTTCACGTTCGGCAGGCGAGCGGACGGGGCCTCCGCCTCGCGCCGGGCCTTGCCGGGCACGAGGTCCGCCTCCGGCTCGGCCTCGCTGCCATAGACCGCGCGCCAGCCCGGCGCGCGTACGACGCTGCCGGACGTGGCAAACCGTTTCGGGCCGAGCGGCGTCCCGACCTCGGCCGCGACGCTCGTGCGGGCATCGATCCCGTCGGGGAGGTGGGCGGCGAGGTAGGCTTTCGCGACGAGCTCCCACAGCCGGAACTGATCGGCCGAGAGGCGGCCGCGCTCGGGGACCTTGCGCAGGGGCACGATCGCGTGGTGCTCGCCCGGATCCTTGACGTAATGCCCCCGCACACCCCGGCGGATCAGAGGCACGGCGTCCCGCGAAACCACGCTGCGCATGTCGCTCAGCACGGAAGCCACCGCGTCGATCACCGTCGCGGCGTCGGCAGCCTGCCCCTCCGGCAGGACCTCGGACTCGGTGCGCGGGTAGCTGAGGAAGCCCTGATCGTAGAGGTCCTGGGCGAGGCCGGCCGTGTGCTGCGGGTCCCAGCCGAACCGCTTGGCGCAGCGCCGGGCCAGGGTGTCCTTCGAGAACAGACGGGGCGGCGCCCGCCGCACATCCTTGTGCTCGACCGCCAGGGGACCCGACCACGCCGCTGCGGCGGCCCGGATCGTCTCGGCCACGGCCGCGTCGACGATCCGCTCCTTGGGCGCATGCCACAGGGTCAGCGCCGCACCGGACCGGGTGCCGAGATGCAGGGCGACCTTGAAGAAGTCCTGGGGCACGAAGGCGCGGATGCGGTCTTCCAGATCGGCCAGGATGGCCAAGGTGGGCGTCTGCACGCCGCCGAAGCGCCACGGCTCCCGGAAGGCGGGCGGACGCAGGCGCAGCGAGATGGCCCGCGTGCCGTTCAGGCCGAGGTGGTAATCCTCGTACTGCCTGCAGAGCGCTTCGAGGTAGGCGGCGTAGTCGCGCTCGCCTGACGCCGGCTCCTTGGCCAGGGCCGCGAAGGCGCGGCGGATCGAGACATCGTCGAGCGCGCCGAGCTTGAGCCGGTCGACCCGGCCCTGCCAGCCGAGGTGTTCCAGAACCTCCCAGGCGATCATCGAACCCTCGCGGCCGGGATCGGTGGCGATGATCACGCGCTCGACGCCGTGCAGGGCCTGCCGGATGGCGGCGATCTTCGGCTCGTGCGACTGGCCGGACCGGTTCGTGCCGGAGCTGACAGGAATCGTGGCGAGCACGATCGGCAGGGCGTCGAAGCGCCACGGCTTCCACTCGGGCCGGATGCTGCCCGGCTCCGCCGCCGCCAGCAGGTGACCCTCGGCGGCGACGCAGACGGTGTTCGGCGAACGGAAGAAGCGCTGCAGCTGCCGCATCGCCGAGGGTTTCTCGAAGAAGAACAGCGTGCGGCCGGAGCACGGAGGTGACATGTCGCTGCCCGCGAAGGCGCCCGCTGCACGCGGCCGCGCGTTCATATTTTGTTCCAAGTCCGCCGGACATGCAACCGGTGCCAGGGTCGTGGACGCGCCGGCTCGTGCCGAAGGGGCGTCGGCAGAGGCGTCGGCGGTGTCGCCCTCCGCCGGGAGCGGGAAAGGCCCCGCCGGGAACGGGAAGGGCCCTCGGGGACGGTCTCCGCATCCCTCGATCGGCGCGGGCGCCGACCGGGCGCGCGCGGCAGCCGCTCGGGACGTCCGGGGACTACGCCTCCAGGGCGAGCACCGCGAAACTGGCCAGCCAATGCGCCCCCATGTAGTGCACCGCCAGGTGCGGGAGGCTCGCATCCAGATGGCGTTCGGCCGCGTCCAGCATCGTCGGTCGGCGGGGATCGTCCGGCGGCAGGCCCCCGGCCAGGGCCCGCAGGCACCACGCCCGGCTCAGGTTCAGACCGTCGAGATGGGCGATCTTGCCGTCGCTGCGGTCCGTCACGACGGCCGGCGCGAACAGGGTCGCGGGCTGGCGATCGGCGAGGCGCGGCAGGAAGCGATCGAACCAGGGCCGGAAGCGCGCCGGCGGGAGGAGGCGGCGCATGCACTCCGCCTCGATCAGGGCGGGCGAGTGGAAGTCGTCGCCGCTCGGCTCGCCCCAGGCCGGGCAATCGACATCCGCGTCGTACCAAGCGTCCGCCGCGTCGATGAGGAGCCGGGCCAGAGCCGCGTCGCCCGTGCCCTCGGCATAGTCGAAGGCCATCCGCAGGCCGAAGGCGGTGTTGAAGTGGGTGCCGACCCGCACCGGATAGCGCGCGACGGGGAGGAAGTCCCGGAAGCGCTGGGCGAACAGGCCCGCGAGGGGCTCGAGCGCGCCGGACCATCGCGTCTCCGGCAGATGCGCGAGCGCGTCGGCGAGCTTGAGAAGCCACGCCCAGCCGTAGGGGCGCTCGAACCCCCGCGCGCCCGGCGCGGCGAGGTAGGCGCATTCGCCGGCGACCTTCGCGGGCGTCAGCTGACGATCGAACAGGGCGCGGATCGCCACCGCCTGGGCGCCCTCCGGAAAGCGCCGGAGCACGCGCGCCAGGAGCCAGTAGCCGTGCACGCAGGAGTGCCAATCGTAGCTGCCGTGGAAGATCGGGTGCAGCGCGGACGGCGTGCGGGCCTCCTCCGGTCCCGCCAGCACGTGGTCCGGCTTGTTCGGATATTCCCGGGTGACATGCCCGAGCGTGACGGCGGCGAAGCGGTCCGCGGCCTCGGCGGTCAGGGTGTGGCGCAACACGATTCTCCAGGCGGCGTCCGATCGGAACCGCGAGGGTGGCGCCCGCACGACGCGAGCGCCACCCGGTCAGCTCGAAGCACGGGCGTCACCCGAGGGGCATCCGTCTGGTCTCGACCTCGATCAGCAGCGTGAGCGCGGCGGCGAGGGCGAGCAGCGCGGCGAAGACACCGAGCGCGAGGCCGAAGCCGGTCGCGACCACCGGGGCCAGGACGGTCGGTGCGAGCAATCCCCCCAATCGTGCCGCCGCGCCGGCGCTGCCCATGCCGGTCGCGCGGAGTTGGGTGGGATAGAGTTCCGGCGTGAAGGCGTAGAGGGCGCCCCATGTGCCGAGCAGCGCGAAGCTCATCAGAAGCGTCGCCGCCGCGAGGAGGCCGACCGACGCCCCGAGGCCGTAGGCGAAGCAGCCGCTCGCACTGAGAAGCAGGAAGGCGATGAGGGTCGGGCGTCGTCCCCAGCGCTCCACCCCGTAGGCGGCGAGCGCATAGCCCGGCACCTGCGCGAGCGCGACCAGGACGAGGAAGGCCTCGCCGCGCAGGAAACCGAACCCTTGTCCCGCCAGCCGCACCGGCAGCCAGACGAAGACGCCGTAGTACGAGGCCGAGACGAGCAGCCAGACGGCCAGGATCAGCGCCGAGCGCCGCCGGAGGTCCGGACGGAAGATCGACCCGGCGGCCTCCGGCGGCGCGGGTGCTCCGGCGGCCTTCGCCAGCGCGGTCGCGCGGCCAGGGCGCCCGTTCGTCCGCGCGACCGTCGCGAGCACGGCGTTGGCTTCCGCGATGCGGCCGCGCCGCAGGAGGAAGAGGGGCGACTCGGGGATCAGGAAGCGCAGCCCGAGTCCGATCAGCGCCGGCGCGGCGGTGACCGCGAAGACGAGCCGCCACGCCTCCTCCGGGCGCGCCCCCTGCGCGGCGAGCGAGGCGAGCGCGAGCGCCACGGTGCCGACCGCCCAGAAGCCTTCCAGGGCCACCAGCCACCGGCCCCGCCGGTCGGCGGGCAGGAACTCGGCCATCATCGCGTAGTCCACCGGCAGCGTGCCGCCGACCCCGAGGCCGGTCAGGAACCGCAGGGCCACGAGCCAACCGAAATTCGGCGCGAAGGCCGAGGCGAGGCCGAAGGCGGCGTCGATCAGCACGGTCGCGATCAGGACGGGCCGGCGCCCGAAACGGTCGGCGAGGCGGCCGAACAGGAAGGCGCCGGCCAGCATGCCGAGGAAGAGGGCGGTTCCCGCCTGCAGCGCCTGCTGCACGGGGATGCCGAAGCGGGCGGCGATCGAGGGGGCGGTGAAGCCGATGGCGAGCACCTGCATCGCGTCCGCCGCCCAGACGAGGCCGAACACCGCGAACAGGCGCTTCTGGAACGCACCGACGCCGGTCGAGGCCAGCGCCGCGTCGTACGAGGCCGTGGTCATTCTCATCCCCCGAGCGGCCCATTCCCGGATCGGCCCATTCCCGGATCGGCAGGCCGCCCGTCACCGGCCGGACCGGCCGATCCGTGACGGCGCGCGCGATCCGGCGGCCGCGGCCCCGGGACGCCGCCCTCCGCGATCCGGCGACCGGACCCGCCTGAAGCACGGGAAGCCCGCACTTGGCTACGGTGTCGAACGCCTCGGTGCAGATCGCGCGGTGCCGATGCCCGTCGATCCGGTCATCGCGGCCCTCGGCGCGCGCGTCGCAACTAGACCCGGCGCCGTGCCCGATGGCCACGCGATCGGGTGCGGCCCTAGGCGGCGCGCACCCAGACCGCGGTGTCGTGGAAGGTGGCGCCGTCGTTGGGCGCCGCCGGTTGCGCGCCGATCAGCGTGTTGATCCCGCCGCCGCTGGCGAAGGCCGCGCTCGGCCACAGGCTCTCGACCACCACGACGCCGGGCTGCTGGCCCTCAGCGAGGCGGGCGTGCAGCCGCACCCGGCCGCGCACATTTCCGATCTCGACGGCGCAGCCCGTGGCGATCCCCAGGCGGGCCCCGTCCTCCGGATGGATCAGGCAGGTCGGCCGCCCCTCGCGGCGGATGGATTCCGGGACGTTGGTGAAGGTGGTGTTGAGAAACTGCCGGGCCGGCGGTGCGATGAGACGGAACGGGTGCTCCGCGTCGCCGGGCTCGGCCACGGGCCAGTGGTCGGGCAGGGCCGGCATGCCGGCCGAGCGGGGCCCCAGCGAAGCCCAGTCGGGGGCGAAGCGGAAGCGTCCGCCCGGATGGCCGAACCCCGTCAGGAAATGGCTCTCGGCGAAATCCGGCTGCGCGTCGATCCAGCCCGCCGCCTCCAGCCCGTCGAGGCCGCCCCAGCCGGACCGGGCGAGGGTGGCGTCGGCGAGGTCCCGGGCGTTCAGGCGGAAACCGGCATGATCCGCGCCGAGGCGGTCGGCGAGCGCACCGAGCAGCGCGTGGTTCGAGCGGCATTCCCCCGGCGGCTCCAGGAGCTTCGGTCCCGCCTGGATGTGGCTGTGGCCGCCGGCCCCGTAGATGTCGTCGTGCTCCAGGAACGTCGTGGCCGGCAGCACGAGGTCGGCGAGCGCGGCGGTCTCGGTCATGAACTGCTCGTGCACGGCCACGAACACGTCCGGCCGCGCCAGCCCCGCGCGCACCCGGACGCTGTCGGGGGCCGAGACGGCCGGATTGGCCGACTGGATCAGCATGGCGCGCACCGGCGGGCCGCCCTGCAGGGCGTCGGGATCGTCGTCCAGCACGGCGCCGATCCGGCTCATGTCGAGCTCGCGCACGCCGGGCGCCTTGACGTCGAGGCCCTCCGTCAGGGTCTTGTCCCAGTTGAAGATCGCGGCCTGCTGCCAGAGGGCGCCGCCGCCCGCGTGCTGCCAGGCGCCGGTGACGGTCGGCAGGCAGGTCACCGCGTGGAGGTTCACGGCGCCGTTGCGGGTCCGGGTGAAGCCGAAGCCGCAGCGGATGTAGCTGCGCGGCGTCGCGCCGTAGAGGGCCGCGAAGGCCTCGATCGCCGCGGGTTCGAGCCCGGTGATCGCCGCCGCCCATTCGGGGGTGCGCGACGCGAGATGGGCCTCCAGGGCCGCCGTGTCCTCGGCATGGGCGGCGAGGTAGGCCCGGTCCGCGTAGCCGTCGCGGAACAGGACGTGGAGGATCGCGCAGGCCAGCGCCCCGTCGGTGCCGGGCCGGGGCGCGAGGTGAAGGTCCGCGGCCGCCGCGGTGCCGGTGCGGTAGGGGTCGATCACCACCAGCTTGGCGCCCCGCATCTTGCGGGCGCGGCTGATGTGGCCCATCGCGTTGACCTGGGTGCTCACCGGGTTGCCGCCCCAGACCACGATCAGGTCGGACTGCGCCATCTCGCGGGGATCGGGCCCGGCGATCCGGCCGGTTCCGGCGCTCCAGCCCGCGATGGCGATCGCCGTGCAGATGGTGCGCTTGCGCCGCGAGTAGCCCATCACGTGCGTCAGGCGGTGGATGCCGTCGCGCTGGACGAGGCCCATGGTGCCGCCCGAATTGTACGGCCAGACCGCCTCCGGTCCCCAGCGCTCCGCGGCCTCCGTGAAGGCCGCAGCCACCCGGTCCAGCGCCGCGTCCCAGGTGATCCGCCGCCACTGCCCGCCGCCCTTCGCGCCGACGCGCTCCAGCGGGTGGAGGATCCGGTCGGGATGGTGGACGCGCTCGCCGTAGCGGCTGACCTTCGCGCAGATCACCCCCGCCGTGTAGGGATTGTCACCGCCCCGGACCGAGACGACGCGGCCGTCCGCCACCTGCACGTCGAGGCTGCAGGCGGAGGGGCAATCGTGCGGGCAGACGGTCCGGACCAAGCGACGAACTCCCGTGGCACCGCCAGGGATGATGCAAAGACCATGCGTTTTTCGAGGCGCTTCCGACGATTCGTGAGACGAGACCCGCACGACCTTGACCGACGGCCCGATGCGGCCGCTCATGGGGCCATGCCCGTCCGCCACCTCCCCCCGTCGGTCCCGTTCCGCCGCCCGCCGGACCCCCGCGGGGCGAAGCGCGCGCAGCGCGGCAGCCTGAACGCCCGCCTGAACACCCGCCTGCGCGGCCCAGCCCGCTGGCCCGCCGGCTTCGACCGGACGCTCCGCCCGTGACCGGCTGGCCGACGGCGACCGGCACTTTCGAACTCGGCGACCTGCCCCTGCAGTCGGGGGCGGTGCTGCCCGGCGCGCGCCTGCGGTGGAAGACGCACGGCACCCTCTCCCCTGCGCGCGACAACGTCGTGCTCTACCCGACGAGCTACGCGGCCCGGCACCCGGACCTCGAATGGCTGATCGGGCCCGACGCCGTGCTGGATCCGGGCCGCTGGTTCATCGTGATCCCCGACATGTTCGGCAACGGCCTGTCGTCGAGCCCGTCGAACACGCCGGGCTGGCCCGGGCTCGTCACCGCCTGGGACAACGTCCGCGCCCAGCGCCGCCTGCTCGTCGAGACCTGGGGGATCGAGCGGCTCCAGGCGGTCTACGGCTGGTCCATGGGCGCGCAGCAGGCCTATCACTGGGCCGCCCTGTTCCCCGAACAGGTCGCGCGGGCGGTGATCAATTGCGGGAGCGCCCGCACGGCCACGCACAACCGCGTCTTCCTGAAGGGCCTGATGGCGGTGCTGGAGGCGGCCCCCGAGCACCGCGGCGCGGGCCGCTTCGCGGCCGAGCCCGCGGCCGCCCTGCGGGCTTTCGGGCGGATCTACGCGGGCTGGGCGCTCAGCCAGGACTTCTACCGGGCGGACCTGCACCGCACCGCGCTCGGCGCGCCGGACCTCGACACCTTCCTGCGCACCGACTGGGAGGAGCGCTTCGCCCTCCGGCCCGCCGCCGACCTCTACGCGCAGCTCTGCACCTGGGATGCGGGCGACATCAGCCGCGACCCGCGCTTCGGCGGAGACCTCGCGCGGGCGCTGGGGGCGATCACGGCCCGGCTGCTGCTGATGCCGGGGGAGACCGACCTCTACTTCCGCGTCGCCGACAACGCGGCCGAGCTGCCCCACCTGCGCGATGCCCGGCTGCTGCCGATCCCGAGCATCTGGGGTCATCGCGCCGGCAATCCCTCGGGCAATCCGGCCGACGCCGCCTTCCTGCGCGACACCGTCCGGGCCTTCCTGGCCGCATCGGACGAGTTGCCCCCGCGCGCTCCCTGATCGCTCCCTGAACGTCGCCGCGCGGGACAGGCTTGCGGCGCGGGGGCTCGGACGCCGTCGCCACGCCCGGCCGGGCGGATCGGCCATGCGCCGATCAACGGGCCTCACGGCCGACACGACGCCCCGCCCCTCCCCCGTGCACGGCAGACCTGCCGTGCGCGGGGGAGAACCGAAGCGGCCGGCCGCGTTGGACCGGGAGGCGCGCCCGCGGAGGCGCGGTCGCACGGAGGACATGATGGAATACAGGCAGTTCGGACGCTCCGGCCTGACCGTGCCGGTGCTCAGCTTCGGCACCGGCACCTTCGGCGGGACGAACCCGTTCTTCGAGCGCTGGGGGCAGACGGACGTCGCCGAGGCCACCCGGATGGTCGATCTCTGCCTCGCCTCCGGCGTCAATTTCTTCGACACGGCCGACATCTACTCGGCCGGCGCCTCGGAGGAGATCCTGGGACAGGCCCTCAAGGGCAGGCGCGAGCGGGCCCTGATCTCCACCAAGGCGACGTTCCGCTTCGACGCCGATCCGAACCAGGTCGGCTCGTCGCGCCACCACCTCGTCCGCGCCTGCGAGGCCAGCCTGAAGCGGCTCGGGACCGACCATATCGACGTCTACTTCATGCACGGCTTCGACGCGCTCACCCCCGTGGACGAGACGCTGCGCGCCCTCGACGATCTCACCCGCTCGGGCAAGATCGGCTATATCGGCGCCTCGAACTTCTCGGGCTGGCAGCTCATGAAGGCCCTGGCCACCTCGGAGCGCTACGGGCTCGCCCGGTACGTGGCCTACCAGGGCTACTATTCCCTGATCGGCCGGCATTACGAATGGGAGCTGATGCCGCTCGGGATCGACCAGGGCGTCGGTCTGATGGTGTGGAGCCCGCTGGGATGGGGCCGTCTCACCGGCAAGATCCGCCGCGGCCAGCCCAATCAGAGCGGCCGCATCGCCGCCGGCGGCGCCGAGGGCGGGCCGCCGGTCTCGGACGCGTACCTGTTCGGCGTGGTGGATGCGCTCGACGCCGTGGCGGCCGAGACCGGCAAGACGGTGGCGCAGGTGGCGCTCAACTGGCTCCTGACCCGGCCGACCGTGTGCAACATCGTGGTCGGCGCGCGCACGGAGGCGCAGCTCGAGCAGAACCTCGGGGCGCTGGGCTGGACCCTGACGGCCGAGCAGGTCGGCCGCCTCGACGCCGCGAGCCAGGAGACCCCGATCTATCCCTACTGGCACCAGAAGGGCTTCGACGAGCGCAACCCGAAGCCGACCGCTTGGTGAGGGACCGCCCCCACGGTTTCGGGGCGCGACCGGCCTATGCGCGATCGGCCTGGGCGATCGCCCTGGATACGGCGGCAGGGAGCGCGCGGGCGATCGGCAGACGGGGCCGATGCGAAGAACGGTTCCACGGCGGTCGGTCTGGGCGTAATCTGGCTTCGAATCGCCACCGCGGCCGTGGTGGCTGTGCGCAAAGGGGTGAACCATGGGCTTGCTCGCCTTCATCCTGATCGGTGGTCCGTGGGTGGCTGCAACAGCGTGGCTGTGGCACCGCGAGGGAGGCCTCGAGGCGTCGCGTCGCGCCCTGCACGGGGACGCTATCAGCGGTCGCTGACGGTCCGGCGCGGCCCGGGGAGCGACGGCCGCGCCGGTCGACGACCCCGGCCGCCGACGGTGTCCGAAGGGCGGGGCTGATCCGCCGCGTCACCCCGGCGCGGGTTGCCGCATGGCAGGCTCCCGCCTCTTGCCCGCCCCCTGCCCGCCCCTCGCCGGAGATCGACGGCCGGGCGGGATGGCAGGGTGGCCCCGCGCCGTCATGCGCTGGCCCGAGACGCGGCCCATCGGCCCCGCATCGGGCGATCCGGCGCTGCGGATCGCCGCCCCGGGGAGCGCGTGTCTCACGACCGCGCCCCGCATCGCGGGGATGTCGCGCAGGGCGAAGCTTGCCGTGCGGCCGTGCCGGAGGGCGAGGATCCCCGGGCCCGATCACCGGGGGCGCGTCAAAGATGTACAGCACCGTCGCGGACCTTGGCCGCACGTCCCGGTGCTAGCCAAGCATGCTGTTCCTCTACGGTCTCACCATCCTCGCCGGCATCGCCAACGCGATCCAGCCCGGCCAGAACGCGACGCTGTCCAAGTCGCTCGGCCTGCCCGTCACGGCGGGGCTGATCACGCTGCTCGTGAGCACGGCCGCGTTGCTGGTCGGCGGCCTCGCCCTCGGCAAGCTCGAGATTCCGACGGGCCAACAACTGACGACGGTGCCCTGGTGGGCGTGGTTCGGCGGGTTCTTCAGCGTCCTGCTGATCCTCGCCCAGCTCTACGCCTCGCCGGCGATCGGCGCGGCGTCGTTCCTGGGCATCATCGTGACGGTGGGCGTCGCCTTCTCGATCGTGCTCGACCATTACGGCTGGGTCGGCTTCGCGGTGCATCCGGCGAGCCTGTGGCGCATCCTCGGCGCCGTGCTGATGGTCGCGGGCGTGGCGATGGTGGCCCTGTTCTGACCGCGCGCCACGGCAGCGTCCGCGGAACAGCCGGCGATGGGCCTCGAAACGCGGGAGGCCCGCTTCCCGGCGATGGAAACGGGCCTCCCATGGTGCGGCTCAGCGTGGTGCGGCTCAGCCTCGCCAGCTCAGCGTGGCTCGCGGTTCACTAGAACCCGCGACGCCCATAGCCGTAGCCTCGGCCGTAGCCGCGACCATAGCCGTAGCCGCGGCCGAAGCGGGGGCCGCCGTGGAAATGTCTGCCGTAGCCGAGGCCCCGACCGCCGTAGAAGCGGCGTCCGTAGTGGGGACGGCCGTAGCCACCATAGCCGTACTGCACCGTCTCGACGGTCGTCGTGGCCTCAGGGATCGCTCCCACGCCGATCTGCGCGGCCGAGGCAGGCAGGGGCGTCAGGAACAGTCCGGCGGCAAGCAGGCCGGTCGTCAGCGATGCGATCTTGAGCAAAGGGTCTCTCCTCATGGAGCCGTGATCGGGCCGTGTCGGCCCTGGCGGCTGTCGACGGCAACACGGGGGATCGGCCGTCGTTCCTGGGCCTCTGGATCCCGGATACCTCGGGAGCGGTCGGGGTCCGCCGGCGTGCCGGGTGCGCGCCACGCGCTGCGACGGGCCGGCCGGTCCCACCTGTGGCGCGCCCGCAACACCGGGCGGGCAGCGCTGCGGCGGCTTGCAACCAATGCGCCGCTGAGATGTTGTGGCGCCCGGCCACGTAAATCTCGCTGTATTGCGGTCGTCGAACGCACGTTAATCGACGGTTTACTATGTCGATCCGGTCAATATGGCTTGGTGTGTCCGTAAAACTACAGCCAATTTCGTCAGGGATCGGTAGCTTTATCGTCAGATCGAAACGTTGGACGGACCCCGATGACCAAGCTGCTGACTTCACTCGCCGCCTTCACGGCCCTGACCGCTGCCGCCTCGGCCGCCGACCTGCCGCGCCGGGCCGCCCCGCCGCCGGTGTTCACCCCCGTCCCGGTGTTCACCTGGACCGGCGCCTACTTCGGTATCAACGCCGGCTACGCCTTCGACGCC
>NZ_BPQS01000033.1 GCF_022179385.1 Methylobacterium longum | reverse complement strand
GCCGTAGGTGGAGCAGACGCGGACGTACTCGATCGGAACCGCCTTCTTGACCGGCAGGTCGGCGGCGTGCGCGGCGCCGACCGCCGCGAAGGCAGCGGCGGACCCGAGCAGCGAGCTTTTCAGGAATCTCATCGACAACCCCAATTCTTCGAGACCCACAGCGCAGCGTCGTCCGGTTGTTCGGACTGGCGCGCGATTGTTCTTGGTTTTTGTCCGCATCTTGCCGGCGAACTTACGTGCCAACGACCTTGTCGCGTCGTTTGAGGCTAAATGGCGCGAAAGCCAGGCTAATCGCAATTGGATTATATCGCCTCGATACACGTTTTCAGGTCATGTTGCCTGAAGACAACGTTATCAGACAACGAGTTTCCGTATGTTTCCGAATAAAATAGGGGGCTAAGAGCTAATTTATCAGGCCACAAACCCGTGATCTGCTGAAGAACATGCAGCCTGATTGGGAGGTTTGCTCAACCAGGGCGCGCATTGCCCGCTTCGGGAGCACATTGACGGTGCCGTCGCGTCGGCGCCAGACACGTTTGTCGCGGTGCCGGGGCGCTGTCGCGGCTCCCCTGCGGGTCCACCGACGACGCCGGAAATGACTGGCGTCGAGCCGGGTCTTCGCCGCGACCCCCACCATGCGCCCTCTCATTTGCCCAGTTTGCGGGTTGATAGGCCCGCGCGAGCGGTCGGGTCAGGCATGCGACGGCAGGATCAGGGCTGTGCGCCGGCCACAGGTAAGCGGCCCTGTTCGAGCCTGACCGGCGCCCCACCGCTACGCTTTTTCCACCATCGCCGGCACGCCGCCGCCACCCTGCCGATCCGGCCCGACCACCGCCTTTTCCCATCGACTGGGCGCAGCGCTCGGCCGTGATCCGGTGCGGCCGAGCCAAAGGCGGCCGCGCGGGCTGCGGACGGCCGCACCGGCGGATGATCTACCACCTTCGGCGATGGCCGCTGATGGAACGCCGCGGTCGATCGCCGGCGCGACGGATGAGGCAGGCGGATCGAGCGGGGGATGGGAACCGGCATCCCGAGCCGTGTCCGGCAAACCCGCGTGGGGCCAGCCGCCGCCCCTCGAGACCACGACACCTCGAACGATCCGGAGGCCAACCCCGCGGCCTTCTGCCAGCGCTGCCACAGGATCCACGGCCGGCCGGAGCCTCGGAGGCCGCGCTGGCGCATTCTGTTCCGGCGGAAGGCGATCGGCGACCCGCTCGGCAGACCCGGTCCCTGAGATGACGGACGAAGCTCTGTCCGCCACGACGGTAATCCCGCCTCGGGCGGACACGTCACCGACACCGCCTTGACCCCCTCCCTCGCCGCCGGCCGTGGCGGGCCAGAGCACAGCGCGCTCTGGCTGCTGATCGCCCCGCTGACCGACGACGGGCTCACGTCGGCCGGTGCGGCCGCGTCGACCGAACCGGCACCGCTTCGAGCAATCCTGCCTTGTCCACCAGCAGGGCGGCGGCGATCTCAGCCAGCGCGACGTGCTCGATCTCGGCGATGCCGTCGTGATCAGCCACATCGGTCGCCACGAGGAACACGCCCTCGCGCTGCTCTGCGGGCCGACCGGCAATCGCCGCAACCCGACGCAGGTTGTCCGCTCGCCCGGCCCGGGTGCGCGCCCGGCCGATCGCCTCGTACAGCGCCTCCTCCAGCATCAGGACGTCGTAGCCCTTCTCCAGGATCGGACTGGCCATCACGCCGGTCAGCGCGGTTTCGAACTCCGCACCCGCGACCTCGCCGTCAGCGACGATGACGTTGGCCGTCGCCGAGACGCCGGCCTGCATCAGCACCTCGTCACCCGCATATGCGGTGACCGTCTGACGGAAGCGGGCGAGGAGATCCTGTACGAAGGGCATGCCGATGTGCTGCTGAGTGACGTGGAAGGGCTAAACGAAGGCGTGAGCGGCACCGCGTGACCCGCCGAGGCTGACCTTACGCCGACCACCGCGGGCGTGCGGGTCATGGGTTGGGGCCGTGTCAGGGGCGAGACAGCTCGAAGCGTTGGCTGCCGACGACCCTGCAGCGCTCTGCAGGCGCGTCTTCTCACAGGTCGCCACCACCCGGATGCCGATCTCCCGCGTGTGGCTGCGGCCGTGGAGCCGGACGGCGAGCCGGGCTCGGGTCGGTTCCGAAAGGCCGTCGCGCAGCCCGGTGGGCAGGCTCGGCCCGCGCGATGCGTGCCGCAAGGTCGAGCGACACCGGGCCGTCGCTGGCGAAGTCCTCTGCGGTGATCGACCGAACCTGGTTCACGGGGGTACCTGCGTGCTGACGCCCGCAGGTTGGGATCGCATGGTTAACGAAACCTATCGGTGACCAGGCTGCAGCACCGAGCGACCGTCAGCGGCACCACGGAGCGGCACCGCACCAGCGCATTTGCGCGATCGACCCGGTCACGGCCGGATCACCGACGAGGCGCTGATCGCCGCCGGCTCCCGGCCTGTTCGCTTCAACCAGCATGGCGGCGGAGAAGCAGCACAACACGAGGGCGGCGATCCAGAGGAAGGCCCGGAGGGTGCGGAGGGTACGCTTCGACATACGCCTCAGCGTGGCAGCGTCGCGTTAGCGAATTCTTGCCCGCGCTGACGTAGATCGGGCCGCCCGGCTAACCGACCGCGCGCGCAACCTCGCGCACCTGGCGTGTGGCTGCATCGACCTGCTCGCTCGCCCGGGCGATGGCCTCCATGCCGCCGGCGATCGTCGATACCCCGTGCGCGGCCGTGTGCATGCTGCCCGACATCTCGCGCGTGACGGCAGACTGCTCCTCGACCGCCGCCGCGATCGCGGCCGAGACCTCGTCCAGCGCCCGGATCGTGCCCTGGATCGAGCCGATCGCGCCCACAGCCTCGCGCGTAGCCGCCTGCGTCGCGCTGATCTGCCCGCGGATCTGATCCGTCGCCTTCGCGGTCTGCTCGGCCAGGGCCTTCACCTCGGAGGCAACGACCGCAAAGCCCTTGCCGGCTGCACCCGCGCGGGCCGCCTCGATGGTGGCGTTGAGCGCCAGCAGGTTGGTCTGCGCGGCGATCCCCTGGATCATGCTCACGACCTCGCCGATCTGCGTCGCCTGCCCGCTCAGGCCCGCGACGATGACCCCGGTGTGCCGCGCCTGCTCGACGGCCTCGCCGGCCATGCGTGCGGCGTGGCTGACCTGCTGGCTGATCTCACCGACCGAGGCTGACAACTCCTCCGCACCCGAGGCCACGCACTGGATGTCGTTCGAAACGTGACCCACCGTACCAGCCGCCTCGGCCGTCTGCCGGGTGACAGCCTCGACCGCGGCACCGATCGCGTCGAGGTCGACGCCGATGGTCCGCTGCGCCTCAGCCCGGCGCTGGCGTTCGTGCACCTGCGCGGTGATGTCGGAGGCGAACTTCACCACCTTGAGCACCGCGCCGTCGGCGTCGGTGATCGGGTTGTAGGTCCCCTGGATCCAGACCTCGCGACCACCGCGGGCGATGCGCCGGAACTCGCCTGCCGCAAACGCGCCGCGCCCGAGCCGGCCCCAGAACCCCCGATAGTCGGCGCCAGCCTGCTCAGCCGCATCCACGAACAGGCTGTGATGCCGGCCGACGATCTCGTCGAGGCGGTAGCCGACGGTGTCGAGGAAGTTCTGGTTGGCGTCCAGGATCGTGCCGGTGGGATCGAAGGCGATCACCGCCTGCGAGCGGTGAAGGGCCGCGAGCTGACCGTCGCTGTCCAGCGCACGCAACTTCTGCGCGGTGATGTCGGCGGCGAACTTGACGACCTTCACGACCCGTCCGGTGCGATCGAGAACCGGGTTGTAGCTCGCCTGGATCCAGACAATCCGCCCAGCCTTGGCGACGCGCTTGAACTCGGCAGACTGGAAGATACCCCGCCGCAGGCCATCCCAGAACGCACGGTACTCGGCACTGCCGCGGTAGGCCCCTTCGACGAACATCGCGTGGTGCTGCCCCTGTACCTCGGGCAGGGTGTAGCCCATCGTGGTCAGGAAGTTGGCGTTGGCCGTGAGGATGGTGCCGTCCGGGGTGAACTCGATAACGGCCTGCGAGCGATCCAATGCGTCGAGTCTGGCGGCCTGATCCACGTGCGTGCGCGTTCCACCGAACATGATCGTGCCTTCCCGAATCTCTGGGCTGCTGCGCGGCAGAGCGGGAGGCCAGCGGATGAGTCCGCCGATGCATCATCCAGATCTATGTCAGCTCCAAACAACACTGGGCAGAACGTGTTACTTATTCCTTAAATTGATCGCTCATCGCTCCATATTACCCAATAACTGACATAGATTATCTCGCAAACTTAGTACTCTCGCTTCTGTGACCAGCATAGAACAACTTACGCGTGCTTGAAAATGGCGAGTTCGCGCCAGGCGCCGGTTAACGGATCGTTGCTTGTCGCGACAGGTTCATAGCGGCCGGCCGCGCTGACGGCGGGGCGTCCGATACGCCGGACCACCTCGCGCTCGAACGAGACGAAGTTCTCGATGCGGCCGTCGGTGGCGCGCAACGGCCTGCAATCGATCTCGGCGCGGTACTTGGAGCCGTCCGCGCGGTAGTTGGTCAGGTACCCGTGGAAGCGCTCGCCGGAAGCCAGCGCGCGGTGAAAGGCATCCAGCGTCTCCCGACGCGTCTCTTTGCCCTGCATGAAGCGTGGGGTCTGCCCGACGATGTCGGACAGATCTCGCCCAACAAGCTGACCGAACGCGGCGTTGGCGTACAGGATGGTCGGCCCGGGCTGATCGACCACCGTATCGGTGACGACGATGCCGATGGCGGCGTCGTAAGCCAGTGCGCGAATGAGTTCGAAGGCGGTCATGGTAGGGCAAGGCTATGCATACGTTGGGCGTGGCGTCACTCCACCAGACGCATGGCCGACCGGCAGGGTCTGCGCCGACCGTGTTCCCGAACGCGCGACCAGGGAACGAGCCTTGACCAGGGAACGAGCCGCGACCGCCCACGGCGGCCACCGCTCAATGATAAGTAATTGTTTGTAACACTAACCTAAGTTGCGAAACATAGATCTGTGAAAGTCATGTTTCTAGTCCCGCGCCCCGCCAAATCCATGCAGCCAACAATTTTAATTAACGGATCGCAGTCAGATTGCAGCTCGCGGAGCTTGCTATGCGATCTGTCTATACGTGCCTTACCCAGGCGCACGATCATCAGCTGATCCTGCTCGCTGCCGGGATCTGCGTCGTCGGCGTCTACGGCTCGTTCTCTGTCGCGACGCATGCGGCGCGCTCGGAAGGCCGATCCGCCACTCTCTGGGCCGGTGCCAGCATCGTAGCGGCAGGCTGCACCGCTTGGGCCACCCACATGATTGGGCTCCTGGCCTTCCGGCCGGGCATGCCCGCGGGCTTCGATCCCTACCTGACGGCCCTGTCGCTCCTAATCGCCATCGCCGGCATCGGGATCAGCGTCGCCCTCGCGATCGGCCAGCGCAAGCGGACCCATCGCTTCGTCATCGGTTTTCTCCTGGGCAGCAGCATCACGGCGCTGCACTACATCGGCGCGGCTTCCTACCTCGTCGCCGGTACCGTCGGCTGGGACAGGTCCCTGCTGGCCGTGTCCATACCGACGAGCCTGCTCATGTTCGGCGTGGCCATTGTCGTAACGGGCGAGCGCCGCCGCGATCTTCGACGTATTGGGGCGCCGCTGTTGGTTGGCGCCATCGCCGTCCTGCATTTTTGCGGCATGGCGGCCATGACGCTGACCTTTGATCCCGAGCGTTCGCTGCCGCCCCACGCTCTTGCGCCGGACGTCATCGCACCGGTCGTGGCGGGCGTGTCCTTCGGCCTCCTGGCGCTGGCCGTGGTTGGACTGCGCCTCACCCTGAATGCCCGGGCTCAAGCGCGCCGGGACCAGGAACGCCTGCGCGAGTTAGCGAACCTCGCCGTGGAGGGACTCGCCGTCTGCCGCGACGACGTGATCAAGACCGCCAATCGGAGCCTGGAGCACCTGTCGGGCGTCGGGGCGGGTGCACTGAGCGGCCGTCGCCTCTCGGACCTCCTGCCGGGCTTGAGCCTGACGACGCTGCCTGAGCGCGAGGAGCGCGAGGCGGAGCTGATCGGCCCGGATGGGCAACGCGTACCGGTGCGCGTGCTGCGCAGCGAAGTTCCGCTCGGCAGCGGGCTCCAGACTGTGCTGGCCGTACGTGACCAGCGGGAGCGCCTGCAGACGGAGTCGAAGATGCGCGCCCTGGCTTATTCGGACCCGCTGACAGGCCTGCCCAACCGGGCTCATTTCCACGACCTGCTGGCGTGCCACGCCGCGTCCTGCCGGAAGCAGGATCAAACCTTCGCCGTCCTCGTTCTCGATCTCGACCGGTTCAAGCTGGTCAACGACACGCTGGGTCACGGCCTGGGTGACGCGCTGCTCCGCAAGACGGCCCGGCGGCTCAAGGCAGCGCTCGGCGCGCACGACGTGGTTGCACGTCTGGGCGGGGACGAGTTCGCGGTCCTGCAGAAAGCCGTGGCCGGTCCAGAGGCGGTCCACGCCCTTGCCACTCGCATCGTCGAGTTGATCGGCCGCCCGTTCCTGATCGAGGGCCAGCTCGTCAATATTGGCGCCTCGGTTGGCGCCGCCCTCGCGCCGACAGACGGCTTGGAGCCCAGCCAACTCCTGCGCAACGCCGACTTGGCGCTCTACAAGGCCAAGGCCGACGGCAAGGGCACGTTCCGCCGCTTCGATCCCGCGCTGGATGCTCGCGTCCGGGCCCGGCGCAATCTTGAGGCTGACCTGCGGCGCGCCATCGCGGTGCAGGAATTCGAGCTGCACTATCAGCCCCTCGTCGATGCGCGGACCGGCCGGATCACCGCAGCGGAAGCCCTGGTGCGCTGGCGGCATCCGGAGCGCGGCCTCGTTTCGCCCGCCGACTTCATCCCGCTGGCCGAGGAGACCGGGCTGATCGGGCCGCTGGGACAATGGGTCCTGCGCACGGCCTGCACCCAGGCCGCCCGCTGGCCCGCGCACATCCGAGTTGCCGTCAATCTCTCGCCGGCGCAGTTCCGAGACCTACGCCTCGCCGACACGGTGAAAGCAGCTCTCACCACATCCGGCCTCGCCGCGGACAGACTGGAGCTGGAGATCACCGAGGGCGTGTTGCTGGCCGACGAGGAGCGAACGCTTGCCACCCTGACGCGACTGCGCGCGGCAGGCGTGAGCATCTCAATGGACGATTTCGGGACGGGCTACTCCTCGCTCAGCTACCTTCGCCGCTTCCCATTCGACAAGATCAAGGTCGACCAGTCCTTCGTGCGTCAGCTTCCGGGCGACGCGGAGAGCGCTGCCATCGTCCGGGCCATCATCACCATGGGGACGTGCCTCGGCATGGCGATCACGGTCGAGGGCGTCGAGACGGCGGAGCAGTTCGCGTTTACGACGGCGGAAGGCTGCGATCAGGTGCAGGGTTACCACGTGAGCCGGCCCCTGCCGCTGGCTGAGTTCCTGTCGTTCGTGGATGCGCGCGAGGCTGCATGAATCCGCTGGATACCCCCGACCTGTTTCGGCTGGTCTACCGGAGCCGCTGTGCGATCGCTGGAACGGCCGAGGAAGTGCAGCGGCACATCGATCGGATCCTGACCGTCTCGCGGCATCAGAACGGACAAGCGGGCGTGACGGGCGCGCTGATGTTCACAGGTCTGTTCTTCGTGCAAGCGCTGGAGGGTCCGACGTTCGCTGTGGAAGCGGCCTTCGACCGCATCTGCTGTGATCTGCGCCACAGCAACGTCGAGGTGGTTGAGTGTGGACCCGTCCTAGAGTCAGCCTTCGGCGATTGGTCGATGAGCCACTTGGTGCCAGCCGCGGATTCCGAGGCTTTGCTTGACCGCGTTGAACACGACACGGATTTGGCCGATGCCGCAGCAACCGCGATGAAGCTGATGACGGCCCTCATCCGATCTGAGCAGCACGCGAGTGGCTCGGCGCAGCAGTTCGTAGCCTGAACGCATCCGGACCTCCGGGTTCTGCGCTCGGCATACCCTCGACCTGCAGGCCGTCACCGCAGAGTTCGGCCTGCTCTCCTTCACGGGTGCCGTCGACCTGCAGGCCGCGATCGGACGCTACGTCGCCGAGCACAACCGGCGTGCCAGACCCTTCGTCGGGACCGAACCCGCCGCCGACATCCTCGCCGTCAATCGATCTCCTGAGCCCTCCGTCTGGGCCGGGGCACGAGCGGTCACACCGTCTGCGATAGGTCGTGCGCGGGCGCGACGGCGGTGCCTGCCGGAGTGGCCGCGCATCGTCGGGATGCTCAGGACAGGGACGCGAGCAGGCCCGCCAGGCCGGGTCGTTCATCGATCGTCCAGAAGGCGTCGAGGACGCGACGCACCTTGAGCGCATCGAGACGCTCGCCAGCATTCATGCGGAACTTGCGCTCGACGTCGTCCCGGGTCATCGGCCGCGCCACGAATCCCGGCACGTCATCGACCTGCCTCACGATCTCGCGCCCATCCCTCAGCGTCGCGGTCAGCCGGTTCGGCACCGCTTCCGGCTGCATCGCCGTGAGCGCAGGATCCTCGGCGACGGTGATCTTGTCGATGAGGGCGAGCAGGGACGGATCGAGCAGCTTGGCGGGGGAGTAGCTGTCGTTGGTGATGGCTCCGTCGAGCATTGCCCGCGCCGCGATGTAAGGCAGGCTGTGGTCGGCGGTGTCCTTCGTCGTCGGGCGCCACTTCTCGCGGTCTCGGCCGGCGGTGACGTAGCCGAGACGCGTCGTGTCGATGCGCATGCTTCGAATGGCGTCGACGCCACCGGCACCGGCGGCGATGGCGAGGGCCGCCGGGATCGCGGTCAGGCAGTAGACCTGCGCCGGGTACGGCTTGATCCCGCATCGCGCGATCCGGAAGGGGCGCCCCTCCCCACCGAAATCCGCGACATCGACGGCGAACGGGCCCGAGATCTGTTTGAAGAACCCGGCACGCCCTTCGAAGATCGGCGCCGGGCCCGTGAGGCCGGCACGGGCGAGGCGCGCGGCGAAGACGCCTGCGCGGGTCGCCTCGGCATCGGCCACGCCCTTCCAGTCCGAGAGCGTCTGAACGCGGGTCTGGTTCATCGCGATATGGCCGTTGATCGCGAGGTTGACGGCCTGGGTCAGGGCCTCCGGCGAGAGCCGCATCAGCCGGCCCGCCGCCAGCGCCGAGGCGGGCAGGCTGTAGACCGGATGATCCCAGCCACGTCCCGTCACCTCCGCGGCATCGAGCAGGCGGCAATCGACCTCGTAGGCGAGGGCGATCGAAGCGATGAGGTCGCGGCCGGTGGCCCCCTCCGCCTCGGCGACGGCGAGGCAGGCTGCGATGGTGTCGCTGGGGTGACCGGGCTCACGGCCGACATAGACGTCGTTGAAATCCTCGTAGCGGATGGCGACGCCGTTGGCGAAGGCCGCGAGTTCCGGGCTGCTCCGCCGGTCCGTGCCGAGAACCGTCGCGGCACCCGCCCCGTCGCTGAGCGCGATCGCCCGGCAGATCCGCACGGGCCCGGCCTCGAGGGCGGCGAGCCCACATCCCAGCGCGTCGATGAGATGGACCTTCACGGTCTCGACCGTGGCCGGGTCGAGATCCTCGAACCGCAGGCCATGGGCGTAGGCTGCGAGCCGGTCGGCAAGGGGAGGCTCCTCACCGGAGGCGGCCCTTGCCGGTGCGGCGGCAAGGGCTGCGCCGGCGGCTAACCACGCGGCGACCTGACGGCGGGAGAGATCGGCTGGGATCCGCATTGACCGCTCTCCCGTCAGGCGAAGCCGTAGAGCTTCGCCGGGTTGTCGACGAGAATCCTGTCGCGGGCAGCCTCGCTGCCGGCCCAGTCGGAGAGCAGGTCGAACAGCACCGCGTCGTCGGGCTTGTGCTTCTCGGTGACGTGCGGCCAGTCGCTGCCCCAGACGAGGCGCTCGGGGGCGAGGCGTACGAAGGCCTGGGCGGTGCGTGTCGCGTCCGGGTAGCCGGGCGGGCCGGCCTCGGTGTTGAGGTAGGCGCCGGCGAGCTTCACCCAGGCCCGGCCCTTCTCGACCAGGCCGGCGATGGTCGCGAAGGCAGGGCCGTCCGGGCCCTTGGCGGGGTCGAGGCGGCCCATATGGTCGAACACGATGGGGCAGGGCAGCCGGTTCAGCAGGGCCTCATTCTCCCGGATCTGGTCACCGGACATATGCAGCTGCACGTGCCAGCCGAGATCGGCGATGCGCTTGGCCAGGGGCTCGATGGTGGCGATGGGAGCCACCGTGTCGTTGGGATTCCAGACGCTGAAGCGGAGGCCGCGTACGGAGCCGGCATCGAGGCGCTTCAGCTCGACGTCGGTGACGTCGGGATGCAGGACGGCGATGCCGCGCCCGTTCCCGCCCAAGCGTGCGAGGGCGTCGAGGAGGCAGGTCGGATCGGTGCCGTGGTTCTTCGGCTGAACCGGCACGGCGCGGGTCGTGCCGAGGCGAGCCTGGAGCAGGCGATAATCGTCGAAAGTCATGCCCGGGGGCTTGGGCGAGTCCGGCGGTGGGAAGCGCGCGTCGATGATATGGAAGTGGCAATCGCAGGCATTGGCCGGCGCGCGATGGCCCGGCCGCTCGGTCCCGGCAGAGTTCGGCACCGATCCGTCGGCGGCGCGCGCCCGGTCGGCCGCAGCCATACCGGCCATGGCAGCCGCGACGAAGCCGCGGCGTGTCAGCGTGGGCATTCCCATCCTCCCTGTCATCGGTGTCAGCGGGCGCTGCGGCCGCGGACCACGCCTGCGGCAACCAGCTCGTCAAAAGCCTCGCCCGCGATGCCGATCTGTCCCAGCAGCTCCCTGTTGTGCTGGCCGAGGGTGGGCGCGGGGGTGCGGATTGAACCCGGCCGGTCGTGCAGGCGCGGCACGACGGCGTGCATGGGGATGAGCTCCATGTCGGGGTCGGGGTAGTCGGCGATGAGCTCGCGCGCGACCACGTGCGGATCGGCGACGAGCTTGGGCGCGTCGTTGATCGGCCCGATGGTCACCTCGGCCGCCTCGAAGTAAGCGACGTTCTCGTCCTGCGTCCGCTCCGCGATGAACGCGCCGATGATCGCATCGAGCTCGTCCACATGGCGCAGCCTGTCGGCGTTGGTGCGGAAGCGCGGGTCGTCCACGAGGTCCGGACGGCCGATCGCCCGGAATAGGCGCTCGGCCATCTTCTGGATCGAGCCCGACAGGCCGACATAGAGCCCGTCGCTGCAACGGTAGGCGTTGCGCGGCGCCGAGTTCGTCGAGCGCGAGCCGGTCCGCGGCTTGCCCTTGCCGGTGAGCCGGTAATTGGCTGCCTGCGGGCTGAGGATCGCGAAGAGCGGATCCAAGAGCGGCAGGTCGATCACCTGCCCCAGGCCGCCATTCACCTCAACCTCGCGCAGAGCGATCATCGCGGCGGAGGCGCCGGTGAGCCCGGCGACGCCGTCCGCGAGGTACATCGGCGGCAGCACGGGCTCGCGATCGGAGAAGCCGTTCATGGCGGCAAAGCCCGAGAAGCCCTCGATCACCGTGCCGAAGCCGGGCCGCTGGGCGTAGGGCCCGTCCTGCCCCCAGCCGGAGATGCGGATGATCGTGAGGCCAGGGTTGAGGGCGTGCAGGACCTCGGGCGACAGGCCCATGGCTTCCAGAACCCCCGGCCGGAAGCTCTCCACCAGCATCCGGCAGGAGGGGACAAGGGCGCGGATGACGTCGACCGCGCGGGGATCGCGCAGCGACAGGCAGAGGCTCTTCTTGTTGCGCGCGTAGATCTTCCAGTGGGTCTCGACACCCTCGGTCTTCCAGGCGCGCAGGGTGTCGCCCTCTGGGGGTTCCACCTTGATCACCTCGGCGCCGAAATCACCGAGCATCTGCGTCAGCACGTTGCCGGCGAAGAGGCGGGAGAGGTCGAGGATGCGCACGCCGTCGAGGATGCCCCGGGCCTCGGGTCGGTAGTCGCGCCGGTGCAGTTCGCGCATCGTCATGGGACTTCCGTCGCGGTGTGGAGATCGGACAGCGCCACGACGGCGCGGGCGCGGGCCAGGAAGGGCGAGTCGATCATTCGCCCGTCCACGAGAATCGCGCCGAGCCCGCGCGCCTCGGCCTCGGCGGCGGCCGCGAGGATGCGGCGCGACCACGCCACCTCGTCCGGGCTGGGCAGGAAGGCGGGGTTGGCGATGTCGACTTGGGAAGGGTGGATGCAGGTCTTGCCCGCAAATCCGTGCCGCCGGGCGGCCTCGCACTCGGCGCGGAAGGCCCCCGGGTCCCTCACCGCCGCGAAGGCCCCGTCATAGGCGGGCAGGCCGGCCTCGGCGGCGGCGAGCCGGACGGCGACGCGGATCTGGGCGAGGGCGGCTTCGTCGTGCCGGTCGATGCCGCAGGGCTCCAACAGATCAGCGTACCCGATCTGCAGGCCGGCGACGCGGGGATGCGCGCAGGCGAGGTCCGCCGCTCGGCGGAGGCTTCTCGGTGTCTCGATGTTGACGAGGAGGCGGATGCGACCCGCCGGATCCAGGCTGTTGAGGCGGGTGGCCGCATCTTTGACGGCGGAAGCGTCCTCGACCATCGGCAGGTTGATGAGGTCCGTGCGCGGAAGGGCCACCGCCTCCAGATCAGAGACGAAGTGCACCGTGCCCGGGCCGTTGACGCGAACCACCACGACTTTGCGCGGATCGACGTGCGCTTCCCGCAGGTAGGCAGCGAGGGTTTCCCGCGCCTCGTCCTTGCGGGCTTCCGGCACCGCGTCCTCGAGGTCGAAGGAGAGGGCGTCGGCGGGGCCTGCGGCAGCCTTCGCGAACAGCTCGGGACGGGACGCCGGAACGAACAGCTTCGAGCGCATCAGCACGGCGCGCCTCCATCAGACGATCTTGAAATGGACCATCGCGAGGATCGCTGCGGTGACGGTGAGCGCCCCTCCGATCCGCGTCGCGACCTGCGCGAAGGGCATGAGCTCCATCCGCTCGGCGGCGGTCAGGATCATCACGTCGCCCGTGCCGCCGAGGCCGCTGTGGCAGGCGTTCACGATCGCGGTCTCGATCGGGTACATGGCGAGCCAGCGCCCGACGGCGTAGCCGGTGCCGGTCAGCGCGAGCACGGTCGCCACGATGGTGACGAGGTTGGCCGGGTGGAACGCCTCGACCAGCTCGTGCCAGGGAGTCAGCGCCACCGCGGTGCTGAACAGAAGTGGGTAGGTCACCGCCACCACGAAGAAGCGGAACACCACGCGGGCGCCTTCTTCCAGGGAGGCCGGCACCGCCCGCAGCAGCTTCGCGAGGACGACGAGGAACAGCATCGCCACCGGCGCGGGCAGCCCGACCCACGCATGGATCAGCGTGCCGAAGACGTAGATGGCGATGCCCGTGATACCGCCGGCCGCGACGGTCGCCACGTCGATCCCGGAGGTGTTGCGGTGAACCGCGCCGTGGTCGGCCTCCGTGTCTCCCTCGGCGGAGGGTTGGAGCCGGCCGTTGCCGGTGAGGTCCGGGCGGCGCTTCCCCAGGGTGTTGAGAGCGCCGCAGCAGATGATGGCGACGAGGTTGCCGAAGAAGACCAGCGGCAGGATCTGTCCCAGCATCCCGCCGTGATCCACGCCGAGCGCCTCCGCATAGCCGACCGAGAGTGGGATTGCGCCTTCGCCGACGCCCCCAGCCATCACCGGCACCACGACGTAGAGGATCGACCGCCAGAAGCCGATGCCGACGAGCCAGCCGACGCTTCCGCCCACGAGGAGGCCGGTCAGGGAACCCAGCGCCAGAGGCACGAAGATCTTGGCGAAGCCCTGGATCAGCACCCGCCGGTCCATGCTCAGGATCGAGCCGACCACCACGGCGGTGATGAACAGGTAGATGAAGTTCGTCGCCTTCGTGAAGGTCGTCACCGACTGCACGAGCGGCGCCGGCAAGAGCTGATGGGCGACGAGGAACGAGGGCAGGAAGATCGTCACCAGCGACGACCCGCCGATCGCCCGCAGCACCGGGATCCGCCGGCCGATCTCGGCGCAGGTGAAGCCGCCCGCGACCAGGACGGCGATCATCACCGTCACCTCGCCCGAGATCTTACCCCTGATGGCGAAGGCAGCGATGAGGGCCAGCAAGAGGACATAGACGGGCAGCGGGATGATGCCGACCCGCGTTTCCATGGTCCGTGTCCAGAAGGATTTCGGCGCCGGCATCGAACGGGTCGAGGTCGCGACCGGCGACCCGGCAGCGGCATGCGCAGTCATCGTTTCCTCCGCATCGCCCCGTTTTCAGCCGGAGTCGCATTGTGTTGGGCAGGCGTCGCCCCGTTCGCCTTGTCCCGCGACGACGTCTTCGAGTAAAATGAATTGATCGCACTAATTCATGACTTTCCGGCATGAAACTCCCCGTCGACGGCGTTCAGGCCTTCGTTCTCATCGCTGAGCTTGGCAGCTATCGCCGGGCCTCCGAGAGCCTCGGGCTGACTCAGACCGCACTCACCCGGCGGATCCAGAAGCTTGAGGGTTTCCTCGGCGCGGTGCTGCTCGACCGCACCACGCGGACCGTGCGCCTCAGTGCCGTGGGCTGCGAATTCTTGCCTCTGGCCACGCGGCTGATCGCCGATTTCACCCACGACGTCGAACGCCTGCGCACGACCTCCCGGCTGGGCATCGGCGACGTCACGGTCGCGACCGTCCAATCCATCGCCTTCCGTCGGATGCCGGCGGTTCTGCAGACCTACGCGCGCGATCACCCGCAGAACCGGGTGCAAATCCTCGAACGCTCCGGCGCGCTGGTCACCGAAGCCGTGCGCAAGGGTGAGGCGGATTTCGGGATCCACATCCAGCAGGAGGCCGATGCCGATCTGGTCGAGGATCGGCTGGTGCGGGATCCGTTCGTGCTGATCTGCCACCGCAGCCATCCCCTGGCCGGACGGCGTGCGCTCCGGTGGACCGATCTATCCGGTACGGATCTCGTGACCCTCGGCGGCGCCAGCGGCAACCGGGCACGCGTCGAGGCTCAACTGGCAGCCGTGGACTTGCCGCCACGCGGCCGGTTCGTGGTCGAGAGCACGCCCACCGCTCTGGCACTGGTGTCGGCGGGCATTGGCGCCGCGATTCTCCCGGCGGCACTCAGAAGCGCGTCTGCGCGCGACAACCTCGTTGAGATCCTGCTGACCGAGCCCGCGATCTACCGCACGATCAGTCTGGTGCGTCGCCGCAATACGTCACTGACGCCCGCGGCATCCCTATTCTACGAAGCCCTCAAGTCCGAACTGTCGTCGGGCTTCGACGGGTCGGGACTGCGGGAAGATCTGCATCGCGCCGCCGTCCTGCGCTGACGAGGGTGTGCCGCCCGGGAGTTCGCTTCGAGGATCCGCCGGCAACGCCGTGAATGACCGGATGGGGCGCAAAGCCGAAGGCCGGCTTATCGACCGTGCGCCGATCCGGTTTCAGGCGCGTGCCTGACCGGCAAGGCACACGGGGTCGGACCGGGCCGTCCAGCCCCGAGCTTCGACGGGTGCCCTGAAACGCGGCTCCGAAGCTTGGAACCGGGGCAGCCGAAAGCTCAACGACTGCAATGGCTTCGGGCTGACGGCGGCGAATCCCTCTTGTCCGCCGCCAGCTGCTTGTGGCTGCGGCTTAACGCTTCTGTCAGAGGAAGCTTCTCGCCACCCCGACGCTCCCGCTGGATCGCAGTCCTGGGCGCGGGACCGATCAGGGCACGCTGGGGGGCAAGGCTCCGGAGCTGGTGGAGGAAGGTGCGCAGTGAATTCCTGCTGCGGCGCGAACGCCGACCAAAGGCCGATCGACACGCGGCTGACAGGCGCGGCGGCCCATGTGCGCGCACGATCCATCGATGCCCAGCATCACAGCGGCATGGGTCGCGCCTGGAGGATGGCGGCGCGGACGAAGGGGCGCTTCAGTCCGATCCCGACGTTTGACCGACCGACGAATTCCTGAGCGCCGGGGTGACTGCGGACCGCTTTGACGAGGTTCAAACGAAGGCCCGCCCGGAAGAGGAACACGCTTTCCACCGTGCCGGACAGGAAGGCTTCGACAGCCACGCCCACCTCGTCTTCGGAGATGATCCCCAGCTCACACAGGGTCCCGATCGTTCGAAAATCTCTCATCGTGGTCATGTAGGGCGCGACGAGGGTCAAGCCGAGCCGCCCAGCCTTCGGGGAACGCTCCACCTGACGCGTGGACGCTGCCAGATCCCGTTCCGGGGTCGCCTGTCCGCCGACCATGGAGCCTCACCGCGAAAGGCCCTCCTCCATGCGACCTCTCGGGTCCCGTCGCGTCCCGAGCCCTGCGCGGTCAGGAGCGGCACCGAACCCCTTCAGCCGGTGATCAGATCGGCCGGCGGGGCCGGGCTGGCTACAACATGACGGGCAGCTCCGCTGCTGGCGGCGAGGTCGCGAGCCGCGGCCCGCCAAAGCTCGAAACCGCCGGCCCGGCGGCCATCCTGCCGAGATGCGCACGGCTTTCGCTTGCACAAGAAAGCCCGCTGCGGCGGAGTGCCGAGCGGGCTGAAGGTTGTTCTGCCTTGGAGGGGAGAACGCGTAGACCGTAGTCCAAAGCGATCAGCTGTCGCGTCACATGCACGTGAAGCGGCCAAGCCGGCATCCTCCAGCAGGCCCGGGGCCGCGCTCGACCGTCGACAGAAGTGGCGGATCAGTGAGGCCGCGATCTATGCCGATCATAGAAATTGAACACCAACAGGGCGCTGATAGCTGCCGCGTTGATGCACAACGCCCAGCCGTAGCTTGTCAGGTGATGGGCGCCGATTGAGGTCCCGACGGTGCCTGCGCCCACGAGCGACCCGAGCACGGCGAGCACTATGAAGAGGCATGCGAATGCAAGCATAACCACCTCCCTATCGCGGATCGGAGACAGTCTCAATTGACCTGAGTTCTTGGCGATCCGCGGTCATTCTAGGCACCGACCACACTTGCTTGCAATGGAAATTGCGAGGCCGCGAACCGTCATTTGTCGACCCTTGCGAAGGCGGGAGCGAGCACCGGGCCTACATGCTGCACCTGCGAGGCGGCACCCGGCCATGCGAGCGTCGGCGCCTGCAGCGCCCTGGTCAGAGTCGACCGCCCCTGGCGGTCCGGTTGGAGGTTCGAGTCCGGCTGGGGCCCACCAAGGCCTCTCCTTCCGACGAGAAGCACACGCGGCAGATGCCTCACAAGGAGCCGGAGATTTAACTCCGGCTATTTAATCATTTCAGCGACGACGTCGTGCCATTGAATGAGTATCGGCCAGTCTTAGTGCCAGATACCTGCGCAATTCCGTCCGTCATCGGGCTTAGACGCGTATTAGTCAGCTCGATAGCGCCCGAGAGGCCGGCGAATTTTCCAGTACCGCCGGTCCATTCGGCCGTACCGCGCAAGCCCGTACCCTGCGCCTGCACTGGGTAATCGTACTTCTCGAAGATCTGGTCGCCGCTCGCGTCAGCGTAGACGCACCGGCCGTGACTCTCCACCGTCTTGGCGTCGTTGTCCAAGGTCGCCAGTCCGACACAGCGACCCGCCAAGTTGTTCAGAAAACCACTGCCCTCAGTATTGACCGCAGTCATCGTGATATTGCTCATCGCAACCACGCGGTTCTCGCCGATCGGCATTGGTTTACTCGGCGCCATATTCACGCCCGTATATATGACCTTATAATCTCCCGATCGCGGCAGATCCTCCGCATATGAAATTGCGACGCACGAATATAACGCAGGGACACCGATGAGAAGGTGTGAGATGCGAATGCACATTGCCCGCCTCCCTTTTGCCGATGAGTCGACTATCGAATATTTCACGATTCGATCAGACCGAAATATACGACGCACTTTTGGCGCGAATACAATCGCGATCGAATGAAACCCCTCGGCCGTGACTTGCCGGGGCCTCCGACAAACCGAAGCCGCCTGTCGATGGCAGCGGTCGCGCGGGCATCATCCCGACGCCGCATCCCGGCGGCCATCCTGCCGGGATGCTCGCACCGATCGCCGGTCAGGCGTCAGCGATCGGCAAGTGAGGACCATCTTCGGCTCCCCGCGAGCGGCCGATCGAAGCAGAACCGATGCGATCGCCTGCGCTCTAACCGTCGTGGTGCGGCGCCAATCGGTGGCCGGCACCCGACGCCGAACCGCCCCGCGATGAAGCCCGAGGGGATCGTTGGCGTGTGTTTCAACGCTCCGCGGATGGGCTGCAGCCGAACCGGGACCGGTAGCAGCGCGCGAAATGGGCGGCGCTCGCGAAGCCGCAGGCGGTCGCGATCTCACCGATCCTGAGCGGGCTCTGACGCAGCAGGCGCCGTCCATGGGCGAGGCGGATGGCCCTGTACTGGGCCGAGAAGCTCAGCCCGAGCTTCTTGAGGAACAGCCGGTCGAGGTGGCGCGGGCTGATCGCGGCGAGGCGCGCCATGGCCAGGCGGCCGAGCGGCGCCTCCACCGTCTTCTCCATCGTCTCCAACACCGTCAGTAGGGCCGGATGGTGGATCCCGTACCGCTCGGCCGCGGAGGCCCGCTGCGGGTCGTCGGCGGCACCGATGGCGGTGTGGAGGAACCAGTCGGAGACGCGGCGCGCGAAAGCCTCACCCATGCGCTCGGCGATCAGGGCGTGGGCCATCTCCAAGGGGGCGACGCCGCCGCCGCAGGTCAGGCGATCGCCGTCGGCGACGTAGCGCGCCCGGTTCAGGCGCGCGTCCGGGAAGGTCTCGACCGTGGCGCCGGCATATTCCCAATGGAGCGTGAACGCGCGCCCGGCCAGCAAGCCCGCCGCGGCCATGAGATACGGGCCGCCCGAGATGCCGCCGATGCGGACGCCGAGGCGGGCCATGCGCCGCAGGGTCGCGCGGATCTCGGGCCTGTCCCACCCGGTCGGCTCGCCGCCCGCGCAGACGAAGAGGGTGTGGAGAGGGCCGCGCAGGCGGGGCAGCGCCTCGGTGGGGACCTCCGCTCCCGATGAGGCGGCCACCCGGCCCTCTGCCTCGCCGAAGTAGCGCAGCCGGTAGAGTGGCCGCCCGGCGAGATCGTTGGCCGCGCGGAACGGCTCGCAGGCCGAGGCGAAGGACATCAGCGCGAAGCCGGGCACGAGGATGAACCCGATCTCCTGCGGATGGTCCCCGGTCTTCGCATCCATTCCGCCCGCGCCCCGCTGCCCGACGGCTCAACCGTGCAAGAAACCGTCTCCGGCAGTCAAATGCGATGCGCGGCATCCATCATACTGGGTGCCGTCTTCCCGTGCCGCACGAGACCGCCTCCGGATGCCTCGACCTGCCGATCTGCCCCCGTCCCGCGACGCGGCGGCGCGCCGCCCGTGAACCGCCGCTACGATGTCGCCGTCCTGGGACTCGGCGCGATGGGCAGCGCCGCGCTCTACCAGCTGGCGAAGCGCGGCGCCGCGGTCATCGGCCTCGACCGCTTCGCGCCGCCCCACGCGCGCGGATCCAGCCACGGCGAGACGCGGATCACCCGGCAGGCGGTCGGTGAGGGCGCCGACTACGTCCCCTTCGTCACCGCCTCGCACCGCATCTGGCGCGAGCTGGAGGCCGAGACGGGCGAGACCCTGCTGAACGCCTGCGGGGCCCTCGTCATGGCGCCGGGCCACGGGGTCTCCTCGCATCACGGCAAGCCGGACTTCGTCGGACGCTCCATCAGCGCCGCGGAGGGCGCCGGCATCGTCCACGAGGTGCTCGACGGTGCGGCGGTGGCCCGCCGGTTCCCGCAATTCCTCAACCTCGCGGGCGACGAGAAGGCCTATTACGAGCCGGGCGGGGGCTACGTGTTCCCGGAGCGCTGCCTCGCGGCGCAGCTCCACCGGGCGGGGGCCGCGGGCGCCGAGATCCGCACGAACTGCGCGGTGGTCGGGCTGCAGCAGGACGGGAGCGGCGTCCGTATCGACACCGCGGAGGGGACCATCCTGGCCGACCGCGCCGTCGTGGCCGCGGGCTCCTGGACGGCCCCGCTGCTCGGGCGCCCGTTCGACCGGCTGCTGACCGTCCGGCGCCAACTCCTGCACTGGTACGCGCTGGCGGATGACACCGCTTACGGTCCGCATTCGCCGGTCTTCATCTGGATGTACGGGACGAGCGACACGGAATACCTCTACGGTTTCCCGCCACTGGACGGCTCCATCAAGGTCGCGACCGAACAGTACAGCACCACCACCACGGCCGACGGGGTCGAGCGTCGCGTCGACCCCTCCGAATCCGCCGACATGTACCGGCTGCGCGTCGCCGAGCGGCTGGCCGGCGTGACCCCGGAGGTCGTCCAGGCCGCCGCCTGCGTCTACACGGTGACCCCCGACCGCGGCTTCATCATCGACCGGCATCCCGCGATGGAGCGGGTCTTGGTCGTCTCCGCCTGCTCGGGGCACGGCTTCAAGCACTCGGCCGGCATCGGCGAGGCCGTCGCGGCGGAACTGGCCGGGACCGGCGGCACGGTCGATCTCAGACCCTTCGCCCTGGGACGTTTCAGTTGATGCGCCGGCTGATGGCTCGTGGATTGCCTGAAACCATGCCAAGATCCGTCGACCCGAGCAGGAAAGATCCGATGCGCCTCACGATCCGCACCCTTCTGTCCACCGGTGCGATGGCCGCGCTCGCGGCGCTCTCGTCCGTCGCGCTGCCCGGCCGGGCCGCGGCCGCCGACGGCGTCGACGCGATCAAGACGCGCGGGACGCTGATCGTCGGCGTGAAGGCGGATTACAAGCCGTTCGGCTTCCGCGACCCGAGCGGTGCGATCATCGGCCTCGAGCCCGACCTCGCCGCCGACCTCGCCAAACGGCTGGGCGTGAAGCTCGAGCTCGTGCCGGTCGTCTCGGCCAACCGGATCGAGTTCCTGCAGCAGGGCAAGGTCGATCTGCTGATTGCCACCCTCTCGGACAAGCCGGAGCGCCGCCGCGTCGTGCAGGCGATCGACCCGAACTACTATTCCGACTTCGTGAACGTCCTGCTGCCCAAGAGTTCGGGCATCACCGACTGGGCGCAGCTGAAGGGCAAGCCGGTCTGCGCCACCTCGGGGGCGTGGTACAACAAGGACGTCGCGCGGACCTACGGGGCCGAGATCGTCGCCTTCGACGGATCCGAGAAGCCGCTCTTCGCGCTCAAGCAGGGCAACTGCATCGGCTACGTCTACGACCAGAGCATGCTGCAGGGTAAGCTGCTCGACGACGACTGGAAGGCCAACTACGCGCTGCCGCTCAAGGGCATCCTCGACGCCCCGTGGATGATGGCGGTGGCGCAGGGCAACACCACGCTCCAGACCGCGGTCGAGGACGCCACCAAGGACTGGATGAAGACCGGCTTCATCGTCAACGAGGAGAAGAAGTGGGGCATCGAGCCGACCGCTTACTCGAAGGCGATGCACGAGAAGTACAAGAACGCGACCAACTGATGCGGTCCTGCACGACGGCTCCGAGCGTTCGCCCGCGATGATCGCCACGATCCAGGCGTGGTTCCAGCAGCTCTACGAGACCACGGGCTTCAACTTCACCATCTTCTACGATCCCTACGACTGGGACCGCTACGTGGCCGGCCTGCGGATGACGCTGCTCCTCGGGATCAGCACGATCCTGGCCAGCCTCGTCATCGGCGCGGTCGGTGCGCTCCTGCAGAGCGGGCCGTCGCGCGTCCTGCGGGGGCTGGTCAACGGCTTCGTGGTCGTGTTCCGCAACACGCCGCCGCTGGTGCAGATCTTCTTCTTCTACTTCGGCCTCGGGACGCTGCTTCCGGACATCCGCTCGGCGGACGGCCTGCGCGCGCCGATCCTGACCAATGTGCAGTGGGCGATCATCTCGCTGTCGCTGTTCGCGGGCGCGTTCAACGTCGAGATCTTCCGCTCCGGCATCGAGGCCGTGCCCCGGACCACGATCGAGGCCGCCGAGGCCCTGGGCTACACCCGCTTCAAGGCCTACCGCCACGTCGTCCTGCCGCTGGCCCTGCGGGTCTGCCTGCCGGCCCTGAACAACAACCTGATCAACCTCCTGAAGACCACGACGCTGGCCTACGCCATCGCGGTCCCGGAGACCCTGTACGCGGTCAAGCAGATCTGGTCCGAGTCGCAGAACGTCCTGGAGATGATGCTCGTGCTGCTGGCGACCTACGCGGTCCTGGTCGGCGTGCTCGTCTGGATCATGCACCGCTGGGAGCGCGCCCTGCGGATCCCGGGATACGGCCGATGAGTGTTCCGGATCCGCGCGGCCCGGGCGAGGCGCGACCGGGCGCTCTGCCGGTCCTCCTGCCCTTCGCGCTCCCGGAGGACCGCGCGGCGGTGCGCCTGCGCCCGGCCCATCTCTGGCTGCTCGCCGGCCTCGCCCTCGTCGCCGTCCCGGCCTGGGCGCAGGGCGGCGGCGGCGCGCTGTCGCCCCTGGAGGTCGTGATCAAGTGGGCGCCCCTCCTGCTCACGGGCTTCGCCTTCAACGTCGCGATCTCGTTGATGGCGATGGCGATCGGGACGGTGGCGGGCATCGGGCTCGGGCTGGCCATGCTGGCGGAGGGGTGGATCCTCCCCCGCCTCGCGTGGTGCACCACGCAGGTCTTCCGCAACGTGCCCTGGCTGGTGCTGCTGTTCTTCGTGATGTTCCTGGTGCCGTTCCAAGTCACGGTGTTCGGCATCCGCGTGCCGCTGCCCGACTGGGTGAAGGCGACCTTCGGCTTCAGCCTGCCGGTCATGGCCAACGTCGCCGAGATCGTGCGCGGCGCGGTGCGCTCGGTGCCGAACACCCAGTGGGAGGCCGCCGAGTCCCTGGCCTTCACCCGGCGGCAGACGCTGTGGCGCATCATCCTGCCCCAGTGCACGAAGCGGATGCTGCCGCCCTGGATGAACGTCTACGCGCTCATCGCGATGGCGACCGTGCAGGCCTCCATCGTCGGCGTCACCGAGATGCTGACGCTGACCGCGCAGGTGCACGCGGCCGAGGGCGGCCGCCCCGAGCTGTTCGCGCCGCTCTACGGCTTCGCGCTGCTCTGCTTCTTTCTCTACTGCTACCCGATCGACCGGTTCACCGCAGCCCTGGAACGCCGCTTCGAGACCCGCTGAGACCATGACGCGCGCGACCCTGGCCGCCACCCCGCCCCCGAGCTGGACCCCCGATCAGCCGATCGTCCGCCTCGCCGACGTGCACAAATCCTTCGGGTCCTTCGAGGTCCTGAAGGGGATCAGCTTCAACGTCCGCAAGGGCGAGGTCGTCTGCATCATCGGCCCCTCGGGCTCGGGCAAGTCGACGCTGATCCGCTGCGTCAACGCGCTGGTGCCGGTGAGCGCCGGCTCGATCCAGGTCGAGGGGATCGACGTCACCGATCCCCGGCTCGACAAGCTGGCGCTGCGCCGCAAGGTCGGCATGGTGTTCCAGCAGTACAACCTGTTCCCGCACAAGACCGCGCTGCAGAACGTGATGATGGCCCCCATCCACGTCCTCGGGCAGGACAGGCGCGAGGTCGAGGCCCGGGCCCGCATCCTGCTCGCCAAAGTCCGGCTGGCCGGCAAGGAGGACGCGTATCCCGGCGAACTCTCCGGCGGGCAGCAGCAGCGCGTGGCCATCGCCCGCTCGCTGGCGATGCGGCCCGACGTGATGCTGTTCGACGAGGTCACCGCCGCCCTGGATCCGGAGACGGTCAAGGAGGTGCTGGTCACGATCCGGGAACTCGCCGAGGAGGGCATGACCTGCATGCTCGTCACCCACGAGATGAACTTCGCCCGCGACGTCGCCGACCACATCTACTTCACCGATCGCGGCGTGATCGTGGAGCACGGGCCGCCCGCGACGTTCTTCGCCTCCGCCCAGGACGAGCGCACCCGCCGGTTCCTGTCGCAGGTGCTTTGACTCTCCTGTCGCGCAGTGCCCCGCATCCCGGCCCTGAGGCCGAACCTCCGCCGCGGAGGCGTGTTCGTGCCAGGTGTCCGGACGACCCCAGGGGTCCCGCTCGCCCGGCGAGTCGGAACCCGGTGACATGGGTGCCTTCGACAGCGAGGAGCAGGAGGAGCCTCAGCACGGGAGCATCGAGGGCGACGACGGAAGCGGATATCGAGGTGGCTGACTGGCGCGCTCCGGGAACGGCCCGGCCTGCGGCTCAGCCCTACGTCCTCGAACGGACGCTCTCCCGTCTGTCCGCTGCTGGCCGCCAACGCCTCAGGCGCGGCAGCCAGCCCCGATCCTCTCAGGAAACCGGAGTCACCGGTCCGAGCCGCTCAACAGCTTCTCGATCGTAGCCAAGCCAGCGGCTTGAGCTTTCGCTTCGCTCGGATAGCTGCGATCAGAACGCTGGGCGAGCTTGCCGTGCTTGCGGATTGCCCAATTGTAGGCTCCGCCATCTTCTTTCGGAGGAAGGACCTCCAGCGTGTAGGGGTGGATGTTCGTTTCGATGTCGCTCATGGCGGAGTCATGCCACGCGTGCTCGGCGGTGCCAAGGCTGCTCCGCGCCTTGGCCCTGTGCTCCCGTGGCTCTGCTGGACGTCGCGGTGGAGAATGCGGGTCGCCGGGGGCGAACTCAGCCTGACCGGCCAGACCGTGTCCGACTCCGGATGTCCCACGCTCGACGCCGCACGAATGCGGTTCGCGTTCTGAAGGATGTCGTATCCCCTCCCTTCAGACGAACTCCAACGCCTCGCGGTCCTGACAATCCCGGGGCCGCTCGACGCCGGAAAGCGGAGTGCGGCAAGCCGCGCGTCGTGCCGATCGTGCGGCGCGTCCGAATTCCGCCGTCGCTCCGCAAGGCTTGCGCGATGCGGCCCTCAGGCGCCCGCGTTCTCGGCGTCGACGGCGGGCCCTTCGAGCGCCTTGTGCGCCAGCCGACCCGAGAGCCCAGATCGGTGCCGCGGCGGATCGGTAGCGTACCGTCCCGCGCGGCAAACCGGATCACGCTCGGCAGAAGGGCGTGACGATCGGTCAGCCGAGCGGGTGTTCACCGCGAAACCGGTCAACGCGCCCGTCCGCCCGCGCCGTCGCCCTCCCCCGGTTCAGCGCCACGTTCGTGAACCGGTTGCCGGAGGCGAGGTCGCGACCCTGCGGTCGCAATCACCAGCCGTTCCGGGCCCCCGGCTCGGCGATGGCGAGCAGGTCACCACCTTGCCGCCAGTCGTCGGCGGAACGACCCGTGATCTTGGCGACGTAGGCCCTCGTCTCCTGCGGCAGCGATGAGCGGCCGGTGAGCCAGTTCCTCACGCGCTGCGGGCCCGCATTGTAGGCGGCCGCCGCCATGCCCAGGCTGCCCAACGCTGCCCGCTGCTCGCGCAGAAACTCGGCCGCCTTCGGTATCGCCTCGAAGGGATCGAAGGGATCCACCAGACCGCGCTCGGCTGCCGTCGCGGGCATGAACTGCGCCACGCCCTGAGCCCCGGCGCGACTAACCACGCGGTGATCAAGCCCGCTTTCCTGCTGCAGGAGCCGCAGGAAAAAATCTCCCGGCAAGCCGTTGGCGTCGGCCGTGTGCTCGATGAACTGCTTCAGGCGCTGTTTGTCGCCGTAGAAGGCGTTCAGCCACGTGTCCTGGAGCGTCCCGACATATTGGGGGATCGCTGCCGCCGCGTTCACGGCCGTCAGGTAGATCTGGACGAAATTGGCGATGGCGCCGTCGGCCGACATGAGCGCGACCATGCCGGGCAGCCGCGGGGTGGGGACTGGAACGGCGGCGACCGGAGCAACCACTCCGAGCTCAGGTTGCGGAGGAAGGAGCGTCGGCGCGGCTCCGAGACACGCCGCCGCCATGAGGACAGCGGGCCTGCTGCTCCTCAGAACCAGCGACCGCACGCGCCTGCGGGCGGCGCTGCGATCGGCCCGCGCCCAGAATTCACGCTTACCGATCGGCGATAGATCCTGCATTCTTGCCTTAAAAGCACTGCCCCACCTGCATTCAGGGTGATCATCCTGAAAACAGGCCGATTTAGGAGCAGGCTACCACACAGCGCAGGGAACTTGGTCAGCGATCGCCCCCCTGCGGAGGGCCTGCCCTGTTGATTGCGGTGAAGCGACAGAGGCAGCCTCCCATCACCTGCACCAGTCAGTGTCCAGCTCCGGCGATCAGACGCTCGCCGCCGGCTCGCCACACCGTGCGAATCGCAGGACGTGGCTGCCGTCGACCGTCAGCGCGTGCCGCACCGCCTGAGCCAAGTCCGCGAAGGTGAACGGTTTGCGCAGGACCAAAGCCGCGTCCGGCAGGGCCGCGGCCTCCGCGTAGCCGGTCATCAGCAGAACGCGCAGGGCCGGCCGGTCCGCGGCAGCCCGGGTCACCAGCGCACTCCCGGTCATCCCCGGCATGGCGTGATCGGCCACGAGCAGGTCGACCGTGTCCTGGCCTGCAAGGAGGCGCAACGCCTCCGCGCCGGAGCTCGCAGCGATGACCGTATGGCCCATCTCCTCCAGCATCGCCGCCGCCGTGGATCGCACCTGGCCGTCGTCGTCCACCAGCAGGACGCGCAGGCCGCCCGACGCCTCCGGCAGCGTTGCGGAGGTGGCGTCCGGATGCGCCACGCCCATCGCGGCCCGGGGCAGGTACAGCGCCACGCGCGTGCCCTCACCGACGCGGCTGTCCACCGTCACCTCGCCCCCGAGTTGCTTCGCCGTGCCGTAGACCTGGGCGAGGCCGAGCCCGGTGCCCTGGCCCTGGGGCTTGGTCGTGAAGAAGGGCTCGAACAGGCGCGCAAGGACCTCGGGCGGCATACCCTCCCCGGTATCCGTCACGCTCAGGCGAACGAACGCGCCGGGCGGGAGGGCCGCCGGGCGTGGCTCGGCAGCCGCGAAGTTCGCGGTCTCGATCCGGAGCTCGCCTCCCTTCGGCATCGCGTCGCGCGCGTTCACGGCGAGGTTCAGTACCGCGAGCTCGATCCGATTCGGATCGGCCATCGCGGGCCAGAGGTCGGCAGCAAGGCGCGTCGAGACGGCGACCGTACCGCCGAGCGTCCGGTGGAGGAGGTCGGCCATCCCGGACAGCACACCGTTCAGGTCGGTCGAGCGCGCCTCCAGGCGCTGCCGCCGCGAGAAGGCGAGAAGCTGCTCGGTGAGCGCCGCGCCGCGCTTGGCCGCCTGATAGGCGTTGTGCAGAAGGCGCAGGACGCGCTCGTCGCTGACCCGGCGTTCGGCCAGCTCGACCGAGCCCATCACGGCGGCCAGCAGGTTGTTGAAATCGTGCGCCACCCCGCTCGTGAGTTGGCCGACAGCCTCCATCTTGCGGGCCTGCGCAGTCTGTTCCTCGGTCTCTCGCCGGAGGCGCGCCAGTTCGAGGTTCGTCCTGACGCGCGCCTGCAGTTCGCGGGCCGAGAAAGGCTTGACGAGGTAGTCGTCCGCGCCGGCCTCCAATCCCTCGATGCCGGCCTCAGCGCCCGCTCTGGCCGAGAGCATGATGACCGGCACGGTGCGCAGGGCCGGGTCGGCCCGCACCGCACGGGTGAGCGCCATGCCGTCCAGCACCGGCATCATCACGTCCGTCAGGAGCAGGTCGGTCGGCGCCTCGCGGAGAGCGGCCAGGGCCGCCCCACCGTCGGGGACGGAGACCACCTCATGATCGAGCCCGAGCAGGCGGTGGACATAGGCGCGCATGTCGGCGTTGTCGTCCGCCAGCACGATGCGCGCGCGCTCCTGTGCGTCGCGCCGAGATTCGAGCTCACGTCGCAGCGGGACGACGTTCGTCACGGCGGTCCCGTCGGGAAGCCACCGGAGAGCCTCCTCGCTGTAGGCTCGGGCATGGCCGCCGTGCCGCAGGGCCTCGGGCGCGTCCGCGATCCGATCCGGTGGCAGATGCTCTCGCCCGGTTGGGACCGTCACGGTGAAGGTGGTGCCCCGCTCGACCCGGCTCTCGACTGCGACGGTACCGCCATGCATGCCCGCGAGCTCGCGCACGAGCGCGAGGCCGATGCCCGACCCCTCGTGCGAGCGGCTGCGGCTGCTCTCGACGCGGTGGAAGCGCTCGAAGATGCGCGGCAAGATCTCGGCCGGGATGCCGACGCCCGTGTCGGTGACCGTCAGCCGGACAGCGCCCGGCGTCGGCTCCAGCCGGACGGCGATGCCGCCCTGGAAGGTGAACTTGAAGGCGTTCGAGAGCAGGTTGAGGACGATCTTCTCCCACATGTCCCGGTCGACGAAGACGGGCTCGGGCAGCGCTGGGCAGTCGACCCGCAGGCTCAGCCCGCCGCGCTCGACTGCCGAGCGGAAGGTGCTGGCAAGGTCCGCCGTCAGGGCGGCGAGGTCGACCTGAGCGAAGGTGGCCTGGGCGCGACCGGCTTCGACGCGCGAGAAGTCGAGGAGCGTGTTGACGAGGCGCAGGAGGCGCAGCGCATTGCGGTAGGCCACGTCCAGCTCGGCACGGGCGCGCTCTTCGAGGCGGTCGGACGCCAGCACCTCTTCCAGCGGGCCGAGCATCAGGGTCAGCGGCGTGCGGAACTCGTGGCTGACATTGGAGAAGAACTGGGTCTTGGCGCGGTCGAGTTCGGCCAGCGCTTCAGCGCGGCGCCGCTCCTCCTCGTGGGCGCGGGCATTGCGCAGGGCCGTCGAGATCTGGCCTGCGACGATCTGCAGGAAGCCGCGGTAATCCTCGTCGAGTGCGCGGCTCGGGCTCGCGCCGAGCACGACGACACCGAGCGCAACTGAGCCGGCCTCTCCGGCGAGCGGGAGGACGAGGGCACTGTCGGTCGGATCCGCCCAGAAGCCGGCCGGCAGCGAGAGACGATCGGCCAGTCCATCGACCGAGACGACCTCTCCCGCGAGCGCGCGCGCGAGAGGCCAGCACGCGGCGCCCGCCGGCGCGGCCTCGGGATGGTCGGCGCCGATGCCGGTCGCCGCGGCCCGCCGTAGGCCGCCATCCGGCTCACGCAGGAAGAGGAGCGAGAAGGGGAGGTCGAGCCGGTCGTCGGTGAGCGCGCCCGCAATGTCGGCGCAGGTCGTCTCGACGCTGCGGGTCTCGCCGGCCTTGGCCGCGAGATCGCGCAGCAAGCCCAGCCGACGCTCGCCGACGACCTGCGCGGTGACTTCGCTGCAGACGGCCAGCATCCCGACGATGCGGCCGTCGTCGTCCTCGGCCGGCGCGTGCGAGACGCTGAAGTAGGCCTCCTCCCGGTAGCCCGCCCGCTCCATCAGCAGCGGCAGGGCCGGGGTCCAGTTCGCCTCGCCGGTGCGCATGACGCGGGCGATCATCGGACCGAGTGTGTCCCAACTCGCCGCCAGCGTGGTGCGGATGTCGCCGCCCAGCGCTGCCGGATGCCCTGCGCCGATCAGCTTGGCGTAGGCGTCGTTGTAGATCTGCGTGAACGCGGGTCCCCAGGTCAGGATCATCGGGTACTGGGAGGACAGCAGCGTGCGCACCGTCGAGCGGAGGCTCTGCGGCCAGCCCGCCACGGGGCCAAGCGGTGTCGCGGACCAGTCGAGGTCGCGTGCCAGACGCTGGATCTCGCCCTTGCCGGCGAACAGGATCTGGGCTGCGGTATCCTGCTGGCTCATGGGTGGACCATGGCTGGCCCCCATTCCTGCCGCAACAACCCATATGTCGTTTCGGATGCAACCAGGGCGGCTCGAGAGCCGGGTGCTTGCAGGAGGGAGGCCCTGCACGGCGTCAGCCTCGTCCGGCGGCTTCGCGCCCCCTGCAGTCTTCCAGCCGTCCCTGCGGGCAGCCCGGAAGCAGACCTCGAGTGGGTGTGGCCAAGTCATCCAGCCAGAGGCATGCCCGCGCGACTGGTGATGTCCCGGACCGTCACGCGCGCCGCGTCGATGGCCAGCATGCGGCCGGCTCGCAGGGAGTGGACCTGGAAGGTTGAGGCATCGAGCCTCGCGGCCGGGCCGTAGTCCCGTGGGATGCTGGCGGCGGACCGGTCTGTGACGCGCGGTGGGGTGGGCAACTCGTCCACGGCTCGCACCCGCCCCGACTGCCAGACCGGCCGGAAGACCGGGCCAGACGGGATGCCAGCCGCGTCGAGCCCTTTCCGCACGAGCGCCACGCCGCAGACACCTGCGATCGGAATGGCCCTCTCGAAGCCCCTGCCCGCCTGATCCACCGTCAGGCGGCGGATCGCGACGCGCAGGCCCGCCTGATCCTCACGCGGATCGTCGGCCCCCTACATCGCGTATGCGTAGCGCCAGACAGGAGAACCACCGTGGCCGAACAGGCATCGAGCTTCATGCGGGACTGGATCGCCGCGAACGTCCACGACAGCTCCGCTCGGCGAGACCGCGGCCTTGATGAATGGGTCACCGACGAGATTGCCCGCCTGAAGGATGCCGCTCGCGCGGCGGATCTCGACCTCGACGACCCGGAGCTCGACGACGACTTGCTCCGCGACGAGATCACCGCTGCGATCAAACGGATCGCCCGCTCCTGAAACGAACGACCAGAGTAGGCCGATATGCCGGGGCGGTGGCACTGCGGCGCTGATGAGGAGAGGGCGTGCGACGTCAGCGAGGAGCCTCTCCCTCCGTCGCGATCGCGTTGCGCGCCGTGCAGCGGATCCGGGGCAGCCCACCGGCTCCGGCCGCATCGGCTGCGCACGATCAAGCGCTCGCGCGATTCCTCCCTCACGGCCAAGCTTCGCGGCCAAGGTCGAAGGCGTGTCGACCCGCAGGCGGCGCTCGAACGCTGCACCGCCGACGCGCCCGACCCTTCGTCCGGACCAGACCCGCCGCCGACATTCTCGCTGCCGTCAGCCGATTCCCTGAGCCAGCCCTCCGAGGCCGTGTACGAGATACCATCGGCCGCAAGTACGACCGGGTCAGGACCGGCGCTGGAGGCGGGGCCCGGGCGCAAGACCTCGTGCCGCTGGCGAGCGTGCGCAGCGTCCTGCTGGTTCGCCCTACCTATGAGATCTCACCGGATAGGATCTCAGCCATGTGGTACCTCTACGCCTTCGTACTGCTGGCTGGCGTCGCCAATGCCATCCAGGCAGGGCAGAACGGTGCTCTCTCAAAGGGGTTGGACGAGTCTCTGACCGCCGGCCTCGTCGTGGTCGCCGGCACCGCGACGTGCATTCTCGTCGTCGGCCTTCTCTCAGGCAAGCTCGCTTGGCCGACGGCGGCTCAGGCTGCGGCGATGCCGTGGTGGGCGTGGCTCGGCGGGATCCTCGGCGGCTGCATCATCCTGGCTCAGTTCCTCGTGGCCCGTCAGATCGGAGCCGCCCCATTCCTCGGCCTCCTCGTCACGGCCGGCGTGGTGACCTCGATCGTGCTGGACAACTTTGGCTGGGTTGGCTTCGAACGACATCCTGCCAGCGTCTGGCGGATCCTGGGTGGCTTACTCATGGTGGCCGGGGTGGCCCTCGTCGCGCTGTTCTGATCGCTGTCGCCCTCGAAGCCGCGGGCGTGATCGTCGTCACGGAAAACAGCGAGCGGCCGCGCGTGCAGCTGCGCGAGGCGTAGGGCAACGGACCCACCCCGTCGTCGCCGGATCGAAAGCGGAACGAACGTGCCGGCCGTCCGCTTTCCTCGACGATTCGAAGAACCAGGGAGAGCGCCGTGGACGATGATCGGGTGTGGTCGTTCGAGAAGAGCCTGTGGACCTGCGACGCTGATCACTATCGCGAGCTGGTCGACGACGAATGCCTGATGGTGCTGCCGCAGCCGCCGTTCGTCCTGAGCGGGACCCAGGCGATCGAGGCGGTCGCCTCCACGCCGCGGTGGTCCCAGATCGAGATCTCCGACGAGCGGATCAGCCGTCCTCAGGAAGGCCTCATCGTGATTGCCTATCATGCGAAGGCGAGCCGCGAGGGCGAGGCATACGAGGCACGCTGCACCTCGACTTACCGACGGCTGGAGCATGAGGTCTGGCGCGTCGTGCAGCACCAGCAGACGCCTCCGCTCGTGACACCGGCCGCGGAAGTCAGCGGCTGATCGGCGGGGTACGGGGCGGCCCGTTCGGGTCGCCCTCGAGGTCGCCCGCATCGGCTTCAACCCTTGGAACGGCGAAGAGCTGGGGCGGCGCGCCCTGATAGGAGCAATCCATGCTGAGCCCGGTCGAGGCCTTGCGGAAGCTACGCGAGGAGATGGTGATGGAACGCCGCAAGCTGGTGGATCAGCAGGAGAGTATCCAGAACGTACAGGCCGAGATTGAGGCGATTGATAAAGCTATCGCAGACGAAGAAGCCATGAAGAGCGGTGTCGACTCAAAATCCGGTCGCGTCTCAGTCTGAACTGTGAGCCCTGTTTGGGCCCTCTCGCAGTCTCGTCCCGCACCCTCGCGCGTCCCTCGCGCCGGCTCCTGCCCGGCGTCAGGCAGCACGCTTCCGTCGCCGATCAAGATCGTGTTCTCATCGACACGCACGGCGGACAAGACAGCGCCGCCCCGACCCCAGCAGGGGCGGCCATGATCCTGGCGTAGCCCTCATCGGCGCCCGACAGGCGACGCGACGTGATCGCGACAGCCGCCGCCATCGAAGCTGTCACGAGACACCCCAGCTTTGAAGAGGTGCTAACCCGGCTTGTTCAGATCAACACTCAGGATGGCGGCGGAGCGCCTCGACCCGACGGGGACAGCGCCCCCCCATGGGCCATGCCATTCGAGCGGCGCGGAGACCGTTCCATCGAAGTCCGCACCTTCGGCGAGGACGACCAGCCGATGGCGGATCGCCTCCGTCGCCGCGACCGCTCCCGGAATGTCGTCGGCTGAGCGTTCTGCGGCGCCGGTTCGTTCCCTCGACATCGCCTCCCGCGCGGCTATCCTGCGGGGATGCGCGATGGCCTACGTCCCTGGACGGCGCGCTGTCGGTCGCCCGGCCCGGGCGGCCTAGGTCAGTGATCTTCACCGGGAGAGACCCATGGCTTCGGAAAACAAGCGCGGCAACCGCGAGGCAAAGAAGCCCAAAGCACCGAAGGTGAAGACGAACGCCTCGGCGCCGTCGACCAAGGGGACTATGGTGACTGCCAAGCCCGCCTCAGCTTCGAAGAAGTAGCCGCAGCAGATCTATCGGCCGGATGACGCATCTCGTCTTCCGGCCCTTCGCTTGTTCTCCGCCATTCACGATTGCGTCGACACAACACCTCACCCCGCCTTCGCCATCTGCCGCCCAGGGTTCTGCACGACATCGCGGAAGCGGTTGCTCGGAGGTGGGCCGAACCTGCCCACAGCTCGCGGCCTTCGGCGGCTGCGATCAGCACATATGTTTGGGCGCAGATGCTCAAATCAATTGCGAACAATTTTCTCGACAAGCGCCCTTTATAACTCTATTTACATATCGCAATAGTCGGACTGAAAAGTAATCGGCCATTAAGACGGACGGCCGCATGCATCCTTGTGGCAAACACTGGGATGGAAGATGCGTCAGCTTGTTCAAAGATTCATGGCCGAGAATGACGGCGCGACGGCGATTGAGTACGGCATGATCGCCGCACTGATCGCGGTTGCCATCATCGGCACGCTTCAAGTTGTCGGAACGTCGTTGAGCACCAAGTTCACCGCCATCGCCGGAAACTTGAACTGAGTACGTCCGTCCTGAATCTGATGCTCTCTCACGCGCATGAGATTGCAGGGAGAGGCGCAGCCGCGACCGTACCGGTGCATGACGGACAGGGAAGCCCACGTCGATGACAGGTCGGGCGGCCTGACCGCTGCGCCGCTCTCGACACCTGCCGCAAGCGGCTCTGCACGCTCAGCCCCGCCCCGGTCTACGCACGGGGCGGCGGAGCAGCGGTAGGACGTCGGTCTGACAGGCGGGTCGCGATGGCCAGGGCCGATGGTCACGCGGGTTGCCGCCGCTCACAACCACGTGGCCGAGGCCGAGTGGAACCATCGTTGTCACGGGAGCATTCAAAGCAGCCAAGTATCAGCCTGCATGCCGGTACTGGCCTTTGTTAATACAGCGATTGAAATTAACTTATGCTAGGCAGCGCTGAAAATGAGGGCGGTCGAACTCAGCTCCCGCCCCCCGAGCAGAAGCGCAGCCTCCGTCTTAGATGGCTGAACCAATCCCTGCTCACGTCGCTGGTGTTGATCGCCCTCCTCGTCACCATCGCGTTCTGGTGCTGGGCCGTTTGGTGGGGCGCATCGAAGCTGATCGGCCTGATGATTTGACGGACCAGTCTTCGAGAACGATCGACCCCATAGATCCGATCTTGACGGCTGCTTACCCAGCGCCTCTCGGAAGCGCGGATCGGAGACCAACACCTCGCGCAGGGATCAGATCGAGCCGTTTCGCGCCGCGCTGTCGGCGCGTCTGCGACGTGCACGCGGATGATGCGGGCGCCCCACCGGCATCGGTCAGAGCCGCCACGCCGCAGTGGCGCCGGTCAGATCTGGAGCGCGGGGACCGCGTACGTAAGAGCCCGCCGCGACGGGGCCGGGCGGGCTTCTCTGAATCCAAGTGTCGAGGGGAATGAGCCTCGATCCAGATCGGACCGATAGCCGCTCCAGTCGAAGAACAGCCCACCGCGGCAAACTGCCAGGTGGGCTGAGTCGGGGTTGAGCTTGGAGCTCGCTCCATTGGTAGCAACGGCAGACGTCTCAGCACATCCCCCGTTCGGAGGAGGCCTGAAACGGAAAAGCCCCGCGCGGCGGCCGCCGGCGGAGCTCAGTTGTCCTCCTTCACGGGATGTAGAGGCTGTAAGGAGGCAGGTTGATCCGGCGCCCCCCGCCTCTCCTGAACGATCCCGGCGATGATGACGCCGATAAGTGCGCCGGCTCCAATCCACATCGGAGGCTCGCCGGCCTGTGTGCGGAGCATCAGGCGTCTTCGTCCGGCGCGGGCGGCATGCCGATCCCGCGCGCAGGCCGTGCCGCTCCAACTCCCAAGCGTAGGCCTTCCGTCGGCCCGCTCTCGCTCCGCGTCCCGCGTGCAGAGACCGGGTGTTTCAGGCCTCCAACCGGTCCGCTACGTCCTCGGCGATAGACAGGCTCGAGGTCAGTCCTGGGCTCTCGATGCCGAAGAGGTGAACCAGCCCGGATAATCCGTGCTCGGCCGGACCATCGATCCGGAAGTCGGCCGCGGGCTCGCCTGGTCCCGTGAGCTTCGGACGGATGCCGGCATAGTCGGGGAAGAGCGCGCCGTCAGGCACGCTGGGCCAGTAGCGTCGGATCGCCTGGCGGAAGGCCGCTTCGCGGGCGGGGTCGACCTCGTACATGTGGTCGTCCACCCACTCGACGTCGGGGCCGAACTTCATCCGCCCGGCCAGATCGAGCGTGAGGTGGATCCCAAGGCCACCCTCCACCGGGGCGGGATAGATCAGCCGCGTGAAGGCAGGACGGCCCATGCAGCCGAAGTAGCTCCCCTTGGCGAGAACGAGTTTAGGCACGCGTTCGGGCGGATAGCCGTCGGTCTCTCGCGCCAGTGCCTGAGCGCCGAAGCTCGACGTGTTCACGACCGCGTCGACCGGTATCTCGCCCGGATCCGGGCCGCCGAAGCGGGCGAGCCAGCCGCGGCCCTCCCGATCGAGGCGCAGGATCGGCGTGTGGAAGGCCATCGATCCGCCGGCGTCTTCGATCGCGCCCTGGAGCGCCAGCATCAGCGCGTGGCTGTCGACGATGCCAGTCGCGGGCGAGTGCAGGGCGGCGAAGCAGACGAGGTTCGGTTCGAGCGTCCTGGCGGCCGAACCGTCCAGCATCGCGAGATCCTCGACGCCGTTCGCGAGACCTTGACGGTGGATCGCCTCGATCTTCGGCACCTCGGCTTCGGCGGTCGCCACTATCAGCTTTCCGCACAGCCGATACGGCACACGATGGCTCTCGCAGAAGGCGACGAGCAGGCGCCGCCCCGCCACACAGTGCCGGGCCCGGAGCGAGCCCGAAGGATAGTACATCCCGCCGTGGATGACCTCGGAGTTGCGCGAGGAGACACCCGATCCGATGGCGCCGGTCTTCTCCGCGACGATGACGCTGTGACCGCGGCGCGCCAGTGCGCGCCCCACGGCGAGACCCACGATTCCAGCGCCGACGACGAGGACTTCCATAGCGCTGCGATAGCGGGGACGCGGTGCGTGCGGCAAGGGCCGAGCAGCGACGGACGCGAGGCGTCGGCCGATCCGTCAACTGGGCGAGCGTTCGGGGAGCGGGTCAGCGCGGAGGATGGCCGATGACCCGGAGCGCTCCACAGATTCGGCCCGGCGTCGAGCGTCCGCAGAGCGCGGACTGGGATTGCGGGTTCGGCCTGCGACCGGGCCTCGATCCGGTGCCTCGACGGCCCGGGTCCGAGACGCCTGGGTCCGAGACGCCTGGGTCCGAGACGCGGCCCAGTTCGGCTGCGGCATGCGGTGCCCCGCTTGCAGGGATACCGCGCCTCAGCTTCCTATGAAGAGGACGCCGAAACGGGCCCCTGTGCGCCTGACCACCCTGCAGCGCCGCGAGGTCTGGTCGATCGCGGTCAGGAGCGTGAAGGCCTCCGGAACGCCGTCTTCCTCGCCGGCCTCGAGCAGCGCGCCCGTATCGGACATATTCCACACCAAGCACCGCAGTCGCTTGCCGGTGTCCTCATCCACGATGTGGGCTGCGCTGAAGCAGTCCGTCCGCCCGGAGAACCGTTTCTCGTCCATCGCAAGCATCCCAGCCAAATCTACGATCACACTAATAGGACCGCTTATTGCCAAGGAATTGCGCACGGTTTTGGCAGTTCAAAGCCTTTCAATACATGCTTACTGCCGACTGAAAGACTGGGTTCGAATTGCTCGCGCCCCCGCCTCGCCCCCGCCGCCGGGCGACGAGGATGCGGGGCGACAAGCGCTCCTGCCCCGACGCCAATGCCCTGCGCCGCCTCGACCGGCTCTACGTCGGCAGCCTGATGGGCCTTGTCCAGGCTAGGATCACCGAGGCCGGGCACGCGGCGATCGACGCCGCTTGCAGCGCGTCCGGGGAGTAGCTCCATGGCCCGCCGCCTTACCAGCCTCGACCAGATCAGCCTCGACCTGATGGTTGCCGGAACCAGGGCGGCCGGCGTCCGCCGCACGAAGGCGAACGTGCAGGCCTGTGCCGAGCTGCAGATCGCCATCCGCGAGGCCCTGCGGGCCGTGCTGCCGCCGGACGATCCGCGACGCGACCCCGACTACCCGTTCGATCAGGCTGGTGCCTGAGCCATGGGCAGATCGCCGCCCCGTACCGCGACGGCACGCGCGGCATCGCGACCGGGGCGTCCCTGCGCGAAGCCGTGGGATACCCGCGGACCGGGCGCGATGAGCAGGCGGAGGCCTGGGCGACGCGCCCCCGCGAGCGCCGGGAGCGGTCGACGACTCGCGCCGCTCCCGCGACGGGAGGAGCCCGTGGCTGAGGGGCTACGTACCCTTCGGCCGATCGACGGGACCGGTCTCTTCGTCTTCGGACACGGTGCCGGTCGGACGATCCTTCCCCAAGGGTTCTCCGGCCGGGGGCGGCTGATGCGGGCCGCCGCCCTCGATAAGCTTCTTCCGGCTGGTCGCCTCGCCCTCGCCAACCTCTTTCCAGGACGGGGCCGCGCCGTCTTCCTCGTCGTCTGGCATCGCGCTGTCCCGGTCTTGCGTGGATGCGGCGGACGAGCAGGACCATTGTGTGCCCTGTCGCCCCTGGGCAGCAGAAACGCTGCCCGATTCGATCAGGTCTCTAGATGCTCATCGACAAGCATCTCCTCGAGCGCACGCCGCACCGCGCTGAAGCCAGCGGCGGCTGCGATCTCGCACGGTCGCAGCCTCGGAAGGCGCGGCTCCGGCTCGGCGCGAGGAAGCACAGCCGCCTCTTGGCCCGACCGCTTGACGCGCACGGCTACAGCGAAGGTGTGCTTTGGGACGCTGCCGCTCATCGCCGATTGCCCCCTAGACACGGCCTAAAGCCGGTTGGCACCCGCTTTTTTCAAGATGACTACTCGGATTGCAAGCGCAGCCGGCCTGCACAAACTACTGAATTCAGGCCATGCCAGCTTGTCAATAGTCTATTGGCCCGGGCAGGCGCGGACGAGATCGCGGGGGCTGCATGAGTGCGATCGCCGGCATCGGGCGGGCTTTCGCCGGCATCGGGCGGGCGATCGCCGCACGGGCACGTGCGGCCCGACAGGGTTGGTGCCGACATGACCGGCAGCCCGTTGGCGATCCCTTCGTACGGCCGGGGCGGAACTGGCGCACCGCCGAGCAACTCTACCGCTGCCGAAAATGCGGGGCACTGCACCAGGAAAGCATATTCTGATGCCCCGCCGCGGCTACGCCGAGGACACGTCGATCCCGATCGCGCAGAGCCGCCCGCAGAGCCACCCGCAGAATCCCGCCGGCGGCCAGCGAGCCGGCATGGGTCGACCCGGCGCTTGCCGCGGTTCTCCTCCACGACGGGGGAGAGTCCGGCGGCGGGGCGCTCCGACCCGGTGAGCGTCTGGTCCGTCCGCACCGACGGCCGCATGATCGCGCGCCCTCCATCCACCAACCCCACCGGGATCGCGGCGGACCACATCGGAGCGGCACGGACCGATCCGCCGGGATCGGCCGGCGGGTGTCGGTATGGCACGATGCCCAGCAGGTCGCTTGCTGTGGTGGCGACCGGGTTTATCGTCGCCAGCGCGGTGGCGGGCGCGCTGAACGGGCTTCCCGAGCGGGCCGGGGCGGTGTCGGCCCTGGTCGGCGCGATCCACCGCGGCAGCGGGATCTTGCGAGCCGTTCGAACCCGCGTGTCACTCGGCGGGCTGAGAGGCCGCGCTCTCGTACGCCCCTGAGGCGACGGGCTTGCCCAGGAGCCGCTCGAACGCGACGTAGAAGGTCGGCGTGACAAACAGGGTGATGAAGGTCGCCACCAGCAGGCCGCCGATCACCACGGTGCCCATCGAGACCCGGGCATTGGCCCCGGCGCCGCTGGCGATGGCGAGCGGCACCGAGCCCATGATGAACGCGAACGAGGTCATCAGGATCGGGCGCATGCGCAGCCGCGCCGCGTCCTGGGCCGCCTTGAGGACGTCCTCGCCCTGTTTGCGCAGATCTTCGGCGAACGCGACGAGCAGGATCGAGTTCTTGGCTGCCAACCCGACCAGAAGCAGGAGACCGACCTGTCCGAAAATGTCGAGGGCGAGCCCCCGGATGGCCAGGAAGCCCACCGCGCCGAAGATCGCGATCGGCGTGCCGAGCAGGATCACGAAGGGCAGGCGCAGGGACTCGTACTGCCCGGCCAGCAGCAGGAAGATCATCAGCGTGCCGAGGCCGAAGATCAGCGGCGCGTAGCCGCCGGCAATCTTCTCCTGGTAGGCGACGTCGGTCCATTCCACCGCGTAGGCGGACGGCAGTTTGGCTTCGGCCAGGGACTCGATCGCCGCGATGGCGGTGCCCGAACTGGCATCGGCCGCCGTGTCCACCGCGATCTCGATGGTCGGGTAGGTGTTGTAGGACAGGACCGCGGTCGGGCCGGTGACGAAATGCGTCTGGATCAGCGAGCCGACCCGCACGGGCTCGCCGCGATTGTTGAGCACGGTGAGCGCCTCGACGTCCTCGATCGTCCGGCGGCCCGAGGCCTCGCTCTGCACGTAGACCTGGTAGACGTAGCCGAAGCGATTGAAGAGGTTGACGAAGCTCGAGCCCACATAGGTCCCGAGGGCGTCGAACAGGTTCTGGAGCGGCACGCCGAGCTGCTCGGCCTTGGCCCGGTCGATCTCGAGCCGCATTTGCGGGACGCCGTAGCTGGTCGTCGGGATGGCACGGCCGACCGAGGGCAGCTTCTCCATCTCGGCGATGAAGCGCTGGGCCGCCTCAGCGAGCCTGAGCCCGCCGGTACCACTCCGGTCCTGCAATTCCAGGGTGAGGCCGCTGCGTGAGCCGAGCCCGGGGAGCGGCGAGGGGTTCACCACCCGGATCTGGCCATCGGGATCGTGCTTGAAGCCCTTCTGCACCGTGGCGATGACGTCGGTCACGCTCGTGTCGCGCTCGCCCCAGGGCTTCAGCGTCGGGATCTGGAAGCCGTAGAACGGCGCGATCGCATCCGCGAGGATGCTGCGGCCGGTCACCCCGATCGTGTGCTCCACGCTCGGGATCTCCCGCAGGGCCTCGCCGACACGGTCGACCATCTTGTCGGTGCGCGCCACGGAGGCCCCCTTCGGCAGGACCACGTCGGCGAAGAAGTAGCCCTGATCCTCGTCCGGCACGAAGCCCGAGGGGCGCTGCATCGTCATCCACACGGTCAGGGCGGCGAAGAGCACGAAGACGATCGCGACCAGGGCGATGTGGCCCGTCAGCCAAGCGATCGCCGCAACGAGTCGGCGGCTCGCGCCCTCCAGCCCGGCGTTGAACCAGCGCAGGGGCGCGCGCCACCGGCTCTCGTCCTTGGCGCCCGGCGCCCGGTGCCTGAGGATCAGCCCGCACAAGGCCGGGGTCAGGGTGAGCGAGACCACGGCCGAGATCAGGACCGAGATCGCGATGGTCAGGGCGAACTGGTTGTAGAGCTTGCCGGTCAGGCCGGGGATGAAGGCCACGGGGACGAAGAGGGCGGCCAGGACGAGGGTGGTGGCGATGACGGGGCCCGCGACCTCGGTCACGGCCTCGCGCGACGCCTCGGGCGGCGCCATGCCGTCGTCCATCAGGCGCTCGGTGTTCTCGACCACGATGATCGCGTCGTCGACCACGAGGCCGACCGCCAGCACCATGCCGAGGAGGCTCAGGGTGTTGAAGGAGAAGCCGAGCAGGGCCATCGGCCCGAACGTGCCGACCAGGGCCACCGGCACCGCGATGGCGGGGATCAGGGTCGCCCGCCAGTTCTGGAGGAAGAGATAGGTGACGATCACGACCAGGACGAGCGCCTCGAACAAGGTCCGCACCACCTCGAAGATCGCCTCCTTGACGAATTCCGTGCGGTCGAGGGCGATCTTGTACTTCAGGCCCGGCGGGAAGCGCTTGGCGAGGTCCACCATCGTGGCGCGGGCGCCCTCCATCACCTGCACCGCGTTGGCATCGGGGTTCTGGTAGAGCCCGAGCGTGGCCGAGGGTGCCCCGTCGAAGCTCGAGCGGACGCCGTACTGCTCGGAGCCGAGCTCGACCCGGGCGACGTCGCGGATGCGGACCACGGAGCCGTCCGGATTCGCGCGCAGGAGGATGCTGCCGAACTCCTCAGGCTGGCGAAGACGCCCCTGGGTGACGAGCTGCAGCTCGAAGGCGGTCGCCTGATCGACCGGGGGCTTGCCGAGCGTGCCCGTCGTGATCTGGGCGTTCTGCTGGGTGATGGCGGTCGTGACCGCGCCCGGGCTGATGCCGAGCGCTTCCATCTTCAGCGGATCGAGCCAGATCCGCATCGCATACCGCTTGTTGGAAAAATTGACGATGCGGCCCATGCCCTGCACCCGGCGCAGGGGCTTGATCACCTGCGTCTCAGCCCAGTTGGCCAGGAACAGCTCGTCGTAGGGCGCTCCGTCTTCCGCGTAGAGGACGATGTTGCCGAGCCGCTGGCGCGAACTCTTCGTGATCTCCAGGCCCTGCGCGTTGACCGAGGGCGGAAGCTTGGCCTCGGCCCGGTTGGCACGCGTGAGAACCTCCGCCGCTGCGGCGTCGAGATCCGAGCCGACCTCGAAGGTGGCGTCCATGCTGACGCTGCCGTCGGTGTTGCTGGTGGAGTTGATGTAGAGCAGGTTCTGGGCGCCGTTGATCTCCTGCTCCAGCGGGATCGCGATCGCCTCGTAGGCCTGCTGCGCGCTGGCACCCGGATAGGTCGCCTGGATGTTGATGATCGGCGGGGCGATCTCGGGAAACTGCGCGATCGGCAAGGTCAGGCCGGCGACCGCGCCGATCAGCGTGATCAGTACGGAGATGACGCCGGCCAGCACCGGCCGATCGACGAAGCGGGCGAACATGCGGGGTCGTGACTTCCGGTCGTGCACCGCCGTCGTGGAGGCCGCGTTGCAACGTCTGGCCGGTAAGCGTGTTCCTCTGCCGCCGGACGCTCGCGATCGCGGAGGCCGGAGCCGTCGGTCTCGGGAGCGTCAACGGTGCGGACAGCAGTCAAGGTTGGTGTGGGAGCGGGGCTGATCGTCCTTGCGGGCGCGGGGGGCTGGTACGGGGCCGGACGTCCCTCGCCGGAGCGGATCGCCGCCGCGCTGCCTTTCCTCGGCAGGGAGACGCGCAAGGAGCCGGCCGAGCCGCCGCTGGAAGTCCGGGTCATCACCGTCCGCAAGGTGACGGTCCCGATCGCCGTCACGTATACCGGAACGATCATCGCCCAGCAGGATGCCACTCTGCAGGCGCGGGTCACCGGCAACGTGACGGAGCGCCCGTTCGAGCCGGGTGGCCACGTCAAGAAGGGTCAGGTGCTGTTCCGCATCGATCCCCGACCCTTCGACGTGGCGCTGCAGACGGCCAAATCCCAGCAGGCCCAGGCTCAGGCCCAACTCACGTTCGCCCAGGCGGAGGTGGACCGCACCGAGACGCTCGCCGACAAGGGCTACGCTACCGAGCAGCGGTTCCAGCAGCTCCAGGCGAACCGGACCTCGGCCGTCGCCCAGGTGCAGGGGGCGGAGGCCGCCATCGCGCGGCAGAACCTCAACCTGGACTACGCGGTCGTGAACGCCCCCTTCGACGGGCGTGCCAGCCTGTCGATCATCAACCCCGGCGATCTCGTCATCGAGAACCAGACGCAGTTGGTCTCCGTCGTCCAGCTCGATCCCATCGACATCCAGATGGCCCTGTCCTCCGAGGATTCAGAGGCGGTCCGGGCGGCGATGCGGGACGGGGGCGTCACCGTGTCGGTGCTCGGCGAGGACGGGAAGCCGGTGCGCGAGGCCAGGATCTACCAGCTCGACAACCGGTTCGATCCCCGGACGGCCCGCCGCTTGGTCCGGGCCCTGATGCCGAACCACGACGAGCGCTTCCTGCCGGGCCAGTTCGTCCGCGCCAGCATCCGGACGGGCACGAAGGAGAGGCTCCTGGTGCCGACCGCCGCCCTCGACTCGCAGCTCGCCCAACAGATCGTCTATGCGGTCGATGCCGGCGGCACGGTCCAGCAAAAGCCCGTGACAACGGGAGACACCTACGGCGAGAACACGGCGATCCTGGACGGGCTCGCGGATGGCGACCAAGTGGTCGTCGATCACCTCCAGGAGATGCGGCAGAACCTGAAGGTGGTTGCCCGGCCGGCGGGGGAGATCGCGCCGGACGAGAAGCTCGGCCCCGGGGACGCTCCCGCTACGGGCGAGCCCGGCTGAGCTCGACGCGCCCTGCGGTTCCGGGCGCGCCGCATCGGATTCCATCGTCACGGGACCGTTCCCAATGTCGAATCTTCGTCTTGCCCTCGCCGCACTTCTCCTCGGTGTCAGCGGCCTACCCGCCACCGCTCGCTCGGCCGATTGTCGCGTCACCCGGGACGCTTACGCTTCGCTGAAGCACGGAACCCGCTACAGCCGGGCGGTGAAGATCCTCGGCTGCCCGGGCCGACGGGTAACCCACATGGAGATCGGCACAGTTCAGCGGTCGACGTATTCCTGGCGGGGAACCGGCAGCACCGGGGCCAACCTGAATCTGTCCTTCCGCAACGGTCGGCTCACGAGCAAGTCGCAGCTCGGACTGCGCTGAGAGCGCCGGCACGATCCGAGTATCCAGCCCTGAAGCGAAGGGAACGACGGTGGCGCCAACGCATTGCCGGCGTGGCGTGAATGCACAGGCGCCCTTCGAAGGGACACGACCAAGCGATGCCCGCCAAATCCGTCACGGCCATTGTCTGCACTTATCCGCTCGGCCTCGGCCTAATCCTGGGCGCTTTGGCGGGTGGCCTCGCCGTGCCCGCGCCCGCTCTGGCCCAGTCAGCGCAGAGCCGGATCGATCAACCGACGCCGGGGACGATGCCGACAGCGCCGGATCGGGATCAATCCGGACGAGGCAGCGGCAGCGGTCAGGTCTCTCCCCCCCGTGCGATCCAGTCTTCGACCGAGGTGATGCGGCCGCAGGGGGCGGCGCAGGGTCAGGGCGCGCCGAGCCGCGCGAATCCCATGCAGCATCTGCCCGAAAACATGCGGTAGGTTCGGTCTTGGCTTGGCCGATATAGGCGCCGACATCCCGGCGAAGTTGCAATCGATAGCGCAGGCACGTGCAGGCTTGCGGTGCCGTTGCAACATGAGGACCGCCGCGTCGGCCCCTCCCCGCGTCGCCAATGCGGTGAAGCGGTCATTCCGGCCGTTCCTCACGTTACCGCGCCGCCGTCGCCGCGTGCGCGGGTTTGAACGCTCCGGTACGACGACGACATGCTGCCGAGAGACTGTTTCAGGCTGCGTGGCGGCTCGATCGCCGCGTGATTTTGATGTTCTGCGGTATGCTGTCGATCAGCCCCTGCACCTCCTGAGATGGACGAGCAGGGCTGTACAGAAAGCCCTGAGCGGAATTGCAGCGTCTCGCCCGTAGGAGCTCCGCCTGCTGCTCGGTCTCGACCCCCTCCACGGTGACGTCGATGCTCAGATCGCGCGCGATCACCATGACCGCCTTGATCACGGCCAGGCACTCGGGCCGGTTGCTCAGGTCGCGCACGAACGCCCGGTCGATCTTGATCTTGTCGACCGGAAATTGAGTCAAGTAGCTGAGCGATGAGTATCCGGTTCCAAAATCGTCGAGCGCGATCCGCACGCCGAGGGAACGCAGTGCCCGAAGATTGTCGAGCACGTGGGTGGTGTTGACCAGGAAGATGGATTCGGTGATCTCGATCTCGAGACGTTGCGGCTGCAAGCCGATCTCGCCGAGGAGCACCTCGACCTCTCGCGAGAAGTCGGGCAGCCGGAAGTGCGACGACGAGATGTTGACCGCGACGCGCATATGACTCGGCCAGTTCAGCGCTTCAGCGCAGGCCTTGCGAAGCGCCCACTGCCCGATCGCAATGACGAAACCGGTGCTCTCGGCGATCGGGATCAGCTCTGCCGGTGAGACAACGCCATGGTCGGTCCGCGTCCACCGCAGCAGCGCCTCGCACCCGACAACCTCTCCATCCTGCAAGTTCACGAGCGGTTGGTAGTGCAGGTCCATCTCGCCGTTGACGAGCCCGGCGCGCATCGCGACATCCAGTTCCCGCCAGCGGTGAACGCGCCGATCGAGATCGATATCGAACCTGCGCCACCGGCCTTTCCCGGCCTCCTTCGCGCTGTAGAGCGCGAGGTCAGCCTTGCGCAACAGATCCTCGGTGCTCATCGCATCCTGCGGCGCGTGCGCGATGCCGACGCTGACCCCGATCTCGGCCCGCATGCCGTCGATGGTGTAGGGCGCACACAGAGCCGCGACGACCGCTTCGGCCAGCGCCTCCGCCTCCGCCGGCCTCCGTCCGCGATGCACGATCGCGAACTCGTCGCCGCCGAGCCGGAACACCTGCGCCTCCGCCCCGACGGTGGAGCGCAGGCGTTCGGCGACCTGCTGCAGGAGAAGGTCTCCGGTGCCGTGACCGGCCCTGTCGTTGACGGCCTTGAATCCGTCCAGGTCCAGATAGAGGAGGCTGGCCGGCGCGGCCTGCGGGTCCGAGACCGCGGCGGCGCAGGCGATCGAGGTGACCTCATGAAACGCGACCCGGTTGGATAGTCCGGTGAGGGCGTCGCGCGTGGCCAGATAGGCGATGTGGGCCTCAGCCTCCCGGCTCTCCGTCACATCGGAACCGACACCCCGGAAGCCGGCGAAGCTGCCGCTCTGATCGTGGAACGGCTTGCCACAGAGCCTGAACCAGCGGGAACCGCTGGGCGTCTTGATCTCGGCGAGATGGTCGTGGAAGAGCCGAGCTTGTCGCAGGTGCTCGAGGATGTCCTCGGTCTGATCGGCGTCGCTCCGGGCCTCAATGCCTTGTCGTAGCACCACTTCGATTGACGATTGCTGGAGCGCTTCGACCGTGCAGCCGAGCGCTTCGGCAACACGCGGTGAGACGTGCTGGAACGTCCCCCACTCGTTAGTCTCCCAGAGCCAGTCGCTCGTGTTCTCCTCGAACTCATTGAGCAGCAGGCCGATGGTCTCACCCTGATCCTGCACCCGGACGCGGTCGAGGATGCGCTCGCGGGACAGGCGGCTCATGCGGGTCACGCTGAGCGCAACGAAGGTCGAGTAGACCAGGAGCAGGAGTGAGATGCTCAGCGCGATCGGCTCCCCGCAGCGCGCCAGCCCGAAGAAGCTGCCGAGAATGACCGGGACTGCGAAGAGGAAGGAGACCGACAGGAGCGGGCCGATGACATAGACATCTGAGATCAGGCCGGCCGCGATGGCGACAACCAGCAACCGCTCGTTGCTGTCCGCAGGGGCGAACAGCATTACGGGCATGGTCGCCCAGGCCAATCCCAAGACGAGGGCGAGGAGGCCGGCGACCCTGTAGCCGCGCGAGACGCCTTCCTCCGAAACCGCGTCCGCGTAGGCGCGACGGTAGAGCCTATTCGTATGGATCGTCGCCGCGATCGTGACCGCGATCACTGCGAGCAGGCCGACAAGATAGCTCTTCGGCGCCGAGTTCCAGAAGAACCATGTGACTGCTCCCGCTATGATCAGGTGCGTCACGGCCGAGTAGTTCGCCAGCTTCAAGGTCTCATCGAGGAGGCCGGCGCGCACCTGCAGGCGATACCGGGCCGGCAAGCCCTCGACCGTGTCCAGATGGCGGACGCTGGCGAGGAGCGAGGTGGTTTTTCCAGCCAGTTGGTCAGGTGCTCCGATTTTGCCGCGTCTTTCGCGAAGACGTTCAAAGGGCATGACGCGGAACAATCTTCATTGGCATGCCGCCCTTCGGGCGGAGCGTGACGCGAAACTGTGAGGGCGGCATCTCAGCCTTCGCAGGTACGAAGCGGAACGCCGGCAGGAGGGTGGCGAGAATCACGAGGCATTCCGTCAACGCCAGGCCCATGCCGATGCAGACGCGCGGCCCGGCCCCGAACGGCAGGAACGCGTAGCGATCGCGCGAAGCCGCCGCCCCTGGGGCGAAGCGGTCGGGATCGAACATCTGCGGCCTGTTCCAGAGCAGCTCATGGCGGTGAACCGCATAGATCGGGACATGGACCGACTCGCCGGCCCGCACGATTCTGTCTCCCAGGCGGATGTCTGCCGTCGCGCGTCGGACGATCAAGGGCGCCGGTGGATACAGGCGCAGCACCTCCAGCACGACCTGCCGCGTATAGGCGAGCCGGTCGGCAGCATCGGGATCGACGGCGGGATCCTGGTCGAGGCCGGAGATCTCTGCCAGCACGCGCTGCTCGATCTGCGGATGCTCCGCCAACATCCGCAACGTCCAGGTGAGCGCGAGCGCCGTGGTCTCGTGGCCAGCGGCCACGAAGGTCAGCAGATTGTCGACAAGGCTCTCGTCCGACAGAGCTTGGCCCGTCTCGGGATCCTGCGCTTGCAGGAGCAGGCCGAGAAGATCCGTGCCCGGCTCCCCCCGTTCGCGGCGGCGCGCGACCGTTCGAGCCACCTCGCTGCGCAGATAGCGCGCTGCCGCGGCGCCCGCTCGCGCGCCCGGATGGGGGGTCCAGTCGGGGGCATTCAGCATGCCCAGCGCGATCTTCCAAGTGGTCTGACCGAGGTAGGTGTCGATCGCCCGCCCGAAAGGCTCGACCTTCAGTTGGCTGTCCCCGGACACCATCGTCGCCACGATGACGTCGAAGGTCGTCCGCATCATCTCCGGCAGGATATCGCGTTCCCCAAAAGCCGATCCTTCCCTCAGCCACCGCTCGCGCGTGTCCTGTGCAGCCTGGGCGATGACCGGCACGAAGCCGCGCACGCGGTCGGGCCGGAACATCGGGGCCGATGTTCTGCGCTGTCCCCGCCAGTGAGATCCGTCGGCAGTCAGGATGCCGGATCCGAGGGCGGGCCCGAGCGCGCGGAGCATGAAGGATTCGCGCTCCAGCGCGCCGGCGTGATCGACCAGCAAGCTGTGGATGTGGCGCGGATCACAGACGTAGGTCGTCCGACTGCCCAGAAAGCGCGTTGTGACGAGCGGCTGTGAGTAGACGTCGTCCGGCCACGCCTCGATCAGGCTGCGCAGCATCGTGGCGAGCACGGACGGCAGCGCGATCGCTTCGGCGAAAGCTTCCCGGAACGGGATCCCGCCCGGCTCACAGACCCTGAACGTGCCTACGGATGTCATGCGGCAAACCTCACCGGCCCAGCATCCACGCCTGACGTTAAGTTTCTACAACTTTGCCTGGTTGAAGCGTGTCATAACATCGGATCTGCTGTTCGAATCAGGTCGATCCTTAAGGAGATATCACCAAACAGCCAAACGTATGTTGCTAGTGGCTCATGTCCAAGCTCGTGCGCCCCGATCTGAAGTTTCGCGAAGACAGGGGCAGCAGCCTCTGCCCGATGATAATCGTCGACCGCACTATTTCTGGACCGGACTCTCCGCTTTGGGCTCACTCCGGCCGCAAGCTCTGCGCTGCTCCCCAGGCGCTTCGTGGTCCAAATCAGTCAAGGGGATGCGCATCTGGAGGAGGCCTGCGCAACGGATCCCAGCGGGCGCACAGGGTAGCTTCACCATGCTTGTCCGATCCGTCCCCGTTGCAGGGCCCCGCTCTGACGCATGGCTTCCGGTCCCGGACGAGGACGGACGGATGGGAACGAAGCGGCCCGAGCCGGGGGACGGTGTCGCCAAGCGGCGACCGGTGGATGGGCTGGTCACGTAAGGCCAGCGCTCGACAAGCCATGCCAGTCCGCGCGCCTCCTGCTGCGGCGGCTAGTTCCTGGGGAACGAGCGAACGTCCGCCGAGATGCATCGATCAGCCCTCGATGGGAAGGCCGGTTTACGGCACCGATCCGATGGCCTTGGAGGCGCGTGGCAAGCCGATCGCCAGCGGTAGAGCGAGCACGCAGAGGATTGCCATGGCCCAGAACGCACCCGGGCCGAGGCGGCCATAGAGCGCCCCCCGGCCGCCGTGATCACCGCTGAGGCAATGCCGAGTCCCAGCGTGCCGTAGAGGGTTTGAGCGGTGGCGGAGAGGCGTTCCGGCACGGTCGCGGTGATCAGGTGCATGGCGGCGAGGTGCAGGAGCGCGAATGTCAGTCCATGCAGCGGCTGAATCAGGACCAGCACGGGGACGGAGGCGGTGGTGGCCATCGCCGACCAGCGCAGCGCGCCGAGCCCTGCGGCAAGGAGCGCGGCGCGGGCGACGCCCAGACGCTCCAGCAGCCAGGGACCGGCGAGCACGAAGACGAGCACCTCCGACGCGACCGCCTCCGACCAGAGCAGACTGATCGTGCCCGGCCCGATGCCGGCCTCGCGCCACCGGATCACCGCGAAGCCGTCGTTCAGCGCGTGACTGCCGATGACGAGCGCGGCCACGAGGAGCATACGCCGGAACGGCGCCAGGGCCAGGAGTTCGCGGATGCCGCCACGGCCGAGGCTCGGCGTCACATCGCGTGGAGGAGCCGCCGGGACACGGGCCGCCGCGATCGCCATGACGAGGAACAGGACGCCGCTCGACACGATGATGCTCGCCAGCCCGGCTTGAGCGACGAGCAGCCCCGAGGACAGGGTCCCGAGCACGAACGCCGCCGAGCCGGCGCCGCGGACCCAGCCGTAGGAGAAGGTGCCCTCCCGCTCAGCGGCGGAGAGCGCGAGGGCGTCGGCCAGCGGTGCCAAGGCCGCGATGGCGCTGGCGTGCAGCACGCTCACCCCCAGCAGGGGCCAGAAGCCGAAGCCCGCGAGGTAGGCGAAGGAGATCAGCCCCGCCGCCGCGGCCGCCGTCGCGAGGACGGCCCGGGCGGCGTCGTAGCGGTCCGCGAGATGACCGGCGATGGGGCCTGCGCCGAGGCGCATCAGAGTCCCGGCCGCGAGCGCGATTCCGATCTCGCCCGGCGTCAGGCCCCGCTCGCCGAGGAAGCTCGGCAGGAACGGCGACTCCGTGCCGTAGGCGGCGTAAAGCGCGCCCTGCAGCAGCACGAAGGCCGGGAAGGAGCCCGTCAGGGCTCGGGCCAACGCATTCGAGGTGCTCGGTTCAGGCCGCGCATCCATGCCATCCGCTCCCGGACCGTCATACCGGCTCGGCAGACGCCTCCTCAGTGTGACCCGTGTGCTGTTCCTTGCCCAGAAACCGTCGGCCGACCATCCACACGAGGAGGCCGGCGCCGGCGACGCTCGCGAGGGCGAGGAAGGACGCCGCGAAGCCGAGGTACTGCGCGACGAGACCGGCCAGCAGCGGGCTCACGGTCGCACCCGCGCCGTAGGCGGTCATGACACCGCCGAGCCCGGCATTGGCGTGGCCCGTGCCCTCCATCATCTCGGCCACGAGGGCCGGGATGGCGACGCCGCCGAGCCCCATCGCCAAGCCTTCGAGTATCTGGACCGGGATGACCAGCAACCAGGATGTCGCGAACGCCGCGAGGATGCCGCGGGCCACGACGAGCCCGAGGGCGATGGAGAGGACATTGGCGTGCCCGTGCCCCTTCGCGACGCGGGCGGCGAGGAGCGCGGCTCCGACCATCGTGGCCTGCGCGACGACGGTCATGACGCCGGTGGTCAGGCTCGGGTCCGCGCCGGCCGCGGTGCGCGCCTGCGCCAGGAACGGCAGCATGGCGCCGTTCGCGGTCTGGTAGGCGAAGACAGTGCCCGCCAGGATCAGCAACGGCTTGGTTCCGAACAGAACGCGCAGCGTCGAGCGCTCATCCTGCGCGCCGCCCCGCGCCGTGCCGTGGTCAATGCTGCCCTTGTCGATGGTGAACAGGACGCCGCACGAGGCGACCGCCATGACCACGATGGCGATGGACACGTAGCCCAGCCCCAGCGTGTAGCCGAGCACGCCCGACAACGCGGCATTGGCGGCGTTGCCGGCGTGGTTGAACGCCTCGTTGCGCGAGACCCGGTGTCCGTAAGCCTTCTGCCCGACGATGCCGAGCGTGACGGCCGCGACCAGCGGGGCGATGCTGGTGTCGGCAACGCCGATGAGGAGTTGCGACAGGCCGATCAGCCAGAGGCTGTTCGTAGACACCAAGCCGACCGCGCCCATGGCGATGGCGAGGACGGCGGCCGCCAGGGCGGCACGCTTGTACGCCGTCCGGTCGATCAGCGCGCCGACCGGCGTCGTGGCGAGGAGGCCAGCGAAGCCCGCGAGGCCCATGGCGAAGCCGGTGGCGGCCGGGTCAAATCCTTGTTTCTGCAAGTACACGCCGAGAAACGGCCCGAAGCCCTCGCGCGCGCCGGCCAGGGCGAAGTTCAAGGCACCGAGGCTGGCGGCTGGCTGCATGGAGTTCGGTCTCCGGTCCGTGTGTGCGATGTCGCAGCCCCAGGTAGTGGCGCAGCGTCGCCCTACGTTGTTCTCGGGTCGCCGACAGTCGCGATGCGACCGGTCGGAGATGTGCACGTTGTCCGATACTGTACAATTGGTGCTCTCCCGCGAAGTCGGGAGCGGGGCAGCTCAGGTCCTACAGGCTGTTGTAGCCATCCCAGCCTGCAACGAAGCTGAGCGTATTGAGACTTGCCTGCGGGCCCTCGATCAGCAGGAAGACCTCCGGGGAAGCGGACTGGGGATCGTGCTGTTCCTCAACAATTGTACGGACGGCACCGCCCACGTGGTCGCAGCCCTGCGGCCGACGCTGGGCGTGCCGATCCATATCGTCGAGCGCATCTTCGCGGGCGCGAATGCCGGCTGGGCCCGGCGGGAGGCCATGGAGGCGGCAGCCGCGTGGCTGGAGGAGAGCGGCACACCGGACGGCGTGATCCTGACAACGGACGCGGATAGCCGGGTGCCGGCTGACTGGGTCGCCCGCAACCTCGACGCCATCAGGGCCGGAGCCGACGCCGTGGCCGGCAAGATCGCCCTCGACGCGACGGATGCCGCGCGCCTTCCCGCCGCCCTGCACGCGCGCGGGGCGCTGGAGGGTCGTTACGAGACGCTGCTCACTGAGATCGAGGCGCGGCTCAACCCTCTCGCGCATGATCCGTGGCCGCGGCACTGGACGACCTCGGGTGCCACGCTCGCGGTTCGTCACGCCACCTACCGGCAGGTCGGCGGCATGCCGCCGCTCGCGGTTGGCGAGGACAAGGCCTTCGTCTCGTCGCTGCTGTCGAGTGACGCGCGGGTGCGGCACGATCCGGATATCCTCGTCGTCACCTCCGGCCGGCTCGACGGGCGGGCGCCGGGCGGCGCAGCGGACACGATGAAGCTGCGCTGCGCGGTGCCGGAGAGCCCGTGCGACCCGCGCCTTGAGCCACTGCCGCGTGCGCTGTTCCGGTTCGCTTGGCGCCGTCGACTTCGGCACCTCTCCGTGTCCGGGCGATTGACGCACACACGGCATTGGGCGCCGTGGCTCGGCATCCGGGCGGGCGACGCGCAGGCCATCGTCCGGCTGCCTGCGTTCGGAGCTGTCCTGGCCGCGGTGGAGTTCACGAGCCCTCACCTCGTCTATCGGCCGCTTCGCCCGCGGGAGCTTCCGAAGCACATCCGCCTTGCGAGCTTGGTCCTGTTCCTGATGCGGGGGACGGAAAACCTCCTCCGCGGTGGTGCATCCAAGAACGCGCGTGCCGTGGGTCGGTTGGGCGCGACGTCGGTCGAGGGGCCCGGCAATGCCTGATGGCGGCGGCTTGATCTACCGCGTGCAGAAGCACGCCGCCCGCCGGTTGCACTACGATTTCCGCCTGGAACTCGGCGGCGTCCTCAAGAGCTGGGCGGTGACGCGCGGACCGAGTCTCATCGCGGGCGAGCGTCGTTTGGCGGTCGCGGTCGAGGACCATGGCATGGATTACGCCGACTTCGAGGGCGTGATCGCACCGGGCAGCTACGGGGCCGGCGTCGTGCTGCTGTGGGACCGCGGCACCTGGGAACCGGACGGCAACCCCGCTGCGGCGCTCGCATCGGGATCGCTCGCCTTCACGCTGCACGGCGAGAAGCTGGCCGGCCGGTGGCGCCTCATGCGGATGAAACCTCGGCCCCGCGAACGGCATGTCTCCTGGCTCCTGATCAAGTCTCAGGACGCGGCGGCGCGCCAGCCCGGAGCGCCGGACATCCTGGACGAGCGACCGCGCTCGGTTGCGACCGGTCGCACGGCCGAGGAGATTGCCGCCGCAGCGGCCTGACAGGAGGAAGGCACATGGACCAGAGGACGCCATCCAAGCTGGCCTACGATGCCGTCATGGCGGCGCGTGAGGTCGCCGCGACGTCCGCGACGCGGGCGGAAGCCGAGGATCGTGACGGCGGCTTCCCGGCCGACGATGTCGCCGACCTCGCCCGTTTGGGCCTGCTCGCCGCACCGGTGCCTTCGGCTGAAGGCGGCATGGGCCTCGGCGAAGAGCCGGGGGCAGGCGAACTCGCGGACGTCCTGCGCGTGGTCGGCTACGGCAGCCTCGCTCTGGGCCGCCTATACGAGGGCCACGTCAACGCGGTCCAGCTCGTCGCCCGATACGGTACCCCCGCTCAACGAACACGGCTGTTCGCGGACGCTCAGAAGGGGCACTTGTTCGGCGTCTGGAACACCGACCCACCCGGCGATTGCCTGAAGCTGGGAGAGGATGGTCGGCTCCGCGGCGTGAAATCCTTCGCCTCTGGGGCGGGCTTCGTCACCCGCGCCCTGGTGACCGTCAAGCGTGAGCCGGGCACACCGCCGCTGATGCTCGTCGTGCCCTTGAGCCCCGGGAGCCGCGCCGACCTGACGGCTTGGCGGGTCCACGGGATGCGGGCGTCCGCCACCGGCACGGTCGACTTCGAGGGCATCGCCATCACGCAGGACGAGATCCTGGGCGGATGGGACGACTACCACCGGCAGCCCGCCTTCTCGGGCGGGGCATGGCGGTTCGCAGCGGTACAGCTCGGGGGCATCGAGGCCGTGTTCGATGCTTGGCGGGGCCACCTCTCGGCGACCGGCCGAGGTGACGACCCGCACCAGCTCGCGCGCTTCGGCGAGGGCGCCATCGCGGTTCAAGGCGCCCGACAATGGGTGGAACGCGCAGCCTTGACCGTCACGGAGGACGCTCTCGCACCGGAGCGCGTGGTCGCTTTCGTCAACTTGGCGAGATTGGCCGTCGAGAAAGCCGGCCTCGAAGTGCTGCAGCTCGCCCAGCGTTCGGTCGGCCTGCAGGGCTTCCTGCGCGAACACCCGCTGGAGCGGCTCTCCCGCGACCTCGCCACCTACCTGCGTCAGCCCGCACCAGATCGGGCCCTCACGACTGCGGCGGCCGAGATCCTGGGAGCCGGCGGCAGCGCCGGCGACCTCTTCGAGGGGTGGGACGCACGATGAACCGGCACACCGCCTCCCTGCCGCCGAGCTACTTCGACGAGCGCTACACCGCCGATCCCGATCCCTGGCAGTTCGCCACCAGCGCCTACGAGCACGCCAAGTACGCCGCCACGCTCGACGCGCTGCCGCGAGACCGATACGCCTCAGCCCTGGAAGTCGGCTGCTCCATCGGGGTGCTGACCGAGAGGCTGGCTCAGCGCTGCGACGCCCTCGTCAGCCTCGATCTGTCGGAACTCGCCCTGGCGCAGGCGCGCGACCGGTGCCGTAGCCTGCCGCATGTCCGCTTCGAGATCGCGCAGGTGCCGGGACAATGGCCGCCGGGCTTGTTCGACCTGATCGTACTGTCGGAGGTGGTCTACTACCTCGACGCCGGCGACGTGACGCGGCTGGTGGAGCGTGTCCGGACGAGCCTGAAGCCGGGTGGGGTCGTCGTGCTGGTGCACTGGACGGGGGAGACGCACTACCCGCTTTCCGGCGATGAGGCGGCCGAGTATTTCATCCACGATGCCGGAACCTTCTTGTACGTCACCCACCAAGGCAGGGATGACAAGTATCGGCTCGACGTCTTGGTGCAATCAGGGAGTTGCGACTGACGGACTTCTGAAAGGCAGCGAAAGGCCGCGCCTCAGATTTGAATGCGTGGAGCGGGATGGCGGCCATCGGCCACGGAAGGAGCCCCGCACCCCTTTCTCGGGCGCCGTCGACGAGTGCGGTCGGTTATCGGTGCTCAAGGCTCAGTCGCCTACATCTCGACCTGTGTTCCAAGCTCGACGACGCGGGGCGGCGGGATGCGGTAGTAGTCCGGTGAGCGCACGGCGTTTCTGGCCATGAAGGCGTAGAGCGGCTCCTGCCAAGAGCTCAGCTCTGGGCGCAGCGACGGGACCGGCTTCTCCCGCCCGATGAAGAACGAGGCCGTGTCCGGATCGACTCCAACCACGTCGCGATGCAGCCGCAGCGCCGCCATGACATCGGGCTTTTCGGCGAACCCAAACGTCAGCCAGACGAGGCTGAATCCTGATGGCAACGGCTCAACCGTCACGCGTTTCGTCTCAGAAACATGCGGCACGCGCTCCGTCGTCACCTTCAGCATCACGATGCGCTCGTGCACCACGCCATTGTGCCGGACGTTCAGCGCCAGCGCCGCGGGGACGATCTGGGTCTGCTTGGTGAGATAGATGGCAGTGCCGCGCATCCGGATCGGCGCGTCCGGTCCATCGAGCCCGGCGATGAAATCCGTCATCGTGACGGCATCCTTGTCGCGCCGCTCGAACGCGATCTCTCGGCCCTTTCGCCACGTGAGCATCAGCGTCAGCGCTACGCTGCCGACCAGGAGCGGAAACCAGCCCCCGGCCGGGATTTTGTGGACGTTGGCACCGACGAAGGTCAGGTCGAGAATCAAGAACAGGCCGGCCGTCGGAAAGACCAAGTAAGGCGGCCAGCGCCAGAGCCCGTTGGCAACGGTGGTCACCAGGAGCGTGGTCACCATCATGTCGCCAGCGACCGCGATGCCGTAGGCATTGGCGAGCGCGTCCGACGAGCGGAAGCCGAAGACGAGACCCAATACCACGGCGGCCAAGAGCCAGTTGAGCTGCGGCACGTATACCTGTCCGATGGACTCCTCGGAGGTCTGCCGGATCTCGAGCCGAGGAATGGCGCCGAGTTGGATCGCTTGCTGCACCAGAGCGAAAGCCCCGGAGAGGACCGCCTGACTGGCGATCACCGTGGCCAGTGTCGTGAGCCCGACGAAGGGGGCGAGCAGCCAGCCGGGAAACAGCAGGAAGAACGGATTGGCGGCCGCAGCGGGGTCAGTGAGGACCAGGGCTCCCTGGCCGAGGTAGTTGAGCACCAGCGCAGGCAGCACGAAGGCAAACCAGTTGATCCGGATAGCGCCTCGACCGAAGTGGCCCATATCGGCGTAGAGGGCCTCGCCGCCGGTGAGCGCCAGAAAGACCGAGCCGAGCACGGCGAAGGTGCTCGATGCCCCAGAATCGCCGACGTAGGCCAGCGCGTAGCGGGGATCGAGGGCGAGGAGCACGCGCGGCTGCTGCAGGAGGTGATACAGCCCGAACAGCGCCAGGGTCAGGAACCAGGCGGCCATAACGGGGCCGAACAGGAAGCCGACGCGGCCGCTGCCGCGGCTTTGGATCGCGAACAAACCAATCAGAACGACTGCGGCGATGGGCACAACGTAGGGCGTGACGACCGGAGTGACGAGTTGCAGTCCCTCGATCGCGCTCAGGACCGAGATGGCCGGCGTGATCATCGCATCACCGAAGAACAGGGAAGCGCCCGCCAGCCCGATGATGGCCAGGGTTGGCCGCAGTCTCCCCGCCACAGGCAATGCCAGCGACAGGAGCGCCATGGTGCCGCCTTCGCCCTGGTTGTCCGCCCGCATGACGAACACGACGTACTTGAGGGCGACGATGAGGAGGACGGCCCAGAACACCATCGAGAGGACACCGAATACGGTCGCCTCGCCAGCGGTCTCACCGGCAGCCTTCAACGACTCCCGGAAGGCGTAGATCGGGCTCGTGCCGATGTCGCCGAAGACCACCCCGAGCGCCCCCAGGAGCAGGGCAGGTCGCACCGGATGCTTAGCGGCGGCCGGGGTCGAGACAGCGCCGGCGGAGGAGATCATCGGGCTTCCTGTCGGGTGTGGGCCGCTGAGAGGCCGTCTCGGTGTCGAACGCCGAACGAGGCGCATGCCCCAGCAAAGCCCGACCGGCTCCTCCGCACGACACGGTATCGTGCTCGACAGCGGGCGGATCGCTGTTTGCAGTAGAGCTCAGGCGATCGTTGAAGCCAAGGTTCAGTCATCCCGCCTCTCGGGTCCCGCTCGGGGTGGGCGGCTCTGAGACTCGACCCGGGTCGCATCATGTGGACTCGATGGCACCAGCAGGTGTCCAGCGATTCTGGCGAAGGGCGACCCGGCGTCAACGGCTCAGCGCGGCCCCCGCGCGCGAGCATGACGGCCGCACGCACGGGAGGAGGCTGTCCGCTTTCCCGGCGAGACTGCTCCGGAGCGGACCGGCCGCTCCCGGCGAAGTCCGGCCGGCGGTTGTGCGGTTCTCCCAGCGCGCTCGGCGGTTCAAACCGGTAGGGTGGAGCGGATCTGGAGCGCGCGTATGCAAGACATCCCGTTGGGCACGAGGGGCAGCTTCGCCATGCTGGTCCGTCCCCCACATTTGGCAAGCCAGTTCAAGGACAGCACCTTGCCGCCGGTTTTTGCCACACCGATGATGATCCTGATGATGGAGAACGCGGCTCTGAACGCCATCCGCCAGTTCCTCGACCCCGGCGAGAGCGCCATCGGAACGAAGGTCGACGTGAGCCATATGGCGGCGACCCCGGTCGGGCACCGGGTGAGAGCGGAGGCCGAGGTCGTGGGCGTCACGGGACGTCAGATCCAATTCCGCGTTGCGGCCTGGGATGAGGCCGAGCAGATCGGGACTGGGACGCACGAGCGGGTGGTGATCGACCTGAAGCGCCTCGAGAAACGTCTCGCCAACAAGCGGCCCGCCTCATCATAGCGCGTGTGGGTGCCTGCCCGCGTTCGGGGCGGATCCGCTCCGACGCGGGCATGTCCCTCTCGGGCAGAGCCCGCTGGCGTCGAGAGAGCGCCGCAAGTCTCAGTCGGGTGGTCGTTCACCGGTCCGCGCTGGGACGGCAATGGACGGCGATGCAGGGACGCGGACGTCGTCTCCGCTCTCGCTTCGGGCCTTCCCGGGCCTCGATGGTGTTCGCCTGTGACCTGTTCGATCCGGCGCGGCGGATGATCGAGCCGCGCGGGCTACACAGCGTGGTTTCATGCCGGCGATCAGCACGGCGATCGCCGATCGAACGGCGTGTTGCCGGGCTGAGCTGCGTCCACCTTCAGGAAGTCGGAAGCTTAGCGCCGTCCTCGCTGCGCAGATGCAGGTAGGCCGGATCGAACTCCGCCGCCGCCTTCAGCCCCTCCCAGTCCTCCACCGTCAGCCGCCTGCCACGGACTGTGACCAAGCCGGCGGCCTTCAGATCCCGCATCGTGCGGTTCACATGGACCGGTGTGATCCCGAGCGCGTCAGCCAGCTCGGGCTGGGTCATGGGCATTGCGCAGGTTCGTTCAGGGGCCAGCCCGACGGCGTCTAGGCGCGTGATCAGCTCGCAGAACAGGTGGGCCAGGCGCGTGTAGGCCTCGCGGCGTCCGATGTTGAGCATCCATTCACGGACAAGGGCGGCATCGATCAGCGTCGAGCGCCAGAACACCTCCAGCAGCTTCGGTTGCTCCCGGAACAGCACACGAAGCGCGTCGTGCTCCACGAAGCCGATCCGGCTCGGGCTGACGGTCGCGATGCTGTTGTCGAGCACCTTCAGGTGCAGGCTCTGGAGGTCCGGCACGTCCCCGACGACGTGATAGGCCATGACCTGACGCTTGCCTGACGGCGTCGTCTTGTAGGCGGCCACAAAGCCCTCCAGCAGGGCGAAGCAGCGGGACGGCCGGTCGCCCTCGCGCACGATGTCCTGGTAGGCGTCGAAACGCGCCACATGCATGGGCAGGGCGCAAAGCGCGGCCCGCTCCTCCCGCGACAGGGGGAAGAGGGCGATGCTCTCCATCTTGCGCACGAACGGATGCGTGTCGGGCGGGTGAAGCGATCCGGTCATCACGTGCCTGCCCTTCGCGTGAGAACACCATGCTTCGGCGGTCAGAGCTCAACGTACCGCCGCCCGTCTACGTTGCGGCAGCTCAGGTGCCCGACGATCCAAGACGCGCGCAGATCCAGGCTTGCGCCTCGTCGATGTCGGCGAAGGTCGGACCCGAGATGTCGGTGACCCGGCCGAACCCGGCTTCCAGGAACCACTTCCCGGCATCCGTCTCATGCAGGTCGGAGAGTCGAACCAGGATCGCGACCAGAAACCCCTCGTGGAACACGAGCTGGCTCTCCTGGTCCTCGCTGCCCGTGGCAACCTGCACGGGCTGAAGCTGCAGGCTCATGCAGCATCCCTCCCGCCCAGATGCAGGTAGTTGGGCTTGAACTCGGCCAGGGTCTCCAAGCCGGCCAGATCCAGGATCCGCAGCTGCCGCCCGGACAGCGCGATCAGCCCCCGCTGCTTCAGGCTTCCGAGCGTGCGGTTGACGTGCACGCTGGTCAGGCCGGTCGTGTCGGCCAGATCCTCCTGGGTGATCGGCAAGGCGTAGCCGTCGCCGGCCGTCCGGCCGACCGCACGCAGCCGCAGCAAGAGCTCACACATGAGGTGCGCGATGCGCTCCTCGGCGGAGCGGCGGCCGACATTGACCAGCCACTCGCGCAGGGTCGCCTCGTCCACCAGCGTGGCG
>NZ_BPQS01000032.1 GCF_022179385.1 Methylobacterium longum | reverse complement strand
CTGCGCGACTTGATCGATGAGGGCGCGGAAGTCGCTGCCCCACATGGGGCTGTCCAGGACGTCGGAGGCGATGACGTAGCTGCCGTCGATCCGGGCGAAGTGCATGATCGCTTCGCCGTCCGGTCGGCAGAACACGAACCAGGGCTCGGCTTCGTCGCTCAAGCCCTGTTCGCTGCCGATCGGCAAGCCGGCTCGGATCAGCGCGGCCTCGACCCGGTAGAACTCCGCGAGTTCCTGCTGCGACCAACCGCCTAGGCTCTTCGATGCAGGCCGGAAGAACGAGACAACCGCACCCATCGGGACCTCATCTTTGCCATCGGAACGACGAACCCGTCTCCTTGCTCATGGCTCCGCACCTCACTGTATCGAGGTAGGCCGCGGCGTGAAAGCCGAGGACGAGGGAGCGCAGACCGAAGCGATGTTCAAGGCACGCTGCTGCCGGACCCAGCCGCAGGATGATCAACCGTTCTAAAGCCTTAGACAGGCCACCATAGACGGTGATAACGGTTCGGATGCGACACGTCCGTTTGGGGCAAACGATCAAGGTCCGGTTGCCACCCGTTGCAGAGGGTCGGAAAGTCCGCTTCTCGGCAACTTGACGGATGAGCTTTGGTGGCTCAAGGCCGCGAGCGATTGTCGGCCTTCCTGAGAGCATCGGCTCGAAGCAGGCGCTGCGTTTGATGGCGCGTTTTGCCGGCCAGCAGCCTCAGGCAGCAGACTTGGAGCACTGCTCCTCGACGTCGTTCCAGCTCATAAGGAAGGCCTCGACGCACCGCGGGTCGAAGTGAAGACCGGCCTGCGCGGCAACGAAAGACCGCGCGTCGTCAAAGGACCAAGCCCTTTTGTATGGGCGCTCCGACACCAGCGCGTCGAACACGTCGGCCACCGCCACGATGCGACCGGAGAGCGGGATCGCCTCGCCCTTCAGTCCGCTCGGGTAACCAGTACCGTCCCAACGCTCGTGGTGGCTCGCGGCGATCTCGGCTGCAAGCCGCACGACGTCGGAGGCGCTGCCTTCCAGGATCCGGCGACCGCGCTCGGCATGCTGCTCCATTTCGGCGCGCTCTTCAGTCGAGAGAGGCCCCCGCTTCAGCAGGATCGAGTCGGGAACGCCGATTTTCCCGACATCGTGCATCGTAGAGGCGAGTTTGAGGATCTGAACCTGCGCCGGCTCGTAACCTAAGTTCTGCGCGATCAGCCCCACATACTTCGCCACCCGGGCGATGTGGTCGCCAGTATCGGAGTCGCGGTGCTCGGCGGCGCGCATCAGCAGGGCGATGATCTCACGCTCCCGCGCTTCGATCACCGCGACCGCCGCCGCGACCTCGCGGGCGAGCCACGCGGTCCTGTCCTGCTCCTGCCGGTGGGCCGCGCTGATCTTCATCAGGTTGGTGACGCGCGCCTGGATCTCGACGGGATCGCAGGGCTTGCCGAGGAAGTCGGTGGCGCCCGCGCGCAGGGCCTGGTGGCGCAGGCTGCGCTGGTCGAGGCTCGTCACCATGACGATCGGCACGTGCGCGAAGCCGGGCACCGCCCGCGCCGCCGCGATGACGTCGAGGCCGGTCATCCCGGGCATGTCGTAGTCGGTGACGACGATCCCGATCCGGTCGACGTTCGCCTGCAGGAAGGCCAGCGCCGCCACCGGGCTCGTGAAGGCGACGGGCTCACATTCGGCCACGGGCTTGAGCGCCTGCATCATCAGCAGGTTGTTCATCTCGGCGTCGTCGAGGATCAGCGCGAGCACCGTGTCACCTAAAGCGATCTGTTGTGCCGTCCGATGAGCCTCTGATCATAGGCGGTCACTGCGTGATCAGCAGTTTGCCGTTGAGCGGACCCACGCCCTTGGGCACCGGTACGCTCGTCGCATCGTAGTTGGCGTTGAGGTAGAGGTTTGGCCCCTCGTAGAGGTTCACCTGTTGCGCTACCACGACCGTGTAGGCGGACTGGTCCGCCACCGGCTTGTCTGAGTCGATCACGAGGCGTCCGGCAGGCAGGTAGATCGTGCCCAGCATGGTGCGGGCGTTGTTGCTGATGATGCGGTAGATCCGCATCGGCTTCGACTGACCCAGCGGCGGCGGGGTCGGCGGCAGCAGAAGGCCGGTAACATCGTCAACCAGGCCCAATGCCGGATCTATCGGATTGGAGACGGTCGTCTGCTCGGCCATCAGCAGACCCGCCATCTCGCCCGTGGTCGGAGCCGTGAGGCTGACGGTGGTCTTCTTATCGAAGAGCAAGCCCGCCTTGTCGCCCACGAAGTAGAGGCCCACGCCCTCGCCGCTGAGCGTCGCGTTGTCCTGCACGATCAGGGGCCCGTCCTTGAAGACATAGATGCCGGGCCGCATCGTCACGACGGCCTTCTTCTTGATCTGGAGGCCGTAGCAGTAGGTGCCGGGATCGATCGTCACGTCCTTGTCGATCGTCTGTATCTTGGTGAGCGGCAGCAGGTTGAAGGGGAAGGGCAGGCTCGCACAGCCGCCGACGTTGGGGTTGGCACGGCCCTTCAGCGGGTCCGCGATTGTCGGACAACCCGCCTGCGGCGGCGGCGCGAAGTTCGCCCGGGCCCCGACATACCCTCCGGCTGAGCAGATCGTGTCGGCGCGCGCCATCGAGCTGTCGCCGCCGACCATGCCGCTGGCGTTCATCGAGTTCGAGTACAGCGAGCAGCCGTTGGCGGTGACTTGCGCGTTCTTCTGAAGGTTGAACGCGCCCGGCGCGGCAGGGTCGAGGGTGAGCATGCACAGCCGCATCCTGCCCACGACGCTGGCCTTGGCCTGCACCGCGATGGTGCGGGAACTCATCCCCAAAAAGCCGCCGAAGGCGAGTTTCACGCTCTCCTGGACCCGTGCCGAGACGCTGGTCTTGTCGGGGGCCACGTCCACCGTCACCGCGAAGGGCTGATTTGGCGACGGCGGCGCGTTGTTGCGGATCGCCTGCTCGGTCACGCCCTGGACGGACGCGATGCTGGAGGCGGCGAGCTTGAGGGTGCCGCCGCCGGTGAGCACGCCGACGTCCACGGCGTTCTGCAACTGGGAGCGGCGGGTGGCCAGATGCGCGTAATCGATCCCACCGCCGACCAAACCGATCAGGACCGTCGAGCTGAGCGCGAAGACCACCGCGACGCCACCCTGCCGATCGGTCCAGAGCCGCTGCCGGGCTGTGGTGACTACCTGTCGTCCAACTGAGGCCTTGGACAAAACCGTGCTATTGCCGCGCCTCATCATCTGCCTCGCCGGCCCATACTGCGCGGTGAGCGACAGTTTGCTGGAGACAAGTTAAGGCTCCGTATTCAAGCGTTCTCCCGGCCCATCATCGCGCTTGATCCATGATAAGTCTCGAACATTTAATTGTTGTTAGCTGAGGTAAGATGTAGATCGCTGTATTAGCGACCAGGAACGAGGAATGGATCCGGAGCAAGTAGCCGGGCAGACCAACCGCCGAGAAGAGCGACGCGAGATGAGCTGGATTGCCATCATCCGGTTGCCGGATGGGTCAGAGATCCCGACCACCGTCAAGGACGTGTCCTCGTCCGGGGCACGGCTGACGGTACCAAGCTCCTATGTGCTGCCGGAACGCTTCGTGTTCAAAGTACTGGAACGCGACTTCGTCTGCGGGGTGCAGCTCGCGTGGCGTAGAGATGCCGTCGAGGGTCTGCGGCTCGCGATCTTCGAGCACGGATGCGCGTCGCCCAACGCCGATCGAGTGGGCGTTAGTGTCCGAGGCGAACGGATCTGATCCGATCTGCTGCCTCGTAAATGAGACGCTGAAGGCGGAGCGAGGCTAAACCTGAGCCTAGAACGCCCCCGGGCTGTTTTATACCATGCCAGCCAGTCGACGCTGTACTGGTGCGGCCCCACGTCTTCCCGCTAGAGTACCGTCTTCTCATCGAACGCATCGTCAAGTGGCTCGATGAAAGCTGCGCCGATGCCTTGCGGGATTTGACGTGCGACCGTCGCTCGCCGCTGCCCGACCACTATCTCTTGGCCGATGGCGAGCGCCGCGTCGAGTTGCAGCGCCACGCCAGAAACCGAGAGGTTCAAGATCGTCGCCGGCACGCCTGTGCTATCCACCAGCGTGACCTGTACCGCCGTCTTTAGCGGCACGATCCTACGGTCGATGCGCACATCCTCGGACGACTTGGCCTGCTGGCGCGACATCTCGATGAGGCGGCGCGCAACTTCACCCGGCTTGGGATCCCGGCTAGTAATTCGGACGGCGAAGTCGCAGGCGCCGACCCACGCGACCCGGGCCTCGGTCGCTCCAACGCCACGTATGTTGCAGACTAGGCGCTCATCCATGACCGGCAGTGTCGCTGACCGCAACTTCAATCCGTCAGTCGACATATCCACGGTCACGGCGTGGAACTCGGTCCCGTCACGACGCAGGCACAAGGCGGGAAGAACGACAGGGTACTGCGAGGCTGCTTGTCGCTGAGTCATGGTCGCGCTCGTTGCCTGCCCGGATTATGAGCTACCAAAGTTAACGGTCACGTCATGACAGGCATCGGGCACGACCAGCTATCGTGAAGTGATTTTGTAAATCTGAGAAAGCATAGTCCATCGCTTAGACGGTCTTGCTACAATTCTCTCGCCGCAAAAATACGTCGAGGCGAAGGTTGCCGATACCGAAGTGGGGCAAGAGCTGCTCTTATGCCTGCCCGTGGTTCGCGCCCTCGCGAAGGTGGGACAATATATGCGCGCGACGGATGGCGGGCCAACTGTAGGTGCCGAGGATCGTCACGCGTCGCCGGGGTGTTCCGCCGGTCCGAACTTGTCGCCCTTGATGTCAAGGACCTGCGCTAGGATCCGGAAGGCCTGTGCGTCATGGTCCGTCGGTCGTAGGTGGATAAAGACGGCAGGGGGTTCGAGAACGCGATCCCGCACGGTCGGTTCATCCGGCCGGTCGCGCTGGTGCGGGAATGGCTCGATGCCGCCGGTATCACGAGAGGGCCAGTATTCCGGCTGGTGTCACGACCGGGGAACGTCCGGCAGGGCGAGAGCGTGCGGCTCACGACAAAAGCCGAGGCCGACATCATCAAGCGGTACTGCGCAGCCGCGGGGCTCGACGCCTCGACGTTCGGGGCGCAGTCGCTGCGGGCCGGCTACATCACCAAGGCGGCCGAGCGTGGCGCTGATCTCGCGCGGATCATGGACCAGTCGGGCCACCGGGATCCGCGGACGGCGGTCGGGTACATCCGCAGGGCGAACGCCTTCGAAGGGCACAGCGGAAGTGGGTTTCTCTAATACGCGCTCGTGGCCGAATAGCCATGTTTCTTACCCGTTATTAAGACCAACTTAATTGATCTGCAGGTGAGCTGTTCGGGCTAGAGCTCATGCCCAACACACCGCGAAACAATGAACGCCACGGACGGAGAGAGGGTTTGGGCTGAAGAGCGTCAGTCAAAAGCGCTTGTGAAACGCTTCACATGCGAACGCGGCGGCAACGTCGCGATCCTGTTCGCCTTCCTCAGCGTGCCGATGCTCATGTTCGGCGGCGCGGCGATCGATTACGGCTTCGCGACGCGGCTTGAAACCAAGCTGCAGGCGGCGACCGATGCCACCGCGCTGCTCCTATGTCAGACGCCGCTCACCACAACGACGGCGGCTCTCAACACGATGGCACAAACGGCGATGACGGGCGCCATGGGCTCGGCTAACCTCGTGGTGGATCCCTTGGTGATCACCAGCAACCCACGCCAGATCACGCTGACCGCCCACAAGCTGTCGACGACCTTCTTCGACAAGTTCACCGGCACCAGCCGCATCAATCCCGGCGCGAAGTCGGAATGCGCGACGCCGCTGCCGAAGACCTTCGAGATCGCGCTCGTGCTCGACAACACCGGGTCGATGGCCGAGTCGAGCGGTACCCAGTCGAAGCTGCAGGCGGTTCAGGCCGCGGCGACGAACTTCGTCAACTACGTCTACACCAGCGCCGCCTTCTCCAGCGCGACCCGCATCTCGATCGTCCCCTTCGCGGGCGCCGTGGCGGTGAACCCCACGATCTACCGCTACGCCACTTGGATCGATCAGAACGCGCAGTCCGCCTATCACTGGACGAACGTGATTGACCCGAGCGGATCCGGTTTCTCAAACAGGTTCGGCATCTTCGACAGCCTCAAAGCTGTCAACACGAACTGGGGATGGGCGGGCTGCCTGGAGACGTTGCCCTACCCCCTCGATGTACGGGACGGTGCACCTACCAGCGGAAACCTAGACTCGTACTACGTGCCTCTCCTCGCCCCCGACGAGCCGGGCGATGGCAGCACGAGCTACTTCGATTTTTCTGACCCCAACGGCAGCACGTACCGCAGCTACAACAGCTACATCGATGACGACGACGGCACCAAAAACGGCAAGTGCGGAACTAAAAACTCTGCCACCTCGTACCTGCCGCTGGAAGCTCAAGCCTGCAAGTACATCAGCCCGCTCAATGCCAAATCGGGCACTGCACTTGGGATCCCGAACGGCCCGAACTTCGGCTGCACGACGCAGCCGCTCATGACGCTGACGAACGACACCGCAGCCCTCAAGAACCTGATCAGTAAGATGGCTGCCTCAGGTTCGACCAACATCCACGAGGGCTTCATGTGGGGTTGGCGCACACTGTCACCGCTCAGTGTATTTACAAGCAGTCCCACAACCGGCAGCCCGCCTGCAGCCTATGCCACGATATCCGGCAGTTCTAATACCACCACTATCAACAAGATCCTCATTCTCATGACAGATGGGTACAACAGCTGGACGGCAAACCCGGGCTCGCCTAATGGCTCGCTGTATCTTGCCCCCGGATATTTCAAGAACGCTAATCCTGCGAACACGAAGACAATGAATTCTAACACTCGGTTTCCGCCCGCGAACCAGAACATCTCGAACAGCACAAGCGCCCGCAATGGCCTGGACGCGTTGACTGCAGAGGCGTGCAAGAACGCGAAAGCGGTCAACATCTCGGTGTATACAATCGCGTTTAGCGTACCGGCCGATCCGATCGACGCGGCGGGTCAGGCCCTCTTGAAGAACTGTGCAACGTCGGCGGATCAGTACTTCTTAGCCAATACATCAGATGATCTGATCGCGGCCTTCAAAAAAATCCAGGCGAGCATCGGGGCTTTACGACTGACACAATAGCTAGCTTAGCTTCTGCCGAAGCTCTGATGTTCCAAAAACTGGGCAATACGCATGAGTCCTCGGCGTCCCTCGGCACACGATCTTTGATCTCCGGATCTGTGGCGACAAGCAGCACGCACAGAACCGGTCAGATGCACCTGATCCAACAAGTGATGCCCTGGAGGCAGCGAGGTTGATGCCGTTCCTGGAGCGTCGATGGCGCGCCGTCGCGCCCAGGCGGCTGGTGATTGACCTTGATGCAAGCCGTGACTGAAGCGGGCGCACTTGCAGGAGCGTCCCCGGTGGCCGCGCGGGCGGACCTGCAGTCGGCTCACGGGTAGCGTTTCCAGTGAGGGCATCCACGCCCGCTGTCCAAAGGATTGAGGGACCACCAGGCTGCGGGCGTGGAGGTCGACCACCGTCGACGGATGCATACTATTGCATTCAATCGGTAGGTTCGATCACGACTTTGGCATCCACGCCCGCCCGCTCGGCCTTTCGGCAAAGGGGGTCGCGTAGCGAGCGTGGAGGTCGAGAGGAGATCCGACGCGGTGAACGATGCAAGATGAATGCATCCACGCCCGCCCTCGTCGCTGAGGGGCGAACGGTGGGCCTGAGGGCTTGAGACATGCCCCGCCGCCCTCATGAGGATCAGGGTCTGTTTCCCTGCGAGGCTGAGGTAGCGCGCCGCCTCAGCTAAGAGCCGTCCGCCTGGAAGGCGAAGGCTGTCATCTTGGAGCGGGATGGCCTGCCGAAGGTCGATCCTCTCTTCGGAGGGCGGTTTTGGCCCGGCGTCGTCGCCTACCTCAACCGCCGCTACTGTCTCTCCCGTGTCGATGCATCCGCCCTCGAAGGACAGGAGAACCTCGATGGCCTCGGATCTTAACGCGCCTGGACTCAAGACGAGGCTGAACCGAGACGGCAGCCGGCGCCTCTACTGGTGCGCGCGCCGACCTGGTGAAGGCCGGCTACCGGCCCGAGACGGTTCGGCTGGCGCCGGGGAGGAGGATCGCGAGGACCGTCACTGGCACCGGCATGATGTCCCGCCACCAGGCGAGCGCCGCCACGATGGTCGCGAGCACGCCGAGCATGACCGGCAGGAAGGCGGATCAGAGGCGGTCGAGGCTGCTGCTGTCGATCACGGCCGGGTCGTTCCGGAGAGGGTTGAGGGAAGCCGGAAGCCCGGCGGGCAGGCTCCGAGAGGGCCGGCGGCGAGGACGAGGAGGGCGCCGGCCCGGCGCAGGTCGGCGGCGGTGCCGCGCCCGGCGGCTTCGAGTACCGCGACGTGCCCACCGGACGAGAGCCACAGGATGGGCGCCCCGGAGGCGTTGACGGCTTTGGGGACCGGGGCGTCTGGGAAGAGGGTCACAACGGCGACCGGCTCGCCGGGTCGGGGTGCCAGGGCGAGGGCCACCGGGGCGAGGCCGCAGCCAAGGACCAAGGCGCCAGTCAGAGCGGCGGCAGGGAGTGACGGCAGTGTACGTGGTGGAATTGGTGTCCTCCGCTCCCTCATGCCCGCCTTCCGCCCAATCCGAGTCCGACATTCAGCCTTTTAGGTCACCGGGTTGATGACAGCCTCTCGCCGAGGCGCTCAGGCGCGTTTTCGGTCGTCGGCGGTGAACGGTATCGTTCCGTGCGTGTACTGGGTGAACTGCCCAATCGGCGAGGGCCGACCCATAAGGTAGCCCTGTGCCTCGTGGCACTGCTCGGCGATGAGGAAGCCGAGCTCAGCGTCCGTTTCAACGCCCTCGGCAAGGACCGGCAGCCCAAGCCCGCGCCCGAGGCCGAGCACCGAGCGTACGATGGCCGCCGTCTGCTCGTTGCTGTCGACCGAGCGCACGAACGAACCATCGATCTTGATCTTGTCGAACGGAAACGAGCGCAGGTTCGACAGGGACGAGTAGCCGGTGCCGAAGTCGTCCATGGCAATGCGCAGGCCGAGCGCCTTCAACTGCCGCAGCGTCAGGAGCGCTCGACTTGGATCGCTGATCAGCGCCGTCTCGGTCACCTCGACCTCCAGCCGGTGCGGCGCAAGCCCGGTCTTGAGCAGCACCTCGTGCACGAGGCCGACGAAGTGTGAACTGTGGATCTGCACCGCCGAGACGTTGACCGCGATGGACAGGGGCTGGGGCCAGCTCGCCGCCTCGCGGCACGCCTCGCGCAGCACCCACTCGCCGATCTGCAGGATGGCGTCGCTCTCCTCGGCGATGGGGATGAACAGAGCGGGCGATACGTAGCCGCGCTCCGGATGCTTCCAGCGCAAGAGCGCCTCAAAGCCGATGACCGCGCCGCTGCCGACTTCCGTCTGTGGCTGGTAGACGAGCTGCATCTCGCCGCGGGCCACGGCGTGGCGAAGGTCGTGTTCCAGCAGGCGGCGCTCGCGCACTTCGACGCCCATCTTGGCCTCGAAGAAGCGGTAGGTGCCGCGTCCCTCCGACTTGGCGCGGTAGAGCGCAGTGTCGGCGTAGTTCAGGAGCGCCGCCCGCTCGTCAGCATCGTCGGGAAAGAGTGCGATGCCGATGCTGGTCGCGATCTGCGGTCCGCCGGCATCGCCCTTGCCGGAGCGCAGCGCCTCCAGGATGCGCTCGGCGAGGCGTCCGGCGGCGGAGGCGTGCTCGCACGGCATGAGCACCGCGAACTCGTCGCCACCGAGCCGGGCCATCATCTGGGTGTCGTCGAGCTCGGTCGAGACGATGCGGGCGACGCTCTCTAGCATGGTGTCACCGGCGGCGTGGCCGAACAGGTCGTTGACCTCCTTGAAGCGGTCGAGGTCGAGGCACAGCACCGCGAGCTTGCGGCCGCCGCCCTGTGCCGCCCGCATCTCCTGGTCGAGGCGCTTGCCGAAACTGGCGCGGTTGGCGAGCCCGGTGAGGGCGTCGTGGTGGGCGAGGAACTGGATCTGGCTCTCGGCCTGGCGCCGTGCCCGAAGGTCACGCACGGCGACGGCGTAGTGCGGCCGGCCAGCATGGTCGACGGGCTGCATGATGACCTCGACCGGCACGAGCGTGCCGTCGGCCTGGCGGAGCTCGGCCTCGACCGGGCGCTCGGGCTGGCTGGCCAGCGCCAGCCGGGCCGCTTCGCCCGGCAGGTACGCCGACAGGGCTGTTCCCGCGAGGGTGTCCTGCGGCAAGCCGACAAGCTTGGCGAAGCTCTTGTTGGCGCTGACGACCGTGTCACCGGTGCAGACGACGAGACCTTCGACGGCGGCGTTGGCGAGGCTGTGCAGGCGGTCGGCCTCCAGCTTGGAATATCGGCGGTCCCGAACGTCGAGCGCGAGGGCGGCCCCGGCGAGGAGCAGGATGGCGAAGCTGGCGAGCGCCACGGCGACGGCGAGCCAGGCGTTCGGGACCGCGGCCTCTGAGACGGCGAGCGTCGGATCGGGCGTGACCGTGACGGCGCTCATGGCGGTGAAGTGGTGGCTGCAGATGGCGAGCAGCAGCAGGAGCGCGGCGGGCAACTGGCGGATCACGCTACGGGCATTGACCTGCGCGGCCAGCGCGGCGCCGCCCAGAACGCTGCCGAGGGCGAGCGAGACGGCGACGGTCGCCGGGTCCCACGCCTTGTGGCCGGCCACGTCGTAGGCGGCCATGCCGGTGTAGTGCATCGCCGCGATGCCGAACCCGAGGATGGCTCCGCCAGCCCAGGCCGCGGCCCGCCCGCCGACGAGGACGGCGAGGGACAAACCGGAGCCGACCAAGGCAACGGCGATGGCGAGGGACAGGCCGGTGAGCGCGACGTCGTACCCGCTGGGCACGCCGGGCGCGAAGGCGAGCATGGCGATGAAGTGTGTGGCCCAGATGCCGGAGCCGCCGGCGATGGCCGCCACGGTGAGCCAGCCTGCACGGGCCCATCCGCCAGCCCGGCGCGCGTGGCTGACGAGGCAGACCGTCGTCAGGGCCGAGAGGGCGCAGATGCCGGCCGCTAGCGCGACGAGGCGGAAGTCATGCGCCTCGACGAGGCAACCGACGACGGTGAGCATGGAAGGCAGCCCTAGCTGTTCGTTCCCTCACGATGCGGTTTAATGTTGTATACGGGTTTAATGGCGGGCAACTAAGTTGCGGATCCACAATCTCGCCTGCGAGAACGTCAACGGGCTGGCGTCATGCTGACGAACGTCCCAACCCGGCATAGTGCGCCATACGTCCGCTTGCTCACGATCCGAGCCTAGAAGCGGACGGGCCGCTTTCGGCCAGGAAGTGCCAAAGTTAGCAAATCGGTATGCCTGGAAGCAGACCCTCCAGCATTCGGTAATGGTTGGCGAACGGAACTTGGCTCGACGCCCGGAAGCGGACCTTCAGCTCCACGCGGCTCCAGCCGCCCATCGACCTTCATCCGAGGGGCTATTCAGCCGGAGTCGGTCCCCACTTCGCATCTGGGTAGGTGAGCCCATAGAAGGCTGTAGAATACGCCAATACGATCGCGTCGAACACCGCAGCGACGCCCAGGACAAGGACGAAGCCTCCGTGGTCGTAAAGAAGGACGATCATCGGAACAACGAAGCCACTTACCGTAAACCCGCTTCGCCAGCCACCTCAAACGTCGTCGACCGGCCAAGCAAGCATTAAATTAGAACCGGGCCATCTAACGGGGGAAGGCCAACCTAGAAGAGCTTTGCTCGATGCACGCACCTTTCATCTTCGCCCTCGCTCTGGTTCTCTCCGTTATCCCTGCATCTGCCACCGAGGCAGTTTGGGCGGCAGCACGGGCTGGCGGGACGGTAATGTTGCTGCGGCACGCTAACGCTCCAGGCTTCGGCGATCCGGCGGGCTTCCGGCTCGGCTTCTGCGAGACGCAGCGCAATCTCGGCGAGGCAGGCCGCGCACAGGCCGCTGCGCTCGGCATACGCTTGAGGCGTGAGCTCGTCGTCGTGAACGCGGTTCGGTCCAGCCGCTGGTGCCGCGCGCGCGACACCGCCGTTCTGGCGTTCCCCGACGTCACGGTCGAGGCCGATCCGGCTCTCGACAGCTTCTTTGCCGATCGCAATAACGAGTCATACCAGAGCGCAGCCCTACGCGACCGCATTCGTGGTTGGTTGGGCCGACCGGGTACCCTCGTGCTCGTGACACATCAGGTGAACATCACCGCGCTCACCGGGATCGTCCCGGCAGAGGGCGAGATCGCCGTCCTTCGACCGAATGCAGGCTCTGGATTTGATGTGGTAGGGCGCCTCAGACCCTAGGCGGGAGAAGGGATCCCCAGCCCGATCAATACCTATTTGAGTGTGCCGCCGAAAGCTCCGAAGTGGACATAACAACGACCAGGGTCGCGGGTCTGGATCGCGCCTCTGCAGGCCTTCGAGGTCAGACGGGATAAATTTGATCTGGCCTTGAATTACCTTATAAAATAATCTCATGAATTGTCAGAAGTATTTGTGATACCGATTTTTTAGGGTGCGATCTGGTCATGGCCGACGTTGATGCCTACCCGGAAGAACCTAAGCAGGCGCGCTCAGCAGAAGAGCTTGGCCGGATGCTTGAGGCGAACGAACGCCGAAAGGCACGCCGCGCGCCGGTTATGGTTTCGCTGCAGCGGACACGCGACGGCAGCCTCAGCCTCGATAGCCCGCACGACGACCCCCAGGGGTGGCAGGTCCGCCTGGGGGACGCTTTCGGCACGCGCTCTGACACCTTCGCCGTCGGCCAGCTGAACCACCTGCTCGGCATGGTTCGGCCAGACGAACAAGCTCCGGAGATCGAGGCGAACACGATGCTCGCCGCGGTCGAGGCAGTGCGACCCGAGAACGAGCTCGAAGGCATGCTCGCCGTGCAGATGGCCGCGACGCACCGGCTCGCGATGGAATGCCTGCAGCGCTCAGCAGTAGCCACAACGCCGGAGCAGATGACGGCGAACGGCAACCTCGCGAGCAAGCTACTGCGCACCTACACGGCACAAATTGAGGCCCTGGCGAAGGTGAGGCGCGGCGGAGCGCAGAAGGTTACTGTGAAGCACGTCCACGTGCATGAAGGTGGTCAAGCGATCGTCGGCAATGTCGATGCAAACAGCAGGGTGACATCCGATACCAGGGAGGGGGGTAGGAGCGATAATGGACCACAACCCCATGCACCTAGAGACGAGCGAACCATTGCTCCTGCGAAGTGCCAACCGCTGCGGAGTTCGAACGCGGAACGGGAAGCCGTGCCGGTCGCCGGCCGTGAAGGGGAAGGAGCGATGCCGGATGCACGGAGGCGCGACCGGAAGCGGAGCCCCAAGCGGTAGCCGGAACGGCAACTATCGCCACGGACAGCGGACGAAAGCTGCCAAGGCGATCCGGCATGAATGCCAGGAGGTGGTTTCGGTGTCGCTTGAGCTGCTGGCGCGTCTTTCGTGATGGTGGAATTCTAGGGTTTGGACTCGATCAGCACCAGAAGGCGATGACGGCGGCCAGAGCGAGGGCCGAGGCGTAGTTGCGGGCAAGTTTGTCGTAGCGGGTGGCGATACGTCGGAAGTCCTTCAGGCGGTTGAAGGTCGCCTCGATCCGCCAGCGCTCCCGATAGCGGCTCTTGTCGTGGCGGATCTTCCGCTTGCGGCCGCGCTTGCCTGGGATGGCCGGCGTGATGCCGCTTTTGCGGAGGTCAGCGCGCAGCCAGTCGGCGTCGTAGCCCTTGTCGGCGGCCAGACGCTGGATCCGGCCCGGCGCTTCGGCCAGCACCGCAGGCGCGGTGGTCACATCGCTGGCGTTGCCGGGCGTCAGCAGGAGGACGCCGGGGCGGCCGAGCACATCGGTGAGCGCGTGGATCTTGGTGGTCTGGCCACCCCGCGACGGGCCGATGGCCTGCGCTGTCGCCCCCCTTTATGGATGGCCCGCCCCTCACCGGGCTGCACTGCTAGGCTTGCAGCGAGGCCGAGATGAGGGATGGAGCGGAACGATGACGATCGCGGTGCTGGGCATCGATCTGGGCAAGAACAGCTGCAGCCTTGTCGGGCTGGATGCGAGCGGGCGGGTCGTGCTGCGCCGCCGGATGCGGCGCGAGACCGTGATCGCCTTCGGCGCGAAGCTGCCGGGGTGCGTCGTCGCCATGGAAGCGTGCTGCGGTGCGCACCACATGGGCCGCGCCCTCGTGGAGCAGGGACACACAGTCCGACTGATGTCGCCGGAATACGTGCGCCCGTACGTCAAGGCACAGAAGAACGACGACCGTGACGCCGAAGCCATCGCCGAGGCGGCCACCCGCCCGACAATGCGGTTCGTGGCGCTCAAGTCCGAGGCGCAACTCGACGTGCAGACCCTGCACCGGGTCCGCGACCAACTCGTGGGCGAGCGCACGGCGCTGATGAACCAAGTCCGCGCCATCCTTCTGGAGCGCGGCCATGTCGTCGCACAAGGGCGGGCCAAGCTGGCCGCCTGTCTGACCGCGTTACTCGACACGAAGGCGGGCTCCTCGCTTACACCGCGCATGCGCACTCTCGTGGCAGAGGTGCACGAGCGCTGGCAGGGCCTCGACCGGCGCATCGCCGCGCTGGATGCCGAGTTCGCCGAGCAGGCGCGCACGGACGAGAACGCGCGTCGGCTGACCACCATCCCGGGCATCGGCGCGCTCAATGCGACCGCGCTGGTTGCAGCCATCGGCGACGTGGCGACTTTCGCCCGAGGGCGCGACCTGGCAGCCTGGCTCGGCCTCGTGCCGCGACAGGTCACGACGGGCGGGAAGCCAAGGCTTTTGGGCATCACCAAGCGCGGCAGCAAGTACCTGCGCAAGACGCTCATCCAGGGCGCTCGGGCCGCGATGCCGACGCTCCGGCAGAGTGATACGCGGCTCGGGCAGTGGCTACGCGGGCTGCTGGCGCGGGCCCATGCCAACACGGCGGTGGTGGCCTTGGCAGCCAAGATGGCGCGCATCGTCTGGGCGCTGCTGCGCCACGGGCGCGTCTACGAGGCGACGGCCGTGGCCGCCTGATCCGAGTTTGGCTGGCGCGGCGCGCGCCGGCCTTCCGATGTCTGCGAGCGGTGAGAGGAAGATGGCCTGACAGTCGATCGGTGTTCTGGAAGCCTCTGGCGTAAAATGGCGCTCGACGCCGACCCCTTTATGAGGCCCAGGACGCGCGGATCTCCATCTTGGCCAAGGGCTCGCCCGAAGGCCGGATACGTTTATGCAGACTGCTCAGACCAGCGGATCCAGTGCCACTTGCGGACGGGGCGGGCCATACGTTTCCGCCGTGAGCCGAGCGGTGGGCGCGGACGTAGCTGCTGTCGAGGGCGGCTGCGTCGCCCGCCCATCCGGCCTTGGCGAGAGCGGCGAGTATGGCTTTCCAGAAGCCGCGCCGCGACCAGCGGTTGAAGCGGTTGTAGACCGTGGTCCGCGGGCCGTAGGCGGCCGGGCAATCGCGCCAGCGGCAGCCCGATGTCAGCACGTGCAGGATGCCAGAGATGATCTGCCGGTCGTCCTTGCGCTCGGGTCCGGGCTGGTTCTTGGGCATGAACGGTCCGATCACCGCCCATTGCTCATCCGAGAGCCAGAAAAGGTCCGCCATCACCACCTCCAAGCCGCAAAACGGCCGCCTGGAATCACAAAACGACAGACTCTGCAACAGCTTGGTTCGGTTCACACCCTAGTCCGCCAATCCCGCAGCATCGCCTGAATATTGTACAGCTTGATTAGGCGTCTTTAAGCTAATGCGATGTATGGCGGCTTTCGGCGACGAGCGACGCTTGTCGCACCCTTGTCATAAGGAACGCGCTCGCAACCTAATCAGCGCTCTTGATGGCCCCCTCCGACGGGAACAGATGGCCGTAGACGTTGAGCGTCGTCGTGACCGAGGCGTGCCCATTCACGCTTGTAGACACTCGCCACAGTCGGCCTCTGATGCTTTGAAATGTTGGATGAGGATTCAGCGATGGCAGCAATGCACGTTGTCCAGCGAGAAGGCGAGGATGGGGTGGGTGCGCATTAGATGCACCGCCGCGCACTTCCTGACCCCAAAGAATTCGAGACCGCCTCAGCGCCGTAGAGGAGATCCCCGGGCGGTCCCGCGTGCCTGTCGCGCCTCATGGCTTCTCTCCGCAAGCGGAGTCGGCGGGCGGCTCAAGGTCCGCGTCGGGGCACAAGGCGTCGAGGATCGCGATACCGCGCTTGGTACGGCCTGTGATCAGCTGGCACAGGGCGCGCAGCAACTCGAGATCCGCCGCGAGGCGGCCCGCCATCGCAAAGGGCATCAGGTTGTGGATTGTCATATCGGTCCTCTGGGATCGGACCGGCCTTTTGGAGGGCCGGGGTCCGCTGCGTTTCTGAGGCGCGTTGGACCTATTCAGCCAGCAGGCTTGCACCGGGAGCTCAGAAACACGCCCAGAGAACGTGCCCGGCCGCCTTCCCCGAAGGGTGTTGTATAGCGGTCGGACTCCCCGCAAAATGAACCGATCGCGCACACCGGAAGGTGAGCACGTCAATTACCGGGCTTCTCACCGGCAATGTGATGGGCTTCCGCTCTGGGTTGAACCGCCAGCCTCTGGCAGGGCTCGGTTCGCGTGTTTCTGAAGCACCGTAGATCAATATGAACACAGGCCTTGCGCCCGGCAAGGCGGGGGGGTTTTTGCGCTCCGATCACGGGCGCACGACCAAAACAATAGCTGCGCCGCTGGGTTGGCGTTCGCTGAACAGCGATGCTCTCTGCGCAACACCGTTTGCGGCCATCTATGAAATTGAACATCTTGCTGCCGGAACTGTGCGGCAAACTGCCTGATTCGCCTCGCAAAGGCTCGCTTGCATCTATCCCATCGGGAATGGGCTGATTGGCTGTTCATATGGCTCCGGAAGCGACACAGCGAGGTCAAGTTCACCACGCAGATGCCGAGCCACCTTGTGACCGGGAACAACCTCAGCTTAAACCCCTGAACGCTCAAGGTAGGTTCGGCGGAGCAGGGTCAGTGGCGCAGAACTGCGGGAACTGTGGGGCAGAGGTGCCACTAAGCGGAACTGCGTGCCAAGTATGCCAGGAACCGGTCGGCTTCCCAAATGTACGGACGGCAAATCTGACCGAGGAAAAAGAAGCGCTCGCGCGTCGTGCAACGACAGCCAGAGACTCTGCTGCCGTTCGGCAGACAATCGCAGAATTACAAGATTTTGAGACGAGGGTAGCACAATCTAAAGCGGTGATGAACCGCTCACTCGGCGCGTTGAGTAGTTGGATCAATGGCGACAGTCCGTTATTCCAGTCGTTTCATAAGCAAGTCAAACTACTTGGCCGCATTCCAGACACATCTCACTGGGACCAGCAGCGAGCCTCAGCTGAGAGTACGATTAATCCCTTTAGTTATGAGGAAATAAATTTTTCTGCTCTGACAATAGATGACAATGGAATGGAACACTATGGCCCTTATAGTGTAGTTTTACGCGAGCCAACAATCGAGAACCGCGCGTCTGTTTTCGAGGAAAATCCATTTATCTTTAACATGCGCCATAATGTTGTTTCCGGCACAAAGCCCCCGTTGGGTTACCGAGCGACATGGGATCAAAGACAGACCCTGGCGGTTGCCAAGCTTCATTCGGAAATAAATCAGGGTATGGCTGATAAACAGTTCGCGGCCGTGCTAATGAAGCAGGCCGCGTCAGGTGCGGATAACGATTTCATTGAAGTTCATATTTATGGCCCAATTCATCGTAAGTGCATAGAAAAAGTCTCCGGACCGGATCCAAAGCCGCGTGTGGAGAGAAGTATCTGGCGCCAGGCGGCCAAGGCCCTTCGCAAAGATGGTGCTGTTGTGGAGGAGAAATAGTGAAAGCTCTCCTTTCAGGTGAAGCGGCAAAGATAGTAGTGCTTGGTAAAGCTAATACGCTTTGCGAAGCCAATCTCGATGTCGTACGCACGATCGACAAATCTGAGATCCATCTGCACTTTCAGGGTTGTTCCGATCTCGACACCGTAGAAGTACGTTCTTTAGAGGTCGCGCGACAGATTGTACAAGACGCCTGGGCATGCGACCGCGCTTTACGACTATTTTTGTTTCTTGTCGCTGCCGATGGGGACGCTGACGATCTAATCGAGTATGCTGAATGCGCCGAAGAACTGTTCGAGCTGGAATGCGTAAAAGATTTTGTTACCAATAGGTTGATGTCAAAAGAGCTTGGGACGACTGTGCAAACGGACGCTGTAATGTCAGCGACAGAGGCGACGCCGATCACTCGCGCCATCTTTGAAGATATTATTGCTATTCAGGATCACGCTGCGAAAGTAAGCGCCGCTTATGAGAGGGTTCATCCTGCGGCATTTGGAGGAGAGCGGGAAAAGGAAATTTGCAAAAACCGCCTTATAGGCGACGGCACTTTTAAAAAATTTACCTTGGCCCTTTCACAAAATGCGGACCTCAACTTTCTGCGCTTGCAAGTTGTTAGTCAACATAGAGGCTTCGCTGAACCGATAAAGCAATGGACGTCGATGCTGCGGCCTGGTCTAGAACGGACCAGAACACCCAAAATTGTTAATTCAATCGACGCCGCTTATGATGATGAGCGCTATTCGGCACGCAATGCGTCGTCGCGGCAATCAGATAGCGGCCAGTCTATTCTCGAAGAAGTGAGACTGAAGCAGGCCGCCATTATTAGCGAATTAAAGATAGGAAATCTTGCTAAGGCACGCGAATTGACTAACTCGCTGATCGTTGAGCAGCAAACCTCGTCCAAGGCTGAACATATCGCTAAAACGCTTGACGTCTTGTCGCGAGAAGCGAAGGAACTGGGTGCAACCGAGGCACAACTCGATTGGGCGGAGCGTGCCTATAGAGCAAACCCGCGCGATCCCTTGACATCGGGTCAACTCGCAGATGCATTGATCTGCGCTGGTAAGATTTCCGAAGCGGAGGGAGCGCTCAAGTTGACGGAAGAGGCGGGCAACGGAGCCTTCGCCAGCAATATGCGCGCTCGGATTCTCAGAATTTCTGGACAATTCGAAGATGCGCGACGCAAATATCTCGATACAGCTACAGATTGGCCAACTATACCCGATGTTTGGCGCTCTTATGTTGGCGCAGCAGAGTGTCTTCGTGATCTCAATCGTACTGAAGAAGCTCGCCGCGAGTACGAGGCATTAGCCGCTCGGTGGGCAACTAATCCGATAATTAGGTCGGGGCTCGCATCAACTTTGGTCGATGCAGGAGATATGCAACTGGCGATCAAATTTTATGGGATGGCGATAAAGAATAAAGGCGGCATTATTCCCAAAAGTGGGCAAGCTAACGCATACAAGTTGGCTGGCCGCTACAAGGATGCCATCCGATTATATGATGAATGCGCACTTGAGGCGCCAAACAACGAAGCGGTCTTCTGCGGAAGAGCCGAAGTCTTTCGAGCGATGGGAGACCTTGATGGAGCTCTATCAGCTTTCGAATTAGCGATTGAGCGGGCTCCATTTAGCACCGTAGCAATTATCGGAAAGGCTGAAGTCCTCGAAGATCTAAAACGTTACTCCGAGGCTGCGGAAGTATTCAGATTTGGAGCTGCCAGTTTTCCTCATGAACCGATATTTGGGATCGGTCAGGCACGTATGCTGAGAAAGACTCGACCTGCCTCTGAGGCGTTAGAGGCTTTTGACATCCTACAACGCAAATTCCCTGAGAACCGTTGGGTTGCCTTCAATCGAGCGGACATCCTTCGACGCACTGGGAATTTGGAGGCGTCTCTTTTTGCGCTCGATACGCTGCTTGATAAATGGCCAACATATGGCCCCGCTATAAACGCGCGCATTTCGGTGCTGATTGAACTTAGTCGGTTCGCCGAAGCAAAACGCGGCCTAAATGACTCTCCGCCGAGAACCGCCTTCGATTGGGGCCAAGTCGTACTGAAAGCCATGGTCATAAGGGCGGAGAGTTCATTGACTGCTGCAGTCAAGGCCCTTCAGCAGGCGTCTGAACGAGTACCTTTCGCCAAAGAGAGGCGACTTATCCGAGCTGCGCTCGCGAGCTTTAATCTTGAACTCGGCCGGTATCAGGAAGCCAAAGGCAGCTTAGACGAGGGGCCTGATCCGATTAACAATGTAATCGCATTACATGTTTATGCGGCCAACTCCGCACGGCGGAAGGCGAAGAACATTTATGATCGAATAATCGAGAAAAATTTTGAGCAAAACTATGTCGATCTGGCGCGAGAAATTGCTCGGCGTTTTTCGGTTATTGACCAACAGCCCAATTATACTCGTCAATGGATATCCTCTAGAGAGCAGATGCTCTTGATAGCGGAAGTAGCTTGAGATGGCATTGTAGGTGGCTGACTTATGATATGTGAAGACGCTCTGCGGCCGGAGCCACGGGGCGCAGAGCAGCCTTGCTCGACATGTTCTCCATCAAGCTTGCACGATCCCTGGGGGGCCGACCTGTTGCGAAGCTGTCGTGCAACTACCAGGAATTCGAATACGTCGCTCGACTGCCTTGGATGGCCCTGACAAGGAAGACACCGTCACTGTCGTCGGGTAGATCGGAGAATGGACTTATTGGTCCTGGACCACTTCGTGGTCACAGGATGCCGGCAGTGTGCGGGCGATGCTCGTGTACCGTCCGATCATCAGCCACGTCGTAGGTGACGGTCCCGTTCGGGAGCACCTTCTCCCACTTGACCCGCGGCCAGGCTAGCAATTGCTCATGCTCGCAGTGCGAACACGCGGATCCCGACGCAGACGTACCGTCTGGTGCGCTTCGACGGCTTCGGCCTTTGCGGGCGTGTCGAGGACGGCAGTCCATTCGGCGGGCGTCTTCGGGCAGACCTGTCGAGAGAGCAGAGGCGCAGAGGTTCTATAGAACCCCTCTGCGCCCTCTGCGGCTCTGCGCGCTTCGTCAGCGGAGGGTGGCCAGGAGCAGAGAATTGAGACGTCTGCGCTGCTCTGCGCTGCTCTGCGCCCTCATCGACAGGCTCCATCGTTGAGCCAGTACCAATTGGGCGTGCTGCCGACGAACCCTCGGACTAACAGCAGCTTGGTGTCTGTGCTGAGCCGGGCCCGATTGTTCGCGGCGGTGGTGAGATCATCCCAATAACCCTTTAGCTCGAGGTACTTCTTCAGGCTCTCACGTCGCAACGCCCGGACCTCAATCGGCACGTTGGGATCGCCCCGGACGGTCTCACCCATTTCGTCGATCGCGTGTTGAAGCACCTTCAACAAGAGGCGCGCTCGATCGGGGAGCGGTCTGCCTCTGCGTTTCACTGTGGCAGGGTCTGATTTGCTAGGCGGCGTGATGATCTCGGCCACAGCAGAGCGCACTTCCTGAACCTCTGCGCCTCCCTTTCGAAGCACCACCGGGAGGAGCCGGAATTGCCAGCTCGTGCCGGCCTCTGCGTCTTTCATGTGTTGGATGGTGGCGGTGCTCGATACTTCGCCTTTCTCGACGCTCCACATGACGTCGACCGCCCCGTCCAGGGCGTTTGATCCACGCGCGCCCCTCGTCACATCCTTGCCGGCATGGTGAACGCCGAGGACGATGCAGTCGAGCGCGACCCCGATCCGTTCGCAGTTGTCGACAAAAGCAGTGATGTCCTTCGCGACGTTCTCGTCCGCGCCCTTCATGCTGCGGGCGAGGGTATCGATGGCGACCGCCCGGACCGGTGGGTTACCGATGCTGTTGAGGTAGGCCCGTAGGCTGTTCACCAGCACCACATCATCACCGCAGGCATGACCAAGGTCCGGCGCAACTGGAACCATCAGGAACGGCACCCGCCGCCCCTCGACGGCGTAGTGGCGACGCATAGCGATCAGCCTGCGCTTGAACCCTTCGACGCCTTCACCGGTCACATAAATGACAGCACCCTGCATCACCTCGCGTCCGGCCCATGTTCGGCCCATCGCAACATGGAACATGGCATCAGCCAGGAGGAAGGACTTCAGGCTCTTGGGCGGCCCGTATACGATGCCGAAGCCGGACGCCGGCAGCAAGCCCTCGATCAGCCAAGTCGGTTCGTCACCGATCTCCAAATCGTCGACATGCAGGATCGGAAAGGACGGCCGCTGGCGCGCCTGTTCGCCGTTTTCGTCGGCCAACGGCGGGAACCGCTCCTCGTCAACCAAATCCCGCTTGTCACGCCGGAACGGATGAACGGTCGCCACGCTCTCTGGATCGATCGGAATGCGGCCGTCCATCAGCCTCTTACCTCCCTGATCGCGTCATTCAGGTCCGAACCGTAGCGTGGGCGGCAGACCCGCAGCTCGCGTCCGGCCTCATCCCAGCGGGCCCCCACCCGCTCCACCGCTGCGGCGCTGGCGTCGCCGGTCTCCGCGCAGATCGTGAGGCACTCAATGCCGCTCAGCACCGGGAAAGCTGCGATCCCGCCGACGCTCCCCATCGCCCACATCGGGGCGAACCCGATCGCCATGCCGGCCAGCGCGCTTTCGATGCCCTCGGCGATGTGCAGGCCGGCGGCGACCTCGAAGTCGTGGGTCAGTTTGATCGCGGTGTTCTTCGCCCGACCGAGCATCTTCCGGCCGACTTTCGCGGCCGTGGCCGGATCGAGGCAAGTCCGATGAAGCCCGACCACTTCGTTGGTGTGGATGTCCCGCAGGGCGCAGAGCATCATGGGCGCGCGGCTCCCTTCCCAAGGGCCCGCCGGGTGAAACCGAACCGCATGGCCACATACGTCACGCGGCAGATCGAGGCGACGGTGCTCCTCGAGGTACCGTGTCACCAGGGTACCGCGTGGGTCAGGCTCAGCCTCCTGCCAGATATGGTCGGCGCGCTCGGTCTTGATCCGGTCCTCTGCCTTCTGGGCAAGACCGAGTTTCTCCCGGGCTCGGTCCCGACGAGCAACTTCCTGCGGGTCGATGCGCCCGATCCCGTGCCAACCGCCACCACCCGGCTCCCAAAGAGGGAGGCCGCATCGCGCGTCCACGTAATCGCGAACCCTCAGTGGGTCATCCTTCGGGGACAGACAGGCGATCCGGTAGCCATTCCGGGCCGTCGGATCGGTGAAGAGACGACCTGAGGCGTCTCTGCGGCCGTGACCTTCCGGAGCAAAGCTGACCCCGCCTGAAACGATCTTGCCGCACAGGGCACTGGCGAATTGCTTGAGGGTCAGCATGTCCGACCCTCGATCTTAGAAGTCAGGCTCGGCTGCTGGACCGGACCGGTAAGAACCGCGTAGGTCGGCACGATGCGGCGGCGGTCGAGCGGGGCAAGCCGGTTCAAAGCCGCCAGAGCACCAGGAACAGCGGCTTCGTCAGCCTCTGTCGCCCGAAGCAGAGCGACCAGCTCGGCACCGCGCGGGCCGCAAGAGAGATGCGCAATCGCCGTCAGACAACGCAGCCGGGCAATACGCTCGCCGGGATGCAGATTGGCGGCCCAAAGGCCGTACTGGGGTCCGACGGGGATCATCGCGCACCCCCGCCGGTGTCCTTCAGAGCGCGGAGCCGCACGTTGAAGGCATGCTCAGTGAGCTGGACCAAACTCTCTGTGTCCGCCGAGCGCGGAATTTGCCACTCGACCATGACGGACCTGATCATGCTGTCGATCTCACTGCAGGTTGTAAGCCGAGCGAGTTCAAGGGCATCCGGCGGTGCGTCAGGGTACGCGGCGACGTCAGCCGCGAAGACTTCTGCAACAGAGCTGCCGAGCTCAGCGGTGCTCTGACGAAGCACGGCAACGATCTGACTGCGAGGGATGTCGACGCCGGCGTCGCTCAATATTGCCTTGAAAATTCGGCCGTATGGGATGCTCCTCATCGCGCCGCCCCCCGTATATTCTTGTCGGGGAAGGTCAGCTCGGCTACGACGCCGGCCATCGCGGGCGTCAACCCGAAACGGGCCGCGAGATGATCTTGCCGAAGCGCTTGGGCTGCCGTATGTCTCTTTATGTCGACCCGGCAGAAGACATTTTGAGAGACCCGCCGCAGCCCACGCTGTGCGCGGGTTTTCTTTTTCATGGCTCAGGCAGCCTCCGCCTCAAGGGAGTTGAGGAAGCTGCGAAGACTGTCCGCCGGGATCAGGGTCTTACTGCCGATCTTGATGGATCGGAGCTTCTTCTGCTGCAGCAAGATGTAGATGGTCGAGCGGCTGAGGCCAGTGCTGAAGCAGGCCTCGGGGACCGTGAAGCAAAGCTTCTCCGTTGACGCACGCAGGTCTCCCTGCGACGCCTGAACCTTGTGAAAGTTCATAGCTGCTGTCCTTATGTGCCCACCGGTTCTTCGGCGGACTGCGACTTAGGAGTGGCCCCTCTCTGTTGCCGTGTCGAACTTAACTTCCGCGTTTCTTGAAGCGTGTCGGACAGCTTTGAAGAAATGTCCGGATTATGTTTCCGGCATCTCGTCGATCCACCGGCCGATCGTCTTCGTGGACACTCCTGTCTTGCGACCGCTCCGGATGAGGTCAGCATTCAGGGCGTCGCGGATCGACTCTGCGGTCTTCCAGGGATGCCGCTTCGCTTCGGCTGCATCTGGCAGATGCCTCAGTAGCAATGCTTGCCGATCACCTCGCCACTTCTCCACCTTGGGCGCGCGGGAAGCTCGCGCGATTTTCGCCTGCTTTTTCAGGACGAGCTTGCGTGCCGTCATAATTCGGTAGGCTAATGAGCTGATCCCCATGCTGGCGTTGATCAATCCGATTGCCGCATTCCGGATCTCAACGACTTCTGTTGAAGCCTCTTTATCTAGCGCATCGGTAGTTTTTACGAGCTTATTGTAGTAGTCTAAAAGTTCGTAATTTGCAGATCTAAGCGCGTGTCTCTCAATTGCTGTTGTTCCCTCAAAAGCAATAGCTTCACAAGAGTGCGCGATTAGATCTTCCACCGTTTCTCGAAGCTTTACCCGGCGATCACTGTCGCTCACGACCTTTCTCCTGTGGCCCCAACGACGAAATTCGCCCAAGCGTTCATCAACTCGCGCCGCTTCTGAAAGAGATCACCGCGCCGGTAGGCGGCCTCGACCCGGTTCTCGATGATGTGGGCGAGCGCCATCTCCACCATCTCGTTCGGAAAATGCGTCGTCTCGGCAGCCCAATCGCGGAATGTTGACCGGAAACCGTGAACGGTCAGATCCGGCCGCCCCATCCGCTTCAGCAGCTCTAGCATCGCCATGTTGGACAGGTGCCTCCCGCGCTTGTTGCCAGGGAAGACGTACCTGTCTCCGAGCACTTTGAGGCCCTCGAGGATTTCTACAACCCGATCGCAGAGCGGCACCCGGTGCTCGCGCCCGCCTTTCATGCGTGCGGGCGGCACAGTCCAAATCCGCTCGACGAGATCGAGTTCATCCCAGTTAGCTCCGATTACCTCGCCCGTGCGTGCAGCCGTGAGGATCGTGAACTCCAACACCAGAGGCGAGGTGCCACCTTGCCGGCGCAACTCGCAAACAAATTTGCTGATCTCCACAAAGGGGAGGGCGGCATGGTGCTCGACGCGCTGAACCTTCGACCGCTTCGGCAGGAGGTTCTGCAGGTGGCCACGCCAACGGGCGGGGTTCTCACCCTGCCGGTAGCCACGGGTAGCGGCCCAATCCAGAACCGACTCGATGCGCCCGCGCACGCGCGTCGCCGTCTCGGTCTTCTCGCCCCAGATCGGCTCGATTACCCGCATCACCAAACCGGTATCGACCGCCTGGACGGGGAGGGTGCCGAACACGGGCGAGGCGTAGGTGGCGAGGGTGTTGCGCCACTGGTCAGCGTGCTTCGCGTTGCGCCAGCCCTTCCTGTGCGCCTCGATGTAGGCCTCGGCGCAGGCGTCGAAGGTGATGGTGTTGGCTGCGTCGAGCCGCGCGGCGGCGCGAGCTTTCTCCCGGGCCTCTATCGGGTCGATCCCGTCGAGGCAGAGCTTCCGGCACTCGGTGGCCTTGTCACGCGCCTCGGCCAGCATCAGGGTATGCAGGGATCCGAGGCCCATCGAACGAGCGCGGCCGTTCAGCATAAACCGGAAGATCCACGAGCGGGCCTCGGCGTTTGTGACCTGAAGGTAGAGGCCCCCACCATCAGCGTAGAGGCCCGGCTCCCGGGTTCGAGAAACCTTCAATGCGCTGAGCTGCCCAGGTCCTCGTCTCAACGGGATACCTACAGTGCTACCTACAAATAGAAGCCGGATTGTAGCGTGTCTATGCGTGTACAGAAAGACAGATAAGGGGAGGTCGGTCCGGGAAAAACAATGGGTTACCGACACGCGGAGACACCGGCGGACGGCTCTTAGAGAGACGCTCCCTCCGCCAACTCAACTGGCTAAATTGCTGTGTTGGTTGAAGCGTCTAGGCCCATCGGTGTCGGCGCCCCAACATCGGCCCCAGCGCTGTCGCCGGATCGCCGCGAACTCCTGTGAACGGTGGCAAGATGCGGCCGCTTTGAGCCGGCCTGCGTCGTGTGTGCCCTTGGGGATCGCCTTCACCCCGCTCACGGCAACATCTCCACCGCGATGACCGGGACCTGACGTTCACCCCCGAGACCGGCGGCGGGGCCGGGATCTGGTTCCTGGATCGGAAGGAGTAGATAACCTCAGACTGCCCTGCAGCAGGGCTTCTGAGAGGCTCTCGCGATGAACCAACGCCTCGACTACAACAGCTTCGCGCCCGATGGGATGAAGGCGTTGGGCGGTGTGCATGCTTATGTCGGTCGATGTGGGTTGCCGAAGGAACTGATCGATCTCGTCTATCTGCGGGTCTCGCAGATCAACGGCTGCGCCTACTGCATCGACATGCACGCGCGCGACATCCTTACGGCGGGATTGGCCACCGAGAAGCTGGTTCTCGTCCCGGTCTGGCGAGAGGCGGGCATGTTGTTCAATCCGCAGGAGCGCGCCGCGCTGGGCTGGGCCGAGTCGGTGACGCGCGTCTCGGAGACCGGCGTGCCGGACTCAGCCTTCGCGGCGGTGTCGCGCGTGTTCAACGGAAAGGAACTCGCTGATCTGACCATCGCGATCGGCCTCATGAACGCCTACAACCGCATGGCGATCAGCTTCCGAGCCATGCCAGCAGCGGGACACGATTAAACGGTGACCTTGTGCGCCGTCCCGGCCCGGAACAGCCGTCCTCGAAGTCAGCACAGAGGCCGCCAACCGCCCGCCGTACTCCTGTCTCCGAGCCGCGGTGCGTATCGGCTCGGCTCACCGCGGGTGAGATCGGACGCTCCCCCGCCCGTGAGCAGATCGGGTAAGGGCGAACGAACCGCTCGTTAAGGCTGTGGCTCTACCGCGGCGGGCATGTCATCCAGCCTCGCACCCGCCGAACTCTCGCCCGCCGTCGCCTCCTGGCGCGATCAGATCGAGCGCCTGTCCGAACACGCCTCGCCGTGCCGGTATCTGGCGCCGGCGAAGTGGGCCGCGATCCGCTCCAACGCCATGGCCTTCTGCGACCAGCACGGCGCAGAGGCCCACCGGCTCGGCTGGACGGCGCCGCAGCTCTTCGGCGTGCATGCGGACCACGGCACCCTGCGGGTCGATTATTGCGGGGCCCTGATGGTTGGCGGCACCCCGGCGCGTAGCGTCGAGGCGCACCGCATATTGTTCGAGCAGACGGCGGCCTACCGCGACCGGCAGGGGCAGGTCTGGGGCGTGCCGGTCTGGGAGTTCGCTCGGAAGGCTGCCAGCCGATGAGGCGCTGAGTTCAGGCCAGGTTCGGCGGCAAGGGCTCACGGGCCGGCTTCACGGTGCTGGCGCGCCCCCCTCGCGACCTTCTCGACGATCTGCCGCGGGGTCGCTTCGTCGAAGCCCACTCCACGTGCGAACCCGTCCAGGCGCCGTGTCATGTCCGGGATCGCGTCGCGCCGGAGCGCGGCGTCCGGCGCGACGCTCATGCCTCGATGCGAAGCGGAAGGCGGCGGCCTTACCGGTCCCTCGCGGCATCGTTCAGCGGGGGCTGACACAGGCCGATGACGGTCGGAAACCGGTCTTGGCGACCCCACGATCATCAGCGCACAGCATGTCGGGGCGCTCAGGCGGGAGCGGCACAGGACGTCGCTCGTCACCGAAGCGGGCCTCCTCCCGTTCTGAGCCGCCGAGCCCCAGACCTGCCACTCTTACCCGATGGGCAGTCTGCTGGGCCCGTGCCGCGAGCAGGGCATGCCTTCTTTGGGCTTGAAGGAGCGCCAAGCGCCTCTGATGCCGGATCAGGCGCAGGCGTGCATACCGTGCGTACCGCCGCGCCTTGGCCGTCAAGCGCACGTGGGTTGAGCTGGACCGCACCACACGCGTGCGCGCCCCTTCATATTCTCGCAAGGCTGCGCTCTGAACCGAAGCCGGCCGCGCGGCGTGCTTGGAGGCCGTTGTCGCAGGAGGGGGCGGCGCTGCAGCGGCCTCGCGTTGCGCCCGCACATACGACGGCGTGGCGTTAGCAATCTCCAGCGGTGGGGGAGGCGCACCACACCCGGCGCAGATCGAAGCGGAAAGGCGCTTCCAGCTCTTCTCGTCGCGATCCAGGATGTTCTTCAGGCGCGCCTCGTAGGGCGTCACTTGGGTCTCCGCCTGCTGTCCACCTTGCGTTGCGGTCAGAGAGGCAGCTTGAGCGGCGTCTGCCATGATCAGGCTGGCCGCCATGATCGTGCGCACGAGAACGCGCATGAATGCCCCCATCAAAACCATGCGGCCTTGGACCAGGCCGCTCGGTTCTTACGGCGAGCCTCGCGATACCGTTCCCATCATCGTGGCGGGTTGGTCCCCGAGATGACGTTCAGGACGAGGAGCGCGTTGCCAAGCTGAACTGGATCGGCTCCTGCCTGCGCCTGTATCGTGGCCGCGCGTGAACGCGTCGTGGCGTATAGGCCCGTTCGCCTATGAGGCGCCGCCTGATGAGGATGTCCGGACGCGCCACCCTGCGGATCTGCGAGAGACCATCCGGGCGGTCGACAGGTCGAGCGTGGCCCAGGTCCGGCACGATCGCTGTGGAGAGGCTCTCCTCCCGGACCGGCAGATCGCTGGCCGACACGGGGGCTTCACGCGGCAGGTCGGCCCACCGTCGTGGCGGTGAGGCTTCCAGTTCGAAGTCTGCGCTCGTCGCGCCTTCGGACGTGCTCACCTCCCACTTGTGGGAGGAGGCGGGCGCATGGTTCGGCAACAGGGCGGTGTAGACACCGACCCAGAGCGCCACACCGGCGAGGACTGAACCCGCGAGAGCCACATGGTAGGTCATCGCGGCAGGAACGGCTAACGCGCTACTCCGTTCCTGCCATATCGGACGTAGCCTCGAAGGTCAGCGTAAACTGGGCAGCTGGAAGGCGTGTCGCCATTGCCGCGTGGCGGCCGCACGCCACAGATCGCTTCGCGCGCGCATCCCGTCGCGCTGCGTTTGATCGCCTCGTGAAGTTGATCCGTCCGGCGGATGACAGCACTCGGTTCGTGTGCCGGTGTTGCAGGCAGCGTGTCATGATCCTCGCCGAACACCTGGACACAAAGGGCCCTATGAAATGAATGACACGCCGGATCTCGATCGTGCCGCCCGCACCATTGCCGAGAACGTCTACGTGGCGTTCTGCCGGCAGGCGACGATGCCGGCTCACCCGCTTGAGGAACAGACGATCCTGACGCGGCTCGTCGAGGCGATCCGTCCGCAGATCGGCAGCGGCTCTCCGGGAGCGATTGTCGAGGCAGCCAACGGCGCCCTGTCGGCCTGGGAGCAGCGGGAGCCAGAGGTTCGGGGTCCTCGCGTGATCGCAGTCAATCAGATCGACGGCGCGGTGACCCTAGGGTAGCCATTCGCTGCCCCACACGGGAAGCCTCGAAGGCGAAGCGCTCTTAGATGCTGGACGAGGGCCTTGCTTCGGGCGGCTGAAGTGAGCCGAAACTGTGGCAACCAGATCACGCCGCCCGTGAGTTAACGTTCTGCTAACCTATGAATGTGGCGTGCCGCCTGGCCTGCAGGATCCTACAGTCTCGCTCGATCGGGGCTGCCTGCAATGCCCATCTCCATCTACGATCGCCTGCACGCCTACATCGTAGTCGCCTTGATGATAGGCGGCGGCGCGATGATGGGAGCGGCGTGGATGTGGGACGCGCTATGACCGCCCGACTTCAGTCGATAGTTTGGTTCTTCGGCCAAAAGAGCCGGGACCACGCCGAGTTCAACGGGCATCACCGCGCGTGACATTCGCTTGAGACAAACGACCTTGAACCGCACTGACTACGTCTGCTCGCCATGGGCCGTGATCGCCTAGGCTCAGCCCTTTGATGGCCGGTCGGCATTAATGGAGTTCAGAGCGCCGCGGCTTCGATCCCGGATCAAGCTGCGCGACTATCAACGCACCGACCCGCCGCGCGGCTTCCGAAGTACGGAACATGGGCTCTGACCGATCGGCCGCAAGCCAGGTATCCGAAGAGTAGATCGCCCACGACCACGGCTTTGAGCCCCGTCCACAAAGCTCGGCCTCCACGCGCCAGCACGATTGGCAGTGTGGGCCGAGATAAGTGCTGTGACGGCCAGCGCGCCGCGTATCCAGCAGCGTTACGCTATCAGAGCCCTTGCATTGGAAATAGAACATGCGGTCCTCCTGCCGAAATAAGGCGGGAGCACACGTCTCTCTCAGCCACCGATGCCCGAGGGTCACGATCAGTGATGTGTCAATCTATCAGAGAGCACGAGGGTTAGCGAGCGCCGATCCCGGATCCGCCCACGCCATCCGCCGTCCATCGTTCTGCACCCCGTCGCGGAAGAGTTCGCCAGCACCATGGCGCCAGCCGCGTGGATGGAGCGTCTTCTGAATAGGGGTCGTGCTTCAGAGCACATCGCGGAATGACGCACGGTGATCAACCATATCGCGCACCGTCATCGCCGATGAGACTCTGCGGAGTCGGTGCTGGAGGGTCTCCACCATGTCGCCTCGCACCGCTATCGGCCTCGCCGCTCCGCTCCTCCTCGTCACCGCCTGGGCTGCCCCGTCGTTGGCACAGCCCGCCGCCAATGGCGGGCCAACGCTTCTCATCCACGGCAACTACTGTGGCCCGGGCAACAACGCACCGCTGCCACCGATTGACGCTCTCGACGCGGCCTGTGCCCGCCACGATGCCTGCACGCCGGATGTCGGCCTGCCCTCGAAGGCTTGTAATCTTCGGCTCGAACGGGAGGCTGCCGCGGTCGCGCGGGATCCGCGCCAGCCGGACGATGTTCGCTCCCTGGCCGGCTTCGTCGCCTCCTTCGCCGCGTCCAACGCGTCGCGTGCCGCTCCGTCGATGATGCCGGCGAGGTACGGTCCCTAAGAGGGGGGGCTCAGCCCCCCCGCCGGCCGAAGCCATCGTCCGACCCCGGCTGCGACACCCGGTCGTGGAAGAGATTGCCGGGAACCGAGGCCGCGACCCGCGCGGCCCAACAATTGAGTATCTGCCCCACGTCGCAATCACGATGACAGTCTCTAGCTCATGCCGATTGTCCTGGATTGCGATCACGTGCATCCATATACACGGCACTTCGATTGGTTAAAGCACACGCTCCGACCACGAATGACGCGTCCAGGCTTCGAATTTCAAGGACGCGCGCGAGAGGAGGACATGCATGTTGAGCAGGCGGATGTTTACCGGCTGCGCGGTCTGCGCAGCAATCGGCTTGGCAGCGGATGACGCGTCGGCACAAGCGCCGAGCGGCATAAAGCGGGCGATTACTTCTCGGGTCGATGGTCCCGTGGAGGGCTACGAGACCCTTCAGGTCGTGGTCGATCTGGAACCGAATTTTGTCCTTGATTGGCACACGCATCCCGGCACCGAGGCAGGCTACACGGTCGGAGGCGTCGGCGAGCTGCGCGTCAAGGGCAAGGAAGCGCAGATGCTCAAGCCCGGCGCATCCTGGGTAACCGCAGCCGAAACGCCGCACATGCTGCAGAATGGATCCGAGGCGACCAAGCTGTTCGTCACGTTCACGGTGCAGAAGGGGAAACCTCTGTCGTCACCGGCCCCGGCCCCAACCGAGTAGGCGTGCGCCGATCAAGCCGCCGCATATCAGGCTGGCTCCGCCGGAGCCGTCGGGCGCCCTCGGCTCGGCCCCACAGCCTTGAACCGGTCGCCAGAAACCGAGGGCCATTCCCCCTTGGCCCTCTGCCGCCCAAGGCAATGGGCGATGTTGCACAGGAGCTGCCGATGAGGAGTCGACATCTAGTATTCCCGTCAAGATAGATAAAATTTCTATTTGACGACCTCAATCATCGGCCTAGGATGCACTCCAATTACTGCGGCGCGCCGAATCGCCCTGCCGGCCCGGTGCGTGGCCGTGGACCGCATCAATCGAAGGTCCTGCGTCCGTTGCGTTTGCGTCCAATCTCGGACTTGGAGTGCGCAAATGTTACAGAGCCCCGTTCTCCATCGCCGCGCGGACGGATCCGTCCACTACACCCACTGCCATGGCGAATACGACGCGACCCTCGACGCCCGGGCCCGCGTCCGCATTGAGGAGCCCGCGCGACGCCGGCTCGGGCGGGTGCGTCTGTTCGTGCTCTCCTTTGGCATCGCCACCGCGGCGTTCTGGGGCGTGATGCTCCTCTCCCCACCCCTGACGCAGGCCCACAACACGCCGGCGCGCCTCGCTCCGTGCCTTACGGCGGCGGCCGAGGTCGCTCCCTGGTTCGAGCGCGAGATCCAGCGCCGGGCCAGCCTCGGCAACGCGACGTTCGAGCGTGGAGGCTTCAAGGTGATGCTGCTCGACTACCGGTCCGCCCAGGGCCAATGCGCGGCCGGTCGCGTTAAGGCCGCGGTGCAGAGTTACCGCCAGTTGGCGGAACGAGTGGCCGGCCTGTACGAGCGGATCGAGCCGGACGAGCGTTGAGGCGCCTGCGGGCGGGCCGAGGAACGTCTCGCCCTCGTTCCTGAAGACCTTACGGCCCGTGGAGTCTTGCTCCGCCTTCCGCATCCGCGCCGTACCGCTTCGCGACGTCGAGCGCGATCTGCCGCGGCCATCCTCCGCCCTCGGCTCAGCACCACGTCCTTGAAGAGGTTGCCGGAAGCGGCTGGCGCGGAGGGCAGCCTGGCAACGCCTCACGCGAGAAGATCGTGATGCGCGCTGTGCCTGCGCAACCAAGCCCTGGCGTAGCCGCACAGAGGCACGATCCGGTCTCCTCCTGATCGGGCGCGCACCATCACGCCTTCCATGAGCCGGTCGGCAGCCCCGGTGCCGCGCAGGACGGGCGGTGCGTAGACGTAGGTGACGACGAGTTTGCCGGGTTCGCGTCGGTAGCTCGCAAAGGCGATCTTACCGTCGACCTCCAGTTCGAACCGGCTCTGGTCGGGATTGTCGCGCACCGCATCCGTCATTCTCGTCCTCACGCTTCCGTGCCGAACCGGGCTACCCGCGCCTCGGCGGTCAGTTCCACGCCGATGAGGCACAGCGCGCCCATGCTCACGGTGGCCTTGCCCTGCGCCACCCAGCGTTGCCAGTTCACCAGGCCCCCGGTAGCCCGCAGATCGCCGGCTGCGTCGTCGATCGGATGATCCGCGGAGGGCGGTCGGAGCACTGGTCCGGCGGGCCGCCTCGATGCGGGCGAGGCGTTCGGCCAGATCCGCCAACTTGATCGCGTTCCCGTGGGCGTCGACCAGCTTGGACAGCGCGCCGGCTTCGGACGGGGTGATCTCACCGGCAGCCACGCCCTGCATCAGGGCATGGGTCGCGCGTGTCAGATCTGCCGGCCTGTCGATCGGCGGCAGGACAAGGGTGAGGGGCCGATCTCGGCGGACGGGCAGCAGCCGGTCCAGTCAAAGCCGCAGCGCCGGGCCGTCTCCGTCCAACGCCAATTCGTTTGCCTCGCGGAACAGGGCTTCCGCCTTGCCCTCGAAATTGGCCTCAAGGGCGAGTGTCGGGCGGTTGCGGCTGCCCTTGGGACGACCGGCGGTGTTGCCGCTGCGGCCAGGCTCGAACTGAGTTTCGTCCTCCGGTGTCACGGGCACCCCGGTAGGGCGGCCTGCAAACGGCAGGTCAAGGATCGGTTGGATGCATAGCACTAGCTATAATGTTCCACGAGTGGCCTTGTGACGGCTCGACGGGCCTTCGCATGTGCCCTGACGGCATCCGACCGGACCTGAGCCGACACGGGCCGCGTTGGCATGAGGAGCGCGAACTGGGCGCCTGAAGGGGCACAACATGGCCGATAAACCCACCAACACGCAGGCGCAGCGGATGCCCCAGGGCAAGCCGCCCAGCGAGGGCTTGGCTAATACTCCGCGGGACACAGCGACCGGCGCGATCAAGCCGCAGGACGGCCCGATGGAGCGGGCCGGCACCGAGAAGGAGGAGGCTGCCCGGGGTGGGACGAGCCTCGGGGCAGAGCGCGACAGATCAAAGTGAAAGCCGGATGGTTCCGCACGATGCCTTGGGATCTCCTCGAACCCAAATCGGTGCGAGGCTTCAGGAAGACCGGCGATATCGTCCCCCGAACACGCGGCTGGCAGGCGGCCATAGCGGCGGCAGGGATGGCGGAGTCTCCATTCCTACGAGTCCGCGGCGAGATCGAACTCGGCAATACAAACGAGCAGCCTCGCCTCGGTCTTTCGAAGCCACAAGGTGACGATCCCCACGTCCTGAACTTGGACGTGGAAGTCGTCATCGAGGGGGCGAGCGCACCAGCGATGCGCTGATCGGTCGTCGAGTTCGAACATCCGGTACCGGAAGCGCCGCCCGCTGGCGTTCGCCTACTCTGGATGGGCGTGGAGGTCGCTTTCCTAACGGTGACTAGCGGGTCGAGGGCTCCACGCGCGAGTGTCCGGCGCCGGCCGTCGACACGTCGTTGTCCGACCGGCGGGTGGTCGCTCGCGGAACCGATCAGCCGCTCGCGTGTCTACAGAGTACCCCAAGCGTAGACTCACCTATGCCCGCCCGGCCTAGCGCCGCGGCGGGTTTTCGTCATTTTTGTTCAGAGAGCTCGATTTGATCCGTTTTGCAGTTTCCTATGCCATGGGCACAGATGAGATCACCACAAATCATGAGACCACCAGAGCAGCCATGGAGGAGGCGCGGGAGTTTATCCGCAAAGGCTACCATGATGTTTCGCTGACCGATCTTGGGACGGGGATGCGCAGCAGCGCTGGAGACATCAAGAAGAGCCTTGACCGTGTCGATGAATTCTACCGCGACAGCTGGTAGGGTCAGGCCTCAGAACTCCGGTGCAGGCTTCGTGTCTGCATCGCCCGCATCCAGCGCCCTCGTCCGCGACGGGGCGCAGAACCCAGAGCGCCAAGTGGCTCAGGTGGTGTAGCGGTCCAGCGGCCCGATCTGTCAGCGCGGCAGGCCTCCCTGTCTTCGATGCGCCGGTAGATCGCTGTTGCGCCTCTCCTTTCTATCGCGGGGGCGCACAACCTTCCGCCCGCCCGGCTCGCCGTGGCGGGTTTTCTTTGTGCGCGAGCGTGTTGAGCATCGCGGTAGCATCGGTTCCCGCTTCCTCACGGTGGCGCGTGCCGTGAGCAGGCACGAGAGCAGATGTGACGCCGAGCACATCGGATGTGTTGGCAGGAAATTATTGATCTTCGTGCCGCGAACTCAATCACGGCACTGAAGGGTCGCCGCCATGGGCAGGATGAGCCGCCTCACCGAGATCGCCACCCTGGTGGTCGGCGCAACGGCGATCGGCGCCGCCGGTCAGCTTCTCCTGATGCCTGAGTTCTACACGTGGGAGAACGAGTTCGTCGCGGCGTTCCTACACGGGCTCCCGCGGTGAGCCAGGTTCAGAGCGCCGAACACACCCGACGTTCGATGAAGCGCCAGGCGACGACGGCCGCGGCCTCAAGGGCGGTCGCGCTCAGAACGCCGCGACAAACACGACGCCGATGATCATCAGCACACCGCCGAAGATCCGCCAGAGAGTGGCTGGGTGTGCCTCGAAGCCCACCCAGCCATAGTGATCCAGAAGGATCGAGGTGACGACTCCTGCGGTCACAAGCAGCCCGAGGAAGGCGCCCGCTCCGACTTGGCGCGCGATCAGCACCTGCGTGATGACGACGCCGCCGCCAAGGACACCGCCCAGCCAAGCCCACCAGGGCACTTGAGCCGCCTCTGACATCGACGGCCACGCCAAGCGCCTCGTCGCCAGCCCCGCGATGAGGACCGTCAGGCCGGCGCCGATCCCGACGACGAGGCCAGCGGTAAGCGGCTGAGACAAGCCTCTCGCCAGAGTACTGTTTTGGCCGGGCTGGATCGCATTGGCGATGCCGGCGAGGAGGACGACGCCGTAGAGGTACCACATGGTGGAGATCCGTTCCGTGAGATCTCGCTAGGTAGGGCGGTCGACGCCTCATCCACGAGGCGGGAGGGCGATCGGTGCGGGCCTAGCTTTCCAGCGGCAGGGCCAGAAGAAGCGCGGATTTGACCGCGGCTCGCCGGCTTCCGCCCTTGGCGGTCGGTTCCGTGAGGATCGCCGTAGCGTGCCGGTCTGCCTTGACCGCCGCCGTGAGGTCGACGGTCAAGCCGGACGCCAGGGCGAACGGCCCGATCTTCGGGTTGGCGAGGAAGGCCTCGATCGCGGCATCAAGGTCGGCACGGGTGAAGGCTTTGGCCTGGAGCAGGTCGCCAACACTCACAGGACCGGTTTGCGATTTGGCCACGGCGATCTGTCCATGCCGTTGGTGGAGCTACGTCCAACCCCTCATGACCGCACCGTGTTCAGCGCCTTTTCTACGAAGCGGAGGAAGGCTTCCAAACAGCCCGATGATGAAGCGCTCCGGTTGTCACCGCTGGCTGGCGTCGGCCTCGAACCCGCGAAGTGGCGTCGGGTTTAGTCTTAGCGTGACATGTACACAGCCGCAGTGGCTCAAATATCCAGAAGCCAAGCGGCGAGGAGAACGCCCATGGCTAGCAAACTTGAACGGGTCGAGTTCGCTCAAGCGGCCCTCGATGCCTACATCCATGCTGAGGGGGCCGCCCGGCGCTGGATCGGTGGGGTGCCAGCCTGTGATGTCGTGGATCTCATCACAGACCTCCTGCTGCTCGCAAAGACCAGAGGGCACGATCCCTGTTCAGTGCTCGCGAGGGCCAAGAGACACCTGGAGGCCGAGGCCTCGGAGCGTTGCTAGAGCACCGAAGGAGCATCACTCATCTCAGGTAACCCGTCGCCGTCAGGTGCGCGGTGAGAACTGCGCGGATCGCATCGGGACGCGAAGGCTTCGGATCAGGCTGGTCGGCAATCCAAGCGTCTAGCGCGTCCGACAAGGCCGACGGCAAGTCGTGCCCAGACGCGATCGCTTCGGACATCGCCTCTCCGAGAACCTTGGCGATGCTCGCAGCGATCTTGTCCATCAGGATCGCCGCGCCTTCAGGGCTTCCTCGACGAGGCGGCGGATCCTTTCAGGGTCGGGCGGGGCATCAAGCGACAATCCCGGCTCCGCCGTAAGGTGCACGGCAAGCGTGGTCGTGCAGACGCCCCCCGGTGGGCGACCGCGTCTTTTTTCGTCCGCCAAAACTGGTACCGGCATGATTCAGGCATTCACGAAAGGCGGACTGGGAGGAAAGGCTGGAGCGTCCGGCCGTCCCTGATCACAGACTGACAGGCTATCCCAGTCATGGCTATCCAGCACAATCCCTACACCGCCCCTCGGCGGCGGTGAACGCCCCTGCGCCGCCACACGGCGTCATTCCAGCCCAGAACCAAATTCTGGGGGTCCGTCACCCAGGTCAGCCGCGCGAGGCCGGCGGCTGACCTGGGCCTCACGCCGTTCATGCGGCGCAGATCACCCGCGGCATCCGCATTCTGTCGCGCAGCGAAGTCGAGGATCTGGTTGGCAGCCTGGTCGGGCCTCCCCGACGCCAGGGTTGGCGATACCGACCGCGCCGTCGAGAACGAGCAGGGCGGCACATCCGGGACGCGCGATCCATCCCGAGCGCCACCAGAGGCCGCCTGAGGCGTGGACGGGCAAATGCGGACTGGTTTCGCCTATCCGCAACGGCTGCGTTTCGCGCTCCGCGGAGCCGGGGAGGCCCTACACGACACCGTGTCGCTTCCGGACAACGAAACCTGGTTCCGCTTTGCCGCGCGCACGTCGTCAGTCCAGGGCGGCCATCAACGTAGGTTCGCCGCCCTGATCTAACTGATAGGACATGGCGATGTTTGTCCCATGGCTGATAAGTTGGGCCTGACCGAGCAGCATCAGGAGAGCGAACGCGCCCCAGAGCGCAACGAATTTGATTGGGGGACCGTCGTTGACCATTGTCGTCGCTCCTCTGTGGCGCGCGAGGAAAAGGTACTCCCGGAAGCGTAGCCGAACGTCCCCCATACGGGGTACAAGCACTATCGGCCCCAGTCTTGTCGGCTGGTATACTGAATGTCTCAGAGCGAAAGCTTGGTAATAAATGAGATAATCAAGTTTTCGTGAGACGGGCGCGCGGGCTTGCGAATCCTTCGCAAACGCGGCCGCACAGCCGGTGCGGGGCGAAGCGGCGCCTCCGTGACGCAGCGGAGGCGTTCGACCGGCGAGGCCGAACCATCCGCGAGGGTCAAGAACGAGACCGGCGAGCGGTACGTGCCGGTGCATCCGACACGATGGCGGCCCCCCTCGGCCGCCGTCACCGCATCGATCCTGCCCCCTGCCGCCTCCGCCTGCTTTCGCTGGTGTGCGATTGTTTGGACCGCGGTCGGGACCGGGGCTCAGAGTGCAGTCTGCAGGGGGGATGCGCGGCCGTTGCGTTGGCGTCCGCGTGACCGCATGTCCGAAAGCCGGAGGAAACTCTATCGGCCCCCCCCTGCGCTGACCTTTCACGGTGTCCGGAGCATGCTCCAACGGCCGAGCCGGAACATGCGCCAGCCGCATGATCGTTCCAGCGGGATGAAGTCCGTTCGCCAGGGCGTTTCCGACGCCCAGCCGAAACTGCGCGGCCGAACCGAAACGCGTCGCGATCCGTCGAGCCGGTGTCCCGTTCGATCAAGCGGACCCGCTCGGCGTCGGTATGCTGCCCAGCGCCGCGGACCGGCCGAGTTCCCGACATCGGCCCGTGGTCGCGCCGACGGCGGGCGAAGTCGGCCGGGCAGCCGGGCGCTGCATGCAGCCTGCCTGAGCGGGCGCGTTCGGGAGGCGGTCATGGATGTCACCAGACGGATCTTCGCTACCGGCGCCGCCACGATCCCGCTTCTCGGCTCGGGCCTGCCGCTCGCTCGCGCGCAGAGCACGGCTCAGGACGCGCCGCTCATCGGCAAGAACGGCGTGGCCGATCCGCTGGAACACGCGATCGACGCCTACATCTACGGCTACCCGCTCGTCACCATGGAGATGACCCGGCGCGTCCTCACCAACGTGGCCGCCCCCGAAGGCAAGGGTGCCCCGATGGGCCAGTTCGCCAACATGCGAGAGTACCCGGACGCGAAGTTCCGGGCCGTCACCGCTCCGAACGCGGACACGCTCTACTCCAGCGCCTTCGTCGATGTCGGCCGGGAGCCCCACATCCTCACCGTTCCGGACGAGGACGGGCGCTACTACCTCATGCCCATGCTCAGCGCCTGGACGAACGTCTTCGCGGTGCCGGGCAAGCGCACGACAGGGACAGGGCCGCAGACCTACTTCATCGCCGGACCCGGCTGGAGCGGCAGCGTGCCCTCCGGTGCCAAGCTGATCCAGGCCCCGACCAACCTGATCTGGATCCTCGGCCGAACCTACTGCACGGGCACGCCCGGGGATTACGGGGCCGTCCACGCCCTGCAGGACCAGTACCGGCTCATCCCGGCGAGCGCGGCCGGCAAGCCGTACACGCCACCCGCAGGCCGGATCGATCCGAGCATCGATACCAAGACGGCGGTGCGCGAGCAGGTCAACCGCATGGACGCGACGACCTACTTCAACCTCGTCGCCGCCTTGATGAAGGACAATCCGCCAGCGCTCGCGGACGGGGTTCCGGTTGCCAAGATGGCCTCGCTCGGGATCGTGCCCGGTCAACCCTTCGATCCGGCACGCCAGCCGCCCCCCATTCGGGAGGCCCTCGAGCGGGCGCCGAAGGAGGCCATTCCCCGCATCATGGGACACCTGAAAGCCACAGGCCAGCATGTGAACGGCTGGACCTTCACGACCGACGGCGGCGACTACGGCAAGGATTACCTGCAGCGCGCGCTCGTGACCGCGGTGGGCCTCGGCTGCAACCTGCCGCAGGACGCGGTCTATCCCTTGACCACGACCGATGGTGCCGGCCGGCGGCTGAACGGCGCCTCCAAGTACGTGATGCGCTTCCCGGACGGCGAACTGCCACCGGTTCACGGATTCTGGTCGCTGACGATGTACGATGCGGACTACTTCTTCGTCGAGAATCCGATCAACCGCTATTCGGTGAGCCCGCGCGACAGCCTCAAGGCCAACCCGGACGGCTCGGTCGATCTTCACATCCAGAACGAGAGCCCTGGTGCGCAGCTGGAGTCGAACTGGCTGCCGGCGCCGAAAGGACCGTTCATCCTGATGTTGCGCACCTACTGGCCGAAGGACGCTCTGCTCGACGGATCCTGGGCCCCACCGCCGGTCACACGCAGCGCGAGCGCAACGCTCTGAGCCGCCGGGCTGCAACCGTCCGGGTCAGCCGGCAGGTCTCGGTTCCTCGCTGCAAACGCTCCCGGCTCGGGCGCGGATTTCGGCGGCGTGCCCAGAGCGGCGACCGCCAGCCCTGCGGCCGTGCCGTCGAAACGGTTCCGCGTGTCGACCACGCGATGCAACCGGTTGCACGAGGGTCGAGCTGACGTCGCGCGTGAGACGGATCGATCGGCGGTCTGATCCGTCCCTCGATAAGACTCGGAGGACGACACGCGGTCATCCCGCTTCGCGCCGATCACCGACACGCAACCCGAGCCGCCCCCGGAAAGCCGGTCCCGGACTCCCGCGGCACGACCCCGAAACCAGCCCTTGCCTCCCCGACGAGGACGAAGGACCGAGCGGCATTCGGCGCAGGGCCGGCGCTCAGCCGAGTGCCAGTGCGCGGATGAGCAGGATGGCGATGGCGAGGAGCACGAGGAGCGAGGCGGTGACGGCCATCGTCACCCGACCGCCGACCTGCGCCAGCACGCGCACATCCACCCCGAGGCCCAGCGCCGCCATCGACACGATCGTCAGGAAGCCGGCCAGCCGGGAGATCGGCGCGATCCCGGCATCCGGGATCAGCCCGAGCGAGCGCAGGGTGGCCAGGGCCAGGAAGCCGAGGATGAACCAAGGCACCAGCTTGAAGAAGCCGGGCCGGGCCGGAGCGATCCCCGGCGCAGCCCTGGTGGTCGCGCCCGCCGCCGGCAGGCGCGGGGCGAGGAGCGAGAGGGCCAGCACCACCGGCCCAAGCATCAGCACCCGCACCAGCTTGACCAGCGTGCCCACCTGCGTGGCCAGCGGGCCCACCGGCACGGTGGCGGCCAGCACCTGCGGAACCGCGTAGACGGTCAGCCCCGCCAGAACGCCGTACTGGTGCTCGCTGAAGCCGAGAAGCGGCACGAACAGCGGCAGGCCCAGCACCATCAGCACGCCCAGCACCGCCGTGAAGGCGATGGCGGCCGCCACGTCCCGGCTGTCCGCGCCGATCACCGGGGCGACGGCGGCGATCGCCGAGTTGCCGCAGATCGCATTGCCGCAGGCGATCAGCAGCGCCATGCGCACTGGCAGCCCGAGGCTGCGGCAGAGCGCGCAGCTCGCCAGGATGGTGAGCGCCACCGCCCCGACGATGCCGGCCAGCAGCGCCGGACCCGAGGCGACGATCGCCCCGAGGCTCACCGCGGCACCCAGCAGGGTGACGGCCACCTCCAGCACCTGCTTGGCCGAGAAGGCGATCCCGGCCTTGAAGCGCGCGCCCGGCACCCAGACGGTGCGCAGGGCGGCGCCGAGCAGGATCGCCAGCACCAGGGCTTCCACGTAGGGATGGCCGGTCAGATGCTCCTCGCCGGCCTGCAGACCCTGCGAGACCCCGGTGATGGCCAGGCACACGAGCAGGCCCGGCAGCAGCGAGCTGGCCGTCCCGATCCAGCCGGAGGCGCGCGCCCGCCCCGAAGGCGCGGGCGGGCACGGGGCCGTCTCGGCGGTTCTGGCGATCATCGCGCGGCCTCCCGTCCGGTGCCGGCGCTCAGTAGGTCGCGCCAAGATAGGCGGCGATCGCCTTGGCCTGCTCCTCCGCGATCGGCGCGCGGTAGACCTTGATCATCTTGGTCACCTCCGCGTCCCAGAAGGCCTGCCCTTTCTTCGGCGGCTGCATGGCGATGTAGTCGGCCGAGTGGCAGGTCATGCAGGCCTCCTGCGCCGCCTGGAAGCCGGCCGCGTGGGCGGCATCCGGTGCCGGCCGGAACTGCGCCGTCGGCTCCGGCAGCGCGTAGGTGTCCGGCGCGGCATGCGCCACCGTCGTGGAGAGTGCGGCGGCGAGGGCGAGCGACGCCGCGAGGGGCAGGGGAATGCTGGACATGCCGATCCTCCTCTAGGCCGCCTGCACGTGGGTCGTCTCGACCACGTTGCGCATGTAGCCGGCCGGGTTCCAGCGCGGCGCCATCGGCTGTGTGCCGCCGTCGTTGCCGGTGGCCCGGACGCGAAGCGCGTGGCCGCCGGGCGTCAGGTCGGCTTCCGCGGTCCAGGTGCGGAAGGCGTAGGGTCCGAGATCCTGACCGAGACGAGCGGGGCTCCAGGTCCGGCCATCGTCGGCCGAGACCTCCACCGACCGGATGCCCGATCCGCCGTCGAAGGCGATGCCGCGCAGAGGCACGCGGCCGGCCTTCACCTGGGCGCCGTCGGCGAGGTTCGTGAGGAACGAGCGGACGTTGAAGCGGGCGATCGGCACGGTCTTGTCGGGCGCCTTGCCGGGCTCGGTGCAGGCGCAAGCGTTGTCGGGGATGCGGTAGGCCGTCTTCATCCAGAAGCCCTCGAACGGCTTGTCGAGGACGGTGATGCTGTTGAGGTGCTTCACCCAGTAGGTGCCGTAGTAGCCCGGCACGACGAGGCGCAGCGGGAAGCCGTTGAGCCAGGGCAGGTCCTGCCCGTTCATGGCCCAGGCCAGCATCACCGCGCCGTCGCGGGCGTGATCGAGGGTGAGCGCCTTGGCGAAGTCGGGCGTCTCCGGCAGGACCGGCCCGTCGAGGCCCTCGAAGGCGACCTGGACGGCGCCGGCCGTCACGCCGGCCTTGTCGAGCACAGCCTTGAGCGGCACGCCGGTGAAGCGGGCGCAGCCCATGGCGCCGTTGGCGAGCTGGCCGCCGGCGACGCGGGGCTCGAAGAAGCCGCGGGAATTGCCCGAGCACTGGTTGACCGCGACGATCTCGGATCCCGGCATCGCCTTGAGCTCGGCCAGCGAGAGCTGGAGCGGGCGCTCGACGTGACCCTGCACCGCCACGCGAAAGGCCTGCGGATCGATCTCGGTCGGGATGTCGGCGAGGTGGTAGCGGACGAAGAAGGCGTCGTTGGGCGTGATCGCGCCCTCGTCGAAGACGGAGAACGGCGTCTCCAGCTGCGGTGGGCGCGCGGTCAACTGCAGCAGCGGCCGCTTGCCCGGATAGGCCACGAGCGGACGCTCGCCGTTGCCGAAGGGAAGCGTGGCGGTGCCCGCCGCCCTGGCGCGCGGCACGCCCCCGAGGGCGGCGAGCGCGCCGAGCGCCGTCATCCGCACGAAATCTCGTTTTCCGCGGTCGATCATCGCGCCCCCGTCCTGGTTCTCGCAGAGGATGTCGGTTCAGGCGCGGCGCCCGCGCCCAGGCGGCTCCCGGTCAGCGCAGGACCGAGAGGTAGTGGATGTCCTGCGTCAGGCAGGTCGAGAGGCGCCACTCGACCGGCCGCTCCTCGAGATCGATGGCGACGCGGTCGATCTCGAGGGCAGGGGTCCCGGCCGGCACCTGGAGCAGCTCCGCCTCGTGGGGCCCGAGCGCCACGGCCTTCAGGCGCTCCTGGGCGGTGGCGATCGTGATGCCGTAGCGGGTGGCGTAGAGGCTGTAGAGGGTGTTCGGCAGCTCGATCTGGGCGATGCCCGGGAACAGGCCGGCGGGCACGCTGATCGTCTCGACCACGCAGAGCTTCGCGTCGACGGCGCGCACGCGCTCGATCCGGACCACCCGGGCCGACCGCACGAGGTCGAGGCGCCCGCGCTCGTCGGCGCTGGCGGCCGCCTCCGCGATCCCCGTGACCCGGCTCGTGGGCATGCCGGTGCCGTCGCCGTCCGGCCGCAGCTTCAGGAAGCGGAAGACGCTCTGCTTGTCGTCGTGATCGGCCACGAAGGTCCCGCGGCCCTGGCGGCGCACCAGCAGGCTGTCGGCGGTGAGCGCGTCGAGGGCCTTGCGCACCGTCCCCTGGCTGACGCCCAGCTCGACGGCGAGCTGCCCCTCGCTCGGCAGGATCTGGCCGGGCTGCCAGACCGCGTCGGCGAGGCGCTTCAGCAGCGTGTCGTAGACCTGCCGGTAGAGCGGGCGGAAGCCGACCGTGCGGGCGCCTCCCGAACCTGCGCGCCCCGAACCTGCCTGCCCTTCGCCTGACCGTTCCATCGCGTGACGACGCAGAGCCCCATCCGTGGGTAGAGCGTCGAAGGTTGTGTCCAGCACCTCTCCCTCCTCTGGCTTACGTGGCTCTGCCGATGGGAGCAATCACAGGTTTTTCCTCCGCACAGGCGATCCGCGTCACAGCGCCCGGATCTCGGCGACGAGGGCTTCGGCGACGTCGAGGCCCGCCTCGGCGGCCCGGCGACGGAGTGCGAGCCGGCGGCTGCCCGGGAGCCGGGCGCCGTCCTGCCTCTCGATCGCGTCCGCCAGCGCCGCGAAGCGCTCCGGCGCGTCCGGGCTGAGCGCCGCCGCGTCGAGGACGAGGATCAGCTGCCCGGTGCCCGGCGGGTCGCCCGCGGCGTCGAGGAACGAGGAGGCCTCGCCGGCAAAGCGCGCGCCGACGAGGCCGGCGGCAAGCAGCTCCACCATCAGGGCGAGCGCCGTGCCCTTGGCGTCGCCCAGCGGCACCATGGTGCCGTCGAGGGCCGCCTTGGCGTCGGTCGTCGGGCGCCCCTCGGCGTCGAGAGCCCAGCCCTCGGGGATCGGTTCGCCGCGCTTGGCCGCCCCGACGATGTTGGCGCGGGCCACCTTCGACAGGGCGAGGTCGACGACGATCGGCGCGCGGCCCGGCAGCGGGCAGGCGAAGGCCAGCGGGTTGGTGCCGAACACCGCTTGGCGCCCGCCCCAGGGCGCCATCGCGGCGGGCGTGTTGGCGAAGAGCAGGGCGACGCAGCCCTGCTCGGCCAGGACCTCCACCGGGCGTCCGGCCGCGCCGCAATGGTGCGAGCGGCGGATGCCGGCCGCCGCCACGCCCTGTTGGCGGGCGAGGTCCGGCAGCGCCTCCAGGGCGAGGTCGATGGCGGGGTAGGCGAAACCGTGGGCGGCGTCGACCGCGAGCAGGCCCGGGCGCGGGCGCTCCGCCCGCGGGACCGCGTCGCCCACGACCTTGCCGGCACGCACCTGCGCCGCGTAGGGCGCGACCCGCGACAGGCCGTGGCCCTTCAGGCCATCCGCCTCGGCGCCGACCAGGGCGCGGGCGACGCTCCGCGCCGCGGCCTCGGCCGTGCCGCAGCGGACGAGGGCCTCCGCGGCCAGGGCCTCGGCCTCCGACAATGTGAGGTTCGGCATCGGCTCAGCGCTCCGTGAGGTGGCGACGCACCGCCGCCGCAGTGACGGCGGAGACGCGCACGTTCGATTCCTGCGTCACCCCGGCGATGTGCGGGGTCAGGATCAGGTTCGGCACGTCCGCGAAGACGGCGCCGGCCGACGCGTCAAGGGGCTCCCGGTCGAACACGTCCAGCGCCGCGCCGCCGAGATGGCCGGCGCGCAGGGATTCGGCCACGGCGGCCTCGTCCACCACGCCGCCCCGGGCCGCATTGATCAGGATCGCGCCCTTGGGCATCCGGGCCAGCGCCGCCGCGTCGATCAGGCCGCGCGTCCGATCGGTGAGGGGCACGTGCAGCGAGAGCACGTCGCTCTGGGCGATCAGAGCTTCGAGCGCCTGCCGCTGCACGGGACCGGTGGCCGGGTTCCAGGCCGGATCGCCCTCGGCGACGAAGGGGTCGTGGGCGGCGACCGCCATGCCGAGGGCCGCAGCCCTCTGGGCGGTCTCGCGGGCGATGGCGCCGAAGCCCACCAGGCCGAGGCGTTTGCCGGAGATCTCGCGGCCCATCAGGGCGTTGCGCGGCCACGTGCCGGCCGCGACGCGGGCCGTCGCCCCGTAGGCGCCGCGCAGGAGCAGCATCGCGGTGGCGAGCACGTACTCGGCGACCGCGACGTCGTTGGCGCCCGTCGCCGGATAGACCGCGATGCCCCGGTCCCGGCAGGCCGCCCCGTCGATGTTGTCGAGGCCGACGCCGAGGCGGCCCACCACCTTGAGGTCGCGGGCGGCGGCGAGCAGGGCGCCGCGCACCTGCGTCCGGTTGCGCACGATCAGGGCGTCGGCCTCCGCAACCGCGGCGGCGAGATCGTTGGGCCGGTCGACGAGGCCGGGATCGTACACCACGTCGAAGCCGGCGAGCTCGGCCGCGATCGCCGCCTCGTCCATGAACTCGCTGATGATGACCTTGGGCATGGAGGGTCCTTCTCAGGTCGCCGGCACGGCAGCGGGGAGGGGGCGGCGGAAGGCGGCCGCCGGCTCGCGGGCGGGGATCGCATCCGCCACCGCGTCCTCGTCGTCGAGGAGGTCGAAGTCCGGGGTGATGCGGCCGTCGAGCACCGCGCGGGCATGGGCGAGGTCGATCTTGCCCTCCCAGCGGGCGATCACGAGGGTCGCCACCATGTTGCCGATCGCGTTGGTCACGCAGCGCAGCTCGTTCAGGATGCGGTCTACCCCGATGATCAGGGCGATGCCCGCCACCGGCAGGAGCTGCGAGGCCTGGAGCGTCGCGGCGAGCACGAACAGGATGGCACCCGCCACGCCCGCGACGCCCTTCGAGGTCACCAGCGCGATGGCCAGGATGCCGAGTTCCTGCTCCCAGGTCAGCGGGATGTTGAGGGCCTGGGCGATGAAGCCGATCGCCATGGTCAGGTAGATGCAGGAGCCGTCCATGTTGAAGGACAGGCCGGCCGGCATCACGAGGCCGGTGACGCTCTTGTCGACGCCGAGCCCGTTGAGCTTGGCCATGATCCGCGGCAGCACCGATTCCGTGCTCGTGGTGCCGAGCAGGATGAACAGCTCCTCGCGGCTGTAGCGGAACAGCTTCCACAGGCTCAGGCCGACGTAGAACCGCATCACGCCGCCGAGGAAGACCGCGATGAACACGATGAAGGTCAGGTAGAGCGAGACGATCAGCATCCCGTACTGGGCGAGGATGCCGAGCCCGAACTTGCCGATGGTGAAGGCCATCGCGCCGAAGGCGCCGATCGGCGCGAAGTGCATGATCAGCCCGACGACCTTCATCAGCACGTCGCCGAAGGCGTGGACCACCTTGAGCGGGAACTCGCCGCGCCGGCCCAGCATCGCGAGCCCCATGCCGACGAGCACCGAGAAGAACATCACCTGGATCAGGTCGCCCTTGGCGAAGGCGTCGACCGCGCTGTGCGGGATGATGTTGGCGACGATCTCCATCGGCGACTGCGCGTGGGCCTTTCCGGCGATGCCGGCGACCAGCTTGGCGTCAAGGCTGTCGACCGTGGCGTTCACGCCGTCGCCCGGCCGCAGCAGGTTCACGAACAGGAGGCCGGCCCCGAGCGCCACCGTCGTGGCGGCCTCGAAGTACAGGATGGTCTTCAGGCCCATCCGGCCGACGCTCTTCATGTCGCCGACATGCGCGATGCCGACGACGACCGTGCAGAAGATGACGGGGGCGACGATCATCTTGATCAGGTTGATGAACATGTCGCCGAGGATCTTGCAGCCCACGGCGAAATCGGGAGCCACCACCCCGACCGCGATGCCCAGCGCGATGCCGAGCAGGACCTGGCCGTAGATCGACCGAAGCAGCCTCATGCGTTCCTCCACAGTGACAGGACGGAGGCCGCCGCGGTTCCGCCCGCGGTCGTGCGCTCCCTCGTGGTCCGACCCCGTGGCGTCGGGGCTGCGCCCGCGGACCGGTTCGCGGTCCGCGGGCGCGGGACTGGCGCGTCAGGCGCTGCGGTAGAGCTTCGTCATCACGAATTCCCGGTGGCCGAGGGACTCGGCCGCCGTGAGCCGGCCGTTGGCGGTGCGCACCACCATGTCGATCAGCGCGTCGCCGGCCTGCGGGATCGTCATCTCGCGGCTGAGCACGCCCGACACGTCCACGTCGATATGCTCACCCATGGTCCGCACGGTCCGGGGATTGCCGGTGATCTTGATCACGGGGACGATCGGATTGCCGATCACGTTGCCCTGGCCGGTCGGGAAGGTGTGGACCACGTAACCCGCCGCCGCCATCAGGGTGACGCACTCGGCGGCCGCCGAGGACGTGTCCATGAAGTAGAGGCCGGGCCCCTTGGCGGGGGCTTCCGCGGGCTGCAGGGCGTCGATGAACCGGCACTCGTGGCCGATCTTCTCGAGGTTGCCGAGCGCTTTCTCCTCGATCGTGGTGAGGCCGCCCGCGATGTTGCCCTTGGTCGGCTGCGAGTCCGAGAGATCGTCGGTCTTGTGGGCCTCGATGACGTCGTCCTGATAGGCCTTCCACATCGTGTACCACTTGTCGGCGATGTCCGGGCTGATCGCCCGCTCGCGGCAGAGGTGCTCGGCGCCGGTGATCTCCGACGTCTCACCGAACACCCCGTAGATCCCGTGCGGGATCAGCTTGTCGTACATGTTGCCGACGGTGGGGCAGGAGGCGAGGCCGGTGGTGGTGTCGGACTCGCCGCACTTGGTCGAGACCCAGAGGTCGGCGATCGGGCATTCCTCGCGCTGGAGCTCGGTGGCCCACTGCACGAAGCGCTTGGCCTGGTAGCTCGCCTTGGCGACGATGGCGATGTCGCCGTGGCCCTCGATCCCGAAGCCGACGACCGGCTTGCCGGTCTTGGCGATGCCCTCGACCACGCGGTTGGTCCACTGGTCCTCGATGCCGATCACCACGACGGCGGCGACGTTCGGGTTCGAGCCGATGCCGATGAGGGTGCGGAAGTGGAGGTCCAGATCCTCGCCGAACTGCAACCGGCCGTAGGCGTGGGGCAGCGCCATCGTGCCCTTTATGGTGTTGGCGACGGCCTCGCAGGCGGCATTGGAGAGATCGTCCAGCGGCAGGAGCACGACGTGGTTGCGCACACCGACCCGGCCGTTCTCCCGGCGCCAGCCCATGAAGGTGGCGGACGTGTAGTTCTCCGAGGCGCGCTTGGTCGCGAGCGCCGGGGTGGCGAATTGATCGGGCGCACCGCCGACGAAGGGGGTGGCGATCTCGTGTTCGAGCTGAGCGGCTTCCTTGGACATCGTCACCTCACCAGCGCTTCGTCTTGACGTTGTGGACATGGACGTGCTCGCCCTTGGCGACGTCCTTGATGACCTTGCCGATATCCTGGCCGTACTTGATGGCCGTGTCGCCGGCCTTCAGGTCGGTGAGCGCGACCTTGTGGCCGATCGGGATGTCGTGGCGGACGGCGACCTCGAAGGTGCTGTTGTTCTCGGTGACCACCCCGAAGGCGTCGGTGTTCGCGCTCAGGCCCTCGATCACCGCGACGGCGACGTTGTCGTGGGGGGAATGGGCGAGAAGATGCGGCTTGCGGTGCCCCTCGCCGGACGCGGCGTGGCTGCTCATGCGGTCCTCCTGATAGCTGTGTCGTCGGCTGCTCGGCGGCGACGTGTCTTATATAAGACTGCTTAAGCGACCGGCGTCAACGGCCGATTGAGCGGCGGGACCGATTTCGTTGGCCTCGGGTTCGAGGGGTTACCGCCTCCCGCTCAGCGCCCGTGGATCCACCCATCGGATCCGGCGCCTTGATCCGATCGATCGAGTCGGGCGCCCGGAGATGCCATGCGCGTCTCCACCCCCGCGGACGGGGAGGGCGCAGGATGGATCTGGACGGCCTTCCCCTCGAACGGCCGAGGCACTCGGCCAGCTTGGCTCCGGGCACTCCGTGAAGAAGGAGCTCATCGCCGGCGGCCCGATCTCCCGCCTTGCTCCGCGTGACAAGTCTTATATAAGATACATTCAGAATGTGTCCTGCTTCCGGCGGGCCGCCGACCGGGAGGACGAGGATGGCAAGCGAGCCTGCGCGGGGTATTGGCCGGGCTGGGCATCCGCGGTGAACGAGACGCTCCTCCTCATCCTCTGCGTCGGCTGCGCCGGACTGATTTCGGGCCTCACAGGCTTCGCCTTCGCGCTGATCGCCTCCGGTACGCTGCTGTCGATCCGCACGCCCGTCGAGGCGACCGCCCTGGTGCTGGTCTGCAGCATCCTCTCGCAGGTGATCTCGATCCTGCGGCTGCGGACTTGGCCGCCGCGGAACACCGCCTTCGCGATGATCCTGCCAGGCCTGATCGGGGCGCCGATCGGCATCCACCTGCTGCACGATCTCGACCCGCGCCACATCAAGGTCGCGATCGGCGCCTTCCTGGTCCTCTACAGCGGCGGCATCGCGCTGCTGCGCGCCGACTACCGGGTGGGCTTCGGCAATTCTTGGAGCGACGGGGCGATCGGCTTCCTCGGCGGCGTGCTGGGCGGCATCGCGGGCTTGTCCGGCGCCCTGCCGACGGCCTGGAGCCTCGTGCGCGGCTGGGAGCCCCGCACTCAGCGGGCTGTGTACCAATCCTTCACCCTGGTGATGCAGGTCTGGGCTTTCTCGATCCTCGTCTACCTCGACCCGATCCCCCCCGAACTCGTCGGCGACCTGGCGCTGGCGCTGCCGGTGGTGCTGGTGAGCGTGCTCGCCGGGCTCTCGCTGTTCGCCCGGATCGACCAGCGGCGCTTCCGCACCCTCGTCCTGGCCCTGCTCGCGGCGATCGGGCTGACCACCACCGCGCTGGCGCTGCCCGGCCTGCTGCAGGGTTGAGGCGGCCGCCGGGGCGGCTCAGCTCCCGGCCTTGCCGTGAACGCCCGCGAAGAACAGGTCCTTCCAGCTATCCGGGCGGCGGCGGATGGTGCCGGTGCGGGCCATGAAGTCCGCGACCTTGCCGATGGCCCGGGGCGTCGCCGTGAAGGAGACCTGCGGGTCGTTCAGGATCTCGGTGACGAGGCCGACATCGCTCCCGTCGCGGGCGAGGCGCACGTAGGCGCGGGCCGCCTCCGCCTTGTCGGCCACGATCCCCGCGAGGGCCTCGTCGAGGGCGGCGCCGAACGCCTCGAAGACGCGGGGACTGGCCGCCGCGAAGGCCGCGGAGGCCCAGACCACGTTGAAGGTCGAAGGCTCGCCCAGCACGTCGAAGCTGTTCAGCACCGTGCGGATGCCGGGCCGGCGCAGTTCCAGCTCCTGGATCGGCGCGGCGGTGAAATGCGCCGTCACCTCGCTGCCCCCGAGGAGCGCCGCCATCCCGTCGGGATGCGAGAGGGTGACGGTGAGCCGGTCGAGGTCGTTGCGGCGGCCCGCGCCGAGTTCCTTCTCGGCGGCCATCTGCAGGAACATCGCCTGGACCGAGACCTTCACGGCGGGGAGCGCGATCTTGTCCCGGTCGGTGAAGTCCGCGAGCGTGCGCACCTTCGGGTTGCTGGTGTTCATCAGCAGCGGCATGCTGTTCATCGCCGCCACGCCCTTCACCGCCATGGCGGTGCCCTCGGTCTTCGACCAGAGCAGCACGAGGGGCGGCACGCCGCCGGCCGCGAACTGGATCTGCCCGGAGAGCAGGGCGTCGTTCATCGCCGCGCCGCCCGCTAGGGTGAGGTACCGGGCCTGCAGCCCCGCCACGCCGCGGGCGGCCGCGGCCTTCTGGAGCAGGCCCTGCTCCTCCATCAGCATCAGCGGCAGGTGGCCGAGGCTCGGCTGGCGGGCGATGGCCACCGCACCGGCCTCCTCGGCCCGCCCCGGGACCGGGCTCGCCAGGAGCGCCGCGGCCCCCGCCAGAACGTCGCGTCTGCGCATGATCCCCCTCCTCAGCGGTGTTCCTAGCCGGGGCGGCGGATCGCCGGTGCCGCCACGCTCTCGATCATCACGTTGATGCAGGCGGGCAGGCCGCTGGCCTGGGCCGCCTCCAGGGCCGCCGGGAGGGCGGCGGCCTCGGTGACCAGCGTGCCGAAGCCGCCGAGGGCCTGGACCACCGCGTCGTAGCGGGTCGGGAGCAGGTCGCAGTGGCGCGTCCGCTGGGGGCCGTAGCTGCGCAGCTGGATCTGGTGCTCGGCGTTCCAGCGCGCGTCGTTGCCCACCACCGCGATGAACGGGACGCCGTAGCGCACGGCCGTGTCGAACTCGGCCATGTGGAAGCCGAAGGTGCCGTCGCCCAGCACCGCGATCACGGGGGCGCCGGGGCGCTCCAGCGCGGCGGCGATCGCGAAGGGGATCGATGCACCGATCGTCCCCGAGACGCCGTTGATCAGCCGGCGCCCGGCGCGGACCAGGGCCTGCGGCCACTGGCCGATCTCGCCGCCGTCGCAGATCAGCGTGCCGTCCGGATGGCGTTCCAGGAAGGCGTCGACCGCGCGACACAACTCCACCGGGTGCAGGCGCTGCCCCGTCCCGCGCAGATCCGCCCAGCCGGGCGGGCGGTAGGCGAGGGCAGCCCGCGCCTCCCGGTGCCAGGCGTCCCGGTTCGAAGCGTCCCGGTGGGGGAGGGCGGTCGCGCGCGCGGTCAGCGCCGCCAGAACCGGGCGCGGATCGGCGAGGCCCGCGACGGCGAGGCGGTCCGCCGGAGCGCGGGCGAGGAGCGCCGGATCGGGATCGACGATGACGAAGCGGCAATTGGGGGCGAGGGCGGGTGCCGCACCGAAGCGCAGGGTGAAGTCGAGCGGCTTGCCGAGCAGGACGAGGAGGTCGGCCCGCGCCAGGACCTCGGCGAAGGCGCCGAGCGCCGGATCGTTGATCCCGCGGGGGCTCTCCATGCCGACGACCGGCACGCCCAGGGTCTCGTCCAGCGCCGCCATGGCGGCCCGGCCGGAGGCGTCGCACAGGGCCGGGCCGCAGGCGACGAGGGGCCGTTCCGCCCCGGCGAGGGCGGCGAGCAGGTCGGCCACGAGATCGGGCGCCGGCTCGGCGGCCCGGATGGCGGCCGCGGCCCGCTCCGGGATCCGCACGGAGGCGGCGGGGACGGCCTTGTCCAGCAGGTCGACCGGCAGGCTGAGATGGACCGGGCCGGGCCGCCCCTCCCGGGCGATCCGGAAGGCCCGGGCGAGGTCCGGGCCGAGGGAAGCGACCGAGCCGGCGGTCCAGGCGGCCTTGGTCATCGGCCGGGCGATGTCGGCCTGGGCCAGTTCCTGGAAGGCGCCGCGCCCGAGTTCGGACAGGCCCGCATGGCCGGAGAGCAGCAGCACGGGCGAGTCCGCGGCCACTGCCGTGGTGAGCGCCGCCGCGCCGTTGGTGTGGCCCTGACCGCCCGTGACCAGCGCGACTCCGACCTCGCCGGTCAGCCGGCCCCAGGCATCGGCCATGTGGACGCAGGCCGCCTCCTGGCGGGTGTGGACGAGGGTGATCCCGGTCTCCAGCAGGGCGTCGAAGACCGGCATGATGTGATTGCCCGACAGGGTGAAGATCCGGGTGACGCCGAGCGCCTCCAGGGTCCGGGCCACGATGTCGGCGCCGCGCAGGGTCTGCATGGCTCAAATCCCCTCAGGCGGCCGCGTCGAGGAGGGAGCCCCCCGGCCGCACATGGGTGAAGTGCACCGGCTCCATCGCGAGGTCGAGGGCCCCGCCGCGCTGGCGCACCACGGTGTAGTGCGAGGTCGCGAGATCCGAGGCCTCCGGGAAATCCTCGCGGAAATGCGCGCCGCGGCTGTCGGTGCGGGCGAGCGCCGCCCGGGCGACCGCCTGCGAGACCAGCACGAGGTTCTCGAGGTTCAGCCGGTCCATCCAGGTCAGCGCGTAGCGGCGGTCGCCGTCCGGCGCGCCGGCCCGGGCGACCGCGTCGGAGAGCCCGTCGAGGGTGGCGAGCGCCCGGGTGAGGCCGGTCGCGTCCCGCAGGATCCCGACATCGGCCCACATGGTCTCGTAGAGCGCCTCGCGGATCTCCGGCAGCGACCCCGCGGGCCGGCCGAGCGACCCGTAGGCCCGGGCGAGGCCCGCCTCGATGGCGGCGGGATCCGGCTCGGCGAGGGCGCCCTCGCGCGTCACGGCCCGGGCCATGGACTGGCCGGCCAAGCCCCCGAACACCGTGGAATTCGCCACGCCGTTGCCGCCGAGCCGGTTCGCCCCGTGGACGCCGCCGGTATCCTCGCCGGCCGCGTAGAGGCGCGGCAGCGCGGTGGTGCAGTCGACCGCGAACTGGAGGCCGCCCATCATGTAATGGGCCGTGGGGATGACCTCGACGAGGCCGCCCGCGAGGTCGAAGCCGCAATCGGCGCAGCGCTCGACCATGCCCTTGAACCGGCGGCGCACGTCCTCGGGGCCGAGATGGCTCATCTGGATGTGGACGCCCCCGCTCGGGGTGCCGAACCCCTCGCGCAGCCGCCGCATGATCGAGCGGCTGACCACGTCCCGGGTCGCGCGCTCGGCCCGCGGGTCGTACGCCTCCATGAAGCGCTGGCCGGTGGAATCGAGGAGCCAGCCCCCCGCCCCGCGCAGGCCCTCCTCCAGCACCGTCCCGGTCATGCGGGTGCCGGCGCCCGCGAGCAGGCCGGTCGGGTGGAACTGCACCATCTCCATGTCGCGCAGCGGGAGCCCCGCGCGCAAAGCCATGGCGAGCCCGTCGCAGGACTTGTCGCCGGACGGCGTGTGGTACTTGTACATGGTCGGCCCGCCGCCGGTGGCGAGCAGCACGGCCTTGGCCCGCACCAGCTTCGGCTCCCCGGTGCGCATGTCGAGCATCAGCACGCCCGCCAGCCCCGACCCGTCCCGGGCCGGGATCAGCTCCAGGGCGCGGTGATCCTCCAGCCGGTGCACGTCCCGGCGCCAGACCTGCTCGGACAGGCGGTTGATGATCTCGATGCCGGTGAGGTCGCCCTTGTGCACCGTCCGGTCGAAGGTCTGGCCGGCAAAGGCCTTCTGGTGGACGCTGCCGTCCGGGTTGCGGTCGAAGAAGCAGCCGAGCTCGGTCTCCAGCTCCCGGATCCGCACCTGCGCCTCGGTGACGAGCGTCCAGGCGAGCGCTTGGTCGTTCAGCCACTTGCCGCCCTCGATCGTGTCCATGAAGTGCCGCTCGACTGAGTCGCCCGGCGCCAGCGCGACGTTGTAGCCGCCCTGGACCATGCGGGTGCAGCCGCACTTGCCGAGCAGCCCCTTCACCGCGACGGTGACGTCGAGGTCGGGGGCGACCTTCTTGGCGTGAAGCGCCGCGAACAGCCCGGCCCCGCCGGAACCGAGGATCAGGATGTCGGTCTCGACCTGTTCGGGACTCATCGGGCCTCCTCCAGGGAGGCCAGCACCGCGTCGCGCCGGGCGGCCACGTCGCGCTGGACGTCGGCGAAGAGCGAGCCGCCGTGCGAATCCATGCCGACCAGCAGCGGCCCGAAATCGCGGATCGCGAACTGCCACAGGCTCTCGGGGTGGAGGTCGTCGAGATCGACATCCACGATGGTCTCGATCCAGGTGGTCTCCAGCGCCGCCGCGCCGCCGACGATCGCCAGGTAGGCGCCGCCGCGCCGCGCGAAGGCGTCGAGGGTCGCCGGTCCCATGCCACCCTTGCCGACGATGAGGCGCACGCCCTCCCGCTCCATCAGGGCGTCGGTGAAGCGCTCCATGCGCATCGACGTGGTGGTACCGATGCAGAACGGCGCGTAGCCGACCGGCGCCTCGTTCGAGACCGGGACGCGGTGGACGTTCGGCGCGGTGTGGATCACCGCGTGGCCGTTCAGGTCGAGCCGGGTGCGGCGATCCCGGTCGAACATGTGGATCAGGGTCGCGTCGCGGATGCCGAACAGCCAGCGGCGGAGGGTGACGGTGTCGCCGATCCGGAGCGCCCGGATCTCGGGCTCAGTGGCCGGCATGTCGAGGACGTGGTGGGCCACGGTCTGCTCCTCAATCGAACGCGATGCCGCCGGGCGTGAACGTCGCGCGGGCGCGGCGGGCCGAGTGGCACTGGATGTTCACGGCGACCGGGTTCTGGGTGATGTGGGTCGCGGCGAGTTCGACGTGGACGGCGAAGCTCGTGGACCGGCCGCCGAGCCCCTGCGGGCCGATGCCGAGCTCGTTCACCGCCCGCGACAGCTCGGCCTCGATCCGGGCGCCCTCGGGATCGGAGCAGACCGAGCGCAGCGGCCGGGTCGCCGCCACCTTGGCCAGATGCATGCACAGGTCCGAGGTGCCCCCGAGCCCGACGCCCACGATGGTCGGCGGGCAGACCCGGCCGCCCAGCTCGATCACCCGGTCGATGACGAAGCGCTTGGCCGCGCCGATCCCGTCCGAGGGCAGCAGCATCTGCAGGAACGAGCCGTTCTCCGAGCCTGAGCCCTTCGGGATCATCTCCACCGCCACGGTCTCGGGCCGGTCGTCGAAGTCGACGTGGATGATCGGCACGCGGATGCCGCAGGAGGTCTGCTCGTTCTTGCGGGTGATCGGGTGGACCACCGAGGAGCGTAAGGAAAACTCCTTCGTGGCCCGTTCGCAGCCGCGCCGGATCGCGGCCTTCAGGGCGGCGCCGTCGACGCGCACGTCGGCGCCGATCACGACGTTGTAGATCGGGATGCCGGTATCCTGGCAGAGGATGTTCTTCGTGCGCTCCGCGACCGCGACGTTCTCCACCATCGTGTCGAGGATGGCCCGGCCCGTGGCGCTGGTCTCGGTGCGCTGCAGGTCGGCGAAGCCCGCCTTGATGTCGGGCGGCAGGATCTTCAGGGCGCGGACGTAGAGGTCGCGGCAGACCTCCTCGAATTCGCGGATGTCGAGATCCATGGCGGGTCTCCGGGGCGACGGGCGGGGCTCACGCCCCGCTGAGGAGGAACAGGAGGCCGACCGCGAAGGCGGTCGCGAGGCAGCCGGAGACGACCAGGGCGGTGCGCTCGCGGTAGCGCAGCCACTCGATGGCGAGCACCCGCAGGCCCAGCGCCATGTGGACGGCGAGGGCACAGACGAGACCCCATTCGGCGGTGCGGACGAAGCCGTTCTGGGTGAGGCCGAGGAAGCTCTCGAGTCGGTCGGCGCCCTGGAGCGCGGTGCCGAGCGCGATGAAGTGCATCGGGAGGAACAGCGCCAGGGCGAGCCCCGAGAGGCGATGGATCAGGGCGGCGGCGAAACCGGGCCGGCGCAGGGACGCGCGAATCAGGCCGGCCCGCATGGGAGGCGTCGTGGAAGCCCTCATGCCCAGTACACCGCCAGCGCCGCCCGCAGGCCCAGCCCGGCGAGCAGGGCCGAGAAGGCGATCATGCTGAGGTCGAGGGAGCGGCCGCGCCAGCCGGTCCACTCGCGCAGGATGCTGCGCAGGCCGATCGGGGCGTGGATCGCGGCGGCCAGCACGAAGACCGCGTAGAACGCGAGGAAGGCGAGGTTGCCGTGCGTCCGGCCCAGGATCTCCCCGGCCGTAAGCCCGCCACGCACCGCGTACAGGATCGTGCCGAGATGGACTGCGACCGTGACCGCGAGGATCGCGGCCGTGCCGCGCTGGGCGAGGTACAGGAGCGGGCTCATCCGCGCCTCCAGAACCGGCGCAGCGCCGCCTTGCCGGTCTCGCGCTTCAGGCCGGCGATCGAGAAGGTCGGGCTCAGGCCCTTCGGGCAATGCTCGGTGCAGCTCATGTGGCTGTGGCAGGAATGGCAGCCGGCATCGCCCGCCACCGCGGCGAGCCGCCCGTCGCGATCCTGGTCGCGCACGTCGTTGACCAGCGTCCAGGCCCGGTTGAGGGCCGCGGGCCCGAGATAGTCGGGATTCCAGGTGACGACATCGCAGGCGGCGTAGCAGACGCCGCAATTGATGCACTCGATGCCGGCATCGACCTCCTGGCGGGCGGGCGAGTCCGGCTCGACGGTCGCGAAGTCGTCGGGCGGGTTCTCGCCCGGCTCGAAATACCCGTGGGCGCGGCGCCACTTCTCGAAGAAGGGCTCCATGTCGACCGCGAGATCCTTGACCACCGGCAGGTTGCGCAGGGGCTCCAGGCTCAGCATCCCGTCCGGCGCCACCGCGGCGACCCGGGTGCGGCAGGTCCAGCGCGGACGCCCGTTCACCGTCATGCCGCAGGAGCCGCACATGCCGACCCGGCAGGCGAAGCGGTAGGCGAGCGTCGGGTCCTGATCGCGCTGGATCTCGGTGACGACATCGAGCACCGTTTGATTGGCCCGGCGCGGCACCACGTATTCCGCGACCGCATCGCCCCGCCGGACGCGTACCCGCAGCGCCTCGGTCACGCCCTGTCCGACGGCGTGATCGACGGGGACCGTCACCGCGTGGCCTCCTTGGGGGCATCGCCCGCCGCCGGCGCGGGGAAGAACAGCTCGGCGTCGCTGGAGGCCGTGGCGGAGACCAGTCCGGCGCGGTTCATGTAGGCGAGATAATCCGTCATGCGCTCGGGCTTGGTGGTCCAGGCGTTCTGCGGTGCGCGGATGAGGGCTTCCGCCTCCTCCGGCGAGATCTTCGCGCCTTCCGCCTTGATCCAGAGGGTCGCGGCCTTCGCCGGATCGTCCCGGATCAGCTTCAGGCTGTCTTCGAGCGCCGCCAGGAAGGATGCGGTGACCTTGGGATTGGCCGTGACGAAGCGGCTGGAGGCCCAGACGAGGTTGAAGGTGTGGGGACCGCCCATGACGTCGTAGCTGTCGAGCACCTTGTGCGCCCGCGGGTCCTTCAGCTCCATCTCCTGAAACGGAGGAGAGCCGAAATGCGCCGTGATCTCCGAGTGGCCGCCCATCAGGGCGGTCTGCGCGTCGGGATGTCCCATCGAGACGGTGAGCGGATCGAGCTTGGCCTGCTGGCCGGGCCCGAAGGCCTTCTCGGCGGCCATCTGCAGGGTGATCGCCTGGATCGAGGTCTTGGCGGTCGGCAGCGCGATCTTGTCCTGAGGGCCGAAATCCTTGATCGACTTGACCGCAGGATTGGTGGTCACCAGCCAGAGCGGCATCGCGTTCAGCGCCGCCACACCCTTGACCTTGATGTTGCCCTGTGTCCGGCCCCAGATCGTCAGGAACGGGCCGACGCCGCCGGAGGCGAAATCGAGGTTGCCGGAGAGCAGGGCCTCGTTCATCCCCGAGCCGCCGGTGAAGCGCAGCCACTCGGCCTTCAGGTCGAGGCCGCGCCGCTTGGCCTGCTGTTCCAGCAGGCCCTCCTCCTCCATCACGGTCAGCGGCAGATAGGAGATCCCGAACTGCTTCGCGAGCCGAACGGTCGAGACCTCGGCGCGGGCGGCGCTGAGCGCCACGCACATGGCCGCGACCGTCCCGACGAGCCGGATGATGCCCCGTGCCGCCATGGCGTTCCTCACCGGTTCTTGCGCCGATCTTGTCTCTCGCGAGTCCGTCGGCGTCGAGTCGAGGATACGCGCCGGGGGAGGCGTGTCAACACTCATGTGTCATATACATGACCTGGCGCGCGTCTCGAGGGCGAGCGGCGTCCGGCGCGCCTGATCGTTTCCGGATGCGGAGTGAGCGACGGCGCGCATCGGGACGGCTCGATGCGCCTGCCGCCGGGTCGGCGCGCGGAGCGCGAAGCTGGCGTCGGAAGACCGGCCCCGGACGTGGGGCGGTTCAGGCCTGCATGCCCCAGCGCTGGAGGGTGCGGCGCTCGATGGTCTGGAAGATCAGGTTCTCGACCACGAGGCCGATCAGGATGACGG
>NZ_BPQS01000031.1 GCF_022179385.1 Methylobacterium longum | reverse complement strand
GCCGGAGTGCCGCAGGCTGACGCTCACGGTGTGCCGCACTGACGTGCCGGCGCGGCCGCTTGAGCCGCAGGCTCAGGCCCTCATCCCTGTAGAGGCGGTGGACTCTCTTGTGACTCACCCGCCAGCCTTCCCGGCGCAGGAGAATGTAGATCCGAACGTCACCGTAGCGCACCCGGCTCTTGGCCAGATCGCAGATGCGCATCCGCAGCGGTGCCTGATCGGGTTTGGTCGAGCGGTAGCGGACGCCCGACCGGCCTACGCCGAGCGCGACGCAGCCGCGCCGCTCACTCACCCCGTGCGCCACCTGAACCTGGTGCACGAGCTCGCGTCGCCGAGCAGGCGTCAGAGCTTTTTTGCGAGCACGTCCTGCAGGATGTGCTTGTCGAGGCTCAGATCGGCCACGAGCTGCTTGAGCTTGCGGTTCTCCTCCTCAAGCTGCTTCAGCCGACGTAGCTCGCCCGTGCCGAGCCCGCCATAGAGCTTCTTCCAGCGGTAAAATGTCTGTTCGGAGATGCCCATCCGGCGCAGCACCTCCGCGACCGGTGTCCCAGTCTCGGCCTGCTTCAGCGCGAAGGCGATCTGCTCCTCGGTGAACCTGCTCTTCTTCACGGCTCTGCTCCTCCCATCAGGGTCTCACAAAACCGGAAAACTCGCACTCAGGCCGGACCAAAGCGACGGGGGGACGTCAAGGTGCTGTACTGGACGCCGATCCAGAGGGGGCGCCTGTGGGTGGGCACGGTCCGGCGGCGGTCGCGACGGTGTGCGGGGCCTGTGACTCCTCGAACCGCGCGGGCTCAGGAAGCCGGGTGCAGGGCGCAGGTGGCCGGCCTTGTTGACCTGTTCGATGACCGCGGGGCAGCTCGGCCGCACCATCGGCGAAGGCCTCGAACGCCATCGGATCTACGTCCTCGACCGGAAGCGTCTTCCTGACGCGGTCAGCCTGGGCGCGGTCGTCGGGAGCGCCGCGTCGACCCCGCGAACCGACCCGCCCGGGCTCGGTCAGGACCGTCCGACCGCCTCGGCCGCGTATCGACGACCACGGTCCGTCTGTGGGTCAGGCCTGGCGCCGGACGACGCGCGATGGCCGTGCGCGGCGCCGCAACGGGGAGGTGGCCGTCGATGGAGCGGCTGGGCGCGTCACCGACCGGCCTCGGACGTGCCCGGCTAGGCCGGCATCCGACCGTCCGGCGTGTAGCGGTCGACGGCCTGCGGAAGCTCCTTGGAGAGCCGGGAGAGCAGCTCCTCGCGCGAAAGGCCGGTGCGTTGCGTCAGGGCGGCCATCACGTCGGGCCCTATGGCGTGTTCCAGGTGCTGCGGCGCGATCTCCTGGTTGGGCCCCTGGTTGACCCAGGACTGCGCTGCGGCCCCGTGGCCGGCTTGATGGAAGCGTTCCAGCATCTCGCCGAGGCCGTTGTTCAGGAACCCGCCAGGGGCCGCGGCGCGCTGGTTGCCGAGGAGGCCACCCAGGAGGCCCCCGAGTCCGCCCGCGGACGCCGTCGGAGCTCCGGCCGGAGCGGGGGCGCCCTGTCCGGACCCGCCCAGAAGCTCCGCGAGCTTGTCCTTGTTCTGGTAGCCGGCGAGGGCGAGAAGACCCAGGAGGGCCGTCATCGAGGGGTAGCCGTCACTCATGGCTCGTCTCCGGTTCGTCTCGGCGGGTCCGGGCGCGCCCGCCGGATCGTTCGGTGTTTCAAACGCGCGCGGATGCCAAACGGATGCCGGGAAGGCGGTCCGAGCGAAGGGCGCGACGAGCGCCCTCAGCGGTGTACCGCCAGCATCCAGACGGCCATGGCGACCATCATCACGTTCTCGGTGAGCGAGACGAAGCCGAGCGGCACCTTGCTCGACCCGCCGACGCAGGCCCACGCGATGTCGCGCTTGTCCACGTAGACCGCCTTGAACACCGAGACCGCCCCCACCGTGCCGATGAACAGGGCCACCGGAATGGACAGCCAGTTCAGGGACCCCGCCACCATCAGGATACCGGCGATGCCTTCGAGGAACGGGTAGGCGTAGGCGTAGCGGACCCAGCGCTGGCCGAGCAGGTCGTAGCCGAGGAACATCGAGGAGAAGGACTCGACATCCTGAAGCTTCAGGAGGGCGAGCACGCACATGCTGAATGCGATGAACCACTCGGCCGCACGCATCGTCAGCGGCGTGCCGTCGGCGGCGTAACTCGCCGCCAGGGCCATCAGCGCCGTCATCGAGAACACCGCGATGACGGGCGTGTACGTCGGTTCGTTCGGGGCGTCGGCGGCCTTGCCGAAGTGGCGCTGCAGGTCGTCGAAGCCGCCGACGCGCGCGCCGCCGATGAAGGTCTGCGGCGTCGACTTGACTTGGTGCTCGGCCTTGAAGCGGTCGGTCGCCTCGCGGGTGGTCAGGAGGTGGTCCTCGACCGCGCAGCCCTGGCGTTCGAGGAGATCCTTGGCCTTCAGGCCGTAGGGACAGGTGTGTTCGGGGGTGACCATCCGGTAGAGGGTGGCCCTGCGGGCGTCTTGCATGTCGGTCTCCTGCGCGGTCGGGACCTGCATCGGGGAAGCGGTCCGGGACCGCCCCGGCCGGCGGTCCCGGAGGCGACGGCTACTTCCCGTGCCGCTTCAGCCACGCCTCCATGGCGGAGATCTCCGCGGTCTGATCGTCGATGATCTTCCGGGCCATCGCCGTGGTGGCGGGATCCTTGGCGTGCTTCAGGGCGATTTCGGCCATGGCGACCGCGCCCTTGTGGTGCGGGATCATGTGCGTGCGGAAGTCGACGTCGGGGTCGCCGGTGTAGGGGACGTCCATGTCCTTCATCATCGCCGTGTCGGCGGCCTTGAACGCCCGCGACGAGACGTCGTCCTTCAGGTCCGGCTTCATCGAGCCCCTCTCCTTCGCGGACATGGAGCCGTGGTCGTGCAGGCCCTGCGCGCGGGCGGCGCCGGCCAGCCCGGTCGACAGCAGGGCGGCGGCGAGGATGCGCAGGTGCGTGGTGCGGAGGCGCGTGCGGCGGAGGTGCGTCATGGGTCGTCCTTTCTCGACGGGGATCAGTGGAACGTGCCGCTGGCGGTCCCGCCGTCCGGACCGGTGAGCTGCACGGCGCCCCTCGGGCCGGCACCCAGCGCCGTCGCGGCCTTGCCGGTGAGGCGGTTGCCGTCAGCGGGCTCCAGCGGGACCCGGGTCGGCTTGCCGCCGACGACGAGGATGGCGGTGCCCTTGAAGCCGGCTGCCGGGATCGGCCTCTGGCCTTCGTCGGACAGGAACACGTCGACGGTCTCGCCCCTGGCGACGAGCTCGACGTGGAACGTGCCGGCGTCCGTCACCCGGCCGCCGTGCCGGCCGGCGGTTTCGTGCGCGGAGGCGGCGGTGGCGGCGAGCAGGCCGGCGGCCAGGGTCACTCTCGGTAGGATCACGCTCGTATCTCCTCTGGGATCAGTAGGCCTCGGCCGGGCGCGGGGGCGCGCCGTCCGGGGATGGATGGGCCGGCGCCCCGGCCTGCAGGGCGCGCAGCCGCTCCAGGGGCCGGGCACCGAAGCGCAGGAACAGGACGGGGGTCAGGACGGTGTCGAGCAGCGTCGCGCTGACGAGGCCGCCGAAGATCGTCACCGCCACCGGGTGCAGGATCTCCTTGCCGGGGCTCGCGGCGTCGTGGAGCAGCGGCGCCAGCGCCATGCCCGCCGACAGCGCCGTCATCAGCACCGGGGTGAGGCGCTCCAGGCTGCCGCGCTGCACGAGGTCGGGCCCGAACGGCACCCCCTCGTGCAGCGACAGGTTCAGGATGTGGCTGATCTTCAGGATGCCGTTGCGCGCCGCGATGCCGGTCAGCGTGATGAAGCCGATCATCGACGCCACCGAGAGCGGCTGGCCGACGAGCCACAGGGCCGCCACCGAACCGATCAGGGCGAGCGGCACGTTGCCCATGATGATGAGCGCCAGCCCGGCCGAGCGGTAGCGGCTGAACAGGAGGGCGAAGACGAGCGCCAGGGACAGGCCGGACAACGCCGCGATGGTCCGGCTCGCCTCCTCCTGCGCCTGGAACGTGCCCTCCAGGCTGGTGAAGAAGCCCGGCGGCAGGGGCTCGGTCGCCACGGCCTGGCGGATGGCGGCCACGACGGTGCCGATATCGCTCGCGCCGTCGGTGTTGGCCTGGACCACGATGCGGCGCCGGGCGTTCTCGCGCAGGATCTGGTTCGGGCCGTCGGTCTCGCGGATGTCGGCGACCTGGCGCGCCGGCACCCAGCCCGAGGGCGTCTCCAGGAGCAGGTCGCCCAGGCCCGCGGTGGTCCGGCGGTCCTCGGACAGGCGCAGCACCACGTCGAAGCGGCGCACGCCGTCGACGACCGTCGAGACCACGCGCCCATTCGAGAGGCGGCTGATCTGCTCGACGATTGCGGCCGGCTGCACCCCGTAGAGGGCCGCCCGGGTATAGTCGACGCGGACCTCCAGCTGCGGGATGCGCGCCTGCCGCTCGACCTGCAGGTCGGTGAGCCCCGGGATCGCCGCCATCCGGTCGCGCAGGGCATTCGCGACCCGCCGCAGGGCGTCGAGGTCCTCCCCGTACACCTTCAGCGCGATCTCGGCGCGCACGCCCGACAGCATGTGGTCGAGTCGGTGCGAGATCGGCTGGCCGACGTTGACCGCCACCGGCAGGGCCGCCAGGCGTCCGCGGATATCGGCGACCAGGGCCGCCTTGTGTCGCTCGGTACCCGGGTCGAGGGCCACCTCGATCTCCGAGGAATGGACGCCCTCGGCATGCTCGTCGAGCTCGGCCCGGCCGGTGCGGCGGCCCACCGCCTTCACGCCCGGGATGCCGAGGAGCAGCGTCTCGGCGATCAGCCCGACCCGGTTGCTCTCGGCGAGCGAGATGCCGGGGTTGAAGGTCATGTTGACCGTGAACGAGCCCTCGTTGAACGGCGGCAGGAAGGCCCGCGGCAGGGTCCAGGCCGCCACGCCTGCGGCGGCCACCGCGCCCGCGACCGTGCCGACCAGCAGGCCCTGGTGCCGGAACGCGACCCGCAGCAGGGCGGCGTTGCCGCGCTTGAGCAGCGTCAGGAGGCGGCTGTCGGGCGCCGCCGGGTGCCTGAGCCCCGGCAGCAGCAGGGAGGCCAGCGCCGGGGTCAGGGTGATGGAGGTGAGCAGGCTCGCCAGGATCGAGATGATGTAGGCCTGCCCCAGCGGGGCGAAGAGCCGGCCCTCGATACCCGACAGGGCGAAGAGCGGCACGAACACCAGGATGATGATGAGCGTGGCGTAGACGATGCCCGAGCGGACCTCGTTCGAGGCCTCCACCACCACCTGGAACACGCTCCTCGGGTTGCCGGCCCGTCGGTTCTCGCCGAGCCGGCGGTGGATGTTCTCGACGTCCACGACCGCGTCGTCGACGAGCTCGCCCATGGCGATGGCCAGCCCCCCGAGCGTCATCGTGTTGATGGACAGTCCGAACAGGTGGAACACCACCGCGGTCGTCAGCACCGAGACCGGGATGGCCAGCAGCGAGATGGCCGTGGTGCGCACGTTCAGCAGGAAGGCGAACAGCACCACCGCCACCACCAGCACGGCTTCGACGAGGACGCGCTCGACGTTGCGGATCGAGGTCTCGATGAAGTCGGCCTGACGGAACAGGACCTGGTCGGCCCGGATGCCCGCCGGCAGGGCCGGGCCCATCGCCGTCAGGGCGGCCTCGATGCTGCGGGTGAGCCGCACCGTGTCGACGTCCGGCTGCTTCTCGACCGAGACGATGACGGCGGGCTTGGCCCTGTAGCCGGCGTCGCCGCGTTTCACCTTCGCGGCGAAGGAGACCTCGGCGACCTGCCGCAGGGACACGGGCGCCTCGTTGACGGTCGCGACCACGAGGTTGCGCAGGTCGTCGAGGCTCATGGTCCGGCCGATGTTCCGGATCAGGTACTCGCGCGCGTTCTGGTCGGTGAAGCCGCCGCCGGCGTTGGTGCCGAACTGGGCGAGCGCGGTCTCCAGCTGGGCGTTCGTCACCCCGAGCGCGCGCATCGCCGCCGGATTCGGGCTGACCCGGAACTGGCGCACCTCGCCCCCGATCGGGATGACCTGCGCGACGCCCGGGATGGTGAGCAGCCGCGGCCGGACGGTGAAGTCGGCGGCCTCGCGCACCTGCATGGGGGTCGCGGTGTCGCTCGTGACCGCCACCAGCAGGATCTGGCCCATGATGGAGGAGATGGGCCCCATCACCGGCGTGACGCCACGCGGAAGCTGGTCCTGCACCAGGGCGAGGCGCTCCGCGACCTGCTGCCGGTTCCGGTAGATGTCGGTGCCCCAGTCGAACTCGACGTAGGTGATGGACAGGCCCACGCCCGAGACCGAGCGCACCCGGGTGACGCCCGGCAGCCCGTTCATCCGGGTCTCGATGGGGTAGGTGACGAGTTGCTCGACCTCCGGGGGGGCGTAGCCCTCCGCCTCCGTCATGACGGTGACGGTCGGCCTGTTGAGGTCGGGGAAGACGTCGACGGGCAGCCTGACGGCGGTGAAGGCGCCGTAGAGCACCAGCACCGCGGCGAGCGCGAGGACGAGCAGGCGGTTGCGGACCGACCGGCCGACGAGGAACGTGAACATCGGCGGCCTCCTCAGCGGACCTGATCGAGGAGCTCGGCGCCCTGGGTCACGACCCGCTTGCCCGGTCCGACCCCTTCGGCGATGAGGACGCGGCCGCCGTCGAGGGGCTCGATCCGGACCGGCCGCGCCTCGAAGCGCTCGGCGGAGGTGTGCTCGTAGACGACGTCCTGCCCGTTGCCGGCGCGCACGACCGCCGCGCGCGGCAGCGCCAGCCCGGTCTGCTCCGTGTCGGTACCGGCGAGCACGGTGACGAACTGCCCGACCCGCAGGCCGGAGGCGTCGCCCTGGACGGCGAACTGCACCGGGATGGCCTGGTTGCGGTCGGCGAGGCCCGAGCCCTGGTAGGCGAGCTTGAGGGTGCGGCCGTCGGCGAGCCGCGCCGTGGCGTCCTGCGCGGGCGTCAGGGCGTCGAAGCTCAGCGCCTCGACCCAGAGGCGATTCGGGTCGACGACCTGGAACACCATCTGCCCGGGGCTGGCCATCTGCCCGGCCACCGCCGCAGCCTGCGCGACGACGCCGTCGACCGGCGCCACCAGGGGCTCGGGCTGTTGCCGGATCTTGTCGAGGGCCGCGCGGCGGTCCTGCAGGCCCTTCAGTTCGGCGACCGCGTCCTCAAGCTGGCTCTGGGGCACCGCGGCGGTCGTGGCGAGGCGCTTGTAGCGGTCGACCCGGCGCTCGACGATGGAGATCTGCTGGTCGAGGTCGCCTTGGGTCTGCCGCATGTCCGAGGCGTCGACCGCCTGGATCGGCGGCGTGACGGTCGCCAGGACCTCGCCCTTGCGCACCCGCGTGCCGAGGCGGGGGAACGGGCCCGGCGGCGGCGGCGCCAGCCGACCACCGACCGAGGATTGCACGACGCCGCTGGCGTTCGGGTCCGGGATGATGCGGCCGGGCAGCGCGACCGAGCGGTGGAAGATGCCCGCCTCGGTCACGGTGGTGCGCAGGACCAGCAGGCGCTGCGTCGGCTTCGGCACGAACACCGAACCGTCGGGCAGGCGCTGCGCGAGGTCCGACGCCGCGGGCGCGCCCGGCCGCGGCTCGGCCAGCGCGGCCCCCTGCACGGGGGCGCCATGATGCTCGGCGCCATGATCCTCGGCGCCGTGCGCGAAGGCGGCGGTGCCCAGCACGAGGGTGATGCCGATGGCAGCGAGCGCCACCGCCGGGACGCTGCGGCGGCCCCGGGCGAGCCCGGTCGTGAGCATGCCGAGCAGGAAGGCGACGGCGACCGCGCCGAAGAGGGCCGGGTCCTTCTCGCCGAGGCGCTCGCGGATGCCGCGGGCGATCGTCGAGACGCGCGACGTCACGGCCTGCATCGACGCTGCCGAGGAAGCCGTCGGGTCGGTAGACGCCGTCGCCTTTCCGCCCGGGACGGTGACCGCGACTGCGAGGATGTCGACGTCCTCGCCCGCCGTGACGGTGGCGGTAAACGCGTGCCGCCCGGGCTTCGACAGCCACGGGGCCGGCAGCGCGTAGCCGCCCTCGGGCGTGGCGGTCGCTGTCCTCGGACCCTCGGGCGTCTCGACCTCGACCGTCGCGCCGGTCACCGGTTCGTTCGTCCGGAAGCGGTCGAGGAACAGGGTCAGGATGCCGTCGCGCGGGACGGCGACGAGCTCGAAGGCCTCGGTGAGGGCCTCGCCGCGCGGGGCGATGGTCTTCGAGACGGGCGGCTGGCCGGCGCCGTGGTCGTGGCCCTCGTGGGCGCGCGCGGGCCCGGCCAGCACGGCGGCCAGCAGCGCCACCGCGCCGAGGGCGGCGGCAGGACGGATCGACATGGGAACGGTATCCTCGCGGTGGGGATGCCGGGCGCGGCCACGGACGGGCGCACCTCGGGCGTCGCGCGCCTCAGGCGCGCCTCATCTCACGCGCGGGTTCGTGGGGGCTCGGGCAGGGCCTCGGGGCCGCTGCCGGCGCGGCCGACGACGACGCGCGGGATCAGCGTGACGGCCCGGAACAGGGACGGCGACAGGGCGTAGGGCCCGGCGAGGACGCCGGTGGCGCAGCAGGTCATCGTCCCGCAGCAGCGGGTCCTGCAGCCCGGACGGCAGCAACCGTCCTCGGTCGGCTCGATGCGCGCCGCCTCGACGGTGGCGAGCGCGACCCTGGACCACGCGGGCGCCCCGGCGGTGACCGCCGGCTTGGCCGGCACGGCCGTGGGGGGGACCACCTTCGGCCGCGCCGCCATCACGTGATGGCCGTGATGCCCATGGCCCTCGTGGGCCTGGACGGCGGACGGCGCGACGTAGGCGATGATCGCGAGGATCACGGCCGCCATCAGGCGCAGGGTCTGCCGGTCGAGGTTCATGGGGAGGGTCTACACCGGTTCGGGGGGCAGGACCATGTCCGCGGATCGGACGTGCATCCGGGAAGGCCGGTTCGGTTTCCGCTCCGCGGCTTCAGGCGGCGGCGGGCAGTGGCTCCGCCGGGTAGCCCGCCTCCGCGATGGCGTGGGCGATCCTCCCGGCCGGTCCGGCGGCGCCCGACACGGTCACGAGCTTGGTCCCCAGGTCGACCTGCACCCGGGCGCCGGGTTCGATGGCCTGAACGGCCTCGGTCACGGCTCTGGCGCAGCCTCCGCACCCCATCTTGTCGACCTTGACGCGGACCATGACGCTCTCCTGCGGATACCGTCCCGACGCGATGGGGCTTCCCACCGCTGGAAGGTCAAGACCCCCGGATCCGTGGAGCCTCAAGGATCTGGGCCGCCGCGTTCTCCGGCGCCGTCGCGTCGCCGGGGCGTCCCGTCCGGGGGCGGCGCCGCGCCCAGGTTCGCCGGGCTCACACGTAGCGGATCAGCCCCGCGAAGCCCTGGTCCATGTGGTCCTGATGGTGGCAGTGGAAGAAGGTCGCGCCGGGGTCGTCGGCGACGAGGTCGATCTCCGCCTTCGAGAAGCGCGGCAGGCTGATCGTGTCCTTCATCAGCCCCGACATGGGCTGGTCGCCGACCTTCGTGACCTCGAACGTGTGGCGGTGGATGTGCACCGGGTGCTCGTCGCCGCTGTGGTTGTCCATGACCAGGCGGTAGCGCTTGCCCCGCTGCACCGTGAACAGCGGATCGGTGTCGGGCCAGGACTTGCCGTTGATCGTCCAGCGGTTGTAGCCGCCGCGGCCCCCGGGGATCTTCTCGAACCGCAGGGCGATGGTCTCGTCCGGCGCGGCCGCCGCCCCGGCCCGGGCGAAGGCGGCATAGCGCCAGTCGTCCCGCTGCGGCTGGACCCATTGCGGTTCGCCCCGCCGGTTCGCGTACTCGACGACCACGCCCATGCCCATGCCCATGCCGCGCTCGTCGTCCTTGGTCGAGCCGAGCACCCAGACGCCGGGGTTGTTCATCTCGATAATGACGTCGGCGCGCTCCGCCGCGTCGAGCTTGAGCACCTCGACGGCGGCCTGGACCGGCACCGGGTTGCCGTCGAGCGCGACCACCTGGAATCGGTGACCAGGCAGGGCGAGCGAGATGCCCATGCTCGCGTTGGCGTTGAGGATGCGGAACAGCACCCGCTCGCCCTCGCGGACCCGGACGGGCTCGCCGTGGCCGAGCATCCGGTCGCCCAGCGTCGCCGAGCGGTACATCGCCTCCAGGCCGTTGTCCGGCGGCGGCCCCTTCTGCAGGTCCTGCATGCTGACCCAGTGGCCTTCCCAGGTGTGGGACGCCAGGAGAACCTCGCGGTCGTAGCGGCCGGGGTCGCCCGCCGCCGGCTCCACGATCAGGAAGCCGAACTCGCCCGAGTAGGTGCTCCGGGTCAGGTCCTCCATGGCCATGGCGTGGCTGTGGTACCAGCGCGTACCGGAGGGTTTCGGCGTGAACGCGTAGACCAGCGACCCGCCCGGCGCGATGATGGGCGAGCCTTCCTCGCTCGCGCTGTCCTGCTCGGGCGGGAGGTGCAACCCGTGCCAGTGGACGAGGTTGGGATAGCCGCTGTCGTTGACGACGTTGATGCGGACCGGCTCACCCTCCTTCAGGCGCAGGACGGGCCCCGGGACGGCGCCGTTGTAGGCGGTCGTGCGGATGACCTTGCCGGGGGCGATCTCGTGCGAGACCGGCGCGATCCGGAGGATGTGGTCCGCGCGCGCCTCCGCGGCGCGGCCGGAAACCGGCGGGATCGCGAGGCCGAGCGCCGCGGCTCCGCTAGCGCCAAGGAGCTGGCCAAGGACCTCGCGACGGTCCGGGTGAGGCCTGCGGACGGGCATCGTGGCGTCCTTGTCGCGACGGGGCGGGACGGGCCTGCGAGGGCGCCTTGTCCCGGCCCCTCGTCCTCGATATCGAAACCCGATACCGCAGGAAGGCTCACCGATCCAGGCGGCTGCGACAGCAAGGCCGGACCGGCGCTCGATGGGGCGCCGGGGGAGGCCGTCCTGCGAGGGACGCCGAACCCTGGACGCTCGCGACCCCACCTCCGCCTGCCACGACGGACCGAGACGGACCATGGCCGATGCTCCCCCGACCGCTGAGGCGAGGCCTGCCGGCGAGGCCTCCGCAGGCCCTCCCGGCTCCGCCGGCGAAGTGTTCCTGGCCTTCCTCAAGCTCGGCCTGACCGCGTTCGGCGGCCCGATCGCGCATCTCGGCTACTTCCGCGACGAGCTGGTCACCCGACGCCGATGGCTCGACGAGCGCGGCTATGCCGACCTGGTGGCGCTCTGCCAGTTCCTGCCCGGGCCGGCCTCCAGCCAGGTCGGGTTCTCGCTGGGCGTCTTCCGTGCTGGCGGGCTTCCCGGCGGCCTCGCCGCCTGGGCCGGGTTCACCCTCCCGTCGGCCCTGCTGCTGCTCGCCTTCGCGTACGGCGCCGCCGCGCTGTCCGGCCCTGTCGCCGACGGCGCGATCCACGGATTGAAGCTCGTCGCCGTCGCCGTGGTCGCGCAGGCGGTGTGGGGCATGGCCCGATCCCTGGCGCCGGACCGGCCGCGCGCCGGCATCGCGGTGGCGGCGTTGTTCCTCACCGTGTTCGTGGCCGGCTCGGTCGGGCAGCTCGCCGCCATCGTCCTCGGCGCCGTCGCCGGCCTCGCCCTCTGCCGCGCGGCGCCGCCGGGTCAAGCCGGACACCTCGCGTTCCCGGTGTCCCGTCGGGCAGGGGCTGCGGCGCTGATCGCCTTCGCCCTGCTCCTCGTCGTGCCTCACATGCTCGTCGCCGGCCTGCACGCCCAGGCCCCGGCACTGTTCGACGCCTTCTATCGCTCCGGCGCCCTGGTGTTCGGCGGCGGCCACGTGGTGCTGCCGCTGCTGCAGGCCGAGGTGGTCGCCCCGGGCTGGGTCGGCTCCGGCACCTTCCTCGCCGGCTACGGCGCGACCCAGGCCGTGCCCGGCCCGCTGTTCACCTTCGCGGCCTATCTCGGGGCCGTCGCCGGGCCGGCGCCCCACGGGGTGGTGGGCTCGGCCATCGCGCTCGTGGCGATCTTCCTCCCGGGGTTGCTGCTGGTCTACGGCATGCTGCCCTACTGGGACGCGTTCCGGACGCGTCCGCTGGCTCAGGCGGGGATGCGCGGCACCAACGCGGCGGTGGTCGGCATCCTCGGGTCCGCGCTCTACGATCCCGTCTGGACCAGCGCGGTCGGCACCCCCCGCGATTTCGCGGTGGCCGTGCTGGCCTTCGTGCTGCTCACGGTCGGTCGGGTCCCGCCGTGGATCGTCGTCGCGCTCACGGCCCTGGGCGGCGTCGCCCTGACCCTGCTCTGACCGGAGAAGGTCACCCATTACGGCCGGCGGTCGCGCCGCGCCGGCGGCCCCGGCCGCCGTTCAGGCCGGCTTCACCTCGGGTGGATGCCGGCCACCTCAGCCTCTCGGGCGGGGCGAGGGACGCGGCCTGCCCCGTCGTGAGGGACGGCCCTTGTCGCCGACGCGCGGTGCCGTGGCGGTCGGGTCCCTCGCGCGGCGGCACCTCGTGGAACGGCCCGCGCATCCCTTCGCGCGCCAGGGCGCGGGCATCGCCGCCCGACGGCGTCGCGCGGTCGATCCGCGACTGGCTGCGGCCGGTCCGTTCCGTCCGTGAGGTCAGGTCCCCCCGGCGCCGGGCTTGTAGCCGCGGCGACCCGGTTCCTCGATCATCCGCTGGCCGTAGAGATCGCCCGCGGCCGCGTGGTGGAGGATGTGCCGCCGGACGGAGCCAGCCAGGAGATCCTGGTGTTCCATGTGGTCAAGCTCGCGGATGGCCCGCCGCAATCACGGGGAACAGGTCGTGCGCACCGGGTTCGACCGGCTCTCGGCCGTGCGTCGGAGGGGCGATGCCGGGGACCCAGCCGTCGAGGAGAACGATCGCTCAACCCGCCAAGCTCGACGCCCTGTCCGCCTGCGTGGCCGCAGGATGGTGGAGGCCTTCCCAGCCGAGCCAGCCCGTGTAGAGGCCGACCAAGACGATCAGGGCGGCCGAGGCGTAGGGCGCCTGGCGGGCGAAGCCGCCGAAACCGGACCATCGCGCGGCGACGTGCTTGACGCTGAGCGCCGCGATCACGCCGGCCGAGACCATCGTGAGCGCCAAGCCGATGCTGAAGCAGACGACGAGTGCGAAGCCCAGGCTGAACTGCTTGAGCTGGATGCAGAGGAGCAGGACCGTGATGGCCGCCGGGCACGGGATCAGGCCGCCGGTCAGGCCGAACAGCACGATCTGAGCGGTCGTCACCGGCCGGCCCGTGAAGCGGCGGCGGATGTCCTCGGCATGCGCCCTGGCATGGGCGTCGTCCTCGTCGCCCAGGTTCATGTGTCCATGGTCGTGGTCGTGCTCTTCGAAGGCAAGCTCATGGGTCTCGGCTCCGGCCGGCCCCTCCAGGTGTAGACGCGCCGTGAAGGCGTGCGGCTCCGGGACGGTCTCCAGGCTTTCCAGGAGGTCGTCCCCGGTCGCGAAGGCGAATGTCTGCCGACCGCCATCGGGCCGGACCGTCTCGAGGGTCGTCGCCCCGGCGGCCGGCAGCGCGCCCCCCTCCGCCCGCACCCGCCAGCGCGGCGGCACGCCGTCCTCGAACAGCTCCAGCGTCAGGATCCCGGCTTCGGTCGCGACGCGCCTCGCCGCGTCGTGACGGTGGTGATGGTCGTGGTGCTGCGCGCGCCATGTGCGCCACGCCATCCAGAGCGCGATGCCGACGATGACGACCGCGGAGGCGAGCTGGAAGTACGGCTCGCTCGCCGCGCCGCCCCATTCCTGGCCGAGATACTGCCCGCCCAGCGCGATGAGCCACACGACAGCGGTGTGCGAGAGCGTGGCGGCGAGCCCCAGCAGCACCGCCTGCGTGACCGTGCCCCGGACCGCGATGATGAAGGCGGCCATCATCGTCTTCGAGTGGCCCGGCTCCAGGCCGTGCAGGGCGCCGAGCAGGATCGCGCTCGGCACGAACAGCCAGGCATGTGCGGTCCCCTGCTGAAGCAGGTCAGGCAAGGAGGTCATCGGCGCCCGTCATTTCAGGTAGGTCCGCACCACCTCGATCAGCTCGGCCGCGCCACGGGCGCGCTCGGCGTCGGGCTCGGCGTCCGGGTTCACGACGTGGTGGCGGATGTGGTCTTCCATCAGCTCGGCGGTCAGCCCGTTGATGGCTCCACGCATCGAGGCGACCAGCATCAGGACGTCGCTGCACCCGAGCTCGGCCTCCAGGGCCCGCTCGACGGCTTCCGCCTGACCCTTGATCCGGCGCACCCGCGCCAGGAGCTTGGTCTTTTCCTTGATCGTGTGAGCCATGGGGCGGCTTCCGCTTCCGGAATGATATATAGGGGGGTACCCTATCGTGTGTCGAGGCGAAAACGCGCGCCCGTCAGAGAGCCCGTAACATGGCGAAGGACGACCCTTGCATCTCCGTCTGCCGGTTCGACGGCCGAAACGGATGGTGCGTGGGGTGTGGCCGTACGGTCCCGGAGATCCGGGCATGGCGGAAGATGTCGCCCTACCGACGCACGGGCCTCCTCCGGGAACTCCCGCGCCGGTTGGTGCAGCAGGACAGGACCCCGCCTGCGCCGGCGCCAACGTCTCCGCCCGCGCGTGGCCGGCGCTAGGGCCCTCCGCGGGATGCCGGTGCGGTCGTCGACCGGCCGGCCTCGCCACGCCTCGGCCCCGTCTCCCGGGACCGGGCGCGGGGAACGAGGCCCGGGCAGACGCCGTTCCTGATCGCGGGGCCGCCCAGGTCGCGCCAAGTCGCGAAGGAGAACCGCCATGAGCAGCACGACCGACAAGATCAAGGGCCTGGCCAACGAGGCCGTCGGCACCGTGAAGCAGGGCGTCGGCAGCGCCACCGACAACGACAAGCTCAAGGCCGAAGGCAAGGCTCAGGAACTCAAGGGCGACGCCCAGAAGGCGACCGGCGACGTCAAGGACGGCGCCAAGCACGTCGCCGACAAGGTCACCGGCAAGGCGTGATCCGTCGGCCCCGGGGCGGCACCGCGCGCCCCGGGCATCCCGATGTCACCGCCACGGCATCGCCGGGGGACGCCGCGAGCCCCGGCACAGGCTGTCCTCACGCGGACCGCCCGCCCCGCCGGGCTCGTCGGTCGGGACGATGTCCGATCCGTGGCCGGACCGTCGCCCGCGAACGGCGTCGCGGGCCGGTGGGCCGGCTGAACGCCCCTTAACCGGTGCCGGGGACCGGACCTCGCGTCCTGTGAGCGCGAGCCGATCCATTCCCTCCCGGGGCGCGCCTGCGACCTGAAGGTGATGTTGCGCCGCGACCAGGCGGACGGCCCCGTGGCGTGGCCGAGGTGGAGCACGTGGCCGGCCCGCCCGGTCGCGGGCCACGCAGCCATCGCGATTGCGCTGCCGCGGTCGCGCGGGTCTGGCTCCGCCTGTAGCGGGGCGCGCCTCAGGCGGGATCCGGCGGCGCGGCGCCAACCCGTGCCGCCGGATCCCTCCAGCGCAGGACTTCGATCAGGCTTCGGAGGGCCGGGGTGACCTGCCGGTCGGGGTAGTACAGGTGGCAGCCCGGGAACAGGGGACACCAGGGGTCCAGCACCTGGACGAGCCGCCCGGCCGAGAGGTCGTCGGCGACCTCGTCCTCCAGCAGGTAGCCGAGCCCCGCCCCGGCCCGCACGGCTGCCGCAGCGAGGCCCCCATCGTTAGCGATTAACTGCCCGCCCGCGCGGACCCGGATCTCGCGCCCGTCGCGGGCGAACTCCCAGGGCAGCAGGCCGCCCCCGCCGACGAGGCGGTAATTCACGCAGCGATGCGCCTCCAGGTCGGCGGGCGTTGCGGGGCGAGGATAGCGGGCGAAATACGCGGGCGTGCCGACGACCACCGTACGCAGGTCCGGTCCGACCCGGACCGCGACCATGTCCCGCTCGACCGTCTCGCCGAAGCGGATGCCGGCATCGAACCCCGCCGCGACGATGTCGGTCAGTCGGTCGTCGACGACCACCTCCACCGAGACCGCGGGGTGGTCGATCAGGAATCGGGGCAGCCGCGGTTCGAGGACGGTGCGTGCGGCGTAGGCGAACGTCGTCAGGCGCAAGCGGCCCGAGGGCACGCCGCGCCAATCGGCCAGGGCGTCGAGGCCCCGTGCGACCTCGTCGAGGGCAGGCCCCAGGGACCTGAGCAGCCGCTCGCCGGCCGGGGTCGGGGCGACGCTGCGGGTGGTGCGAGCCAGGAGGCGCACGCCGTACCGTTCCTCCAACCCCCGCATGGTGTGGCTGAGGGCGGAGGCCGACACGCCGATCTCGGCCGCCGCCCGCGTGAAACTGCGATGGCGTGCCACCGCCGCGAAGGCCGCCAGGTCATCGAGGGTGCTGCGCCGCATTCCTGAGCCGAACTCAAAAACCCATGCCGATCATAGCGGCTAATCGCGGCGCCTGTGGCGGATTACCCCTAGAGCCTCAACAGAGAGGCGCGGCGATGGACCTGACGCATTATCGAACCCTGGGGCGCTCGGGCCTGGCGGTGAGCCCGCTGGCGCTCGGCACCATGACCTTCGGCGCGGGCCGCTGGGGCAGCGACGCGGCGGTCTCGGCGGCGATCCTCGACTGCTACGTCGAGGCCGGCGGCAACTTCATCGACACCGCGGATGTCTATTCCGGCGGCGAGAGCGAGACGATGCTCGGCGCGCGGGTCGCGGAGCGCGGGCTGCGCGACCGTCTGGTCATCGCGACGAAGTCCGGCTTTTCCCGCGCGCAGGGCACGCCGCTCGCGGGCGGCAACAGCGCCCGCAACATCCGCGCCGGCCTGGAGGGCTCCCTGCGGCGGCTCCGCACCGACTGGATCGACCTGTACTGGACCCACGTCTGGGACCGGACCACGCCGCCCGAGGAGGTGCTGCGCGCCCTGACCGACGCCGTCGCCCGCGGCGACATCCTCTATTACGGCTTCTCGAACGCCCCGGCGTGGTACGCGGCGCAGATCGCCACGTTGGCGCGGGCGCACGGCCTGCCGGAGCCGGTCGGGCTGCAATACGCCTACTCCCTGGTCGACCGGGGCGTGGAGCTCGACGTCCTCCCCGCCGGCAAGGCGCTCGGGATGGGCTTGGTGCCGTGGAGCCCCCTGGCCGCGGGCCTGCTGACGGGCAAGTACGGGCGCGGGATGCTGGCCAAGTCCGGCGGGGCGGGTTCGCTCCCGGATCGGACCGGCGAGACGCCTCAGGGCGGCAGCGACGGGCGGCTGAACGGCGACAACCCGTTCGGCGGCCTGCTGTTCACGGAGGCCAATTTCGCGGTGGTGGACGTGCTGCGGGCGGTCGCGGCGGAGGTCGGAAGGCCCATGGCGCAGGTCGCGTTGGCTTGGGTCGCCCGGCGGCCCGGCGTCTCGTCGGTGCTCGTCGGCGCGAGCCGACCCGAGCAGCTGGAGCAGAACGTCGCCGCCCTCGAGGTGGCGTTGAGCGCCGACCAGCAGGAACGGCTGGACGCGGCCGGCAAGCCGCCAAGCCTCAACCCCTACTTCATCTTCGACCTGCCGACGCCGACCATCTTCGGCGGTCAGGCCGTCCAGGCCTGGTAGATCCATCGCCTCCTCGGCGGCGGCGACACCGGCCGGCGGACGCGATCCGCGCACCGAACCGAAACCGGCTGCCGGGGTCGGACGGAACCCGGCGGTCGGGTCGGCGTCGAGGCCCGGCCCGCTCTGCGGGGCGACGATCTGCAGGTTGCGGGGCCGCCGAGCCATGGAAGAACGCCCCAGGCGCAGGTGCGTCCGGGGCGTCGACACCCGCACGGCCAGGTCGACCGGGCGGGGGATGCCAAGGTCGACCAGTGCGCCCCGTCGTCCGTCACGGGGCGAAGGACAGGACCGACGCGCCTCGCCCGCCGCCACGTCCGCGGCACAGGGCCGGGCGAAGCGCGACCGATCTCAGTACGAGCCGAACTTGAAGTTCAGGCCGGCGCGGGCGATGCCGCCCTCGGTCCGGAAGCGGGAGATGTAGCCGACACCCGGGCCGCCGACGGATCCGACCAGCAGGTTGTGGCTGCCGAGGTCGTAGCGCAGGTACTCGGCCTTGATCGTCACGGCATTCGACCGGAAGAAGTTCAGGAACGAGTCCGTGGGCAGGGCGTACTCGATGCCGCCGCCGTAGGCGTAGCCGGTGTCCATCCGCGAGCGGCTGCCGAAGTAGGTCAGCGGCGCCGCCGTCTGGAAGCCGACCCGCTGGGTCACGTCGCCGTAGGCGAAGCCGCCGGTGCCGTACACGAAGACGCGGTCGAAGGCGTAGCCCACGCGTCCGCGCACGGTACCGAGGAAGCTCAGATCCGTCCGGTAGGTGTTGGTCAGGACGTTCGGGTTGAAGGCGGGGCGGAAGATCGACTGCACGCCGGTGCGCTGCAGATCCATGTACTGGGCATCAGCCTCGACGCCGACGACGATGCCGGAGCCCGCGGTGAACTGGTAGTTGTAGCCGACCTGGCCGCCGGCGGAGAAGCCGTCCTGCGACAGGCGGACGGCCGGGCTGCGCAGCAGGTTGTTCACGTTGTTCTGCAGCGCGCCGATGCCGACGGTCCGGATCGTGTCCGCCTCGGTGTAGGCGTAGCCGGCGTTGATACCGAAGTAGGCGCCGGTCCAGGTGAACACCGAGACGGGGGTGAACACCGGCGGCGGAGCGGCGCGGCGCGGCAGGTCGGCCGCGGATGCGGCACCGGTCAACGCAGTGCACGCCACGAACATGCCGAGCAGATTTCTGATCACGGTCGTCCCCCGTCTGTGTCCCGAATCGCGACGATGATTAGACGAGAACGCTCCGAACTCATGTATCCGCAAAGTCACACCTCGGTGTGGATGTGGCTGAGATCAAATCTATTCGGAGACGGTATCGCGCGATGCTGGGTTCGCGGAGGCGATGACAGTGTCATGTATCCGCCGGGGCAAGATGAACGGATCGGACGCTCTTTTAATCCCCCGTCCACGCGATACATTTCCGATGGCTCTCTCGTGGTGCTGGCCGTCGTCCCGCTGGCCGATGAGCGACGGCTCAGCGGGGTTCTCGGGCGCGGCATGGCGTCGGACGCCCTGATCCCGGCGTGGCCCGGACCGACGACGAGCGTCAGACTGTCGACCGCCTCGTCGGCGACGGCTGCGGTGACGACCCGCCCCGGCATGGTCTCGATCTTGGCCTGCGCCGTAGGGGCGCCCTTCCCGATCGCGGCCACGGGGTCCGGGACGATCGGCGCGCGCACCGATCGTCCCGATATCCGTCGTCCTCGGGCGCTCGGAGCCGGTTAGTCCTTGCCGCCGTCGATGACGCGGAAACCCTCGGCCTCGAAAAAGGGCTTGGCCGCCGGGCTCCGGAGGTACTCCAGGAACCGCTTCGCACCCGCGCCCCTGGCGTCCGCGGTGACGGCGAACGGGTACACCACGGGGGGGTGGCTGTCCGCCGGGAACACGCCCACGACCTTCACGGTCGGATCCGACTTCGCGTCGCTCTCGTAGACGACGCCGAGCGGCGCCTCGCCGCGCGAGACCAGCATCAGGGCCGCCCGTACGTTGTCGCTCTGAGCCAGACGAGGCTGGATGCTGCCCCACAGGCCGAGCTTCTCGAACGCAACCTTCGCGTATTTGCCGATCGGCACCGAGTTGACCTCGCCGGTGGCGAGCCGACCGTCCGGCCCCAGCGCCGCCGCGAACGCTTCCGGAGTGAAGGCCACGGCGCTCTCCTTCGCGTCGCTCGGCGCGATCAGAACGAGGCGGTTGCCGAGCAGGTTCACCCGGGTGTCAGGGCGAATGAGATTCGTCTTGGCGAGGTAGTCCATCCAGTCCAGATCGGCCGAGGCGAAGAGGTCCGCGGGTGCGCCGCTCTCGATCTGGCGGGCGAGGGCCGAGGATGCCGCGTAGCTCGCCCTGAGTTCCACGCCGGTCTGCGAGGTAAAAGCCTTGCCCGCATTGTCCAGGGCGTTCTTGAGGCTGGCCGCGGCGAACACCGTTACGGTGTCGGCCGCCTGCGCCACTCCAGCGGCGAGGAGCAGGGCGGCGACGAGGCCGGTACGGATCAGGCTGCGCATGCGTGACGCGGTCCCCGGCGACGGATGTGTCGGCCCCGCTATAGCGAGCGAAATATGCCGCGGGGAAGAGGTGATCGCGACGCCCCTGGACCCCGGAGGGTGCGGCGCGGTAGCCCACAGCATGGCGCGAGGGGGGATCGCTAGGTGGCAAGCCTGAGCATCAGGATCGATGTCGGCCCCGGCAACCGTATCGGCCCAGGCAAGGTGCAACTCCTGGAGATGATCGCCGAGCAGGGTTCGATTTCAGCCGCCGGGCGGGCGCTCGGGATGTCCTATCGCCGGGCATGGCTGTTGATCGAGGCGATGAACACCGGCTTTGGGCGACCTGTGGTGGAGGCGCAGATCGGCGGCAAGGCGGGTGGAGGTGCGCGCCTGTCGCCCTTCGGCGCCGACCTTATCGCCCATTACCGCGCGATCGAGCGGGCTGCCGACCGCGCTGCCGCGCCCTTTCTCGATCGGATCGCCGCTTCCGCGCCGGGCAGGGACGCCGTGCCGCCGACCGGCGCCTCCTGAGCGGACGCGTTTGATCGGACAGGCGGCTGTATCCGGTTGGATACGGCGTCTGCTCCCCTCGGATCGCGCCCGGAAGCGGTCCACCGTCCATTCGCCCGCCTCCGTCGCGGATCACGGCAACGCCGAGCGGCCCGCACGCAGACGTTCCCGGCTTCCGCCATGGGTCGTGAGCCGGCGTCGCGGTGACGCCCGCTTCACCGCGACGCCGCTCGGAACCCGACGGTCGGGAATCCGCCCCAGGGCCGCCATCCCGTCCCCGATCCATGCCTGCCGTACCGGCAGCCGGCGGTGCTTCCCGGACGCTGCCTTCTTCGGCCGGCCTGCAAGGTCGGCTCGAGGCGAGACGCTCTCGTCGGGTTGCTGCCTCCAAGCCGCCATCCAGCTTTGTGCCCGAGGCGCCCACCCGCAAAGCCCGGCGTGAACCTACTCGATCACCTCATCGGCCTGCGCGAGGAGAGCGGCCGGAATCTCGAGGCCGAGTGCTTCGGCCGTCTTCAGGTTAAGGACAAGCTCCAGTCGTGCAGGCTCCTCGATCGGTATCTCGGCCGGACTGTGACCCTTGAGGATCTTGTCGACGAAGGATGCGGTCCGTCGAAACTGCGCGGGAAAGTTGGGGCCGTAGGAGATCAGGCACCCGTCTCTGACCATGAGGCCGTTCGCCACCATCGTGGCGATACGGTTGGACAGACCGAGGTTTGCGATTTGTCGACGCTCGTTGAAGAACAGCGGGTCTTGCATGAACACCACGGCCGGGATGGAGCGGCTGCTCAGTCCCGCAAAGGCGCCGCTCAGTTCCTGGGGTGCATCGATCTGGGTCACATCGACGAGGACGTCGAGATTCGTCGCAGTCGATCGCGTTCGCTCCTCGACGGCGCGACTCATGGACGAGTCCTTCGCGTTCACGAACAAACCGACCCGCTTCAAGCCCGGTATCGCAGCTCTCAATTGTTCGAGGCGCTTCGAACTCAGTTCCACAGCCGCTGTTGAGAGGCCGGTCAGATTTCCGCCCGGTCGCGAGAGGCTTTTCGCGAATCCGCGGCCAACGGGATCGGGCACAACTAAAAAGACGACGGGCGTCGTCGATGTGGCGCGCTGGGCCGCCGCCGTCGCAGGCCCCGTCACGGCTATGATGATGTCGACCTTCGCCTTGATCAGCTGATCAGCATTGGCAACGAAGTTCTCATACTTCTCCGCTGCGTAGGCTTCTCCGCTGCGTAGGTTTCTATCAGATTGTAGTCGCGGTTTTCGACATAACCAAGATCCTGGAAACCCTTCCTGAGGGGTTCCGCATAGATCGCCTCGTCCTGAGGAGTGGCCGCGTGCCAGAGAACGCCGATCTTGGGAGCACGCTGCCGCTGAGCAAGCGCTGGAGATCCGACGAGCGGCGTCATGCAAAGCAGAGCCAGGACGACACGACGGCTGCTCACGCGGCCGCGATCCCGAGCCCGGATCTGCAATCGAGGCATCCCCTTACCTCGTCGGTGGGAGCGGTCGGGACAGCGGGCTCTGCCGCGGTTCGATGCGACTTCAATGCTCGCGGACGGCGCCGCGTGCGTCAAGGCGGTCCCGAAGGTAGACACGGGCAGTGACTGGTTTCGGATGTACGAGCATCAAGCCAGATCTGCGCAGATGCATCGCAGGAGCTGCAGGCCGGTCGGGAGACGGCCGCTGCATTTCGGAGCCGATCGGTTCCGGCCGGACGCTCTCACGACGGCTTCCGGCAGACGATGCGGGAAACCGGACCTCCGACGGAGTCCGGCGACCGCCCTGAGCCAGGCCGGCATGCTCAGTGAATCGCCGCGTCAGCGCTTCACGAAGCCGATGTCGGCGGCCACGGCCCTGAGCCGGTCCGGCTCCCGCTCCTTCCGCTCGCTGTAGCGGTCGACCAGATAATCGGCCCGCTCGCGGGTGAGCAGCGTGAACTTCATCAGTTCCTCGCAGACGTCGACCACGCGATCGTAGAGCGGGCCCGGCTTCATCCGGCCGGCCTCGTCGAACTCCTTGTAGGCCATCGGCACCGAGGACTGGTTCGGGATGGTGATCATCCGCATCCAGCGGCCCAGCATCCGCAGGCTGTTGACCGCGTTGAAGCTCTGCGAGCCGCCTGAGACCTGCAGGACCGCCAGCGTGCGCCCCTGCGTCGGTCGGACCGAACCCTCGCTCAGGGGTAGCCAGTCGATCTGGCTCTTCATCACGCCGGTCAGGTTGCCGTGCCGCTCCGGTGATATCCAGACCTGGCCTTCGGACCAGATCGAGAGGTTGCGGAGTTCCTGCACCTTCGGGTGATCGGCGGTCGTGTCGTCCGGCAGCGGCAGACCGTCCGCGTCGTAGATCCGCACCTCCCCGCCCATGGCCTCCAGCAAGCGCGCGGCCTCGTAGGCGAGGAAGCGGCTGAACGAGCGCTCGCGCAGCGATCCGTAGAGGATCAGGAACCGCGGCGGGTGCGTGAACCGCGTCGTCGTCGCAACGCTCTCGCGGTTCGGCACCGCGAAATGCGCCGCGCTCACGTTCGGCATACCGTCCCGGAAGGGTTGCTCGGGCTTGTCCACCATCGGCCTGTCTTGTACAATCAAATTGTCATTTGAATGTTGTAGCACGCATGGACGAACGGCAAGCCCTCGCGGCGTTCGCGGCCCTCGCGCAGGAGCACCGCCTGCGCCTCGTCCGCGCGCTCGTGACCGCCGGTCCTGCGGGCTTGGCCTCGGGTGTCCTCGCCGATGCGGTCGGTGTCTCGGCCGCGACGGTGTCGCATCACCTGAAGGAACTCAGCCATGCGGGCCTCGTCGCCTCGCGGCGCGAAGGGCGATCGATCCTCTACAGCGCCGCTTACCCGGCGCTGTCGGACCTGATCGCCTTCCTGATGCGCGATTGCTGCCAAGGTCACCCGGCCGTGTGCGCGCCCGTGGTCGCCGCCCTGTCCACCTGCGATTGCGCGACCGGAGAGATCGCCCATGCCTGAAGCGTTCGACGTCGTCATCTACCACAACCCGGATTGCGGCACCTCCCGCAACACCCTGGCGATGATCCGCAACGCCGGGGTCGAACCGCACGTGGTCGAGTACCTGAAGACGCCGCCGACGCGGGCCATGGTGCGCCAACTCGTGCGGCGCGCCGGGACCACGGTGCGGGCGTTCCTGCGCGAGAAGGGCACGCCCTATGCCGCGTTGAACCTCGGCGATCCGGCGCTCACCGACGAGCAGTTGCTCGACGCGATCGAGGCGCATCCGATCCTCCTGAACCGCCCCGTGGTCGTCAGCCCCAAGGGCGTTTGTCTGTGCCGGCCGTCCGAGGCCGTGCTCGACCTCGTGCCGGTGCAGCAGGGCGAATTCGTCAAGGAGGACGGCGAGCGCGTCGTCGACGAGCACGGTCGCCGCGTCGCCACCGCCTGATCCACCTCGAACGAGATCGCGAGCCGGGCGGCCTGCCGGCAGGCCGCCGGCATCGGCGCGCGCCTACTCCCTCAGCCATCAGGATCCGGCCGCGATGCTCGCGCTCGCCATCTTCCTCGTCACCCTCGTCCTCGTCATCTGGCAGCCGAAGGGGCTCGGCATCGGCTGGAGCGCCCTCGCCGGTGCGGCCGTGGCGCTCGCCTCCGGCGTCATCCAGCCCGGCGACATCCCGGTGGTCTGGCACATCGTCTGGGACGCGACGTTCACGTTCGTGGCGCTGATCATCATCTCGCTCCCGCTCGACGAGGCCGGGTTCTTCCACTGGGCGGCCCTGCACGTCGCGCGCTGGGGTGGCGGGCGCGGCCGCCTGCTGTTCCCGCTCGTGATCCTGCTCGGCGCGGCCATCGCCGCCGTGTTCGCCAACGACGGTGCGGCGCTGCTGCTGACCCCGATCGTGCTGGCGATCCTGCTGCGCCTGGACTTCCCGCCAGCGGCGGCGCTCGCCTTCATCGTCGCCTGCGGGTTCGTGGCCGACAGCACCAGCCTGCCGCTGGTGATCTCGAACCTCGTGAACATCGTCTCGGCCAACTACTTCGACGTCACCTTCGGCCGGTACGCCGCCGTGATGGTGCCGGTGGACCTCGTCTCGCTGGTCGCGACTCTCGTCGTGCTCTGGGCCTACTTCCGGCGGTCCGTGCCGACATCCTACCCGATCCAGGCACTCGAGCCTCCGGCCGAGGCGATCCGGGATCGGACCGTGTTCCGGGCGGCCTTCCCCCTGCTCGGCGTCCTGCTCGTCGCCTACTTCGTCACCGCACCGTTCGGCGTCCCGGTCTCCGTCGTCACCTGTGCCGGCGCGACCCTCCTCCTGCTGCTCGCGAACCGCGGCGGCGTCATCCCGCTCCGCAAGGTGCTGACCGGCGCGCCGTGGCAGATCGTGCTGTTCAGCCTGGGCATGTACCTCGTGGTCTACGGGCTGCGGAACGCCGGCCTCACCGAGGAACTCGCCAGGGGCCTCGTCTGGCTGGCCGGGCACGGTCCGTGGGTCGCCACCATCGGGACAGGCTTTGCCGCCGCGATCCTGTCGTCGGCGATGAACAACATGCCGAGCGTCCTCATCGGGGCGCTCTCGATCCAGCAGGCTTCGGGCCTCACGCCGCTGACCCGCGAACTCATGGTCTACGCCAACGTCATCGGCTGCGATCTCGGGCCGAAGTTCACCCCGATCGGCAGCCTCGCGACCCTGCTCTGGCTGCACGTCCTGGCGACGAAGGGCCGACGATCACCTGGGGGCAGTACTTAACATCTTCCCCGACCTGAAGGACGGGGATTTTCGGAGATCGTGAGATCTCGTCCAGTTGACGCTTCAAGGGGCTGCTGGTGCACACCCTCCACGTCCAGTAACGCTGTGTTCCAGCGCCGTCGGATGATTATCGCTGCGTTCCGGTCGGCGTGGTCGGTATGGCCACAGCTGATACAGATGAAGCGCGCTTGGCTCTCGCGGCTTCTCGAATCGACCACACCGCAGGCCGCACAAGTCTGCGACGTAAACCGGGCGGGCACGGCCACAACCTGTCCGCCCTTTTCCTCCATCTTGTAGGTCAAAATCGTCGCAAACTGATGCCAACTCGCGTTCAAGATCACCCGGTTAAGACCGGCCTTTTGGCGAACGTTGCTACCGGGCTCGGCAAGCGTACCCTTTGCGCTGGCCGTCATGCTGCGCGTGTTCAGGTCTTCAAGCACCGCGACACCGAAGCGCTTGGCGATGCCGAGTGCGGCGCGGTGGTGAAAATCCCGCCGGATGCGAGCCTGACGCGCCTGAAGTCGGGCGACTCGAGCTTGGACTCTGCGCCTGCGGTTCGAGCTCCGCTTGCGCCGCGAGACGACGCGCTGGAGCTTCCGCTTCTGAGCCTCGATGTGCGCGAGCCTTTCGGGCAGGCTCAGCATCTCACCCGTGGACAGCGACAGAGTTGTCGTAACGCCGCGGTCGATGCCGACGATCTCCGAGCATGGTGCGGGCGTATCGTGCGCGATCTCGCAGGTGAACGCAATGTGCCAGCCAAAAGCGTCGAGGATGACCGTCACATTCTTCAGTTTACCGCGTATCGGACGCGTGTCGCGGAACTTCACCCAGCCGATCTTTGGAAGGCGCACTGTGCTCCACTTGCAGTTTAGGCGCTTTACCGCGACCTCGCGGCCGGGGAAGCGGAAGCTATCGTCTACGCCGCGACAGCGCGGGCGAGGGAACGAAGTCCGGCCCGCGAAGAAGTTCTGGAACGCGCGATCGAGGTCGCGTAGGGCCTGTTGTTGACACGAAACGTAGACGGCGCGCACCCAATCGAACTCAGCGCGGAGTTTCGTCAGATCGGCGGCCTGAGCGACGTACCCTAAGTTATGCTTGCGCCCCCAAGTCGCCTTCTGCTCCAAGCCGAGATTGTAGACGAGGCGGCACACGCCCGCGAACTGGCGGAACAGGGCCTCCTGCTCGGGCAGCGGTTCCAGCTTGTAGCGGAAGCCACGGGTGATCATCCTGAGAGCCTACAAATTGGTCTCCGGAGCCGCAACATGGAAATCCGCAGAGGACGACACATCGTTTCGGCGCTTCATGCGCGCCTAGTCTTCATCCCTTAATTTCGCCGCGACGTGCTCTCCTCGATGGCGATCCGCGAGCTGACCGTGATCTTTGCTATGGTATGTCGGGATTTTGAGGCGGAGCTTGTCGAATGCTCTAGCGAAGACGATGTTCATTTGCTCGTCACTTGCCCGCCGAAGGTCAGTCTGTCGAAGCTCATCAACAGCCTTACGGGTGTGTCCAGTCGGAAGCTCCGGGACATGCGCCCAGGGATCACCGGCCGCTACCACCAAGGCGTGCTCTGGACGCCCTTATGATTCGTCACTTTCTGCGGTGGTGCTCCGTTGTTCGTCGTGGCCGAGCACGTTCACAGCGCGCAGACCCGCGCTTTCCCGCCGGCCTGAAGGCCGAGGTTTTAATTTCTTCCGATGAAGGTCCGCATCGTCATCACGCCGCCGGTGCTGCTCGCGACGATGCTGGCGCTGGCGGCCTGGCTGCCGTTGCTCGCGGCACCGCAGGCCCTGACCGGAGGGCCAACGCCGAAGAGTAGTCTCAGCCCCGGGCGTGGTGCAGATCCTTGGACCGCGCTGGGCGTCCCGCAGACCATTTATCTTAGGTCGGGCGCCCAAGGCCTGGACCTCGGCCTGGGCATGGCAACGGCGTCCACCTCGGCGGGAGGCACGTTGCTCACCGGTTCGAGCAGCCTGCGGTGATTCAACCGGTCGGCCCATTCGAGCGTGCCGACCTCGACCGGCCCGAACGAGCCCGCGGCCCGCGCCGGTGGATCGCCTTGGCCTTGAACAGGCCCATGATCGTCTCGGCGCGAGCCTGGCGCGGGAATCCCCGACGCTGCCGACGGAGGGCTCGATATCCGCAGCGTCGAGGTGCTCGGTCTAGCGGGGGTTCACGTCCTGCGGCCCGTGGTCGGAATGGCAGACGAGGCTGCCGCTTGCGGAGGGATGGCGCTCGTGCAGGGCATGTTCTTGGCATGAGCCGGCCTGACGCCAAGTCAGTAGCGTCGCGATGCCCGCCTTGGGCGAGGTGCCGAAGTCTGTCGAATGGGGTTCATTCCATGCTGGGCGGCAAGATCTTTGAGCGAAGCTTTCGATCGCTGTAGCGCTGCTCTAACCGCGTGCGTTGTCGTGTCGCAGCCGTGAAGGGCCTCCGCATAATGCCTCCCAGTATGGAGCGGCCTCAGCTAAACTGATGCCACCATACCGCGAGACTGCACAGCTAAAGCCACAGAGATAAATAGTTCTTTCTGCATCGCGTCGAACTGAATAAAATTCAAGAAAATTTTATTTGTTCTGCATAAATCTGCCGTAAATCGAAAGCTCAGTGGGTTATGTATGTTAAGGGGGCGGCTGACTGGCCCTAGCATATCATCGTTTCTGAAGCAGCGTCCTGCGTGTATTAGCTTCGCTAATTTTAAAGGGCGTGGAGGATATCTGCGAACTGCTAATTTCGTTGCAAACTCGGAGGCGCCGCCAAGGCGTTGGGGTGGACGCCACCTAACCGGCCGCAAGACCGTAATCACCGAGACCGGCCGGGTCGAGTTGGCGATCCCGCGCTATCGGCAGGCGACGTTCGATCCGCAACTGATCGCTCGGTACCAGCGCCGCTTCCCGGGCTTCGACGACAAGATCGTGTCGATGTACGCCCGCGGCATGAGCGCCCGGGAGATCGTCGCGCACCTGCGCGAGTTCTATGGCATCGAGGTCTCACCCGACTTGATCACCGCGGTGACCAACGCGGCGCTGGAGGAGGTCGCTGCCTGGCAGGCCCGGCCGCTGGAGCCAGTCTATCCAGTCATGTTCTTCGGCGCCCTGCAGGTCAAGGTGCGTGACGCGGGCGTCGTCCGGAACAAGGCCGTCCACATCGCACTCGGCGTGCGCGACGACGGATCCAAGAAGATTTCGGCTTCTGGCTGGAGCAGAACGAGGGCGCCAAGTTCTGGCTGCGGGTCATGGACGAGCTGAGGAACCGCGGCGTCGAAGACGTGCTGCTTGCCGTGGTCGATGGCCTGAAGGGCTTCTCCGACGCGATCCGGGCGGTGTTCCCTGAAGCGCTCGTCCAGACCTGCGTCGTCTACCTCATCTGCCACAGCCTCGACTTCGTTTCCTGCAAGGACCGCAGAACCGTGGCTGGGGCGCTAAAGGACATCTACCGCGCGCTCGATGCCGTGGCTGGCGAGGCGGCCCTGGCGGCCTTCGAGGCAGGCGAGTGGGGCCGGAAGTACCCGGTCATCGCCCAGAGCTGGCGGCGGGCTTGGAGTGAGTGCGTCCCGTACTAGGGCTTCCTCGGCGAGTTTCGCCGGATCCTGTACACCACGAACACCATCGAGGCCGTGAACGCCACAATGCGCCGGGCTGTGCGCGCTCGCGGTCATTTTCTGACCGACGAGCCCGCGATGAAGCCTCCCCAATGCCGTCGAGCCTGCGGTCTCAGCCGGCAAGGTGGTTCACGTCGTGCTCGACGATTATCGCACCCACGCTCACGCGAAGGTGCGGGCTTGGCTGTCGCGAAACCCGCGCTGGGTGTTCCTCTTCACCCCAACCTCAGCCACTTGGCTCACCGCCTTTGAGGGCTTGTTCTCCGCGTCAGCACGTTGGCGGCCGCGACCGCGGCCGCGGGACGTTCACCGGGATCGTCGACCTATGAGCGGCGATCATATGTTACATCGCCGAGCACAACCAGCAGTGCAAACCTGTCTGGACCAAGCCCGCAGCCGCCATCCTCAACAGCCAGGCAGCACCACACGTCTCGGCCAGTGCACTAGTTGACATCGTATTGAGCGCGCAAACCCGATGCGCCAGCGTCAGGGTTATGTACCTACCGCATCGCATGCGCTTTGGAAGACTCCCGCGCATTCCAATATAAATTTCATCTTCTCTTACTTTATTTGCATTCTGCGGAACCATCGAATTTAATTACCCCTACAAATCCCAAAAAACACCTGAATTCTTACTTCTGGTAATTTTCTGATATATTAATATATTCCGCCATGATATCAAAATAGAAAAGACCGGTCTAATCCGTAGTTTATAAAAAACAGATAAAATTCCCGGATGGCTATCAAATAAGCTAAAAACAACTTACATATAACGAAAAAATGATTTGACATTACTGATTTATCCGAGGATATAATTGGATGCAGCTAAGATCGCAGGTGGCAAATCAAGGTCGATAGGCGGCTGGGTCGGAGCGCGGGCCTGCGGTGCTCGGTAGGTCAACGCGAGGACTGCCGGGGTATAATGCTAAGAGTCTGAGTAGATTTTTCGATAAAATGAGATGTGAGCAACGTTATACTTGCAACAACGCTCAAAATATGTACGATAGGAAATTTCTTACTATGAAAAGCTACGAATTCGAGCTAGAAATCGTGGAAGACACGCGCAATGAGGGCGCCTATTTTATTAGGGAGACATTTAGTACGCACAGAAAAACTCTGCACAGGGCGGCAAATCTTGAAAAAGCACGAAATAAAGAAGCCAGCTTACATAATAAACTAGTAGAAAGAATTGAACGTCTTGATGAACGAGAGGACGAGCGGCTGAGTCTATTAATTGACGAATCGGACTCAGGTTCAGGTTTAACATGGGGCGATTTGATATGGTAAGGAGTCAAATATATTACTCTAGAGACAGTCAACGATAGTTTCGAGGATGAAATCAAAGGGGTTGCTGCCTGTGATCCGCCCGGCGTCGAGTGATCAGCCTCCAACAGGTGGTTCATCGCCGAATTTAGTGGAAAGGGCTGTGTGATGGCTGGCACGTAGCTGGGATCGTGTCAGTACGCAGATCAGGGCATGACCCTGCTCTGCTCCCTACCCGGCTGCCATCTCGTCCGCATCACGCGAGACAGCCCCACCGCTCTCACCCTCCTCCCCGCGCACGGCACGATCACGCCCTCTGCCGACGTGCCGGCGAGCGGCAAGGCGGCCTGGCTGCCATCGTCGGTCGATCGCTTCTACTGCCGCGAGCCGGCTTGCGCGCGCCGCACCTTCGCCGAGCACTGCTCGAAGCTGCTCGCCTACCATGCCCAGCCCACACGCCGCCTCGCCAGGTCGCAAACTCAGGCCGGCCTCGCGGCCGGGCGCGCTGTCCGCCGTACGGCTGCTCCTGCACCTGGCCATGTCGTCCAGCGCCACCACGCTGTTGCGGACGATCCAGTGGCTGGCGCTGGCGAACACGCCTCGCCCGTGCGTCGTGGAGGTAGACGACTGGCCGCCACGTGCGCATCAGCCGGTCCCGGTTCAATCGTGGGCCGCTTCGCACGGAGCAATCCCTGCGGGCGGGCTCCGGCCGCGGCACCGCCCCGTTCCTGGAGGAGCGGCCGGCGACCGTGCTCCTCGCGCATCCCGGGCGAGCAGGACCGCAGCGCACGCGGGGCCTTCATCGATGTCCCGGCGAGCCGCGAAGCGCACATCATGTGCCGCGGCGCGTCGGCGACTCCCTGAAGCCGCGCCGCCGTCGCCGCCCCGGGTCTGGCGGGCCCGTGATAAATGATTAACCAAGATCGCATAAAACGTGATTCCACGATGCGAAGACCCTGATGACATACCTACAGTCTTCAAGGCACGCCGCGGCGGTCGCAGCAGATATGGGTTAAGTGGTTTGGCGCGCGCGGCACGCTTGGGCCGATCATGAAGAGAGATCGAGCATGTTTGCCACGCAGAACCTCGAGACCTTTGTAAGGGCGGACGCGCCGCGGCCAGGACCGCGCGCCGGGATGACAAAGCTCGCCGTCGTGACGCCCTATTATCGTGAAGACCTCCATGAACTGGCGACGGCGCATCGCAGTGTCGTGGCCCAGGACGCGGAGGTGACCCACATCATGGTCGCGGACGGCTATCCCAACGCCGCCATCAATGCCTGGGGCTGCCAGCACATCGTGCTGCCTTCGGCCCATCACGACGCGGGAAATTTTGCGCGCGGCGTCGGTGCGCTCCACGCGTTTCAGAGCGGTGCCGAGTGCGTCTGTTTCCTCGATGCGGACAATTGGCTCGAGCCGAACCACGTGTCGACCCTTCACGACGCCCTGATCCGGGAGCGCTCCGATATCGCGGTGAGCCGTCGGACGTTGAGGCGGCTCGACGGAAGCGTGCTCGATCCGATGGATCCGGAGAGCGACGGCTATCGATTCGCCGACACCGGCACGGTGATGCTCAGCCGGAGAGCCCTCGAGATCGCGGTGCTCTGGACCACATTGCCCGTCGAGCTGAGCGGAGCCGGGGATCAGTTTGTTTGGGCTGCAGTCAATAACAGGGGGTTCGCGATCGCGCGAACGTCGAAGCCCACGATGAATTACAAGACGAAATGGGCGGTGCACTACGCTGGGCGACAAGAATTCCCGCCCCTCGGTTCCGTCGACCTGACAATCGTTCGGAACTCGGAGGCGCATTGGCAAAAACTTCCCGACTCCGAGAAACGAAGAATTATCTTCGGCCGCATTTGATTCGCCGATCGACGACCGCCGAAATCTTGACAGTTCGTAATACTCTGTCCTAGATGCCCGCTCGCGTCAGGATGCGGATCGATCCGCGCATCCCGCCATCCCATACTAATCGAGAATCGCGATGCGCGTGCCTAAAATACTTCATTATTGTTTTGGCATGGCCGAAGATTTTGGCGGGAAGCCTTGGAGCCTGATGCACTACGTCTGCTTGCGTAGCGCCATCGAAAAGATCAATCCCGAGACCGTCATGTTCTTCTACGAGCATGAACCGCGTAACGAATGGTGGTCGCTGACGAAGCCGTTCGTCACCGAAGTCAGGATCGAGGCGCCCAGGGAAATCTTCGGCCGCCCGCTGCACAGCGCCGCTCATCGGGCCGACATCGTGCGGCTTCTCGCCCTCATCAAGCACGGTGGCATCTATCTCGATGCCGACGTTTTCGTGCATCGCGACTTCGATCCCCTCCTCGGCTATCCGACGGTCCTCGGCGAGGAGGGGCCCGACGGGCAGTTCGGTACGGCCAATGCGGTGATACTGGCCGAGCCCGGTTCGACATTCATTGCGCGCTGGTTGGAGCAGTATAAGTGGTTCCGGGGTGGCCGGGATCATACGGAGCTATTCTGGAGCGAGCATTCGGTTCAGCTCCCGTTCTTCATGAGCCGTCTGTTTCCCGATGAAATCACCATCTTGAACCATCTGGCTTTCTATTGGCCCCTCTGGGTTGAGCCGCACATCGACTGGATTTTCAGGTCGAACAATCCGATCGACACCACGCAGAGCTTCGCAACGCATCTGTGGGAGTCGAAATCATGGTCCCTGATCAAGGACCTGACGCCGGGTCAGGTGCGATCGATGGACACCAATTTCGCCCGCTGGGCGAAGCCCTACGTCGCGCACCTACCGGACGATTTCGGTGCCGCGCCGTCCGAGCGTTCCGGTACGGAGCATCACCTTCGGACCTCCATCTTTCAGCAGACCTACGCGCAAAATCGCTGGGGCAATGACGGGCAATCCCGTTTCTTCTCCGGTATCGGGTCCCGGGGCGACGTCGCCGACATCTACATACAGGCCATGCTCGCCGAGCTCAGTCACCTGCGACTGAAGATCGGGCGTCCCCTCGTCATCGTCGACATCGGCTGCGGGGATTTTGCCATCGGCCAGAAACTCATGCAGGCGCTGCCCGATCAGTACATCGGGTGCGATCTTGTGCCTGAGCTGATTGAGTATAATGCATCCCGGTACAGCAGTGATCGCGTCTCCTTCAAGGTCCTGGATGCTGTCGCGGACGAGCTGCCGAGGGGGGACGTCTATCTGGTCCGCCAAGTGCTCCAGCATCTTTCGAACTCTGAAATCCAGAGAATAACCGGCAAGTTGTCCTCGTGTCAGAACGTCTACGTGACCGAAGGGTATCCCCGAGAGGTGCTCGGACCGGTGAACCCTGACAAGCCGGCGAGTCACGAGATCCGCTTCGACTGGCGTACGGGGCAGGGCCGCGGTGTCGAACTCGATCAGGCTCCCTACAGCTTGAATGTACGGCTGATCTGTCAGGCCGAGCTTCCGAAGGAAATCATCCGGACGTTTCGGGTGGCCCTGTAACGACATCGTCACGCGTGTGGTGATCCGCGTGATCGGGGGGGGGCGGAGCAGAACGAGCGCAGGGGCGCGCCCGTCAATCCTCGTGGCCCATTCGCGTCTTCCCGATGACCTCTGCTCCGGGTTCCTTGCGCCCTGCCCTACCCTACCCTGCCCTGCCCTGCCCTGCCCGTGTCCCGGCGGCGTACGCCACATCGCAGCCAGCTGTCCTCGACTTCCTGGCGGTGATTCGTCGTGTGCTGGGCCGTGAGCGGGTTCTGGCGCCGTCGCGGCGTCGGCGGACCGTCCCGGAAGGGCCCGTCATCCCCGCCGAGCCGCGCTGAGCGGCTGCGGGACAGGCGCGGACGTCGATGCCGGGCCCGGTCTCGGGATGAGTGCGCAGTGACGGGATAGCGATAGTCTGCGCTAAAATCGAAACTTGCCGAGGGGAAAGTCGGCGCGTTCCGGATTGTTCGGCATGTCCAGCGGTGTGGGATACTCGCTCGAGGTGGGCTGGAAGCTGCCGCGATCTTTCCGCAATAAGGTAAGTTCCAGTACGGTTGGAACGGGGATGCTGCCTAATATCGCCCACGCACCATAATTGTTCGCATGAACGTGAATGACATGATGATTGGCTGAAAGATTGGTGACGGCCCGTCCAATCAGGTCGGCATGTCGGGGATCGGCCAGGGCATTGATGGCGTGGACTTCGATGACGATCTGACGGAAGCGGGCGAGCAGCGCGGTGCTGCAATTGGCCAGGATGGGCCACTCGAACCCTTCGACGTCACATTTCAGAATCAGGTCCCGATCGCCGGGTTGCGAATTTTCCGCGACGATATCGGGCAATGTTTTGAACCCGGGCTCGGAATGGTCTGCCCCGATTCCGGTCTTCTCCCAGGTGAAATGCGGATGATGGGCCGGCAGTTGGTTTATCGTGTGGTCGTATTGAAAGATCTTTATGCCCTTGTTGGCGATGTCGAGGTCCCACGAGACGTCATGGCTGATCCCGAGGGAGTAGGCGGCCGTCACGCCGTCGAAGTCGTCGGCCATGACATAGCCGCCGTCGAACAATCGCCCGTAGCGGGATTTTCTCATGCCTGCGCAATCGTGCGGCGCCAGCTGGCCCAGGATGTGGGCCACACTCATCCTAGTCGAGTGTTTGTGATCAATGACGGCTTCTGAAATGTTATATTCGAGCGTGGGCATGAGTGAACCCCTTCATTATGGTCTTCGTACCGGCTGACAGTATCGTTCAGCGTGCGGCTTGGCGGAAAATGCCAATGACGAGGTCGCACGATCGAATTGCGGCCTCGTGGTCGGATGACGTCGTGGGCGTGGCGGCGATGATCGCCCTCGTCGATCCTGTGGTGATCAACTTGCGACGACAGGTTCAGACAGGGGTATGAAAGACAGGTTCACGGCGGAAACCCGCCGTGATCGGTCGATCACGACATGGCCGCCGCCGCCGCGGTGAGTCCCCACTGCACGAGATCTTGCGCCGCCTGGGCCGATTTGGCTTCCGCGTAGCACCGTAACTCGGGGGCATTGCCCGAGGCACGGAAATGGATGGTGCATCCGCTGTCAAGCTCGACTCTGATGCCGTCCTGCTGATCGACCGACCGCACCGAACCGATCGACCGCAGGAATTCGGTTCGGAAAGCCTGGTCGCGAAGCCGGTCGAGAAACGCGCTGCTCCGCTCCGACGGCGTGTTCGGGAGGCGGTCGCTGGCCATCTCCCCCGCATCGAGGGACAGGACGAGTTCGGCCAGGGAGGTGCCGGCCGCCTGCACGGCGGCCAGCGTGGCCAGGATGGGCAGCATGGCGTCCCGCGTGGGCAGGGCGGGCAGGACCTTGCCGCCGATGGCGACGTCCGATCCGAGCAGGAAGCCGCCATTAGCCTCGAAGCCGACGACGGAGCGCGCGCCGGCGCCGATCGCCTGCTCCATCCCGGCGATGACGAAGGGGGAGCCGACCTTGGTGCGCACCACCCGCGTGAAGCCGCCGGAGTGTTCGAGCGCCGAGCCCGCGGTCACCGGCACAACGACCGTGTCGGCGCCGAGGAACCGGGCGGTGATCAGGCCGAGCACGTCGCCCCGCACGATCCGCCCGGCGCCGTCCGCGATCAGGGGTCGGTCGGCGTCACCGTCGGTTGTCACGAGCGCGTCGAACGCGCCCGCGGCCGTGGCCTCGCGGATGAAGGCGATGTCCTCGGGCCGATGAGCCTCGGTGTCGATCGGCACGAAGGTTTGCGACCGGCCGATCGGGGTCACCTGGGCGCCGAACTGTCCGAGCAGGTCCGTCAGGAGATCGCGGGCGACCGAACTCTGCTGGTAGACCGCGACGCGCAGACCCTTCAGGATCTCGGGCGCGAAGGTCTCGCCGTAGCGGCGACGGTAGCGCTCGATGGCGCCGGGCTCCTGCGTGGCAGGAATGGGCGATGCCGGTGCCGCGTCGGCATCGGCGACCTCCGCGAGGGCGGCCAGGATCGCGGCCTCGTCGGCCTTGGTGATCTCGCCGTCGGGCCGATAGAACTTCAGGCCGTTGCGGTCCTCGGGGATGTGGCTGCCGGTGACCATGACGGCGGGGGCGCCGCGCCGCGTCGCTTCGAGGGCGAGGGCCGGCGTCGGCAGGGCGCCGCAGTCGACCGCCTCAAATCCGCACGCCGCCGCGGCCGCCGCCACCGTGGCGGCGATGCCCGGAGAACTGTCGCGCAGGTCGCGTCCGATCACCACGGCGCGGCCGCCCTCCCCCGTGGGGACGGACCGGAAGAACGCACAGGCGTAGCGGTAGCTCGGCCGGCCCACCAGGTCCGTCACGAGGCCGCGCAGGCCGCTCGTACCGAATTTCAGACTGCTCACGGCGTTCCTGTCGGCCTCCCGGCGCTGCGATGCGCCCGCGCGTGTGATGCCGCGAAACGCACATCACCACAACGCCCGAACCAGCGGCGAAGGACCTCGGATGAGGAGAATCGGCGCCCGCGCGCGCCTTTGAGTCCAGCGGCCTCCGGCTTACCGGGGCTCGGCGGGATCCGCCGGTCGCCGCCGTGGCGCGGCGAGCGGTGGCCTCAGCGGTGATCGCGCGGTGGGCGCCGTCAGGCGTTGAGGCGCTTGTAGACCTCGATCGCGTCATCGACATCCTCGTAGACGATCGCGCGCCCGTTGAGCAGCACGAGGCCGTGGGTGCACCACTTGCGGATCGTCTCCATCGAGTGCGAGATCATGATGATGTCGGCGCTCTTGCAGCGCTCGGCGAACACCTCGTCGCAGCGCTTGGAGAAGCGCGCGTCGCCCACCGAGGTGATCTCGTCGATCAGGTAGCAGTCGAACGGGATCGCCATGCTCATGCCGAAGGCGAGCCGCGCGCCCATGCCCGAAGAGTAGGTGTAGATCGGGGCTTCGAGGTAGCTGCCGAGTTCGGAGAAATCCTCGACGAAATCGAGCACCTTGCGCGGGTCCTCCCCGTAGATCCGGGCGACGAACATGACGTTGTCGCGGCCCGTCATCTTCGGGTGGAAGCCGCCCGCGAAGCCGAGCGGCCAGGAGACGCGCCGGTCGCGGCGGATCTTGCCCTTCGACGCGTCCTCGGTCCCGGCGATGAGGCGCATCGTCGTCGATTTGCCGGCGCCGTTGATGCCGAGGATGCCGTAGGAGATGCCCGGCTTCAGGGTGAAGGACGCTTGGTCGAGGATGATCCGCGGGTGACCGTTGGTCCGGTAGATCTTGGTGACTTTTTCGAAACGGATCACGGGGACCGCTCTCCCGACAGACGGCAGGCCTTCATCAGCCGTCGATGGCCGTGCCGGCTGCGCTAACGCGCGAAGGTGGCCAAACTTGGAGAGGGTTTGGGGATGCGGCGCTGGAACCGCGGGGTTCCGGCTGACATGCTTTTGCCGTCTGTCGGTGTGAAGGGCTGTTCAAGGCATCGGCTCCGTCGTGGCCGAGGGCCATCCGGGCTCGAGACACGTCCGAAGCCGCTGAAGCCGGGAAGCAGACGATGAACATGGAGATCCAGCGGGCCGCGGGTAAGCCGCTCAAGGTCTTGGACCGGCAGCGGGCGATCGCTGAGGCGCTACAGCAATTCACACGGCTCTCGAGCGTCATCGACCGCAAGAAGGGCGTTCGGTCCTATGAGAGCCACGTCAAGGATGATCCCTGGATCCCGATCCTGTTCGCGCTCTGCTTCGTCCTGCCGGTCGCGATCGGGGGCCTGTACTACGGCCTGATCGTCTCGGATCGGTACGTCACCGAGACGCAGTTCGCGATCCGTCCGGCGGTCGGCTCGGCCGAGAAGGCTGCACCGGACGAGGTGGGCACCAATTCCGGCACCGTGAACTCGACGGTCGCGCAGGACAGCCTGATCACGCTGGGATACATCTACAGCCGGGCCATGCTCGAGACGATCGAGGCACAGCTGCCCGTCCGCGAGTGGTTTAGCCGCGACAGCATCGATTATTTCTCCCGCCTGGATCCCGACAAGCCGATCGAGAAGCGCTTGCGCTACTGGAAGCGCCGGGTGGCGGCGGATGTCGACTCGGTCTCCGGGGTCATGTCACTATCGGTCGAAGCGTTCGAGCCGGGGGAGTCGCTGGCCATCACTCAGGCTATCCTGAAGGCGACGGATGAGATGGTGAACGGCCTGAGCGCCCGGGCGCGTGAGGATGCCGTCGTCGAGAGCGCGCGCGAGCTGAAACGCGCCGAGGAGCGAGTCCAAAAGATCAACACGGCTCTGACCGACCTGCGTAACCGGGCCGGCGTGCTCGACGCCGTGAGGTCGAACGAAGCCACCCTGAAGACGATTTCGGACCTGCGCACCGCGCGGGTCAACCTCGCGGTTCAGCTCTCCGTCGGGCAGCGCGATCTCGGTCCGGCAGCCCGGAACATCATCGACATTAAACAGCAGATCGCCGATCTGGACACCAACATAGCTCGCCTGCAGCGGGAGAGCGCTGGGGAGGCGCCCGAACAGAAGCGCCAGCTCTCGAGTGCGCTCACGCAGTTTGAGGCGCTCGAGAACGAGCGGAAGGGCGCGGAGCGGTATGCGGAGTCGGCGCGCAAGGCCAACGAGCGCGCGCGCATCATCGCCGCGCGTCAGGTCCAGTTCCTCAGCCCGGTCGTCGCGCCGGTGAAGCCGGAATCCTCTACCGAGCCGCGCAGGGTCCTGATGATCAGCCTGATCACCGCGGGCGCCGCCGTGCTGTTTGCGGCGGCGCTGTTCGCCCGGAAGCTGATGGTGAGCTGAGACAAGCCAATTTGAGATTGCGTCGGCAGTAATCAGTTGCGTCTGCGCGGCGATCGGCCCGGCATGCGACGTGGCCGATCGCCAGCAACCGATGAGGATTAGGCGCACCGCATGGGTGAAGCCATAGGCGCGCTCTACGTCATTGATTTCTGGACCTACGCCCCGGAAGCCAGTCCCAGAACCTTCCGGGCGCCCTCTAGGAGGACGAGGTGCTGGACCGCGGCGGGACCGCTCACCGGGATCGACCGGCTCGCTTCGGCAATTAGGGTCTGAAACTTGCGGCGATCCAGGCCGCGCCAGCCGGTGCTGGCCAGCACGGCGGCCAGTACGATCTGCGTCGCTTCGGCGCGGAAGTCGGCCTCGCGGATTCGATCCAGGACCTTGGCCTCGGCACTGTCCTCGCCGAGGAGCGATACCGGCAACTGTCGTAGCTGCTGCGACAGCTCAACGATCGTCAGATCCATGAGGTGCCGCCGAGCTGCCTGAAGCTCGGTCGGGGTCATCGCCTCCCGGCCCCTGCGCAGCCACGCGTAGAACTCCGTCGCCTCCGCCTCGGCGATCTCCTCGACGCGCAGGTCGAGGTAGCCCATCGCCGTCAGTTCCAGAAGCATCAGGCGGAAGCTCGACGGCACGAAGATCCAGTTATGGGCATCGACGTATTCCGGCAACGCGGCGAGGCCGAGTTGCTCATGCGCTTTCTCGAACGGGATGGCGATAATGCCTTCCCGGGTGTCGTCGGCGTGCCAGCCCGGCGCGCCGCCCTTGTGAACCGTGCGCATGATGAACTCGAAATGCGTGCGCGTGTCGTGGCGGCTACGCTTCTCCAGGAAGGCCGCCAGGGCATCGCCGGTCGTCGAGGGATGGCGATAGAAGTCGAAGCACTTCCGCTTGTCGGGAACGGCGAGGATGATGACCCCATCCGGGCGGATCAGGGTCTCGGCAGCCTTGAGGAAGGTCACCACGTCGGTGGTGTGCTCGATGACGTGGCTGGCGATGAAGGCGTCGAACGTGCCGTGCTGATCGGCCGGCACCGCATCCGCGAGGGAGCCGCCCTGCCAGACGAAATCCACCTCCTCGATCCGCGTTGTGTCGACGCCCTCGTGGGCCTTGTACTTGGCCACGAGATCGTCGCGGGACGCGTGATCAATGACGAAGGTGTTCCAGCCGTCCCGCTTCGGCGCGAGCGGATTGAAGCTCGGTCCCACCTCGACGAGACGGGCATCCTTCGTCAGTGATCGCAGAAGGCGCTGTGTCCGATCCATACGCTCTCCCCTCCTAGCTATAGTGGGAGGTACACAAAGAGACCGTGCAGGTCACGTGATCCTGAGAATGGCTCGATTGCGCGTGCTGCAGCTGAGCTGCCACGGGAGCAAGCCGGCACATGAGCAAGATATGATGGCCAACTTGCAGATGGTGGGCGCGGCGCTTCGGTCCGCATGGCAGAGGAAGTACCTTTCGGCCCGCTCCGCGGAGAGACGCAAATGAGACGGTCATTGGGTTCGTTTTGCCAATTGCTAGGCAGTGGCTAGTGCGGTGACGCGGATCGAGGCCTCACGGGCGGGATGAGGTGTGCGAGTCTGGGCGATGGCTCAGACTGTCTGCGTGCGTCCCGATGCAGCCGACGTGACCCAGCTCGCTGCGATCGCCGAGGATCAATCGCACCCACCCAAACACATCCAGCGTGCTCACAGCGTCCTGCTCTCAGACGAGTATCTAGATGTTTGATCCCAGGGTTTGATGGTGCAGTTTTCTCACGCGAGTGGAAGGACGCGCTATGGGCCAGGTTCAGCACGGGAGCGCCACGACGACAGCGGCAGTCCGTCGAGCGATACAGCATAGTCAAGCGAGCCTGAGGGCGCTGGCGGCCCGTTACGGCGTCGACCCAAAGACCGTCGCGAAGTGGAAGAAGCGGTCCTCGGTGGCTGACCGGAAGACCGGCCCCACAGAACCCCGATCCACGGTGCTGTCGGCGGAGAACGAGGCGGTGATCGTCGCCTTCCGCCGGCATACCCTCCTGCCACTCGACGACTGCCTCTACGCTCTGCAGCCAACGATCCCGCACCTCACGCGCTCAAGCCTGCACCGTTGCCTGCAGCGCCATGGCATCTCGCGGCTCCCTGAGGTGGGGGGCGACAAGCCGCTCCGTGCAAAGTTCAAGCGGTACCCGATCGGCTACTTCCACATTGATATCGCCGAGGTGCACACCGAAGAAGGCCGGCTTTACCTGCTCGTGGCGATCGATCGGACCTCCAAGTTCGCCTTCGCCGAGTTGCACGAGAAGGTCACGCGCCGGGTCGCCGGCAATTTCCTGCGGGTCCTTGCTGCCGTCGTTCCCTACAAGATCCACACCGTGCTCACCGATAACGGCACGCATTTCACCGAGCCGTCCGGCAACACGTGGACGCCGGAGGAGATCAGAGCGATGCGCGCCGAGAAGGTACCGTTCCGCTGCCACTCCTTCGAGGGTGCCTGCGCCGACCTCGACATCGAGCACCGTCTCACGAAGCCGCGCCAACCCTGGACGAACGGTCAAGTTGAGCGGATGAACCGCACGATTAAGGACGCCACGGTCAAACGCTTCCACTACGACAGCCACGATCAGCTCCGGCAGCACCTCGCGGACTTCGTGGCCGCCTACAACTTCGGCCGCCGCCTCAAGACGCTACGCGGCCTCACACCCTACGAAGCTATCTGCAAAGCCTGGGTGGACGAGCCCTCTAGGTTCACTCAGAACCCGCACCACCAAATCCTGGGACCAAACAGTCAACGCAGCTCGGTTCTCGATCGGCCGTCTGCCACCTTTTGGACGTGGGCGGGGCGGCGGCAGAAGCGGCGCAATCTCGGTCCAGAGATCATCGGGCAGAAGCGGACGAGCCATCAAGACCAACGCCCGCCCGATCCGTGCCCGTTCTGTTAGGCGCTCTAAGTCAACGTTGGGGAGCGACATGACCAAGTTCAAGAAGGCCGAGCGCGAGATCGACACCCTGTTGGAGAGTGTGCGATCCTCAAAGCGCGTCCTTCAAGATCCGAGTTTATTTAACCCGACGGGGGCTTAGCCGAGCCAGCAAGCCCCGCTTTCGCCTCCGCTCAGGGACCGGCGGCTCGGGCGCTTGCGCTACAAGGGCAACCGGTGGCACGAAGGCACGGGCGGCCTCCGTACCCCGCCTGATCGCGATGATGGATGGGCGAGTCGCGACCTCAGAGCCGCTATCCGCGTCATTGTGCTGAGCGTAGGCAGTCGTGTAATACACGTCGAAACCTAGATTACTAAATATTTTGTTGTAGAGACCTCGTGAAATATGCCACCAAACGTAATTGATGCGGCTGTCATTGAGCGGCGTTATTGGGCGCATCATCAGATCATCCACGGGGATGACGTCCGTGAATGGGATCAAGACAGCCTCCCGGGCGAGGCGTGCCCATGCTCCGATCGCAAATACCGGCTCTGAAAGGTGCTCGACAATCGCGCCAGCCATAACAACGTCGAAGGACTTCTCCGGCCACTCATAGAGTTCAGGGATGGGCGCGTAGACGCACTTTGCTTGACTGTTGTACTTATGCCAGGCGTGCCACCATGAATTTTTGATCGGGATAAGATTTTCGCGCGTCCAAATCTCCCGATATTGCCCAATATTATTATAAGACAGACTGTCGGCAAACGGTACGTGCCGAAACTCGTGTGTTGAAGCAGCATCTAGTCCAGTAACAGTAGCTCCAGCTTTCTCAGCGTTGAACGCGAGGTATCCGGATGCTGTTCCAACGTCAAGAACTGTCTTGCCCTTCAAATCATATCCGCCGATGTATTGTAAGAAATCATCTATCGTCCAGCTTCCATTGACGACTTCGCCGTCAGGAAACTTCATCGTGTGATACCAATAGCTTCGACTGTTGAGGGCGTCATGCCACGGCTCTTCGTATTTCGGTTCCATATTCACAGCGACAATACTCCCCAACAGACCATTCCGGCACCATGACAGGACGTACACGACGCAAATTCAAGCTGCTAGTGCACTGACTCAGACGGATGGTTCAGGGGATCGGCTGACTGCGGCGAGGATGTTGGTTGCGGGCTTGGTCCAGACGAAGGGCTTGGCGTGCCGATTGTGCTCGGTGATGTAGCGTTTGATCGCCGCCTGCAGATCGCCGACGCCGGTGAAGGAGCCGCGCCGCAACCGACGACGGGTCAGCGCTGAGAAAAAGCCCTCGACTGCGTTGAGCCACGAGGCCGAGGTCGGGGTGAAGTGGAACGTCCAGCGCGGGTGGCGGGCGAGCCAAGTGCACACCTTCGGGTGCTTGTGGGTGGCGACATTGTCGAGGATCGCGTGGATCGCCTTGTCGGACGGGACGGCGGCCTCGACGGCGTTGAGGAACCGGATGAATTCGCCATTCCGGTGACGCTGCATGCAGCGGCCGAGCACCGTGCCCGCCAAGACGTCGAGGGCTGCAAACAGCGTCGTGGTGCCGTGACGGGTATAGTCGTGGGTCGGGGCGGCGGGATGGCCGGAGGCGAGCGGACGGTCGGGGCGGGTGCGCTCCAGCGCCTGGATCTGGCTCTTCTCATCGATGGACAGCACGACCGCGTGGGCGGGCGGGTCTTTTGTTGTGGCCAACCACGCGGGGCACTCATCGAACGGGTTCGATGGGTGCCCGTTCTCGACTTTGGCGGCGAAGGCCGGATCGCACGAACGCTTGAACGTGCGCAGCCGGTGCGGCTGGAGGCGGTGAGCGTCCCAAATCCGCTGCACGGCGCGTAACGAGATCCCCACAGCACGGGCTACGGCACGGCCGGTCCAGTGGGTGACCTCGCCCGGCGGCTCCGAGCAGGTTAGCGCCAGCACCTCAGCCACCGTCTCGGTCGAATGGGGCGGTGTCCCAGGCGGGCGCGTCTTATCACGCAGCAGACCTTCGACGCCCGCTTCGGCGTAGCGCCGCTGCCGGCGCCACACGGCGGGTCGGCTGACACCCACCCGCCGGGCCACATCCTGAACGCTCAAGCGCTCGGCCGAGAGCAGAACGATGCGGGCGCGCTGGATGTGCTTGAGCGGGCGCGATCGATTCTCGGCGATCGCAGAGAGCCGGGTCGTGTCGGCTGCATTCGGAAGCACGCAGACGGTCTGAGCCATTCCCCAGGCTCGCACACCTCATCCCGACCGTGAATCCTTCGTCCGCGTCACTGCACTAGGGTTTGAACTCAGTTTGAATTCCGGTTGGCACTACGTCCCTCAAGCGGAAGTGTCCCAAGCAATACCGAGTACCTTCTGTGTTTCTGCCAAGAGCACGAGGTGCTGTGCAGCTTCAGGGCCGACGCTCGACGTATTCTGTGCCGCCTCTGTTATGATCGATTTGAACTTTTTCTTGTTCAGAGCTCGTGATCGAAGGCTTGCGAGAACGGCGTGCAGCACAGTCTGCAGTGCGCGAGAGCGCTGCTTCTCCCGCGCGAGTTCAGTGGCGAAGAGCGGAAACCCGAACTGAGCGGCGCTCAACGGCACGACAAGGAGTGCATCGCTCCTTCCGACTTCGACGATCGCGCTCTCGTTGGGAGTGGTCATCGACTCACTTCGCCGCTCCAAGACCTTCCTCGACTCGATCAGTAGAGATTGGTGCTGAACGGCCGCGAAGGCGTTGTCCGGCACTTTCCGGCTGGCCTGAGCGATCTGGCGCCGAAATTTGGTTCGGTTAAGTCCAAAACGGCCGGTGCTAGCTCGCACCGCGGAGAGAACCGTCCGAATTGCCTCAGCCTGATAAGAAGCCGTCAAGAGTTGATTTCGCAGGGTGTTTTCGGAAACGGACTTGCTCAGTGGGCTATCCGGTAGCTGACGTGACTGCTCGGCCAGTTCGACGATTATACGTTCCATAAGATTGGTGCGTTCGGACCGAACTTCTTCGGCAGTCAAAGACAACGCGCCTTTTCGGAGCCAGACGAAGAACTCCGTAGCATACATCTCCAGCATGTCCTCGATCCGTAGATTGAGATAACCAAGCAACGTCAATTCTAGGATCATCAGACTGAAACTCGCCGGTACGAACACCCAGGCGTGCGCATCAGTGTAGCCGGGCAGCTGCGCTGTAGCCCGCCAATGAGGCTCCGCAGCGGGAGAGCACACTAACTCGGCGCGCCGGAGATCGTCACCGGCCCAAGCCCCCTCGGTTCCCGACTTCAATGCCATATTCAACGCATAGTCGATATGCGTACGAACCGTGTGTCGGTCGCGTCGCTCTAGGAAAGCTGTGATCGCTTCGGCAGTCGCGGACGGATACCGGAAGAAGTCGAAGCACTTGCGCTTATCAGGAACCGCCAGGATTATGATCCCGTCCGGCCGGAGTAGAGTTTCTGCGGCACGCAGGAAGGTGACAATGTCGGTGGTGTGCTCAATAACATGACTGGCGATGAAAGCGTCGAATGTTCCGTGCTGATCTTCGGGCACGGCATCTGCGAGTGATCCACCAGTCCATACAAAATCGACCTCCTCGATCTGCTCGACTGTCTGGTCATGATACTTCTTTAGGAGATCGTCGCGCGAAGCGTGATCAATGACGAAAGTGTTCCAACCGTCACGCTTGGGAGCGATAGGCCTGAAGCTCGGGCCTACTTCGATTATACGGTCCTTCTTAGTCAGGGATCGCAGAAGTTGTTGCACGCGGTCCATATGCACCTTAGCTCCTGATAAACATGTGGCGACGAAGTAAGTGCTCGGCGAGCTGCCCGGTTGATCAGGCGGCCTGGGCACCAATGGCGACCGGCGACCAGTTCCATGGCAGGAGTTCGGCCAGGCGTTTGGCTGGATGATCGGCGAGGCGGGTGAGCACATCGCGCAGGTAGGCCTCCGAGTCGAGCCCGTTGAGCTTGGCCGTCTCGATCAGCGTGTAGAACGCCGCGGCTCGCTCGGCGCCCCGCTCCGAGCCGGCGAACAGATAGTTCTTGCGGGCCGATCGCGACGGACCGCAGCGCCCGCTCGGCTGGGTTGTTGTCGAGCGCGATCCGCCCGTCGTCGAAGACGCGGGTCAGCGCCGTCCAGCGCACCAGCATGTAGCGGAACGCTTTGGCAAGATCGGAGCCGCCGGAGAGCTGCGGCAGGATCGCCTCCGCCCAGGCCTTCAGGGCCGCTGCGAGCGGTCGTGATCGGGCCTGGCGCTGCCGCAGGCGCTCGTCGGGAGGCTTGCCGCTGACGGAGCGCTCGACCTCGTAGATCACGCCGATCCGGTCCGAGGCCTCGAAGGCGACCGCCGAGCCGGTCCTGGCATGAACATCGAAGAACTTGCGACGGGTGTGCGCCCAACAGGTGGCCTCCATCAGCGCGCCGCCTGGTCGACGACCCGCGTAGAGCCCGTTGAAGCCGGCATAGCCATCCGCCTGCAATACGCCAGAGAACGCCGCCAGATCCGTGAGCGGACGCTCGCCCTTTCGGTCCGGCGAGGCGAAGAACACGGCCGCCGGCGGACGCACCCCACCGTGGGGGCGCTCGTCGCGCACATACGCCCAGAGCCGGCCAGTTCTAGTCTTCCCCGCCCCGGGCGCCAGGATCGGCACCGTCGTATCGTCACCGTGCAGGACGTCCGACCCGGCGATCACCTCCGTCCGCAGGAGATCGACCAGCGGAGCCAGCGCGGCGGCCGTGGCGCCCATCCAGCCGGACAGGGTCGAGGTCTGCAACGTGACGCCGTCCCGAGCATAGATCTCGGCCTGACGATACAGAGGTAGGTGATCGTCGAACTTCGCCACGGCGATATGCGCGAGCAACCCGGGGCCGGCACGGCCGCGGGCGATGGCGTGGTAGGGCGCGGGAGCCTGCACCACGGTCTCGCAGGATCGACAGGAGAAGGCCTCGCGCAGGTGCCGCACCACCTTGAAGCGGCCCGGCACGTAGTCGAGGCTCTCCGTCACGTCCTCGCCGATCCGGCGCAGGCGACCGCCGCAGGCCGGGCAGGCGCAGGGGCCGGGATGAGCGACGGTCTCGCGCGGCAGTTGATCGGGCAAGGGGCGGCGCCCCGGCCCTCGGCTTGCCGCCTCGACCGCCTCGGCGACGACCGGAGCCGCTGCAAGACGCTCGGCCTCGTCGACCTCCAGGGCCTCAATGGCGAGTTCGAGCTGCTCGACGCGGGCTTGCAGCTTCTCGGACGAGACGCCGAACTGCACCCGCTTCAACCTTGCGAGTTCGCCGCGGAGCTTCTCGATCAGCGTGTTGGCATGAACGGCGTCCCTCGCCATGCCGACGATCATGCGTTTGAGCGCATCCACGTCATCCGGCAGCGAGGCAGGATCGAGAGCCATACCAATAGCTTAGTTTGCCCACGACGGCTCCGCCAGCCCCTTCGGGCGCGGCGTCCCTCAGCCCGCGATGCGCGGCCGGTCCGTGCGCTCGGGCGCCCGCCAGTCGATCCCCTCCAGCAGCATCGCGAGCTGAGCTGGCGTAAGCGCCGCCGTGGCCCCTGCAGTCCCCGGCTAGACGAAACGGCCTCTCTCCAGCCGCTTCGAGAACAGGCACAGCCCCTGGCCGTCCCACCACAGGACCTTGATCAGTCGCCCCACACGGCCGCGGAAGACGAAGGCCTGACCGGAGAACGGATCATGGTGCAGGTGGTCCTGCACCAGCGCGGCGAGCCCGTCGAAGCTCTTCCTCATGTCCGTGTGGCCGGTGGCCAGCCACACGCGTAAGCCCGAGGGAACGGGGATCATTGATCCAGCAGCGCCGCAAGAAGATCTCGCACGAGGGCTGGATCGGCCCCGGCCTGGGCACGGAGCCGATGCCCGCCGACCAGTTCCACCTCGATGGCGCCACCCGGCGCACCCTGGTCACGCGTCGGCAGCCCCACCGGCGCCGAAAATGCGAGCGGAACGAAGGGAGGCGGAACCGGCAGGGCCGCCGCCCGCTCCTCATCCTAGGCCTCGCGTCGCCAGCGAAAGAGCAGCGATGGCGTCAGGCCATGGCGGCGTGCCACGGACCAGATCGACGCGGTGGTGCTCTCCGCCTCATCGAGGATCGCTCGCTTTTCCTCACGCGTCCACGAGCGACGCGTGCCGGCTACGACGATATGGGGCGAGATCGTAAGTCCAGACATAGGGCGGATACAAGCCTTCGCGAAAGCACTGTATCCAGGTCCAGGATCATATCCCGCAAGGCGCCTGCCAACGAGCGCTTACGCGACGAACGTTTGGTTCGTATCTTGAAACGGTTTTCTGAGGAGCAGGGTCGGTGAAAAAAAGCCCACTCGCGGTCGTGACCATGGCGTACAATGAAGCAGTGCTTTTGCCGCTGTGGTTGAGACACTATGATCGTCAGATAGGGTCCGAAAACTGCTACATAATAGACCATGGGTCCGACGACGGCTCAACGTCTAATATCAAGGCAAATTTGATACGGCTACCAAGAGCACCTCTGAATGAATGGGCCCGTAGTAACACAGTTAGGGATTTTTGTTCGTCGCTGTTTATTTCTTTCGAGTACGTTCTTTATGTCGATGCTGATGAGATAGTGTTTCCAGACCCAGACATAGCGGCCACATTAGCAGATTTTATGATATCCCGTGAGCACCCACCGGTCGTTGATCTATTTGGTACAGACATCAGACACGTTGAAGGTGAGCCTGACATTGATCTCAGTAAGCCAATTTCACAGCAGAGAAAATACTCACGTCCGATATCTAGTTTGTGCAAGCCCACATTAATCTCTGAGCGCGTCGATTGGCATATAGGCTTTCACTGTTTGATTAGAGATCATCGGCCCAGCTTCAATGGTTTGTACTTATTTCATCTTGCGCATTTCGATAATAATATTATGTATGATCGGCAGAAAAAGCGCAATGCGTCCGCACCTGTTGGCGTACCGAACAGCCATCATGAAATAGATCCTCAGGATTTTGTTGCTTTTATGAGACAGGAGGGCGCTAACCTCACAAAACGATCCGTTCAGATGCGAAACGGAGAAATTCACTTCGAGGCAACCAAAAGAAATTTTGCGGATGCAATTGAACGAAAAGATTGGTCACAAGCTCCTGACTTGTGGCGTCTGCCGGAACGATTTATCGGTTTGTTTTAGCGTCGGGACCCATAACGGTGGCGCGGATGGCTGGGGTGTGATTCACGGCTCCTACGGGAGGAGCTGATCAGAGCCGATGGATCAGTTCTGGCTGACGGACGAGCAGTTTGCGAAGATCGCACCGCTTCTGCCGAATGACACGCGGGGCAAGGAGCGCGTGGACGACCGGCGCGTGATCAGCGACATCGTTCATGTCCTGAAGTCCGGCGGGCGCTGGACGGACGCGCCGCGCGATCTCTACGGGCCGAAGAAGACCCTCTACAACCGCTTCGTGCGCTGGGCGGCCAAGGGGGTCTGGGTCGGGCTGTTCGAGACCCTCGCCCAAGCTGGCGGGCCGCCCTCTCAGGTGCTGATCGACTCCACCGCCGTGAAGGCTCACCGCTGCGCCGCGGGGGGCAAAGGTGGGAGCAGAGCCAGGCCATCGGTCGCTCGCGGAGCGGGCGCACGACCAAGATCCACGCCCTCACCGACCGCTTTTGCCGCCCGCTCGCCTTCCTGCTGACCGGCGGGCAGGCCGCCGACTGCAAGGCCGGCGCGCTGCTGCTCGAACGCCTACCCGCCTGCCGCATCGTGCTGGCAGATAAAGGCTATGACAGCGACGCCATTCGGCGACAGATCGAGGCGGCCGGGGCCGCGCCCAACATCCCACCTAAGATCAACCGCCGCTGGAAGCCGTGCTTCTCCCCCGTGCTCTATCGCGGACGCAACGCCATCGAACGCGTGTTCGGCCGTCTCAAGGACTTCCGCCGCATCGCCACCCGCTACGACCGTTTGGCGACCAACTATCTCGCCGCCGTCTGCCTCGCGGCCACCGTCAGCTACTGGTTATGAGTCCGGACAGTAGTTCTCTATCTGACGACTAAGTTCGACTTTGGCCATTCATGCGGCGTGGCAGAGCGCATAGGCCCAGGGCGCTGGCAAACGGAAGCGGGGTTTTGTTCGGGGGCGTCGGCGCGGTGATGTTGCCAAAGTCCGCTCGCGCTAGATCGCATAGCGCACGGCGGCCAGAGCATCGGCGAAGGTCGGGCGCGGTTTTAGGTACCACCCGGCGGCCGCGATCTGTTGCCGTTGGCGGGCCGGGAGCCGTGCAGCCAGCAGCGTGACGATCGAGAATAGAGCGAGCAGGCAGGGTGTGGTGCGGGCAATCGCCATATCGGACCACTGCCGCTGCGTCTCGACCCGGGATGGGCACGCGCTTCCTGGAAAGTGACCTCGATGGTCCAACGCCGCACGAACCACCCTACGATCTGCGCGGGCTCGCGCGTCGGATCAGTGCAGAGCAGGGCCTGGGATGGGAAGCGCGCCTCGGGATCGCGGATGAGGACCCAACGCATCGGTACGACGGGCAGGCCACCGTGCCGCCACACCGCGGTGTCCGAGGCGATCTCGATCGTGCGCTCGCCTGCCCCATACCAGCCGGGCACCACGACCGCGTGCCAGCGCGTTTCCTTGGCCGCGAGGATCGCAGCGAGCGTCGGCAGCCGCGCGCCTTTGGTCTGCGGGCGCCCGATCGTGCCGGGCGGGCGCGGCGGGGCGGGATCGTAGGGAGCGGCATCTAGCCGCAGGCGAGTGATCGCCGTGATGCGAGCGCGGCGCATCGCGTCGAGGAACAGCAAGGCCTAGAAGCCGCTGTCGCCCACCACTATGAGGTCGCGTGCGCGCAGCCAGAGGCGCGCCTGGAGGGCGAGTTAGCGTCCAACATCGAGCAACGGCTTGTGCCGACGGCCCCGTTCGCGACAGGCGCGCTCTGACGGCACCAGCGGGGTCAGAAACGGCGACGCCCAGACACGCCCCGCCCAGGGGATCGGGGCGAGCACCATCAGGCTCATCAACGCTGCCCGCTCGCCTTGACGAAGTGGCTGTCGGAGGAGCGAACCGGATCACGGTAGATGCCCTTGGCCGCGATCCGCTTGCCGCGACGGCGCTCTATCGTATCGTCCAGTCCCAGGACGACGAGGCCACGTTGCGCAAACGCATCGACGAGGAGCCCGAGCAGGATACGGCTGCCAGAGCGCGGGTACCACGCCGCCCGGCTGAGGAAGCGGTGGACGTTCACAAACCGCCGCTTCTGCGCGCGGCCGATGATGCGCAGGACGCTTGTCACCGTGCGCTGCCCCGGCGTGAGGATCGCGCCGACCAGCAGGTTCTGGGCGTGTCGCCACGAGCGGTGGACGAACAGCGGCGCGAACGCCAGTATGATCTCGGCGAAGCGGGTGGGCAGGGGGAGCATGGCGGTGTCTCTTGGCGGGGACGCCACCAGCCTATCCGTCATCCCGCTTCGTCACCTCACACCCTCGATCACCCGTCCGATTGGCCAAAGTCGAGCTAAGTTGAAGCGCACGGTCTCGAGCCAGGATAGGCGCCGGACCTGAGGGGCGCGGTACGGGAGCGCCGTAGGCTTCAGGCGCGCTCCAACAGGTCGAGGAGCATCGTGCCGGCTGCCGTCAGGACGTTGCCGTGGCCGCTTCGAGGTAGGATGTCCGCTATAGGCAGCGGCTAGGCCAACACCTCGGCCGCCGAGCGATCTAGAACTGCCGAGCTTACCGGCCTATCGGGCTGCATGGCCAAGCGCGTGAAGCAACAGCCTCAGGATCGAGGCTCCGTCCTGTTCGACGTCGTGTTCGAGGATGGCAGCCGCGCCTCAAACCGGCGCGTGCCGATGGAGATCCTGGGCGGTCTCGACGGCGACGAGCCGGCCCGTCAGCTTATCGAGCAGCAGGAGGCGGAGATCGCCCAGAAGGCAGGTCCACCGCCGCGAGCGATCCAGGGCCTGATGAGATCCACCAAGCCTGAGCCGAAGCCCACGCGGGAGTAGCCCACTACCGGGCATACGGTACGATGACGTTCTCAGGATCCGATGTTTCGCTGCGGTTGCAGAGGTAGGACGATCAGCGCGGTCGCGAGGCCGATCGCACCACCGATCAGCGTTTCCCAGGCTCGCGCGGCGAGAAGCAGGGTCGAGCGCTCACCGGTGGCAGCCAACGTCACCATCAGCGTGAACGCATAAGCTCCGCAAGCGACATCGTAGCGTTCGGGGAGCGCCATGGCGTAGATGATCATGGCGAGCGCCGCTGCAAGCCAAAGAACGAGTGGCGCATGTGAGGCCACGGGCAGAAGCATCAACCCGAGCGGGACACCGACGAGCGGGCCCAGGATCCGACGTCGGACGCGGTCAAGCGTTCCGGCGGTCGATGCCGCGATGACGTATGTGCACGCCGTGATAGCCCATGTTGATTGTTCAAGATGGAACGCGTCAGCCAGCATTACGATAACCAGCGCTGCGAGCGCCGCATGCAGCCCCATACGCAGCTCGCGAGCGCGCTGAGCGGGGCCGACCGGTTCGAGTGGCCCACCGATAGGGGGCGACACCGGCCGCTCAGCAGGTCCGCTGAGCACCTGCGGGATGATGGCGGCGACCGCTGCGACCATGCCGGCGAGGACTGCCGTCCCGCTATCAGCGAGGTGCAGGGATGCACCGTAGGCCAGCAACTGCCCGATATAGACCTGTGACCCAACGCCGGCCCCGAGCGTCCCGTACCGTTTGAACTATCCGACCAAGAAGGCGCCTGTGATCAGGATCGCCTCCGGTCCAGGCCATGTTCGCGGGCCGAGGAACGCAGCCAAGCCAACCATGCTGAGCGCGCCCATCATGGCCGCGGCGCACAGGATCAGGAGGTCACGGCTGGACACACCACGGGTCGCTTGACCTTCCGAAACGCTGGCCCAGAGCGCGAAACCACCGGCGAGGGAACTCAGCGTGCGGCCGTTTCCGGCATGATGCGGCTCCAACACCGCGCCGAGCAGTGCAGCGATGGCGTAGGCGGTGACCAGCCGCAGGCCCTTGATGCGCCGATGTGTGCCCGAGTCGACGCGCTCCAGCCATCGTAGAAGCTGAGCAGCGCCACCCATGGATTATGCTGCCAGCAACGCTGTCCACACGCCTACTGAGTCGATCTGCTTGGCGCATACCAGAGCCCCGTCAGCCGAGCGGCGAACCTCGATGACGTGTGACACGCCTGAAGCCAGCCGCACGTCCAACCCGAGGTCGAAACCGACCCGGCCGTCCCCAACGCCGGCAGCGGCGAGGTCGGCGCGGTACTCGCTCGCGACGGCGAACGCGACCACCGCTCCGTCGACCATCACGTCCAAGCACACCGGGGCGTCGGGCTGTGCGGTGTCCTGAGCCCAGCCGCCTACGTGCAACAGGCCGTCGGCTCCGACTAAGCATCGGTCCAGCCAGGCCCGGATGGGGCCCAGATCGGCGGCCTCGTCTGAGGAGACGGCGCGGTGGGCCAAGCGCCCGCGCAGCGCGGCAAGCTCACGGCCGAGTTCGGTGCGCGGCGCGTAGGGGATAGGCGCGGCGCCCGCATCGAGGGCTTGCACGCCGTCGAAGCCACAGCGCACGCCGGGCGCTGCCAGGAAGCTCTCGGCCGGGGTGTTCTCGGCCATCAGCAGGTCGTGGCTGTCCAACTCCACGTGCCAGTAGGTGAGATCCGCCACCGCCTCACCGCGGGTGATCGAAATACCGTTGACGAGGTGACCGGCAGCAACGAACAGACCGTCGATTATCAGAGCGTGGTCAGGCGAGACGAGCAGATCGCGGGCAGGTACGCCGTCGGCAAACGCGCCGGCCTTGATGCGCACGGGGCAGTCGTGCTGCGGAGCAGACAGCCCGGGGTAGCTCCGGCTGCCGATCCAGCGGATGGGGCGGTGCGTGCCGGCAGCGGTAACGACCAAATCGCCAATCGCGAGTGTCTCGACAGCAACCTCGATCTCGACGCCATCGCGCCAGATTAGAATGCCCGTACCAGTGCAGTAGCACGGCGCATTGTTGGCTGGCGGAGTGGGTTGAATAGCGGCGTTCCGAACAGAAGCGCTGTTCGAGATTAAATCAGCTGTGCCGTTGCTGCCCACGGGGTACCCCGTGGCGGCGGCCCCCCCTGCCCCAGCAGTAGCGGTGTTGTTGGAAAAGATCAGATTGCTGGCTGTGACTGTCGAAGTTGGCTCCACGTAAACCGCACCGGCCGCATTGCCGCCTGCGCCTGCAGCCTTGTTTTGACTAGCAGAAGCATCGGCACCCATCCCGCCCGTCGCGGTATTGTTGGCGAAAGTGTCGTTGGACAAATTTAGATTGCCGCGCACACTGTGAATTCCGCCTGCAGCGTTTTCCCCATTCTGAGAAAACGTAGGAGGAAAGCTACTAAAATTTACTTGTGGACCGCTTTGCCCCACCCCATTGCCATTTATTATGCCAACTCCTTTAATCGATACGTTATCGCTCGCGTCTGCATTGACAGTAAAAACTGTATTATTGTTTCCGCCGCTGACTTTGACGCCCGATGAGCCTCCATCAATTGTAATGCTTTGGGTAATATTCAGGCCGCTCGTCGTAATCGTCTGTCCGGCGATCGAGGGGGCAAAAGTGATGATCCTCCCATCGGCACCGGTATTGAGGCCTTCCCGTAGCGAACCGGCACCGCTGTCCGCCGTATTCGTCACGGTGTACGGCGTGTTCGATGTCGCCACGCCGACGAAGGCAGCCTTGGCGCGGGGCGATAGGCCATTCGACTCAGACAGATCGCCGAAGCCAAGGAGCGTATCTCCGGCCAACGCAGCGCGCAGCTGTTGAAATGCGACTCCAGAGACGTCCGAAGCGGAGTTTTCGTTCACAGCTAAGCTCTTTCGGCTTTAGATGTTGGGACCACACGCGGCCGCATTGCGGGCGAGATGGCTGGCGGCAAATTCATTGACGGACAGGCGCACGATCCGGCGACGGCCGTCCGGGTAGAGGCGACGGAAGTAGATTGTCTTCTTGTCCTGGGCGCCTGCGCGCACAGCGTCGACGAGAAACCGGTTCACTGCGTTGGTGTTGGCGATCCACGCATTCATGATCAGGCAGTCGCCGACGCGACACTCCTCGTCGCTGAGTTCCAGCTGCCCCTCTGCCCACGCCTCGGCTTTTGCCTCTGGCGCCATGGCCCAACCAGCGTATCCAACAACCTCGTTGTTGCTATCGACGACGAAGGCGTAATGGCCGCGACCAACCTGATTGCAGAGCGCCGCACTCCAGCTTCCGAATGGCAGATCAGCGTATGCTGGGTGCCCGACCATGAAGCGAACAGCCAAGCCTACCGCTGCGTTTGCATCGGGAAGCTGGGTCAGCTTCAGAGCTGATGAAGTAAGATCCCCTACCATAAATTTACTTGAAGACTGAACTTGGTGCCGTGGTCAAATCGAAAAAATGCACATACTAAATATAGGTCCGATTTTTCGCGATTAAGTGACAATTATGACGCAAGCAAGTAGATAGTGCTGGAGCGCACAATAAAATCCTATTTCCACAATCTTAGTAAGTTATAGCCTGATACGTGCATGAGTATCGAAATCGATCGCAAAGTAATTTTTTATCTTGCTTGAAAATCAGCCATCATTAAATGGCGATGCCCGAAGCTAAACCGCCGTCGCGAGGCCTATGGGATACTGCGCAGTGAGTTTTTTCGCCTTTCAACCTATCCCGGCACGTACTGCCGCGATCGATCTCGGGATCCGACGTGCGCTTAGCGATAGCGCCACTCGTGTGATCAACGAGGCGATGCGACACGGCTTCGTGCATGACAGCGTTCCACTGGAGTGGAGCCGAGCATTGCTGGCGACACGGCGAGCACCACCGCAGCTCTGGGCCTGCTACCACGATCTCGTTCAGGCCATCCTGCGCGGTGACGCCGAGGCTGTGATGAGGCTGGCTTCCGAACTCGTCGCTCGACGTCCGGACCGCCCGGGCCGACCAGGAACGGTTCTGACGATCGCTGAGGGTGATCTCGGAGCCATCGACGTAGCCCGCTATCGCGCCGTCATCGACAGTGATGTGGAGCAACCACTCGGCCTACGACCCGTCGAGCCGGCCGAGGTACACCGCATCCGAGGTCTGGTCGCTGAAGCGCGCGGGCTGCTGACGGAAGCCGACCTCACGCTCCTCGACGAGATCGACACGCTCGGCCACCAGATCGTGCTCGCTACCAATGCCAGCGGCGGTTTCGGCGGGGCGGCCACGGTCTTCCTCTGGGGGGCCGTGGTACTGAACCCGGCTCGGGTGCCGGACCGCGTAACACTGGTCGAGGGGCTCGCACACGAGACAGCCCACGCGCTGCTGTTCGGCATGACGTTGGGGGCGGACCTCACCACGAACGATCCAATAGAGCGTTATGCTTCGCCCTTGAGGCGGGATCCGCGGCCTATCGAAGGCATCGTGCACGCCACCTACGTTCTTGCTCGGATGAACCATGCGCTTATGGCGCTACGTGGAGCCAAAAGCCTCGATGACCGTGAGCGGGTGCTGATCGCCAACAAGCTCGCCCACAACCGTGCGAGCTACGAGGCTGGCCTCGGCGTGGTGCTGGCACACGGGCGCTTCACGCCGGACGGTGAAGCCATCTTCGACGCCTGCCGGGAGGCCATGGCGATCTGAGCATCTGTCACTGACCACCATTTCCAGCAGCGCCACCCCAGCGGCCGCTACGACGTTCCCACGCCCGCCCCAACTCGACGGTTCCACCTCAATCACCACCGCCACTTCAGGCAGCACGGTCTCGGCCGCCTCGGCCTCGCGGTCTTGGTCGTTCCCGCGCAGCCATGTGACCTGACTGCCGGCGGTGTTCTCGGGAGCGGCCAAGGACGGCTTGGCGTCCCCGCCATCCTTGTGGTCGGCATCCCCGTCCATGCGGTCCAGCACCGCGATGATGCGGTCCGCCGCGTCGAGGGCGGTCTGTGCCGCCTCCTCTAGGCTGGCGCGCAGTGCAGCGCCCGCCAGCGGCTCCAGAATCTCCGGAGCGGCCGGCTTCGGACGCGGGGTGAAGGTGAGCACATCGCCCATGGTGTCAGGTCTCGGGTCACGATGAAGGGGGAAGGTCCGACGGATCCGGCCGGGGCGGTACACACTGCAACAGGGGCAGGAGGGCGCACGTCAGCGCCCTGCCCGCTTGGCCTCGGCGTGGGCCAGCAGCTCGCGGGCGAAGGCTTCGGCCTCGTCAGGGTCGCCGTTCTGGATTACCGGCGGGGTCAGCATTTCCAGTTGGGTCTCGCGGTCGACGGGGGATGTCGGCCGGCGCCGTCGCACCTCTTTGTTGACCGCGCTTTCCACGTCGGTCAGCGCGTCGCCGATCCACTGCACCAGCTTGCCGGCGTCGTTGAAGTCGGAGGCGTCATAGGCTGTTACGCTCCGCTGGCACCGCGGCCCCCAAGCCTGGGCATAGGCAAAGACGGTCGTCGCTTCCTCGTCACTTGTCGGCCATCAGCACCCCTGAGACAGATTGAGGGTCTTCACGAACGGAGGATGTCTGGTTCATCGTAGCCCCCAGGAGCGAAGATGAAACAGACGTCCGGCCCGGCTCGGAAGCCGGCAGAAGCCGTGATCAAGGACATCCGCCGGGTCACGCGCTGGCAGTTCTCGGCCGAGGAGAAGATCCGCATCGTGCTGGAAGGGCTGCGCGGCGAGGACAGCATCGCCGAGTTGTGCCGCCGCGAGGGTATCGCCAGCTCGATGTACTACGGCTGGTCCAAGGAGTTCCTGGAAGCCGGCAAGAAGCGGCTGGCCGGCGACACGGCACGGGCCGCCACGGCTGATGAGGTCAAGGAGCTGCGCCGCGAGGCAAGTGCGCTGAAGGAGGTCGTGGCCGATCTCGTCCTGGAAAACCGCCTGCTCAAAAAAACGTATGGCCCGCCCCGTCTGCATGGTGGTCGGTGAAGGTGCCTGTGTGCGGTCTGCACAAACGTATCCGGCATGTCGGCGCAGTGGCCGCCGCCAAGATGGAGAGCCGCACGCCCCGGGCCTCATAAGCACGTCGGCCTCGAAGAGCCGCTTTTATGGATGGCCCGCCCCTCACCGGGCTGCGCTGCTAGGCTTGCAGGGTAGCCGAGATGAGGGATGGAGCGAAACGATGTCGATCGCGGTGCTGGGGATCGATCTGGGTAAGAACAGCTGCAGCCTCGTTGGGCTGGATGCGAGCGGACGGGTCGTGCTGCGCCGACGCATGCGGCGCGAGACGGTGATCGCCTTCGGCTCGAAGCTGCCGGGGTGCATCGTAGCGATGGAGGCGTGCTGCGGTGCGCATCACATGGGCCGCGCCCTCGTGGAGCAGGGACACACGGTCCGACTGATGTCGCCGGAATACGTGCGCCCGTACGTCAAGGCGCAGAAGAACGACGACCGCGACGCTGAAGCCATCGCCGAGGCGGCCACCCGCCCGACGATGCGGTTCGTGGCGCTCAAGTCCGAGGCACAACTCGACGTGCAGACCCTGCACCGGGTCCGCGACCAGCTCGTGGGCGAGCGCACGGCGCTGATGAACCAAATCCGCGCCATCCTTCTGGAGCGCGGCTATGTCGTCGCGCAAGGGCGAGCCAAGCTGGCCGCCTGTCTGACCGCGTTACTCGACACGGAGGCGGGCTCGACGCTCACACCGCGCATGCGCAGGCTCGTGGCGGAAGTGCGCGAGCGCTGGCAGTTCCTCGACCAACGCATCGCCGCGCTGGATGCCGAGTTCGCCGAGCAGGCCCGCACGGACGAGAACGCGCGCCGGCTGACGACTATCCCGGGCATCGGCGCGCTCAACGCCACTGCCCTGGTTGCGGCCATCGGCGACGTGGCGACCTTCGCCCGCGGGCGCGACCTGGCAGCCTGGCTCGGCCTCGTACCGCGGCAGATGACGACCGGAGGGAAGCCCCGGCTCGTCGGCATCACCAAGCGCGGCAGCAAGTACCTGCGCAAGACGCTCATCCAGGGCGCCCGGGCCGCAATGCCGACACTCCGGCAGGGTGATACGCGGCTCGGGCAGTGGCTGCGCGGTCTGCTGGCTCGGGCGCATGCCAACACGGCGGTGGTGGCGCTGGCGGCGAAGATGGCGCGCATCGTCTGGGCGCTGCTGCGCCACGGGCGTGACTATGAGCCGGCGGTTGTGACCGCCTGATCTGAGTTCGGCCCGCGCGGCACGCGCCGGCCTTCCGATGTCTGCGGGCGGTGAGAGGAAGATGGCCTGACAGTCGACCGGTGTTCTGCAAGCCTCCCGGCAAAAATGGCGCTCGACGCCGACCCTTTTATGAGGCTCAGGACGCGCGGATCTCCATCTTGGCCAACGGCTCGCCGGAAGGCCGGATACGTTTATGCAGACTGCTCAGACCAGCGGATCCAGTGCCACTTGCGGACGGGGCGGGCCATACGTTTTTGCCAGGCTTCCGGAACGCCGCTCGACCGTCAGGCCATCTTCACTGTCCTCCCGCAGACCTCATGGACCCGCGCCGGTCGCTCGTGCTCCGGTCAAGGTCAAGCTTTTGCGATGTCTCAGGCGTGAGCCGGCTCCGGCTGCCGCTCGAAGGTCACGCCCTTCCGCAGCGTTGCCCAGGCGATTCGAGCGAGCTTGGCGGCGAGCGCGACGACCACGGCGTTGTAGTGCGCCCGCGCCAGCAGACCTCGCAGCCATTGGCCGGTCGCGTCCTCAGCTTTAGCCATCGAGGGCAGCGCCGCTCTCGCCCCGTGGATGAAGAGCCCGCGCAGGTAGGAGTTCCCCCGCTTGCTGATGCCGAGCAGCTTCGGCTTGCCGCCCGTCGTGTGCTGGCGTGGTACAAGGCCGAGCCAAGCCGCGAGATCGCGGGCACGCGTGAAGGTGCTGCCGTCATCGACGGCAGCGCGCAGAGCCGTGGCCGTCATTGTTCCGATGCCCGGGATCGACACCAGGCGGCGCGCCGCCTCGTCGGCACGAGCATGCTCGACGAACTCGCGATCGAGCGCCGCTATGCGGCGATCGAGGTCCGTCCATTCGTCGCGGACCTCTCCGATGAGGGATCGGATGCGTGGTCCGATCTGCGCCTCAGGGTCATGCATCAGAGCTCCAATTGCCATCTCGAACTTGCGCCGGCCCTGCGGGAAGGTGAGACCACGCTCCAGCAGGATCGCGCGGAGCTGGTTCATGAGCATGGTGCGCATTCCGACCAGCCGCGACCGGACCCGATGCAGGCTCTGCATATCGAGCTGGTCCTGCGCCTTCAGGGGCACGAAGCGCATGGTCGGGCGCGTGGCTGCCTCTGCGATCGCCTCGGCATCACGATCGTCGTTCTTCTGCGCTTTGACGTAGGGTCGAACATACTCCGGCGACATCAGACGGACGGTGTGCCCCTGTGCTACGAGCAACTGGCCGAGATGATGGGCGCCGCAGCAGGCCTCCATAGCGACTACACAAGCCGGTAGCTTGGCCGTCAGTCCGACGACCGTCTCACGCCGCGCGCGGCGGCGCAGGACGACAACTCCAGCCGCATCGAAACCGACAAGGCTGCAGCTGTTCTTCCCAAGGTCGATACCCAGCACGGCGATCGAGCTCTTTGCCATTCCAGATCCCTCCACGTGTCCGTGGCAGAAGAATGCCACGACGGTTCAGTGAGGGGCGGGCCATCCCATAAGCATGACCGCGTCTGGGGGGACTGTCAGGAATTCCGTGTGCGGGCGGCGGATTGAACATCAGGCCGCCATGGCCCGGGTGGAGCGCTCGCCGAAGATGACGGCGAACTGCGCTTTGGCCATGACCCATTCACGCGGGCCCATCTTCCACGCCTTCTCGGAGCGGTTCAAGACCAGGTAGAGCAGCTTCAGCGCGGCCTCGTCGCTCGGGAAGTGCCCGCGGGCGCGCACAGCCCGGCGCAGCGTGGCGTTCAGAGCCTCTATGGCGTTCGTGGTGTACAGGATCCGGCGCACCTCGCCAGGGAAGCCGTAGAACGGGATCACCTCGCCCCAGGCCCGCCGCCAGCTCTGGGCGATGGCTGGGTAGCGCCGGCCCCATTCGCTGGCCTCGAAGGCCGCCAAAGCTGCCTCGCCAGCCGCGGCATCGAGCGCGCGGTAGATGTCCTTCAGCGCCCCCGCCACGGCCTTGCGGTCCTTGTAGGAGACGAAGTCGAGGCTGTGGCGCAGCAGGTGAACGATGCAGGTTTGGACCAGCGCCTTGGGGAACACCGCCCGGATCGCGTCGGGGAAGCCTTTCAAGCCATCGACCACGGCCAGCAGCACGTCCTCGACGCCGCGGTTCCTCAGCTCGTTCATGACCCGCAACCAGAACTTGGCGCCCTCGTTCTGCTCCAGCCACAGGCCGAGGATCTCCTTGGAGCCGTCGGCGCGCACGCCCAGCGCGATGTGGACGGCCTTGTTGCGGACGACGCCCTCGTCGCGCACCTTGATCCGCAGGGCGTCGAAGAACACGATCGGGTAGACCGGCTCCAGCGGCCGGGCTTGCCAGGCGGCGACCTCCCCCAGCACCGCGTCGGTCACCGCGCTGATCAGGTCGGGGGAGACCTCGATGCCGTAGAGCTCGCGCAGGTGCCCGACGATCTCTCGGGTGCTCATGCCGCGCGCGTACATCGACACGATCTTGTCGTCGAAGCCGGGAAAACGGCGCTGATAGCGGGCGATCAGTTGCGGGTCGAACGTCGCCTGCCGGTCCCGCGGGATCGCCAGCTCGATCCGGCCCGTCTCGGTCGTGACTGTCTTGCGACCGTAGCCGTTGCGCGTGTTACCGGCCTCCTCGCCCGCCAGATGGTGGTCCATCTCGGCGTTGAGCGCCCGCTCGGCCAGGGCCTTCTTCAACTCGTCCAGCAGGCCATCGGCCTCGAACGCCGTCTTCGGATCAGCCCCGGCCAGGAGCTGATCCAGGAGCGCATCAGGGATACGGGGTGCTTTGGGTCGTGCCATCGGGAACCTCCTTCGGGTCCACTATGGCCGCCCCCACACGAAATTCCTGACAGTCCCGCGTCGAAGGTCTGCTGCGCGACAAGACACGTCCACCCGGCACGGCACGCCACCCGACTGAGACGGTGGCCGAGGTGCTGGCGCTGACCTGCTCGGAGCCGCCGGCGGAGGTCACTCACTGGACCGGACGTGCCGTGGCCTGTGCTGTCGGAATCTCGCTGCGCGCCGTGCAGCGGATCTGGGAAGCTCACCGCCTCCAGCCGCATCGGCTGCGCACGTTCAAGCGCTCGCGCGATCCCGCCTTCGCCGCCAGGGTCGAGGACGTGGTCGGTCTCTACATGGACCCACCCGCCCACCGGTGGTGCTGTCCCTTGACGAGAAGAGCCAGATCCAGGCGCTGGAACGCACGCGCCCTGACCGTCTGCTCGCCTCCGGCTATCACGCCGCCCAGACCCACGACTATACCCGTCACGGCACCACGACGCTGTTTGCCGCCCTCGACGCCCTGGCAGGCACCGTGCTCGGCCGCTGCATGCAGCGTCACCTGAACGGGGAGTTCAACCTCATCAACACGAGTGGAGTCATGCCGGCAGTCGGTTGGCCCTTCCGATCTCTTCACTTGAGGAGATCAGTTGCGATGGGTATCTCAGGCGCAGACCGACAAGGATGAGGATGATGGTGGGTCCCAAGAGGATCAGCCCAACACCGACGATGCTAATTTGACCGACGAGGCGTCCAAAAAAGCCACCTGTCACGCTGTCGTCCCAGGACGCGAACGTCATGCCGACGGCCGCTACTAGGAGAAGCGCTGGCACCTTGAACCACCAGGGCAACGGCTCGGCCTGCCGGCGCTCAATCGGTCGAGTACCAGTGCGAGCCTGTGTGGCAGGCTGCTTCGCTAGAAGCTCCTCGATCTGAGCCTGAAACTCTCGCTGGGTCGAGCTGCTTTGATCTACCTCGACAACCACCGCCTCAAGCTGCTCAGCTGGTCGCGACGGAGGGGCTGTATTCAGCCCAGCAACCAGAGGTCCAGGGATGGCAGCTTCCGCGGCGACCATCAGCCGTGCCTCATGTCGGCGCATGAACAGCCACAGCGCGACGGCGCCCAGCAGGACAAAAGCCAGCAGTCCGAGGCCGACGGGCCCCATCACGTTCTCGATCGAGCGGCCGCACAGGTAGGCGCCGAAGCCCATCATCGAGGCCCAGGTCACACCGCCGAGGGCGTTGAAGGCGAAGAAGCGACGTGCATCGAGCTTGTTCACGCCGGCGAGCACGGCCGCATAGGCGCGCAGCATCGCGGTGAACCGGCCGAAGAACACGATCTTCCCGCCGTGCTGGCGGAACAGGTACTGGCCGAGTTTGAGCCGGCCGTGATCAAGGCCGACCAGATGGCCTTTGCGCAGGAGCAGCGGCAGGCCCCAGCGTCGGCCGACCCAGTAGCCGGCGTTGTCGCCCAGCACCGCGGCGGTCGCCGCGATCGCCACGACGACGGCGATGTTGATGTTGCCGGTGCTGCCGGCATAGGCCGCCGAGGTCAGCAGGACCGTCTCGCCCGGGAGAGGCAGCCCGGCGCTCTCCAGCGTGATGATGATGAAGATGGCGAGGTAGCCATAATGCGCGATCAGGTCGGCGATCGGCAGGTCGTGCAAAAAGGCCATCCGGCGTCCTCCGGTTCAGTCAGCGCGAAGGGTTAGCTTTCAGAACGTGGCCGGACCGAGGCGCTGAGCGTCATCGGCATTCTTGAGAGAAGTACCGCTGGCGGATCGTGATAGGTGTAGCGGCTACTCCTGCCGCATCGTCACCGACCTGTCGTCAGGATCGAGCGCCGCGATGTGCGGGCGACCAACACCGGTCGCGCCCACCGCCTCGCGCCAACCGCGAAGAGAAGCGCGCTACTCGCGGGGGCAACACGGCCGAACCCCGAACACAGCGATCAGGAGACGCTTGCCTCACCAACCCCAATCAGACAAGGCTCCTAGGTGTTTGATCCCGCGGTGTGGTGATACGGTTGACCACCATGCTGCGAGGGATGCGCTATGGGCCAAGTTCTCCACGGCAGCGCCCGCACGACGGAGGCGGTCCGTCGCGCAA
>NZ_BPQS01000030.1 GCF_022179385.1 Methylobacterium longum | reverse complement strand
CCTCGACCACTGCTGCGACGCCTGGAACAAGCTCATCGACCAGCCCTGGCGCATCATGTCCATCGGCCTGCGCGCCTGGGCTCATGAGTTCTGATCAGTGAGAGTTAGTATAAGGTGCTGCCAAGTCGAGTTCAGGCGCTTGCAGCCACGCCGGGCCAGGGCCTGCATGCGTGGGCGCGTCAGCGTGCGGTGACGAGACGGGTATCTTCATCGCCACCAAATGCTATCGCGAATGGGCGGCGCGTGAAGACCGAAGCACAGCAGCGGGCGCTGATCCACGAGGTGACAATCACGACGCGGCGGCCGGATGGATCCCGAAAGGCGCAGCGTCGCTACACGATCGCCGCTTGCCGGCGCGAGGTCGCGCCTGCCGCGTCTACTACCCGCTCACGCAGATCCTGGCTGTAGGGTCGGCCCATGCCCTGCTCCTCGTCTGGAGCGCGCAATGAATCAGCCCAACAGCCCCGCGTGAACCCCAACCATCCGATTCAGCTCAAACCGAAAACGCTCTAGCGTCGAGCAATCGGAAGCACACGAGCTTGCGGTCGTACAACATTCGCTTGATCGTTTTCTGAATTGTCCCGCATACTGACGCTCTTAACTGCCTGGTCGCCGGCGGCTAGCGCCCGCTCCATCTCAACGCGGCTTCCACCGCTCACAAGGACTTCGCGGAGCTTGTCAAATTGCCCGCACCAGATCGTTTCTTGATCTTTGTCGCGCATGGCATTTCGCGGACTGGACGGCCGGTCTGAGCCGACTAGTCGAGCTTGCAACCTCGATGCGTCGGCGGGAGCCGCGAACTCCACACCGTAATCGTCGGTACCTGGACGACGAACGACGATGCGGCCTTCCTTCGCCCAAGCAGCCTCCATTCCCTCCCGAATTTCATAGCCGAGCGATGCCAGTCCCCCGAGTACAGCCCGCCGCCGGGCGACGGCGGAGGCCTGTCGGCGTCCTTCATCCAGCAGCCTTTCCCCCTCGGCAATGCGCGTCCGCATCTCCGCGGTGTTTCTATTTGAAATCGCGGTATCGAGCTGAATGCTGCACGCCCGCGCCACATCGGAAGGAAACGCCGCCAACTCTGCGCGAACTCCCATCGCTCTGCCTGTGGCAACTTCGATGGCGCGTTCGTCCTGCAGGCGCCGAGCGGCCTCGAGAATGAGTGAGTCTGTCAGGAGAGCGCGTCGATCCGCCGAAGGCTCAGTTGTGATCGATATCGCTCGCGCAGTCAGATCGCTGATGTCGACAAGCGTCGAGCGGGTGCTCAGCTCCGACAGCAATCCGTCAAGCCGTTCCGCCTGAGGATCCGGTCGAGCATTCTCCTCAATCCATTGGGCAAAAGCCGGGATAGGGCCGCCGGCATCGAGCCGGGCAGCGAGGTCACTCTGTTCGGAGGACTGCTTCTGCGGCTTGCCTTGAACCAGCGTGGCTAGGCTGGCCTCCACGGCGCGCTGCATGGTGTCCAAGTCGGCTCCTGTTGCCGTCATCGCGCCGTCGATTGCGGCAGTGAGGGCCGCTGGCACCGGGTGCCCCGCCTTTGCCAGCGAGGCCGCAACTGAACGGGCCGCATCAAGCGTTCGACGTTGCCGCGAGCGTTGTGCCGCCTCGGCGGCGACGGCTTCGCCTCTCAGGCGTTCGCCCTCGAAGCGGAAGTGCTCGATCGCTCCTGCCGCGTCCTTCTGCAGATCGCTCCATCGTTCGGAGTGCAGCAACGCTTCGAGAGCGGCCCGTCGTGCCGCCACTTGCGACTGAAGTGTGGAGCTTGCCAGTCCAAAACGGTTTGCGTTGCGGAGGAGGTCGGCAGCAGCCTCGCCTACAAGCAGGAGCCAGCGCCGGCAGGTCGCCTCCAACTCCTCTCGCGTCACAACCCTGACCACCTTGGGACCGCTCATTCCGCTGCCTCCCTCACAATAGCTGTGGCAAGAGCGTCCCGAAGCCTTGCCCGCTCGGCTTCCGGCCGACCGTACCAAGCGCTCGATGAAACGCGGTGCGTGCGCGGGACGGCGCGACCGAGCACCTTAGGCCGCCAGACTTCGCGGGCTCTCGCCTTTTGAAGGAGACGGTGGCGAGGGGAATCGCATTCGATCCCAAGGCCGAAAAGCCCCGTCCGCGGATCGACGATTGCGTAGTCCAAGCCGAAGACGTCGGTTTCGTCCGAAGATGGCACCGGCTCGTAGCCGAGTTCTCGAATGTATCGCCCGACGGCCTGAGCCAATCCGTCGTGCTGGACGGAGCCGATCTTGATCTTGCCCTGGCCCGGCGCGAGGCGCGTCTGGAGCGCCCGCGCAGCGGCAACGTCTCCTGATGCCATCTTCCCCGCGTAATGGAGATAGGCCTGAAGAAAGTCGCGGGGCTTGTGCGGCACGCGCCCGGCGGCGTGCCAGTCCGAAATCTCGCTGAAGGGCATCGAGGTGACGACGACCACCTTCTCCCGCGCGCGCGTCACCGCGACGTTGAGCCGTCGTTCCCCACCCGTCTGGCCGAGGACGCCGAAGAACCGGCGGAAGGCTCCGCGACGGTCTCGGCCGAAGGTGGTGCTGAAGACGATCCAATCGCGCTCGTCACCTTGGACGTTCTCAACGTTCTTGACGAAGAAGCCCATGTCTTCGCCGCCCTGGTTCCGTTCGCGTTCGGTCTTTAGGGCAGTGAGGAAGGTGGGGTCCGAGCCGGCGCGTTCCTCGATCTTATCGGTGACGAGGTCGGCCTGCTTTTTGTTGAAGGTCACGATGCCGATGCTCGGTCTCTTCGCGACGGGAGCCGACCAAACCTCAGCCAAAAGCTCGACCAAGCGGTCGGCCTCCTCGGGGTTAGTCTGGGCATCGTAGACGCCGTCGACCCGGAGCACCTCGATCGGCTTGCCGCGACGGATCTCGTCGTCGGGGTGGCGAGCCGGCACGCTCAAGCGGTTGCCGTAGAAGGCGCCGTTCGAGAAGCCGATCAGTTCACGGTAGGTCGATCTGTAGTGGATCTGCAACGTGGTGGCCGGCAGGCATCCTCGCGCAAGCTGTAAGAGGTCCGGACACGCCGTCACGTCTTTCTTGTTCCACGCATCTTCGAGCGCCGAGCGTTCGGCCTCGGTGGCCGCATCATCGGGCTGCTCGTCGACCTCTTCGTCCTCGTCTTCTTCCACCCGACCGGAGAAGAAGGCGCTCGGCGGCATCTGCTTCTCGTCACCTGCGACGACGACCCGGCGCCCGCGGAAGAGGGCTGGCACGGCTTGCTCGACGGGGATTTGCGAGGCCTCGTCAAAGATCACGAGGTCGAAAAGGCTGGGCTTCAGGGGAAGCAGCCGGCTCGCCACATCGGGTCCCATGAGCCAAACCGGCCGCAAACGCATGAGTCCGAGAGCCTCGCCCCTGTCGAAGGCGCCCCGGAGGCTCATCGGGCGCGGCCCCCGTAGAGCCGTGATGACATTCCAATCTGCTGGGGGGCCGATCGAAGCCGGATCGATGCCGTGGGCCAGCACCTTCCTGTTGAGGTCTCGCATCTCCGCGTCGAGCCGCGCCAGGCCCGCGACCTTGCGCACCGTCTCGGCCATGTCGACCGAGAGTTCAGGATGCTCCGCCTCGATGCGCGTTTTCCAACCGAGCAAGGCCTCGCGCCGAAGAGTCGCCCGCACTACTTCGTCGAGTGCGCCGGCCGGTGCGCGACGCAACATATCCGCATGCGGCCGCAGAGCGGAAAGTGCGGCGAGGGCTTCCGCGTCGAGCGACGCCGCTCTCGCGCGGAAGCGCTGGAAGGCCGACAGTGTCGGCAGGGCCGCCATGATCGCTTGCACCGTTCGCGGCATGGAGTCGCCTCGACGGATGGCGTCAATACAGCGTGTTGTCAGTTCGTCATTGAACGATGCTGCCAACGGATCCAGGACCTTGAGGCTCGCCTCGCGGGCGGCATGGCGTCGAAAGGCGGATTGGTAGCCGGTTGCCAGAGCATGAAGGGCTGATCCCGAAGCGGTCTCGACCACATGCTCGGCGTCTACCGGCCGCGGGCAGGACAGTGCCGCCTCAGCATCCTTCGCGGCTTCCTGGAGCGACGCGGCCATGGCGGCTGCATCTTCCCGCAGGGTCCGCAACGGTGCCGGTGTTGACGCTGGCGCCAATCCAAGGGTCGCGCGCAGGGTGTCGAGGCGCTGGCGCAGCGGTCGAACCGTGCATTCCAGTGCCGTCGCCGCTGCGAGGGCCGCTAGTCCGAGTTCGTCGCCGACCTGACCGAGGCTGGTCAGGTAGTCTCGGCAGGACTTTCTGTTGCGTCGCCGACGAGAACTCAGCCGGCCGAAGAACCCTACCGGTGCCGTCGCTTCCCGCGCCTCAGCCGATCGGACCTGCAATTCCTGCTCGGAGAGCGCGGCCACCGGCTCGAAGATCTTGCCTTGCGCTTGAGCCTGCGCGGCGTTCTGCAAGTCGGAGGCGAGGGCCGCGAGATCGCGGACGATCCGGCTGCCGGGCGTCTCGCTTCCCTTCTCAGTCTTGAAAAGCGGGAACCACGCACGAAGCCGCGCGCGGCGTTCGTCACTCATGGCCGCCAAATGCTGAGCGCCGGTCTCGAGCCAAGCGCGATGTGGAGCAGGATCCTCGATCTCGAAGGAAGGCGGCAATTCGGCGATCAGTGCTTCGCGGGCGGTCTCGGCCGCCACGAAGCTGGCGAGGGTCGCCTGAAATTCTGTGACCGCCGCGTGGTCGACCGCGAACAGCTTCAAAGCCGCAAGGGCGCTGCCTTCGAAGGCCGACGCGAGCCATAGAGACGCGGTGGGCCCGCATTCTTCCTCGAGACGCGCCACGGCGTCGGCTCCGAGGTTCGCCAGCATACGCCGCAAGAGAGGCGCGTCGATCGCGAGACCATCGTCGTCGATCGAGAGGAGCTCACCCAATATCTGGCGGTAGGTCAGGCCCGCCAAATCGTCCACGACGTGGAGAGTCTCGTGTCCGCGGTCGAGGTCCTTTTCCACGACTTCGATGCGCGCTGCCTTGGCATCGCGTTGCTTCCGCAGGGCGGCAAACGCCTCAGGATCGCCGGCACCGAGGGCCGCAACCTGATCGCGCAGCGCACGGAAGATGCCCTCGCGATCACGGTTGACATCGTTGACGATGAAAAGGCGCTCTCCGAGCCCCTCCGCGTCCATGCGCTTTTGCACGACCTTGAGCGCCGCCTGCTTCTGGCAGACGACAAGGGCTGTCTCACCGCGTCCAATGACATCAGCCAGGATGTTGACGATCGTCTGGCTCTTGCCGGTTCCGGGCGGTCCCTCGACGAGGAGGCCGGGCGCCAGACGCGACGCAAGAACGGCCGCGTCCTGCGACGGGTCGCCTTCCGCCGTACCGAAGCGGTCACGTTCTGGCACGCGCTCCGGTTGAGGAGGTGCCGGCGTCCCGGAGACCCTGAGAGCAGGATCCAGGGCCGTCCCGGCAACGGGCTGGGCGCGCAGCTGGCGCAGATCCTCGACGAGCGATTGACCGGCAAACTCGGCATTGAACAGCACTGCGGACGGACACAACGCCATGGGCACCGCAGGGACCGCATCCTTGCCCGGCAACCGGGTGAGGGTGTATCCCTGTGGTTCAGCGAGATGACCAAACCCATCCATCGCCTCGCCGAGCCGGAGAGCTGGCCGCTTTAAAAGGTCTTCGGCTGCCGAACGCCACTGCGCGAAGGTTTCCTTGCCGAGGAGCCCTTCGAGCGCTGGATTGAGCCGCACCTCCTCACGCCCACGGTCGAAGGCCAGGCTCGCCGTTTGGCCCGTACCGCTCGGCAGGTCGATCGACACCGGCCACAGCAAAATGGGCGCAATGCGCGGCTTGGTGTTGGCCCGTCCGGGACGCATGTCGCGGGCATGAAGAATCGGGAAGCCCAGATATCGCCCGTCGATGCCGGTATCGCGGACGAACGTTTGGGCATAGTTGACGAGGTGGCGAAGGCGGTATCCGATGTTCTGATCCACTGTCAGAGCATCGGGATCGATCGGCGTCGCGGCTTCGCCGCGAGCCAGGATCTGGTTCAGCAACGCCTCGGCCGGGCGCGAGCCTGATCCGAGTTCCATCAGGTCGAGCCTGGGCGTGGTCTTACCCAGCACGAAGCGGACGAGCGGACCACGGCCCACGGTCGCGGAGAGCCGCTTCTCAAAGACGTCCATTAGTTTGGCGACGTATTGCTGCCGCGGGGGCTCCTTCCATTGCTCCTCGGCAACCGACAGCAGTGCTGCCGCCCGCGCCAGCGACATCCTGCGTTCGACCCGATAAGCGTCAGCCCACTCGTCGATCGCCGGATTGCCGCAGCGGGCGAAATTGGCGATGCGCGCATCGACAGCCGCGAAGATCTCGCGCCGAGAGGCGGCGAGCGTTGCGCGCAGTCCGGCCTCATTCGCCGGCACGCCGGCCGAAGCAGCGGCCGTTCGCGTAGCTTCGACCAATGCCTCCATCGGCACGAATTGATGCAGCGCCGCGCTGATGAGGATGATCACATCCTCGTCGCCAAGCCGCGAGCGCTCGACCAGCATGGCGAGTCCGGCGTGGTCCGTGTCGGGGAACAGGACGCGCCTCGCCTCTCGCTCGGCGTCAAGGTTGGCCCGCGACGTCGCAAGTAGCGCAATGCGAGCCCGATCTTCGTCGAGTTCAACCTCGAGGCGCTGCGCACGCTCCCGCACGGCGGCAGCACGGGCCTTGAGGCGGGGAAGCCACGCCTCGCGCCCGAGCCGTTCAAGGTGCCTCGGCGCATCGCCGGTCACCAGCGCGTAGCCTTGCTCGGGATGCGCCATCAGCCACGCGGGGGTGACGATCTCGCCCCGGATCGACAAGGGCAGCGCCGGGTTAATTGCCATCATGGCAATCGCGTGTCGGAGATCCGGGTCGAGGCCATCGGCCGTCGAGGCATTCCTGACCAGCGAGAGGATGCGCGCATCCTCCTTGCGCTCCGCCAGCCAGGTCGCCGTGGTCCCGTTGGCCGTCAGCGCCGCCGCTTCCTCCCAATGGCCGGCCTCGGCAGCCGCGAGCGCGAAGGCCGCCGGGGCGGTGAAACTCCGACCCGCGAGACGGATGGCGGGCCCCGCCCGCTCGTCGGTTCCAGGCAAGTCCTGTGAGGGCGGCGACGGCGCGACGCCGTTGAGCCACGCGCTGACCTCCCGGCCTCCCCAGCGTCGATTCGGGTCGCGGACGAGCAGTCCTCGGAGAAGGGTTCTGATCTCGCCGCCGATAGTGTCGGGCAGTGAAATCCCGCGCGTGACGACATGCAGTCGGAAAGCGAGGTCGTCGGTCCCGGCGAAGCACGCCCCGCGTGTCGCCTGCTCCAGGACGATCATCCCCAGCGACCACCAATCCGAGGCGGCGCTGACCGCGCCGGCGATGGCCTCAGGGGCGGAGTAGCGGGACAATTGAAGCGGCGCGACCTGTTCCAAATCGAAGTCCGACAGCCGCGCCGATCCCCATCCCGTGACGACGAGATCGAAGCTTTCGGGATCGCGGATGAGCACAGTCGCCGGCCGCAGGTCGCGATGACGCAATCCTGCTTCGCTGAAGGAGTGCAGGGCCCGACCAAGCTCCTCGATCGCGGTGCGCAGCCTCTCCGGCTCCAGCCACCCCGCGGCGTCGAGCGAGCCGTTCGGCATCGGCTCGACGGCCTCGAAGGTGCGCCCGGCGACGCGCCCCGTAGACAGTAGTTCCGGGACGTGATCGGTGGGCAGGCGCCCGAGGGCCTCATGTACGGCAGGGTCGGGTTCGCTCCCCTCATGGTAATGGACGATCCGCGCCGGACGACCATCGCTGTCCCGCACGGCATCGTAGACATCCCAGGGACCCGTCGCGGTCCCGCCCCCGGCCCGAAGGATATTCCGAAAGCCCTCGAAGGCGGGTGGCGCTTCCACCTCTGGGGGGCGATCGGGCCCGGGAGCGGATTCTGAATCGCTGTGATGGTCCGCTGCCGCGATCTCGCCGCCGCAGACCATGCACATCTGGTCCCCAGGCTCTACCGGATGACCGTTGACGCAGCTTGGCGCTCCCTCAACGGTCCGCAGTTCCGGTAACGAGGGCTCAACGGGCAAGCGCGGCTGCGAACTGCCGGCGGGCCGTAGTTCTTCCTCGCCGATATAGTATTGGCAATCCTCGCAGGTGATTTCTGAAGGAGGGCGCTCACTGCCGCATGAAGGGCAGACGCGGACGATTGCCGGAAGGTCGTTGGTCGTATCAGTCACCGCACGTCCTCTGTCGCCGCCGCCGAGTGGCCGGCGGCTTTCAGCGCCGCAGCAAGCTTCACCATGTCTCCCGGTCGCGGGATGCCGACCAGGAACGCGTCGCCAGTGTTGTCGTCGAAAAGCACGTCGAGGGCGCGCTCTCCGACAGGCAATGGGGCCTCATAGGCCGAGAAGAGCTCCACGCCCCGTGTGGTGAGTGTCACCAGACGTTGGTTGTCGCTGCCGCGAAGAGCGACCGTTTGTGGAACGGCGCGGAGGAAGGGATCTGCAATGACTGCATCGATCAGTCCATCGAGTTCAGACAGCGCACGCGCCAGATCCTCCAAAGCCCGTCCAGAATAGACGAGGACATCCCCGCCGCCGAGCCGGTGCCAGCCGCGAAGAAGCGCGGCGAGCGCTTCGGACTGCTCGAACGGTTCGCCGCCCGATATTGTCAGGCCATCTGCCGACGACACGACCGGGGCGAGCGTGTCCAGCACATCCGCGACCGTCGTCATACCCTTGCCCGCCGCCCAGGTATCCATCGACACGCAGCCAGGGCACCGGATCGAGCAGCCCTGAAACCAGACGCCGACTCGCTTGCCGGGGCCGAGCGTCGTGATGGGAAAGTGGATGCGTGAGAGCGCCAAGGCCGTCATCGGCTCGGCGTCCTGGATCGGGTGAGCTCGATCACCGTCCCACCTTCGGGGTGCACGTGAAGCGCGGTGATGCCGAAGGCGTCCCCGGGGGCGGCATCGCCATCGAACAGTGCTCGGGCAAGCGGACTGATCAACCCGCTTTCGACTTTGTTGCGGATCCCACGGCCACCATTGGACAGGTCGGAGAGGCATGCCTGCCTCAGGGCGACGCGGGCGTCGTCGGCGATGGTGACCTCGATGCTCTGATCGACGGCGATTCCGCGAAGCACCTCATCGACTTGGCCCTCGAAGATCAGTTCTGCGATCTCATGGCGGATGAAGTCAAAGACCAAAATATTATCGCCGATCCTGTTCAGGATCTCCGGCCGATTCAGAACGAGCTTGAAATGCCGATCGATCTCCGCACGCACCTTCGATTGTACGTCGAAGAAGGCGTCATCGGCCGTAACGTTCGCCACACGAGACCCATCGGGTTCTAGGCGATAGATGCCGAGATTCGACGTAAAGATGATGAATGCCTCGGAGAAGTAAACACGGTCACCGCGGCCGCTCGTGAGCACTCCATCATCCAGCACCTGCAAAAATTTATCGAGAATGCGCGGGTGTGCCTTTTCGATTTCGTCGAAGAGCACAACCGAGAACGGTCTTTCGCGAATCGCGTTCGTGAGTTCGCCGCCGACGTCGTAGCCCACGTAACCCGGTGGCGCCCCAATCAGACGCTGGTCAGAGTGTTCCGCCGAGAATTCCGACATGTCAAAGCGGATATACGCCGTCTCGTCGCCGAAAAGCAGGCTCGTGAGCGCCTTCGCGAGCTCAGTCTTGCCGACCCCAGTAGGGCCAGCAAGGAAGGCGACCCCGCGAGGGCGGCTGCCGCGCCGGGGTGCTCCCACGCCTGTGACCGCGCGCTTGACGATATCAAGCATGTGCATGACGGCATGGTCTTGGCCTTTGACCCGCGCCTGCAGCGTCGCCGTACCATTTCGGACTTTCGCTCGGTCGATTCGTCTCCAGGGATCTTCGCTCACTCCCACTTTGTAACGCCGGACGGCATCGCCAATCGCGGAAAAGCCGATGCCCTCGCTTCGAGCGAGTTGCGCGACTGCGGCCATGTCGACCAGCAACATCCCCTCCGTGCCATCGACGAAGGCGCCCACGGCGACCTCCCTCTCGCCCGCGATCGCATCGGCATGGCCGGCGAGGCTCTTGAGGAGGACCCGAGCAAGAACCCCGCGTGCGATATTGTCGGGTTTGCCGATCGGGATGTGTCGAATGCGGGGGTTGCCGATTAAAAACCAATCCGGCAGGTCGCCTTCCTTATCAACGACCCAGACAATGGAATTGAAGAACGGACGCGGCGGCGTTCCAATGGGTCGGGAGCGCGCGACGTGGGAGGCGACGAGCGCCTGCATAAAGGCTTGATGCTCAGCCGCGCTAAGGGCGTCGTTGCGAACGATCAGCCGCGACGCGAAGTCGATCAGCAGGGCGATCGGCTCTCCGGATCTCGCAGCGATCCGCGCAATTGTCGCCGCGAGCAGTTCGAGCCCGGCGGGAGCATTTCCCTGAGTATCCGGCTGCAAGCCCAACGCCGCCATAATGCCGAGTGCGGCTTGAGGCTCCTCACCGGGGCCTAACAATGGACGGAAGCCAGTTACGGGGTCGAAGTAGAGGACCACGGCGAAGTCCACTTCCCGCAATTCGCTTCTCAGTGACGCTACAAGCGAAACAGGGACAGGCGCTCCCGGTGTTACCTCCAACAGCTGATGATCCCGGACATTGCCAGATATGACGAACTGCGGCTTGAGCGGAAGGAAGCGCCGAAGGTCGCGCAACCAGCGCGACTTATTTGTCACTGATGCAGCCAAGACGGGGTTTGTCACGCGCTTTCACTCTGCTGCATCAATCCGCCCGATTTATTTTTGCGATCTTCCGTGTCACTGAACTTATCTCAAACAATGTGAAGATCCATATCCTCGATAAACTTACGAATACAGCTCATGGATCTTGACGTTCGGCACGACTTTTCGGGCAATTTCGCAGAGATGCCGATGGTGAGTCAGGTAGATCACCTGTCCGACAGTGGACATCTTGCCGAACATAGAAAGGACCTCCTCAGAGCGGAGTTCATCGAAGGTCTCCATGATATCGTCGGCGACGAACGGGACAGCCTGCCGGCCCAAGGCGAACTCCTCGTAGCCAGCAAGGCGCAGCGCTAGGTAGAGTTGAAACCGCGTGCCTTTCGACATGTCGTTGGCAAACTTGGAACCGCCGGCACGCGGGAGGCCGATGAGGATCTCGCGGTCCTTCTCAGGACGTGTCGTCAGACCCGTGTACGCGTCACGAGTGATGGCTCGGAAGGCATCGGACGCCCGACGCATCATCGAGCCGCGATGTTTCTCGCGGTAGACTTGCAAGGCGCGTTCGGCAAGCAGGGCGCCTGTGCGCAGGTGAAGGTAACGAAGGGCCTTGTCCTCGATCTGAAGCGTGACGGTCCGACGTTCAGCCTCGATGCGCGCCACAGCGTCGTCACCGCCCACCGCGGCCAATCGATCCGACGCGCTCGACCGTGCAGCGAAGAGACCCTGCAGGCGCATGTCGAGATCGTCAATCCGCTTCAGGAGTTCGTTGTTCGAGGCGGCCCGCTCGGCCGGAGCGATCTCGCCGAGCCGCGTCAGAGCGGCGTCCATGGTCGCCGATTCGGTCTCGTGGAGGATGCGAGTCGAGAGTTGCCGGAGTTCGTCCTCGAGGCGGTCCCTGTGCGCGCATCGCTCCAACCAGGCGCTAACGTCGGCGAGGCTTTCCGCCTGGAAGAAAGTGAGGATCTCCGACTTATACGCGTCGTGAACCGCCATCTCGTCGAGGAGGGCGAGGCGTTCCTCCACTAAGCCGGCCAGTTCCCGCTCCTTCTCGCCGCGACGCGAGAAGGCACGCAGCGATGTCTCGCGTCTGTCGCGCAGCGCCGTCGCCGCCACAGGGTCGCGCCCTTTCGGCGTCTCGCCGAGCTCGCGATGCAGGGTATCGAGCTCGTTCAGAAACGCCTCGCAATCCGCCTCCATCGCCTTCACGCGGTACTGGATTGCGTCCCGCTCCGCGATCTGGGCCGGGAGGCCGGCGATGAGATCCACGACGGCACGGATGGCGTTGCGATCTGCGGTGTGTGCCGAAAGCCAGCTCCCCGAGAGAGCCACGGCCCAGCGCGTCTCCCAATCGGCCTTCGCCTCGGCCGCGTCCTCGGCGGCCTTCCTGCGGCTCTCGAGAATCCGTGTGCCGCTGCGGATGAGCTTATCGACCGAAACCCGCTGCTGAGACTGGGCGGCTTCGGCAGCCAGCAGAGTGTCCGCCGCCTGCAGAAGAACGGTTGCATCCACCCACGCGAGCGCGCCATCGCCGGGGTCGATCGCCTCGGCAAGCCGCCGCGCCTCGTTCCGGATTTCGGTGTCGAGGCTCTCGGTCTCCGCCCGCGCGGACCGGAGCTCACTCAGGGCGACGAGGGTGCGATCCCTCTTCGCGATCCAGTCGTCGATGTCGGAAAGCTGTTCGCCGACCGGCTTGGCGAGCATTCGCTCGATTGCCGTTGGCAGCGTACCGGCGATGTCCGCCGTCAAATCGGCGATCTCACTTTCGACTTCCGCGAGGAGTTCGGTTTCCGCGGCGATCCGGGCTTTCGTGAGGGCGAGGTCCCGCTTCAATCCGCGGATCTCGGCCAGCCGATCCACGTTCGCGATGCGCGCCTCGGCCATGGCATCGACGGCGTGCATCGCCAGTTCGAAACCAGCGACCGTGTCGGCAGCCGGTCGCTCCCGATAGGCTGACCAAGCTCGCTCGCGCACCTCGCGCAGGGCCCTCGCCTCCTCGTCACCGATGGCGCCGGCGACGGACGCAGCCACGTCGAGGGCCGCCTCGATCTCCGCTTGGCTCAGGAGCAACTCGCGGCACCGCTCGCGATGTCGGGCGCGCCGAAGGTCCTGCGCGGAGAATGTGTCCCGCCAAGCCCTGATCTGCCGCGGCGAGGGGACGGCCAGATCCTCCAGCGCGTCCACTCCACCCGTCCAAGCTTCCAGGGAACGGAGGGCGTAATCGAGGGCCTGCGCCTTGCCGGTCGCGCTCTTCGCAGCTACGCGACGGTCGGCGAGAAGGTTGCCGTCCCGCAGTCGGGTGACGCCCGCCTGGAGTGCGGCCTTCCGGGGCACGGCGAGCGGCGGGGCGATCTGGTCGAGGCTCGCCCGTTCCGCCAAGGCATCGTCGAGCGCGCGCGAGGCCATCGTCGTTTCCTCGGCGGCGGCCGTGAGCCGCACCTCGATGCCGGACCATTCCTCGAGAAGACTCCGCAGGGTGCCGAGGGTCGCGGCTTCGACGATGAGGGCGTTGGGATCCTTTGCGCCGGCCTCGCCAGCCGCAGACCGCGCGAGGTTCGCCAAGCGGGCCTGGGCTTCCGCGAGTGCGGCGCGTCGCTTCGGCAGATCGGCTTCGGCGGTCTGGAACCGGGAGGACATGGCCATGAGCGCCTCGATCCGGTCCGCGAGCCGCAGGATATTCCGGTCGAACTCGATCCCGTCGATCTCCGCGCGAAGGCGCGCGGTCTGCTCGTCCTTGCCGCGCAGCGTCGTCGCCAGGGTCGCATCTCTGACCATGAGCGCGGGCAGCTCCGCTGCCCAATGACCCGGGGGACGCGGCAGGTCCGCCAACGCCGCTAAATCGTGACTGATCCGTGCATGATCCGCGGCGAGTGGCGCCGCGCGCATCAGGCAGCTGAGCGTGTCCTGGCGTGCCTTCAGCGTCCCGCGCTCCAAGACCGCCTCGTCGTAGGCCCTCTCGGCCCGCCTCAGGTCAGCGACGAGCCCCGCATAGGCGCTGGCCTGCGTGTCGATCTTGTCCCGCTCGCCCTTCAAATCCGAAAGGCGTCGCTTGAGGGTGGCGATCTCGGTCGAGGATGCCCGCTTTCTAAAGATGCGGTCGGCTTCGGTGGCGACGATGGCCAATGCGGTGCTCAAGTCGACCAAGCCCGCGCTCGCTGAGAAGAGCAATTCCCCGAGGTCGCCCTTGCTCTCGAGGATCGCGTTGCCGCCGTCCTCCAACGTCTGTTCGTCGAGGGAGAACATCATGCGGTAGGCGTCACGCGTAAGACCCGACAACGCGCCGCCGAGAACCGTCTCGCCCACCGGTTGTCCGGACGCATCGCGGAGCGAGCCTGCCCGCTGCGTGACGCGCCTGAACTCGTGACGGGCGCCACCGAAATCGAGGACCGCGCCAACCTCCATCGCGTTGTATTGATGCAGGAATCCGTAGCGCGTGCGCTTCTCAATGCCGAAGAGTAGGTCGAGATAGGCGGAGAAGGCCGTCGACTTTCCAGCCTCGTTCAGGCCGTAGATTATGTGGAGATCGGGCCCCGCGTCATCCTTATCCCCGAAATCGATCACCTGGTCGGTGAACTTGCCGTAACGGATGAGGTCGAGCCGACGCAGGCGCATCAGCGGGGGCTCGCCCCGTCCTGCGCCAGACGGGCGACGATCTCATGCCCGCTCTCGCTCAGCAGCGTGTCGAGGAAGCTCTCGAACGCAGTTTCGTCGTCGCCGCAGAAGCGCCGAGCCTCCGGTGGTAGGTCGTCCCTCACTTCCATGACGAGCGCCCGGATGCTTTCGCGCACGCCGTGCTGGTGTAGGATCTCGTCACCAATGAGGGTGCCGAGTTCGTCGATGGGATCGGCGGTGCCGGAGGATGCGGGCTCGCGGGGCGCGTTCGCCGCGATCTCGATCTTCTCGATCCAGACGCCGCCGGAATTGCCGAGCCGGTGCTCGCTCTCCTCCAACAGCAGGTCCCGGTCGCGCCGCAGGCGCCACGCGTGGGCGGTCCGCCCCCCTAGCATCAGGCGCGCCACGAGGTGGGGCGCCGCCGTCCTGCCGCGAACAGCCAAAATATCACGCTCGATCGCATCGACGACGTCCGCCCAGGATTCCGCATCCGACACATCGACGGGGATGCGCTCGAATTGAGCAATGCTCGTAGCGCGCTCCTCGATCGTGACGCTCCGGTCGTCGCGCACCGTGACGAGGCTGACCGTCTTCGGGCCCGCCTCGTTGATGTCGCGGCCTTGCGGCATCCCGGGCATCACGATGGCACAATCGCCGCGATGCTCCGACCGCGCATGGATATGGCCCAGCGCCCAGTAATCGAAGCCGCAGCCCTGCAACTCGGTGACCGTACAGGGCGCGTAGAGGTCATGGCCATGGCCGCCCGCCAAGCTCGTATGCATGATGCCGATGTTGACGGCGCCTTGGACGGCGGGCCGGTACTTGGGCAGCAGGCTCTCCGGCGCATGGGGTTTGGCGAAGCTCAAGCCATGCATGACGACGTCGAGACCGCCCTTGCGAAACTCGACTGCCTCCGCCCTGCTCCCGAAGAGTTTTAGCGACGGAGGAAGAACCAATTCCTGAGTGATCTTCGACAGGGCATCGTGGTTGCCGCGAATCTTGTAGACGCTGATACCGGCCTCGTGGAGTCGCTCCATCTGCGTGGCGAGGAAGCGCGCGGTCTTCATCGACGTCTGGTCGCCGTCGTAAAGGTCCCCCGCGACGACCAAGGCATCGACCGCCTCTTCGAGGCAGAGATCGATGATCGCCATGAAGGCTCGGCGCGTCGAGTCGCCGATGAGCGTCGCCAGTTCACTATTTCGCATCGCCAGCGACCGTAGTGGCGAGTCGAGGTGGATGTCCGCTGTGTGGACAAATCGGAATGGCATCGTAGGAAGGGGAGATCCGCACACGAGGAGCCACAGCCTGCCTCGCAACACGCGGAAGCTTAGCCTTTCTTGAATTAAGATCAAGGCGGGTGACAGCCGCCAGCGCGCGAGCTCACGGCGTGCATCTTTTTTGCATCACCGCTCGCATTGCAGCGGTAAAACTGGTTTATCTATTAGCAAATAAAACAGAAATTACTCTTACAAATCTTTATACGCATGTCTTCGTATATATTCACAAATAAGTTCGCCCGTAAATTTATACTTGAGACAATGGAACAGTCTATCGGGGATCTTATTTATCTTTTTCAATCTAAATTTGACGGATTATCTGAACGTCTCGGTAATCATAGAGATATTGGAGAGAATTAGCGAGAGCCAGAGGAGTTGGGAATGAAGCGAGTACAGAAACCGACCGCAGAGCGGGAGATACAGACACCGTGGCAGATCGAGGCGCAGACAGCGCAAGGCAGGGGCATCGCCATGGTCATCATGGAGACGAAGATCTTCAAGCAGAATCAAAGAACGAGGGTCTCAGGCAAGACATGTCGTGATTGCTGAAGGTGACGCAGGTCATGATCATCAATTGGCAAGACGCCTATAACTAACGATGGCCGTACTTGTTGCCTGATGATCGCCCGGCCGTGCGCGCCACATTCCCGGATCTGGCATGTCGGCTATAAAGGGAAGCGGCCGTGCGATGTTCGCCCACCTGGTCCTCTTAAGCCAGAGTCAGATCAGGTCGGCGCTGGACCCAAGGTGAGAATCGGCATGTGATTGCGCTCAGTCCAGGTCCGTCTCGGGCGTCCGCTTTCAGGGTGCTTAATCGGGCCAGCTGAACAGCTGAAAAGGGCGCAAAGCTGCCGACTGGGTTTGGCCGATTGCGGCTTGTCCGCTTCTGAACAGGAGACCAGAAAAGCGGACGCGGTTGTAACCCTCGCTCACAACCCATAGCAGGTCTTGAGAACGTCCGCTCTCAGGCTCTTGGTGAAGCAGCTTCGGACGACGGCGATAGGCCGAAAAGAGGCCGTTTGCTCCAGGAAATCATTGAGGCGAAGCGATCATCCTTGGGCGATGAGTTCGACTTCTCTTCGCTCATGTCACATCTGTCGACCCCGTCTCGTCTCTGTGGATGACGCGCGTTTCGTGGTCCTGACGTGCCAGGTGCACGCGCGTCCCATGGAAGGGATGACGATGACTACTGTAGTAACTGCCAATGCCGGACGAACCGATCCGGGATATGCTGGCCCTCCGCGTGTGCAAGGTGAGGAGTTGGTGCCATCGCGCTACATGGTGCGGGTCGGTGAGATCGATGTGCTGGTCGTCAGCGATGGAGTGCTGCCGCTCCCGACCAAGATGTTGGGACACAACGTCGATGCGGCCGAAAGGGCGGCTTGGCTCAACGACATGTTCCTGCCGTCGGACGCGTTCGACTGGTCGCTGAACGCGGTTGTGGTCCGCAGTGGCGGCCAGACCATCCTCATCGACGCCGGCTTGGGGCTGGACCCGAACCTGAACCTGCCGCGGGCCGGGCAACTGGTCAGGCGACTGGAAGCTGCTGGCATTGATCTCGCGGCTGTGACCGACGTGGTGCTCACCCACATGCACATGGACCATGTCGGCGGGCTCCTCGTCGACGGCGTGAAGGAGCGGCTGCGCTCGGATCTACGGATCCACGTGGCGGCTGCCGAGGTCAAATTCTGGGAAGCGCCTGACTTCACGCAGGTCGACATGCCAGAGGGGTTTCCTGATGCGCTCAGGACGGCCGCTAAGCGGTTCGCGCAGGAGTACCGCAACCAGTTGCGGCTGTTCGACGAAAAGTACGAGGTCGCGCCGGGGGTGATGGTCCAGCGCACCGGCGGCCACACGCCCGGGCACAGCGTGGTCCGCCTGTCATCCGGCGGCGATCGGCTGACATTCGCCGGCGATGCCGTGTTCACGGTCGGATTCGAGCATCCCGACTGGCACAACGGCTTCGAACACGATCCCAAGGAGGCGGCTCGCGTTCGCGTTCGGCTTCTGCGGGAATTGGCGGCGACCGGCGAGCAGTTGATCGCCACGCACCTGCCGTTCCCGTCCGTCGGCCGGGTTGCGGTTGATGGCGACGCTTTTCGGTGGGTTCCCGTATTCTGGGACTTCTGAGTGCACGGAGCCCGTGCTGGCCCGGTCGTCCGTTGAATCCGGGAATTCGCGCACGGGTGCCTCATCGACAATCGTTCATCCTCGGGATCGGGATCGGTCCTGAGGATGCGCTTCCGTGGGCTCGTGCACCGTCCCGGCAGGTTTGGACCGGGAAGACTTTTCCACGCTGCCCCGGTCCCGAGCATCCCACAAGGTCAAGCCCTCGCTAGGCTCAAGTCGGGCGCATTGATCTTCCACGCCGATGTCACACTGCGAGGGGCGCTCCTCGTCATGACCTCGACCGTCCCAAAGGGATTGGAGCTGAGATGGAGCGTCACATGAAGATCGTCGTCATCGGCGGAACTGGGCTGATTGGCTCACAAGTCGTCGCCAACCTGAGGAGCGCCGGCCACGAGGTGCTCGCGGCCTCGCCCAATACCGGGGTGAACGCTGTCACAGGCGAGGGCTTGGCGGACGCGTTGCAGGGCGCCAGCGTCGTCATCGACGTCGCCAACGCGCCCTCCTTTGCTGACGATGCGGCGATGGACTTCTTCGTCCGCGCCGGACGGAACCTCGCGGCGGCAGAGAAGGCTGCGGGCGTCACGCACCACGTGGCACTCTCAGTGGTCGGGACCGAGCTCCTGCTCGACAGCGGCTACTTCCGCGCGAAGCTTGCCCAAGAGGAACTGATCGCCTCGGCGGGCGTGCCCTGGACGCTGGTCCGCGCCACGCAGTTCTTCGAGTTCGTCGGCACGATTGCGGGAGCGGCTATCATCGACGGCGTGGCCCGGGTGACCTCCGCCTCAATCCAGCCGATCGCATCGGCCGATGTAGCCGAGAAGGTCGCTGAGGCCGCGCTCGCACCACCCCGTAACTGCATGATCGAGATCGCCGGTCCTGAGCGGCTGCCGATGGTCGAGCTGGTGAAGCGCCACTTCGACGGCATCGGCGAAACGCGTGACGTCATCACGGACGACACCGCCCCCTATTTTGGAGTGCTCCTCGAAGATCGCTGGTTGACACCCGCTGGTGACGCTTGGCTGTCAAAGCGGCGCTACAGCGACTGGCTGGCCGCGCAGCCGAAGCGCGTGGCCTGAGGTACGCTGCCGATGGATGCGGCCTACGTCTCGGCGCTTTCAGCGCTCGCGGGTTCCAGCATCGGCGCGATGGCCTCCTTCGCGACCACATGGCTGACGCAACACAGCCAGGAGCGAGCAACTCTGCTGGTGCAGGACCGCGCGCGACGGGAAGCTCTCTACGGCGAGTTCATTCGGGAGGCGTCGACACTGTTCGGCGACGCCTTCCAGCATGACCTCAAAGATCCGGCCAAACTGGTGAACCTGTATGCCATCGTGAACAAGATCCGGCTCTTCGGCGGCCCGGAAACGCTCGAAGAGGCGGAGCGTGTCATGCAAGGCATCGGCGAGACTTACTTCGCCCCGCATAAGAGTATCTCGTCCTATGCCGACATCCACCACGCCGGCGACCTCGATCCACTCTGTACCTTTTCCAGGGTATGCCGCAGGGAGCTCGCAATCGCCCGGCGGTGAGACTCATTGAGGCATATGCTCTGCCGCTGCCCCTCCGAACAGCCTTGCCATACGTTCGAGCTTGTCCGGGTTGCGGGTGAAGTAGATGCCGACGATCAGGCCGCCCTGGATATCCAGGGCCACGGTCTGGAGGGTTCCGCCCGGCTCCAGGCTGAAATAGCCCGGCAGGCCATCGATCCAGAGGTCCTGCAGCTTCTGGGCATGCTGGATCCACGACTTCCGGGCAGCTCCCTCGAACATACGCATGACCTTGTCGATGCCGATGATAGGCCGCGGGAATGCGTGTACCTTTCCGCCACCATCGGAGTGCACGATGACGGCATCCGCGAGCATGCTGCGAAGCGCCGCGACGTCGCCTGTCGCCGACGCCTCGAAGAAGGCTTTAGCGATGCGTGTCCCCTCCTCCCTGTCGACGGGGAAGCGCGGACGTGCCGACTGCACGTGCCTCCTCGCTCTGGCTGCGAGCTGACGGACAGCTGGCGGCTCACGCTGAAGTGTCGCCGCGATCTCCCCGAGCGGAACCGCGAAAACGTCGTGCAGGAGGAACGCAGCCCGCTCCAGAGGCGAGAGCCGCTCCAAGGCGAGCATCAGCGTGAGTGTCAGGTCATCGCCAGAGGCTTCGTCCGGCGCCATGGCGACGGGCTCGGGCAACCAAGTTCCAAAGTATGTCTCTCGCCGTGCGCGGGCGGACTTCATGACGTCCAGGCAGAGCCGCGTCACCGTGCGCGACAGGAAGGCACCGGCCGACGATACACCGGCATGGTCGACGTACCGCCAGCGGAGCCAGGCGTCCTGCACGACATCCTCGGCCTCGCCGAATGAACCGAGCATGCGGTATGCGAGCCGGACGAGCCGCGTCCGCTCCTGTTCGAAGATGAGGGTCGGATCATCAGTGGTCGGCATGGCGAAGCGACCAAACGCTGAGGGCGGCCGCAATAAGCGCAGGAAGTGTAACCGCGGGGAAGTCGCGGGGCAGCACGTCCGGCCCGCAAATGCCCACTGCAACCTCCCAGACGTGGAACAGCGCATGCCCTGAGAGCCAGATCGCACCAATGCTCCAAAGCAGAACACGCGAGCTGGGTCTCACCGCACCGTACACAAATCCGGACCCGATCAGCACGAAGATCAGGCCGATATCGCGCAGGAAGTGCTGATTGAACGGGCCTGTCGAGGTCACGCCTGGCACCGCGAAGTACCATGCCTCAGGCGAGGCGAGCATGAAGATGCCGTTGCCGATTAGTCCTGCGCCAAGCAGGCCAGCCAAAGCCGGAATAGCTTTGCTCATCGCACTCTTCCCTCGTGATCGGTCCACGAGGGTGACGACGCACGAATGCCGGATGTGACATCGGTTGGAAATAAAGCTCGGGGCTGTCGTCAAAGCCTCGGCCTTGCACAGCCCATCTCGCCAAACTCGTGTCGGCTGCCGCTGACCGCTCGAACGTCCGATTTTAGCCCCACAGCGAGAGACCGCTTCCCACCCTTCTATGACGTTCGCCCTTCTGCACCCTTTGTCCGCTTCGGAGCAGGCCAGCGGCCCCGCTCAACGGCTGTCTTGGCCTCGAAGCGGCCGGCCGGAGCTGGCCGAGAGCCGTCGGTCCGCTTTTGAGCAGCGGATACATCGAGGCAGACATAGCCGCGGGGACCGCTCACAATCTGGCTCGGACATTCAGAGATGACCCGTCGCCTCAGCCGACCTCCTTCATGGTCGCTATCCACAGCGACGTGGCGCCCCCACTTTGGAGCGACTGAACCTGTGAGATCTCCTGTATGATGACTCGGCCGTCGACCGGAGAGAAGCTCATGCCTACAGCTCGACGACGCCCTTTCGCCGCTCCGAAAGCGATGAAGCAGGATCGCCTCAACATCCTCGTGCACCTCCTCGAAGCCGCATACTGGTTCGGAATAATTGCGGCGCTGATGTTGGAAGACGTAGCCCTATGGGTATGGGGCGCGACCGCCATCATCGCCGTTCCGTTTTACGCCATCGTCACGGTAGCGGTGCGCTCTCGCCTCGGTATTCTGCGGTGAGCTGTCTGCTTCCCACCGAGGGTGTGTGAAAACTCAGAAGCGGTAGAAGGATCTTCCCGAGAACGACCTGAGCAGTGCCGAAATAGAGGCCTAAACCGCGTCAGAACGGCCACGCAGCGGGGCTACTTATCGGCCGCGCAGAAGATTGTTCTATAGTTTCGGCATGCGCTTTCGTTTTCACACAGGCTCCACCCCAACTAGCCGAGGCGCGTCAGCGCATGATCATCGCATCAGCTTAGCGGTGCCGACCGGCCGGTCCCACAAACCGCGTCGGCTGGCCGATCATAGTGACCGGCCGAGCGTTCAAGGCGCCTCCATTCGGGCTTGGCAGCGAAATTCACTCGGCAGAAGCCCGTAGGCCGCCCTAAACCGACGGCCGAAATGAGTCATGTCCGAGAAGCCCCATCTGTAAGCAATCTCGCTTACTGAACGGTGCCCCTGTGCTGGGTCCGCGAGCGCCGTCCGGCAGCGCTCCAGGCGTCGGCTCTGAACAAGCCGACCGAGCGATGTATTCTCGTCAGCCAGCACGGCGTTGGCATAACGAACGCCTACACCAGCGGCCTTTGCAATAGCTGCAGCGTCGAGCTTCGGATCGGATAGCCGAGCGTCGATGACCGCATACAGCTTCGTGCGAACGAGCAAACGGGCCGACGAGCCACACGAAATGTGCTCTTCTCTCGATTTCCCGAGAGCGAGCGCCACAAGATCGAGCAGTTGTACCTCGACCACGTCCGCAGCCGCTGAACTTAAGCGACCCGCCTGAGAGGGCAGCATCTTCAGGTAGCCCGACGCCAACTGCCCCTCTGCCGTATCTAGGCCGATCGGACGCGCTGTCAGGTCTTGAACCGCTCCGAGGCGGCTCTCCAGAAGTTTACGGTCTGAGATCAGCGTGAGCGTCTCTGAGGCATCGGAGAAGATGGCTTCATGTGGCAGCCGCGGGTCAATCACCGCAAACTGTCCCGGCTTGAGCACCGTTTGGCGTCCACTTTGCTGCAAGACTTTTGACCCTGCTAGCGGCATGAACACGAACAGTTGGTCATCGCTCGGCTGTCCAGTGTGATGCGTCGTGTGCGACACCCTGACCGCCGAACTGCTCGATAGGGTGAGATTGACCGAGCCAATCGATCCTGCGCTGAGCATGGCCTTGAAAGCTCTTCTACAGGCGGGCACCGCATCGTTGCGAATGATGTTCTCGCGAATGGTGCCCATCCAATAATCAAAGCGGTCGCGAGGGTGGACATCGGCCGTCGAGAAGATTTTCTGCATCAAGCCCTCAGCCTGTCCAGCCGATGATCTGTTCCGCCTGAGCCGATTTTACGCCGCGCACATCAGTTAAATTGGACTCAGGAGTGACACCGCGAGCATCCCTTCTGACAGATTGAGACAACACGTGCCACGCTTTTTCGAAAGGCTCTTCATGCACGAAAAGCCCGTTAGCTGCACGCGCACAAAAATTCAACAACACTCGCCACCTGCGGCTGCAGCAGTCGAACTTCGTATCGATAAGCGCTTCCTCAGCTCGCGGCGTCTTAATGCGACGCAACAATTCGGAACCGTCAAAGATCACCTGGAGAATTGAGTTGTCTATTGGAACCCATCAGCAAGCGCCCGCTCTGCTTGATAGAGCGGCTGGCATCGTCTCGGCCTACGTTTCAAATAACTCCCTGCCAGCAAACGATCTGCCGTCCCTGCTCGTTGGTGTGTATGGGGTTCTTCGAGGCCTCGCGAGCGGCGTCCCCGCGGTTGTCATGAACAAAGAGATCGAGAAGGCCACACCTTCGGTGATCCGCAAGTCAATCCAGCCGGACGGCATCGTCAGCTTCATCGACGGCAAGACCTACAAGACGCTCAAGCGACACCTGAACAGCCATGGGTTTAGCCCACGCGGATACCGCGAGCGCTACGGCTTACCGGCCGATTACCCGATGGTCGCTTCCAGCTATGCCGAGCAGCGCTCCCAAATCGCCAGGGCTATCGGCCTGGGCCGATCGGGCCCCGTTGATGAGCGCGGAGCTCGGAGTCGTCCGAATGTCGCCCGACCGAAAACCTCATCACCGGCACGTTAGGTAAAAGCATGGTGGAACTTGAGGAGCAGCGCCGATTTCTGCTGATCAACTTGGCCGCGCATGCCGCACTTGCGCGACGGCGGCTATGCCTCAGCGCACCTGATGCAGCACGGCTGGTCGGCCTCACGCCTCAGATCCTTGAAAATCTTGAGAGCGGCGAAAGTTGCGAACTGCCATTCTCTGCGCTGCTGTACTTGGCTTTAACTCTCGGCCTCAATGATTTGGGCATGCCGCTGCCCCAGCCGCCTGGTAGGCATTGGTCGGGCTCCTGACTACTTCGCGATCCCGTAAATATAGCCTTCATTGCTCGCGGCGGCGGGCGTACGTTTAGTGTAAAGAATAAAAGACTACACCATGCCCGAAAATGATCCCTGTGAAGGTGTGGTGATTGCGCTGAAGCAACAGTTCGACCGCATCGGCCAACTACTGCACGAGCTGGATGACGGCCGCTGGTGGCCCGATGATCGCGCTGGAAATGAGGACGCCGACACCGTCCTGCTTCACACCCGTCGCATCGAGGAGAGCTTACAGGAGATCGCGCGCATCGTGGCCGCGATGAAAGATTGAGGGTGCTGACCTACGGGAAGCTCCCTGACAGATTGTTGGCTCGTTGGCGATGCCTCTGCCCTACTCAGCTCTGAAGGATCTACGGCGATTAGCGCACAACCCAAGCGGCCCGTCGTAGCGGACTTGCGTCGAAGCGGCATCGTAACAATGGGGGAGATCAAGGAGGCTGCGCGAGTTTACCTTGCCGATCCCCGTTGTGAGCCATTCCGGTTCCGGAGCGGTCATACCCTCGATGTCGCGGACGCCGTTGCGAAGCACCAGGCGACGGCAGACGCGCTCACCAACGCAAGGCTTACGTCGAGAAGTCGAAATAAGTTGGTGCAGGCCGCCATCGCTCTCGCTCGGTCAACGCCGCCGTAACGCGGGTCGAGCGGCTCAGGGGCTGGATGCCACGGGCTGGGTCATGAGACATCATCGGCCGGAGCCCCTCTGAGCAAACTCCCAGATCGGCACGCCCTAGGGCGGACCCTGCTTTGTCCGGTAAGCCGCCCTGCGTGGTGAGTTAGAGCTCTATTACCAACCGCAGGTCTGCCTCAGGGACGGCGCACTCACAGGGGCGGAAGCCCTCTTTCGCTGGCGGCAACCGAGGCGTTCACGAGGCAGTTCAACGACCGCCTCGCGGCCCTGTCACGCGTGCAGGGTTTGCTGTCCCGCTCCGACCTGGAGCCGATCACCATCCGAGCCCTGATCCAGACCGAGTTGGACGCTCTGGGGGCGACCGCTATGTAAGACCGCGTTGTTCTGGAGGGGCCGTCAGTCGCTTGCAGCGGACGACGGCCCAGACTCTGGCGCTGGCTCTGCATGAACTGGCCACCAATGCCCGCAAGTACGGGGCACTATCCGACGCAGGTGGCCGGCTCTCCGCCAATTGGCAGACCAACAAGACTGAGGCCGGGCAGCGACATCTCGTACTGAACTGGGTCGAGGAGGGCATCGCGAGGCCGACTAGAGAACAAGGTATGGCGGAGCCACGTGGCTATGGCCGCGAGTTAATCGAGAAGGCCCTGCCTTATGCCCTGAGGGCGCGAACCAGCTACGATCTGAGCGATAAAGAGTTACATTGCAGGATCGAATTGCCACTCAGTTGATGGCATAAAAATACATATTCTGATCGACTGTCTATCGCGTGCTTACATTCCTGTTCCCCCGGAGCAGGCACGGAAAGCCTAGTTATGCGTTGATCGTCTGCGGGCAGGCGTCATCGTGAGCGATGGTACCTTGAGAGGCCCAAGCCGGCAGTGTGCAATCTGCTGGCTAGCCATGCGTGCCGCAGGATTACTCCAAGACAAAAGGGCAAATAGATCTGCCAGACGATGAACGCTCTCGAACTGATCCGCGCTCTGGCTCACGATGCCGCTGTCGGCATCGTCGTCACTGATGCGCTGATTGAGGAACCAGGACCGACGATCCTGTACGCCAACCCCGCTTTCGAGCGGTTGGTTGGGCGCGACATGACCAGCATCGTCGGCCAGAGCCCGCGCTTTATGCAGGGCAAGGAGGCGCGCCAGGCGACGGTTGACGCCTTCCGACGTGCCATAGGGGCCGGCGAGCGCTTCCACGGCTACCTGACCAACTACCGGGCCGACGGCAACAAGTACCGCGCCGAGATCGACTGCCGGCCGATACGCGCTGCAGACGGGCGCATCGAGCACTTCGTCGCGTTCGAGCGCGAGGTGATCCGCCGGGTCGGACGCCCAGCAGTCAGCGCAGCCGGACGCTATGAACCCGCTAGCGTAAGCAACGACCTGTTAACCGGCGCCCTTCGTTGCCTTGCCATCTTCGAGCACGTAGGTTGTTTTTTTCCGCTCACGAACGCGTGAGACCTACTTTCATTACCTAGATCAAGTATAGCTGCCGCAAGATTGTGTCGAGCACGAGCCTAATTAATACAAAACTAACGCTTGTTGCGTAGTGCTGTTTGCAACTGTGATCGACTTGGGCGTCACACCGTGAAAATTGTGTCGGCAGCCGCCGACTGCCGCTTCCCCATCTGCCGCCCAATGGCTGAAGTTGCGGAAGGAGGGGAGCATGTTTCTTACGATGCGCAGCGCTATGGATCAGGCTGCCAAGCTCGACGCGCTCGACCGCTCGCAAGCCGTCATCGAGTTCCAGCCCGACGGCACCATCCTCACCGCCAACGCCAACTTCCTGACTGCCATGGGCTACACCCTGCCCGAGGTCCAGGGCCGGCCCCACGCGATGTTCGTGAAGCCGGCTTATCGCGAAAGCTCGGAGTATCGCGCCTTCTGGGACGCGCTGCGGCGGGGCACCTTTCAATCTGCCGAGTTCAAGCGCCTCGCCAAGGGCGGCCGCGCTGTCTGGATCCAGGCGAGCTACAACCCCGTGCTCGACCGCGCCGGCCGCGTGGTGAAGGTTGTCAAGTTCGCCACTGACATCACGCAGCAGAAGCTGCACATGGTCGACCTGGAAGGCCAGATCGCCGCGCTCCACCGTTCTCAGGCGGTGATCGCCTTCGCGCCCGATGGTACGGTCTTGAGTGCCAACCAGAACTTCCTCGACGCGGTCGGCTACCGACTGGACGAGATACAGGGCCACCATCACAGCCTGTTCGTGGACGCCGCTGAGAAGTCGAGTGCCGTCTACCGCGAATTCTGGGCTCGGCTCGGTCAGGGCAAATTCGTTGCGGGTGAGTTCAAGCGGATCGCCAAAGGCGGGCGTGAGGCTTGGTTACAGGCGACCTACAACCCGATCATCGACACCGACGGCACGGTGCTCAAGGTGGTGAAGTTCGCCGTCGACATCACTGCGCAGGTCCAGGAGCGGCAGCGCCGCGCCGAGGCGCAGCGGGCCATCGGCGTGGATCTCAACGCCATCGGCACGGCGGTCGAGGACGTCACGCGGCAAACGGCTGAGGCCGTCGCGACCGTGGGGCAGGTCTCGAACGACATCCAGGCGGTGGCCTCAGGGGCGGAGGAGCTCTCCGCCTCGGTCGGCGAGATCAGCCAGCAGGTCAGCCACGCCGCGTGCATGGCTGGCGAGGCGGTCGAGCAGGCGCGCCATACCGGCAGCATCGTCGAGGGCCTGAGCGGGCAGGCTGCACAGATCGGCGACGTCGTGACGATGATCCAGAGCATCGCCGGCCAGACCAACCTGCTGGCGTTGAACGCTACCATTGAAGCGGCGCGGGCCGGTGAAGCCGGGCGCGGCTTTGCGGTGGTCGCCGCCGAAGTGAAGGCCCTGGCCGAGCAGACCTCGAAGGCGACGGATCAGATCCGCGGGCAGATCAGCGCGACGCAGGCGGCTACGCGCGAGGCTGTGGGCGCGATCGGCTCGATCCAGGGCACGATCCAGGCGCTGGACGAGGTCTCGGCCGCGATCGCGGCGGCGGTCGAGGAGCAGTCTGCCGTCACGCGCGAGATGTCGGGCAGCATGCACACGGCCGCGCACGGGGTATCGACGATCGCCGGCGGCATGGAGGCCATCGCCCGGGCGAGCGAGCAGGTCGATGCGGCGACGCGGCAGGTTCGTGAGGCGGCGCGCGCTGTTGGCTGAACACGCGCCCAGAATGTCAAACCAAGACCACCGGCAACACGTCTTAAGCTAAGATCAGGGTCCTGTCCGCTTCGAAGCATCAGCTGCTCAGAAGCGGACAGTCGCAAAACCACCCATCTGAGACGCTCCCGCGGGCCCAGCGTTGCGGCAGATGCTGGCCGAAAGCCGCTGGTCTGCTTTCGGTTGCGCGATGCAGGAAACCGGACATGACAGCATACTCGCCCCTAGCGTCGGAAAGCCACGTTTTGCCGACGTTTGAATAGCCGACGCGGTTTTCCGACGGGCTTGCAGCCATTTTGGCGGCCCAACATGCGTGCCGAGCGATCGTCGGGAAAACGATCGGTTTGCCGACATAACGATAGATAGGATGAAGGTCTTATTCGGGTGTGGTAAAGCTACTGGTGCTTCAGAGTGTGGGGTACAGGCTGATGAGCGGCTAGGAGACCGATCCAAACGGAGGCGGATGGACCCCATTTGAAGACTGATCGCAGGCTACGATGGCTCGATAACGCCCCGCTCCGTTCTGTGTAGGTCGACCGCGGCGACGCACGACCTCGCGCTCGAACGCCACGAACGCCTGTAGGTCGCCATTCAAGCCGCGGATCGGACGTACATCCAGTTCGCACAGGTATGCCTCACCCGACTTTCGGTAGTTCTGCAGGACGCCGTGAAAGCGCGCCTTCGCGCGCAAGCTGCGGCCGATTGATCGGGTGGTTTCCGGGTTCGTTCCGACGCCCTGAAGGAGGCGGGGCGAACCGCCCAGGATCTCAGCGGTCTCGTACCCGCTCATCCGGGTGAACGCAGGATTGGCATACAGGATCGTCGGGCCGGGCCGTTCCAGGTCACAGTCCGTCACGACGACCGCCAGATCAAGCGGCTCTGCAAATAGTTTGATTAACTCCACGATCATCACGGCCGTATCCCTCCTCCGGCCGAGCATAAATCAGAATATCTTAACTGATTCTCCCCTTGGCTCGTCAAAAATATGCGGCATTCTTGATGAAATTAACACGCCCTTAGTGGCTACTCATTCAAGATTGCGCGGTAACAAACCGCGCTTGGCCGCCCTCGCGGCAAAGCCTGTGCAATTATCGATCACAGTCACAGCAGCCATCCACAAACAGGGCGGACACTCATGATCCACCAACTCGTCTACTACAGCCGCAACACCGTGCCGGGCGACGGCCGTGCCATGCTGACGAACATGCGTGAGATCCTGTCGGTGTCCCAGCGCAACAACAGCCGCGATGGCATCACGGGGTTCCTGATCTTCGACAAGACGTGGTTTGTGCAGATCCTGGAGGGCGAGCGCGCTCAGGTGACGGAGACCTACAACCGCATCGCGCGCGACACCCGCCATTCAGGAACCGTCGTCATCAACGTGCGCGATGTGCCGGCCCGTCTGTTCCCGAACTGGACGATGGGCGGCGCGATGCGCACGCCGGAGGTGCAGGAGGTCTATCTACAGCACGGCTTTGGCGGCCCACTCGAGCCTGCTCGCCTGAAGTCGGATCAGATCATCAACTTGGCCCTAGATCTCCAGGCCTTCGAGATGGACCGTCGGCAGGGTCAGCGGATCGCAAGCTGAGTCACACTCCACTCGGAATGACTGGTGTCCCGTTAGTGTGTGCGCTGGTCATTTAAGCGACAGGGTTGTTTTCACGTCGCGTGATGGGGGCATCGTTCACGTCCTTTGTCGTCGAAGTTCAAACTGAATTTCAGCAGGTGCCCCTGTCTAATCTTCTATAGTGCCCGTGCCGATTAGGCGGCGTGGGCGCTGCGTTTGTGAGGCGCGTACAATGATGCCCGCGGACCTACACGCGTTTCGCCCGCTGGAACCTGCTGCTCCGCGGTGGTCTGTGGCGGCAGTGCCCTCGATCCTGCAGCCTAGCAGCCTCCTTCGTTACCTGGACTGCGTGCGCCATGGGTTCCTGCTCCTCGATCACACCGGTCGGGTGATCGTCTGCACGGCGTCAGCGCGGAGCCTGTTCGACCGAGTTGGCGCCGCGTTTGAGAGCGCGACATCGGCGCGGCACTTGCTGCGTGTCCTGCGTGGTGACCAACTCTCTCGGCGCGAGATCTTCCGGCAGTTGCGCACGGCACGGGAGCAGGGAGCACCCATCGTCTTTGAGGTCGCGCTCCCGGACCATACCGTCGAAGTCGAGCTCGCACACGTCCCCGGTAAAGGTTGGGCCGTCACACTCGAAGACGTGAGCACGCGCAAGGCCACTGAGGCCCGCGCCGACGAGATGGCGCGCCTCGATCCGCTCACCGGCCTGCCCAACCGCCTCATGCTGCGGGAGCGTCTGACCGAGGCCGTCACGCGCCTGGAGCGGACCGGCGAAGCTTTTGCCGTCCTCCTGATCGACCTCGACCGGTTCAAGCCGGTCAACGACACGCTCGGTCACCCGATTGGCGATGCCCTGCTGGAGAAAGTCGCGGATCGCCTGCGCTCGACGGTCCGCCCGACCGACACGGTCGCCCGGATCGGCGGCGACGAGTTCGTCATCCTGCAGACCGGAGTTCGAGAGGCAGCCGATACCCAAGCCTTGGCCCGGCGGGTCGTCGATCTGATCGGTCGGACCTACATGGTCGATGGACATCTCCTCACGATCGGTGCCAGCGTCGGGGCGGCCCTCGCACCCGGCGACGGAGTTGAGGCCGACAAGCTCCTGAAGAACGCCGATCTCGCCCTCTACCGGGCCAAGCTCGACGGGCGGGCTACCTATCGCTTCTTCCAGTTGGAGATGGACGACCGCATGCAGGCGCGGCGGCGGCTCGAACTCGACATGCGCCAAGCGCTGGCGCGGCGTGAGTTCCAGCTGCACTACCAGCCGCAGCTGCAGCTCGAGAGCGATCGGATCATCGGATGCGAGGCGCTGATCCGCTGGCGCCATCCCGACCGCGGGATGGTGTCGCCGCTCGACTTCATCCCGCTGGCTGAGGAGATCGGCCTGATTGTGCCGATCGGCGAGTGGGTCATCCGCCAGGCCTGCCGCGATGCTGTCACTTGGCCCGCGCCGATGTCGGTGGCGGTGAACGTCTCGCCCGCGCAGTTCAAGAGCGACCGGCTCGTCGAGACGATCATCTCGGCGCTTGCCAGCTCGGGGTTGCCGGCCACGCGCTTTGAGGTCGAGATCACCGAGGGCGTGCTGTTGCAGGAGAGTGCAAAGACCCTGCAGACCCTGCACCGGCTGCGGGAACTCGGCGTGCGCGTCTCGATGGATGATTTCGGTACTGGCTACTCGTCGCTGAGCTACCTACGCTCGTTCCCGTTCGACAAGATCAAGATCGACCGCTCCTTCGTGAAGGACCTCTCGGGCAAGCCCGACGGCGATGCGATCATCCGCGCCATCGCGGGTCTCGGCAAGAGCCTGGGCATGACCACCATCGCGGAAGGGGTCGAGACGGCCGAGCAGATGCAGCGCATCCGGGCCGAAGGCTGCACCGACGTGCAGGGCTACCTCATCAGCAAGCCGGTTCCCGCTGAGGATCTGCCGACATTCTTCGCAAGCCACCCGCCCCAGGCGTGATCTTCGCTCTCGTTCCCGGAACAGCCCCATGAGTGACCTGTACCGCCTCGTCTACGCCAGCAAGAACCTGCTGCAGGGAGCCGAGCCAGAGACTGCAGCGGCGATCCAGCAGATCCTGGATGCGTCTCAGCGCAACAATGCCAAGGTCGGTGTCACGGGAGCGCTGATGTTCAACGACGGTGCCTTCGCGCAGGTGTTGGAGGGGCCGCGCCGGGGCGTTGAGGACACCTTCGAGCGCATTCAGCGCGACCCTCGGCACGGGGACGTGACGGTGCTGCAATGTGGGCCGGCCGAGAGCCGCGGCTTTGCGAACTGGTCGATGGCATTTGTCGGCCAGTCAACGAAGGGGCAGGCTCGCTTCAGCAGTCTTGCCGCGGCGAGCGGCTTCGACCTGTCGCGCCTGAGCGGCGACAGCGTCTTTGCGATGCTGCACGGGCTGGTGCTGGAGGAGGAGGGTGTACAGACCGCCGACGTCGGCCTTCCGCCTGCCATGCCCGTCGAGGATCCCGTCCTTTCCGTGCTCGATGTCGAACAGGTTCGCACGGAACTTGCGCACATCCGACCGGATCTCGCAGCGGTACGGGCCGCTCCTGCGGTGGAGGTTCAGCCGAGGGCACCGAAGGAGATCCCAGAAGCGGCGTCTCTTCGCGGTGAAGGTATGAGCCGTCCATCGAAGGCCCCGAGCGAGGCAGCTGTTGCCATTCTCAAGGCGGCGCTGACGAGTGAGCGGCAGCGCACAACCGAGCTACGCGGTGAGGTCGATGACCTACAGGTCGCATTGGCTAGCAGCCAGGATCAGCTCGATGCGATGCGGGAAGAGCGAAACCTGTGGGCGGAGCGTGCGCGGCTTCTCGCGACGGCGTTGTCTCAGGAAGCCAGTGAGATCCAACAGAATGCCCGGCCGTCGCCTGCGTTGAACACGCAGCTCAAAGAGCCTAATCGTTCAACCGCCGGTAGCAAAGTGGCGGCCTGATATAACAAGCATGGAACCGATAGGCTTTGTCACGGAAGTACGGGCTCGACGCACTCGCAGAGAGACCAAAGACCGTCAGCGGACCTCAGGAGAACGAACCCCGGCACCGGTAAACCGGTCATTTATCCTACATAGTCGGAGGCACTACCTATTGTTGCTTCCTGATAGGGCCCTGCTTATTGGGATGCCCCGTAGCGCCGCTGTCAGGCGGTAGCCGCTCATTCCGCGGCAGCTCCGACATTATCGGCCATCTTTGCCCCCCGCGTCCCCAAAGGCTGCGGCGTACCGACCGTGGTGTCCTCGGCGGTCTGATGCTCGGTCTCGGCGTTCAGCTGCGCACCCAGCAGCACAATCGTCGTCGAGATCCAGATCCAAGTCATGAACCCGATCGCCGCGCCGAGCGAGCCGTAGGTCTTGTTGTAGCTGCCGAAGTTGGCGACGTACCACGAGAACAGCAGCGAGCCGCCGAGCCAGAGCACCGCCGCCACGGCGCTCCCCCCGGTGACCCAGTGCCAACGCGGCGCGTCCCGGCTCGGGCCGTAGCGGTACAGCACCGCTAAGCCGCCGAGCACGGCGAGCAGAAGCACGGGCCAGCGCAGCAGGGCTAACCACCAGGCGTCCTTGCCGATGCCGACGAACTCGAACACCACCGGCAGCACCACGACCGCGACAAGCGCCAGGATCAGGAACAGCAGCGCGCCCGCAGTGAAGGCGAGCGACACGAGGTTGAGCACGACGAAGTTGCGCTTCTCGCGCTCGTTGTAGACGAGGTTGAGTGCGTCGAAGATGTGTTTCATCCCGCCGTTGGCGCTCCAAACCGACAGGGCGATGCTCACAATCAGGCTCAGCCCCAGGGTAGCGTTGCCTTTCTCGTCAAGGTTCTTGACCTGATCGCCGACGATCTCCAGCGCCCCCTGAGGCAGGATGCCCTGCAAGCTGGCGAGCTGGTCGTTGATGGTCGAGGCGTCGGCTACGAGCCCGTAGACGGATACCAGGGCGGCGATCGCGGGGAAGATCGCCAGCAGTGCGAAGAAGGTCACGCCAGCCGACACCAGCATGATCCGGTTCTCACCCACGTCCCGGTAGGTGCGCAGCGCGATGTCCTTCCAACCTTTGGCCGGGATCTGGGTCGGACGTGTGGCTTGGCGTCCACGATCGGCCTGAGTGCGAGCTACTTGGTGAGCCTCGCTGCCACTGTGAGATGGCGATGTCTGGCGTGCCGCTCCGGCTTCGTCATCCGGTGCCTTCTTGGCTGTAGATGCCGAGCGTTGTGTACGCCGTGGCAGCGCTAGGATGCCGAAAAGCGCAGTGGTCAGAGCCAAGGTCCAAGCGAGGGAAGGCCCCTTCTCGGCGTCGTCTGGCGGCGTGCGATCGGATTGGGAGGATGGCATTGGAAACTCCCGGACGCAAAGCTGCGCCATTGCATCACGCACGCTAACGGCGCAGCTGCTTCGAACGTTGCAGCAGAGTTTTCAGAACGAAATTGATAAGAACAGGACGCTGATGCGTGCTCCTCCAGCCGTCCTATGCATCGTAGGTCGGCCGTGCTGCGCGAGCATACACTCAAGATGGCCAGCGGCGCGGCGGGTGGAGATCTCATCAGCGCGCAATGAGGAATTACGCCGATCTAATCACTACAAGCTGCGACCGGCTGGTTGCCCATATTGGCACGATCAAAATAATTAAGGTTACGCGATACGTCCGATTTCGACACACTAGCTTCCTGTATTCGAGCGCAGGACATGAAAATGACCTAACTTAAAGTTAATATTTATTCAATGCGTGCGGAATGGATATTGAAAGTACGCACCGGATCCCGGCTGATTTGTATCAAGCTGGGAATGAAAGGTGCGAAGCGATGAACACGGCTGTGAGCGTCTTGATCCTGGACGAACCGCAGGACTTGCACGCGACTGTTCGCGCCACCCTGGAGCACATGCCGGAGTTCCACACGATCAGCGAAGCGGACTTGGCTGGAGCCGGTGTTGGCACCACGGTAGCCCTGATCTTCCTCGACGAGATCCGCCCCGCGGACGGGATCGCCCGTATCGTCGACCTGAAGGAGCGTCAGCCGAACCTACGCACGTTGGTGGTCTTCGGCGCGATGACCGCCGACGATCTCCGCGCCCTCCTAGCCGTGGGTGCCGATGCGTTCATGGGGCGCTCGAAGTCGCCTCGGGAACTCGGGGCCGCGCTGTTGGCCGTCGCGGCGGGTGTCGATTGTCTGGCGCGGCCGGAGCAGACCGCGGCCGTTGCGAGCGAGGAAGTCGACAACCTGGGGCTCACGCCGCGCGAGGCCGAGGTGCTGCGCTTCCTCAGCGCGGGCTTCAGCAACAAGGAGGTCGCCCGGCGGCTGGCACTCAGCGTGCGTACCGTCGAGACCCATCGGCTCAATCTGCGTCGGAAGACCCGGACCGGGCGCCTGAAGGACTTGGTCTCCCTCTCGCGGCAGCTCGGCTTGGCACCCGTCGTAGAGAGCGAGCCCCTACGTCGGGGTGGTGACTACCGATACAGGCAGGAAGGCGACAGCCGCCCTCAACCCTGATTGAGGGTGGAGGTTGTCCGCTCAGGGACCGGCACTTTCCCGGCTGACCCGACCGATCGAGGCGTCGACTCTCCTGCGGATCGTAGGTCTGGCCGTGCTGGACGGGCATGGGCTCAAGAGGGCGAGCGGCGGGATGAGTGTTTAGATGGGCTGCTCTATCGAGCCCACCGTCCAAGGCGCCGCTTCCACCGCTCACCGGGCGCAAGGGCAGCCGGCGGTTTCAGGGTGCGCGCCACTGGCGCCTGCAGCGCTGGTGCGGGTCGGGGTGCAGGTGTTGTTTCGGGTGCAGCGACTGCAAACTCGACCACTGGCTCTGCGATCGGCTCCTCGGCCATATCGACGGCGACTGGCTTGACTTTGGGCGGTCGTCCGCGCCGCGGCCTTGGCTCCTCCGAGACCTGCATGCGCTCCGCCTCGACCTGCGCGGGCTCGGGCACAATCAGGCTGGGCAGGATCCGGCGGGGCTCAGCGGCAGGCGCCTTTAGCTCGGCCGGCGGAGGCCAAGACACGGCAGGCCGCAGAGCCACTGGTGCAACGGCACGTTGAGGAATGATGGGACGTTGGCGGCCGCCGGACTTTGTCACGACGGTGAACGACCGCGGCGAGCGGTTACGCATGATGTTAAAAGCTTCTGGGATGAAAACGACCGACCGTCGTCACAAGGATGCTGGCGCCGGCTTAACAAAGCGATGCAATGCCGGTGCTCCAAGCTATAGCACAAACCCGGCACGAACCGTCCAAGTGCTCATGGAATGGCGCCTTCCATCTGAAACCACCCTCCCCGGGGCGCCAGCTCCTCCTGCGGATCGTAGGTCTGGCCGTGCTGCGCGGGCATGCGCTCACGATGGCGAGTGCCGGGATAAGTATCGAGACATCGGGCGCCTCTGAGGAGACGCCCGACGCCTAGTGCCTCATGCGTGCTGCATATCAGCAGGGACCTTGCCGCCGTTGTCAGCGAGCTTCTGCACTACCTGCTTGTGCAGCCAGACGTTCATCGTGGCCGAGTCCTCCTTGTCGCCGGTGTAGTGCAGCTCGTCGGCGAGCTGCTTGCGAGCGGTGAGGCTGCTGTCGAGGTCGAGCAGCTTCAGAAGGTCCACGATCGACTGCTTGTAGTTCAGGTTCTCGCCCTTCTTGGCAGCCATGTCGCTCAAGACCTGACCGACGTCGACGTTCGCTGCCGAGCCTGTGGGCGCACTGGTGGGTGAAGGCGCACCAGCCATCGAAGGCGCGGCTGCATCGCTGGAGCCACTACCAGCCCCACCTGATCCGGTTGCGGAAGCTGAGACGGTTGGGGTCTCGGGCGTGTGAGGCGCGGAGGCCTGCGCGCTCGCGCCGCCACCGCCAAAGATCTTTGAGATGATCGATCCAAACAGGCTCATAGCGTCGTCCTCATCATTCGCGGGCTCGGCCCGGAAGCCGCAGTAACCGAACCGTACAGTGCAGCGTTCCGCGTCGGTGGTACGAGAGCCGCACACTTGGCTTGTTGAGGTTCAACCTGAGCGTCTACAGCCTACCCATGTTCGAAAAGCTCAAAACCCTCCTCGAACGTCCCAAGGCGCACCAGCGCTCGCTCATCCTGGCGATGGCCGAGCACGAAGGCGTACCGGCCGGGAGCACCATCCGTTAGGTGGCCGAACTGGAGAACGTCATCGCCGCATTCGAGGCTGTGGCGGCTGAGGAAGCGGATCGGACGTGGCGGTCGTGAACACCGTCTCCATCCTTACTGCGCAGCACGGATTGAGGCCGGCGATCTCAATCGATGAACAGTTCCCCTCAGCTGTGGTTGAGCGAAAGCCATCACAACAATCTGGAGGGAACCTCTATGCGCCGGCTCAACCTATTCTGCGGGGTAGCGGCCCTATCCGCGCTCACGCTCATCCCGGCTGTTGCGCTGGCTCAGGAGGGTGGCCCGTGCACGGACGATATCGCCAAGCTGAGGCGAGATATAGACACACAGGTCGGCATGGGCGCGCCCACGTCCGAGCCCGATTACGGCCAGCGTAAGGGACTGCAGGAAACGTCAGGCCAGCAGGCGGCCGACACGACCGGCAACACTGCCAAGCCTGTCGGCACACCCGACACCGATCGTGCGCAGAAAGGCGGAGCCTCACGCGAGAGCGGCGGCACACCTGGCACGGTTGGCGGCGTATCCGGGCCGGTCGGCGCAGCGAATGGGACTGGCCAAGCCGACGCCGTGGCCTCGGGCCGCATCGCGACCTCACCGGACGACGTCCGGCGTCAGTCGGAAAACAGGCCAACAGCGGCTGCCGCGGCCGCACAGGGCGGGGACGCTAAAGCTTCGCCGGGCCTGTCGTCCGAGGACAAGGTCTCACAGGCCAAGGCGGCCGTGCAACGAGCAGTCGATCTGAACGCCAAGGGTGACCAGAGCTGCCGAGACGCGGTCAAGCAAGCACGCGACCTGCTCCCGCAGAAGGGGTAGTGATTGCCCGGCGGGCTCACACAGGTGAGTTCGCCACCGGTCCGAGGATGCCATGCTTACCGCGCCGAGGGTGCAAGCCCCCGGTGTGGCCCCACCTCAACGTTCCTCCAGGATAGCCGGGTGGGGCCACTTCTCGGATAAGTGCGACTGAGCGCCTCTCTGTAGAGCATTGCTGCATTCGAGCTGAGTGCGGCCTGACCGTCACGACTTTGATGCTCACAATCCGGCTCTTCTGGCAGTCCTCCTACATCCAATCACGGCAAGGATGGTTTGCAAGATATGGCTACCCTCGACGAAACCCTGCAGATCTTCTCTGCCCTCCTTGAGGCTGATCCGCCTATCGCTATCGGAGAGGCCGACGGGGCGATCTGGGCCTATTTGAGTTCGGCCCAGGGACTTACCGCTCAGGCGGAGGCGCTGGAGGTGCTCAGGGCAAAGACCATCGAACTGAGGTCCACCTCAGCCTCTATGCCGCGCCTGTTGGATGATCTCGACCGTCATAGGGAACGGCTGAACGAAAGACCCTTGTGATCTGGTACAACGCGCTCGGTGGACCGTTCGGCGGGCCTTACGATCAGAGCGACACGATCCACCTCCTCACCGGCGCCGCGCCAGAGTAAACGAACGGTTCACCAACTCAGCACAATTGCTCGGATCGCCTCGATCCCACCGCGATGTGGCGACGTTCTACCGGCACACCGACCGGAGACACGCAGTCATGCTGATCCTCAATCCGCTTACCGGGCAGATGGTGGAGGTGCGTGTTCCCCGACCCGGGCCGAAGCTCGCCTGAGCCACACCCCGTCCGTTACGCGCGCGACCAGAGCCATGACCGTATCCGATTTGGAAAAGCCCGCCGAACTCACCGTGTGGCCCGGTCATACGCCGGCCCATGTCGCCGATGCTCGCAGCTTCTCGACCTTGCGGGCAGCTCTAGCCGCCGCAGCCGTGGCGATCGACACGGAGGATGCAAAGCCCTGGATCATCACTGAAAGCGGTGACATCCTGGCGCCCGGCTGGATCCGCGCCAACACCGGATCGCGCCGCCTGCAATAACTGGCCATGAGCCGGCGCTCCGCGGTCTCCAGTTCCGCCGCGCTGCGCCAACCCTCACGCGACTGCCCGGCCTAGGCATCACGGTCGAGCTGCGGGGAACTGGCCCAGAGAGCGCCTGTCGTCACGTGCTTGCCCGCCGCCTGCCGTGCGGTGTCGCGAACACCGCTGGCGCTGACGGGAAGAGACAGAGATGTAGCATAGGATGGAGCCGACGCCATCAATCCCAGAGGATGCAATAGTGCCGCTGCGGCGTAAGATCTCGTCTCTACAATCCGATATGTGTGCCAAACGGTAGCCAGCCGCTCCGGCCCTTTTGGACCGAACGACATAGGGCCGAACCATGCGTATTTGGCTCCGGCCCACCATCATCGCGGATGGCCTTTCAGAATGGAACGCGCTTCGTCTCGGGAGGCAGCGCACTCTGTCAGCTCTGCGAGTGGCCCGTCACGACAACGGCGCAGCAACCCGGAAGGTCGCTGCGCCGCTGGATCGGGCCGCCTGAGGGGGCGATGACGGCCTGATGAAGGTAATACGCTTGATCTGGGCATCGCGACGTGCGCATCAGCACATCCAGCGGCGATGCGGTGATGGGCACGCACGTCCCGATCACCGCATCGCGCTAGACCTGCTCTGGCGGCATCACTGCTGCAGGTCGGCGTGCTGCGCGGGCCATCGCGATCAACTCAGCGGCGGTCAACGGGCGAACCGGTAGCGGGCCGGTGCGTGTGTCGAGGTGGGCGATGTGCGGTGTCCCTGGCACCGGCCGAACTCGACCCGGCCACAGCCGCACGAGCCGCACCACCTTCTTCGCCGCAACTCCCACCATGCGCCCTCTCATTTGCGAAGCTTGCCGGTTGGTAGGCCAGCACGAGCGGCCGAGTCAGGCAGGCAAAGGCAGGCTCAGGATCGGGGCTGTGCGTCGGCCACATGTGAGTGGCTCTGTTCGAGCCTGACCGGCGCCCTACGGCTACGCTTTCTTCACGCCCGGTGGCACAGTTCGGCCCCATGCCGATCCGGCCCGAGCACCGCTTCTTCTACCCCATCGACTGGGCGCAGCTCTCAGCCGTGATCCGGTTCGGCCGGGCTAGAGGATGCTGCGAGGGCTGCGGACGGCCGCACGGGCAGATGGTCTACCATCTCGGCGATGGGCGATGGTGGGACGCGGATGCCAATCGCTGGCGTGACGGCTGGGGCAGGCGGATACGGATCGCGCCGGGGACGGAGATCCTAAGCCGCGTCCGTCGAACGCGCGTGGTGTTAGCTGCAGCCCATCGCAACCATGACACCTCGAACAACGCGGACGCCAACCTCGCGGCCTTCTGCCAGAGGTGCCACATGATCCACGACCGGCCGGAGCATCAGCGGCGGCGCTGGCGCACGCTGTTCCGGCGCAAGGCGCTCGGGGACCTATTCGGCGGCCCCTATACTTGAACACGTCACCGTGAACTCCACCCCATCGCCTCAGCGCAAACCGAAAACGCTCGAGCAGTCCCGAGAAGGGGTGTGGCGCTTGAGATAAACAGGCCCGTTCTAGGTCGTAGCAGGACCTTCTGCCTCTTGCTCCAACTTTGATTTCCGCTCCGCTTCCAGTTCACGCTTGGCCATGAGCCAGAATTGCAGATCATAACCTTCAGGCCGATGATGCCGGTCCCAGATGTCGTGGGCCCGTGCGCGGATCTCCTCATCTGGGATCTGGTCGTCAGGTTCCATAGGGCTCGCCTGTCTCTTCGGCACATGCCAGCCAGGACTGGGCTGAAGCCGCAACGGCCATGAGCCGGCGCCTGCGGTTCCTGTTCCCCGCTGCGCCGACCCTCGCGCGGCCACCCGGCCAAGGCGTCATGGATATGGGTTGAGGAACTGGCTCATCCCGTACCTGTCACCGCGCGCTCGCCCATTGTCGCATCGTCTGGCATCGCGAACACCTCGGATGCGCCTGTGGGCGAGACCGGTTCTTTAACAGACCCGACCGGGTTTGACGCGTGTCCCGAGCAGGCTCAGGCGGCCTCGGCCAACAGGCGTTCCATCTGCACATCAGCCAGGTAGTTCATCAGGCGATCGGCTGTGTCGGGATTGGCGCACTCGACCGAGACCGGCACCGGCAAAGATGTCCGTCCAACGGTCGCGATGACAGACTCAGCCTTTAGCGCAGCCTCGCGCGCCGAGGACGCCGCGAGGAGCCGTGCACCCTGAGGCGTGTCGATCAGGATTGCAATGCTCGTCATGGCGCCCTCAACGAACGCGCCGCCGAAATCGTTTCGTGCTGGGCCGGTGTTTCCTGGTTCGCCATACCATCCACCCCTATGACGCCACGGCATGGCTCATTCCATCACCGTCCCTCGCGATGAACTCCCAAACCGGCAGTTCACACGAGCTACCGTCTTGTGATGGCGTGGGCCGAGTTGCCCGATTACGCTCATGGGATGGGTACCATCGTCACCTTCCCGAAGGGTCGCGCTCCAGGCCGCGGCACCGAGCAAACCATCGTCGTCACGATAACCGATCGGGACGGCTCTACGCTCGTCGCGATCCCCATCGTTCCGCCAGAGGTAGATGCCGTGATGGTGGTACCGACCGACCCGGTCGATATCGCATTCGCCCGAGCAGCACTTCAGCACGCACTACAGAAGCTCGACGGTTCCGGTATCGATCCCGACATGGGAGCAGACTACACGCCGACCTGATCCGGAATTCTGGAGATAGAGCTGTTCTCATCCCACCTTCGGTGTGCTTTTCTTAGATCTTGCCGTCGCTCGTTAACGTGCGGTAACTGTAATGACTTCGAAAGACCCGCCGCGCCCTACCGAGCCCTCGTTGCTGTCGCCTTTGCCGTCAAAGCGCACGCCGCACCCGCTGGCGCACAGACCCAGGAGGAGCAGGCCCTAGCCTTGCTTCGGGCATCGAGCGCGCAGTCGGCTATCATCACGTTCTGCGGCAAGCACTACGCGATCGACGGTACGACCGCGCTTCGGATTTCACAGACCGCGCGCGACGTGGCCACCAAGGTGCTCGGTCAGGAACAGGCGAACGCCGCCTTCAAGGACGAACTGGCGCGGCGCTACACTGAAGTGAAGGAGTTCGGTGAGCAGCGGTGGTGCACCGACCAGCGCGAGGCGCTCTCGGGTGGCGAGGTCCGGATCTTCAAGGATTGAGGCGCACATCATCACCCACCGCTCGCCCTCCTTCTCGAAGGTGGCGAGTGATTATCCAGCGCCGTGGCCACCCTTGGCATTATCAGGCCTAGGCAGGTCCGGTCGGTTGTCGTAGCCACCGCTCTCTGGACCCTGGCCAGCATCGGGTTCTGGGCTGCCTGGGGAGTGCGGGCCGCTGCCGCCGGCTGCAGGATCGGGCTTCTTTACCTCACCGATCGGCCGGTCCGGCGGCACCGTTCCGAAGGCTTCGCGCGCTGCGTCTACGTCCTGACCCATGCTGGCCTTTCGTGTCGTTGTGAGAGGCCAAGGCGCCGCGGGGTAGCAGGTTCCGCAGCTGTCACCGGAGCAGGCCATGCAACGCGCTTCTGCACAGCACGATGCATGACCTGCGGAGTTCCGGACTGCTTGGATGGGCCGGGCTCTAGCGATTGGCTTGGTGCGAGATCAGCCCTGCTGACCGCCCATTCTCCCCTGTATCTGCGACAGCTGCGAGATGTGCAGGTTGATCAGCGGCAGCGCACCGCGGGCGATACGGCGCAGGCCAGGATCCTCGCCGGACTGGGCGTAGGAGCCGTGGATGGCGAGCGCCTCCTGGTGGCCCTGCAGGGAGTTCGCCACGAAGGTGGCGTCGTACTGCGGGCCCGGCGGCATCGCGCTCAGCTGCGACAGGATCTGCGCCTTCTGCGCATCCGTGGTCATGCCGCTGGGCGGCAGTGCGATCCCGAGCACGCCGCCGGCCACACCCGCAGCCGTGCCGACCGCGGCCCCCGCGACGGCAGCTGGCGCAGCAACGAGGCCGCCGATCAGACCACCGGGTCCGGCCGGTGCAGCCGCCATCGGAGCACCACCCGTGTAGGCGCCGAGCTTGCGGGAGAGGTTCACCTGCTCGATCACCTCAGCCCGTGAGAACTTCTTGACCGCGGGGTTCCGGGTTTTCTCGTGCGCGTCGCGCGCGGTGTTCTCCAGGAACATGCCGCCAGTGGTGGCCATCTGAAGGTAGACGCTCGACGGGATCGCGCCGGCCGGGGTGACCTGGGCAATAGCGGTACGTGTGATGGCAAGGGCGGCGGTGGCGCCCAGCATGGTGGTGAGGACTTCGCGACGGTGCAGCATGGGATGGCTCCGGGTCAGGAGAGATGACACCGCGGCGCCAAACGTCGCTGTGGTGCCACTCCCGCGAACCGGACGACCGTGCTCAGGTATCCCGGCGTGCAGCGGCTGGGACAAACCGCCACGTATTGACGATGTTGGTAGTTGTGCCGCGCACAGAAGCACTGCGCGCGGCCGAGGTAATTATCTATCGACCTTAGTACCCGTATCCATAGTAGCCGTAGGGCCGCCGATAGTAACCATACGGACCGCCATAATAGCCAACCGGGGCGTAGCCGCCATAGTATGGGCCGCCGTAGCCATACCCATAGCCGTAGGGGTAGCCGTAGCCGCCGGCGAGGCCGTAGCCCAGGGCAGCGCCCGTGGCCAAGCCGAGGCCCAGACCAAGGCCACCGTAGCCGTATCCACGGCCGTAGCCGAAGCGGCCGTACCCGCCGCGGAAGCCACCGTAGCCACCTCGGAAGCCAACGCCGCGGAACCCGCCGCCAAAGCCGCCGCCGTGGAAGCCACCACCGAAGCCGCGTGCGTCAGCGTTGGTCGGTACGAAGGCGAGCGTGGCTAGGACCGCTGTCGAGGCAAGAGCAAGACGTTTCATCAGGATCATCTCCTATCCAAGATGACCCAAGAACACAGCTTGCTGCGAGGCGGATCCCAAAATGGGAAGTACAAGGCGTCGCAGAATCGTATCGATGTGTTGCTGAGCGGATAAATAAAACCCGGCCAAGGGGAGATGATCCTTAGCCGGGCATGTCCCGATCGGGTCAAGGCGGACTACACACCCGATGCAGGTCGTTCAGCAAACGACACGGAGGTGGCCGTGTTCCGTTAAACCAAACAGAGTTCGGCAGTCAGCCCCGTCAAGCTGCGGCTCTCTCGACCGCCTCGGCGATCTGGCTCGCGATCTCGTCGCCCTTGTAGATCTCGTCCACCGCCTGCTTCAGCTTGGACGCGTCCTCGCTGCGGCCCAGCGTCTTGGCGTAGGCGGCGGCCGTGCCGAAGCCAGCCAGCCCATAATGCGACATGCGCTGGTACTGGGCGACGATCTCAACGTCGCGCAGCTTGCCGTCGCTCGGGGCTTCCTTGATCCCGTGCTTCAGGGCCTCGGCTACAAGACCCTCTATGCCCTTGCAGTGCTCGGGCTTAGCCTCCCCGCCGTTGGCCTGGATCAGGCTCTTCAGCACGTCCGTGTGCTTCTGGATGCCTCCTACGGAGCGCTCAATAAACTGCTTCAGCTTCGGGTCGCTGACCTGCCCGCTGAGCTGCTGTACCGCCTTGACCATCTGGTCATTGGCCGACCAGAGGTCCTGCATCTCGTCGAGGTAGACTTCCTTGAGGCTGCCAGGTGCCGACATCGTTCTCTCCCAAGTTGCGGTCGTGACCCGCAAACCCGAGCGTGATGCACACGTTCCTGTCCCCCTGCTACTGCCCTGACCGATCAGCGCTCGCCAATCTGGGCTGTCGTTTGCGTTGGGGTGTCAACCAGAACAGCATCTCGAAGCCTACCAGTCGAGAATGCTTCAGCTTTACCAGCGATGGTCAGGCAGCATCGGATTGAGCAGTCGCATCGGCCGGCCAGACATAGGATGCGGGAAAGCTGACGGCCGGCAGGCTGGCTACTGCGGGCTTGGCGAACAGGTAGCCTTGGAACAGCTGGATCCCAGCCGCACGCAGGGCTGTAAGCTCCGCTTCCGTCTCGACGCCCTCGGCAATCACCGCCACGCCCAGCTGCCGCGCCATCATGATCACGCCGGTGACGATGGTCTGCCGTGCCGGGGAAGTAGCGATGCCTCGGATCAGCTCCATGTCCAGCTTGATGAAATCAGGCTGGAAGCTCGCCAGCAGGTTCAGACCGGCATAGCCCGCTCCGAAGTCGTCCAAGGCGGTCGCGAAGCCCTGCTTGCGGTACTCCGCGATGATCCGCTGGACGTGGGCCGCATCAGTCATGCGCTCGTTCTCGGTGAACTCGAACATGATCTGCCGATGTTCGAAACCAACGCGGCGGGCAGCATCGAGCGTCGCGCGGATGCAGGCGGCCGGCTCGTAAACGGCGTTGGGCATGAAGTTGATCGACAGCCGGGTCTCGGCATCCTGGAAAAGCTGGCCGGCAAGCTCGATGGCCTTCACGCGGCAAGCTTGGTCGAACTTGTAGCGGTTGCTTTCATCGACCATGCCAAGGATCTGTCCGGCACCCTGGCCTTCCGTGCCCCTGACCAGAGCTTCGTAGCCCCAGACCGTACCTCGGCTCACATCCACGATGGGGTGAAACGCCATTGTGAAGGTGAACGGCAGGGGTTCACCGTCTCGGCAACCTTGGCATCCGGCTTTCATAGGTTCGCTCTGGCGCGCTATTTCAATCCAGCCAACTAAGCGCGTTATTCTGTTAATTATCAGCTAAACTCAGCCTAATGCAGACTATCAAACGGAAATTCGCAGATTTTATAAGCCGCTATGCTGCTGAAATCTGCGCCACCAAAGTATAACCTAAATTAAATTTTACCTGGAGCGCTTCGTTTCGTCAAAGCTCTAACCGAGCCTGCTCCGACCGTGCCCTGCGCTCCGCCGTCAGCTCGCGCTCCGCCATGAGCCAGAACTCCAGCTCGTAGCCGTCGGGCCGGTGGTTCCGGTCCCAGAGGTCGTAGGCGCGTTCCCGGATCTCCTCGATCGATAGCAGGCGTTTGGCCTGCTCATCTGCAGAGGGATCCGGGCTCATTCGCCGGTCCCGCCCGATCCGCTGAGCGCTGAGAGCATCACCCCGTCACTCCCGACATCGGCGCCGGTATAGCCGAGCATCCGCGCAAGCTGATCGCGGGCTCGCCAGACGCGGCTCTTCACGGTGCCAATCTGACAGTTCATGACCGCAGCGGCTTCCTCGTAGGTTAGGTTCTCTATCGCCACGAGGATCAGGGCCTCCCGCATCGTCGGCACGAGCCGGTCGAGCGCGGCGCGCACGTCCTGGAGGTCGAGGCGACCATCTTGTTCAGGCGGGGTGGCTAGCTGGGCGGTGTGGCTGCCATCATCATCCTGCACCTCGCGCGACCTGCGGTGGCCGCTGTAGAAAGCGTTGCGCAGGATCGTGAAGGTCCAGGCCTCGAAGTTCGTGCCCAGCTCGAAGCGTGCTCGGGCGTGCCACGCCCGCATAAGGGTGTCCTGCATGAGGTCGTCGGCTGCCGTCGGATCGCGGGCGAGCGAGATCGCGAACCGACGTAGAGCCGGGGCTACGGCGACGAGGAGCTTCTTGAACGCGGCATCGTCATGGCTGACCGCCTCTCCGAGGGCCGCATCGAGCTTGGCCAGCACATCGGTGAAGCGGCTCGTGGCCTCCCGCGCAGCATCGTCCTGCGCGTAGGCGGTCGCTAGCAGGCTCCCAAGATGTCTCTGGATCTCGTCGGTGAGACCTGATCTGGATTGGCTCGGCACCGCGTCAGCGTGTTCCGGAAGCTTCTCCGCATCCTTGCTCATCGTGGAAGCCACCTCGAACTGCGCAGCATCAGTCAGGTCCGTTCGTTCGGTACGCCGGCCGGTCACATAGACTCAGGGCATAGCTCGGCCGGTGCGACCAACCGCGCGAATTCTCGTTCGGTCTGCCCGGTCGAGGTCGACCGCTCGCCCTCAGTAGCTCTTCGTCGGTCACGCCGCATCGCCGGCTATGGCCGTGCGCCGTCGCGCCAGCTCGACCCTGAGCCTGCTTCGCACACGTGACAGACCCATCAATCGGTGCAACATTCACTCAAAGAAAACTGACATCGGCGAAGCCCAGCGATGGAGGGGGCGCGGAGGAAAACCGTGCCGCACTACTTCTTCGACGTTCAATCACCGAGAGGGGTGGTCTGCTGGGACCATCAGGGCCTCGAGTGCTCCGATGACAGCGCCGCGCTGTCACTCGCGCGCCATGGGGCTGGCTTCACCTCGTCAGGCGATTGTGAACGCAATCCGCAGCTCAGGAGCTACCGCTTCGCCGTAGCGGACGCTGATCATAAGCTGCTCTTTACCGTGCCCTTCACGGACTTGCTCCCGGATGAAGAGCCTGCTTCGGCGGTGCGGAAGCATCGCTCTCGCGCATCATCGCGGCAGCCTGGAGCGCGAACGCTTGTCTGAGTGAAGGTGACCTGTTGGAGTCGTCGGCGGCTGGACAGAAGGTCCAGCTCACCACGGACTGCGGCAAATTCAAACGCTGGATATTCAACCCACACCGAGGCTTCGGCGTCTCACCCTGGACCAGAGCTGTTAAAGCGGCGGTTGCCGTGTCGTAGCAGCCGAGAAGATCCTGCTCGAAGATAACGGCAAAGCAGCTTCGCGTGCCGATCCGGGTCCATTCAATGCGGAATACCCCCTGAGGGGTCTCGTAGAGCCAACAGCCACTCAGCATCGGCGCCTCCTCCAGCATTTTATGGAGGAAACGTGCAGGCAAGATCAGAGGTTCAGCCGGCGATAGGCTTATTTGCGCTGTAACTCGCGCGGATGCTTGAAAGCCGCATAGGCCGAGGTCAACCGTCCCTTGTCCGCAGCCTCTCATCATCCATGAGCCTAATGCCACAGCGTCGTCTTCGACTGCTGAGCGGCGGCATTAGGCGCTTGCCGGTCACGACGCTGGTCTCGATGCAGCATTCGGGGATGCAGACTGTAGATGTCCATGGCCGACATGGTGTGGCTAGGCTCAAGCCGATGTGCCCGGTACCGTGCTGGCGGTCGGGCTCCTGGGCCCTCTAGCGCTGATCGACTCCGGGTTGTTCGAAGCGGGCATCACGACCGCTCTGGTCGGGCTCGGCACGGGGAGCGCCCTCGTCATCGCCTACGCTCTGCGCTTCCTGACCGTGACCGTAGGCGCCAGCGAAGCCGGATTCGCTCGCATCCCGCGCACTCTCCCCGACGCCGCGCGGGTGCTGGGGCGCGGGCGGCTCGCCACGCTCGCGACCGTGCAGCTCCCGCTGGCGTGGCCCGCGGTGCTGAGCGGCGGGCTGCTCGCCTTCGTGGACATCGCCAAGGAACTGCCGGTGACGCTGCTCCTGCGGCCCCTCAACGTCGAGACGTTAAGCACGCATCTCTACGGCGAGGCGGCGCGCGGCACCTACGAGGATGACGCCGCCGCGGCGGTGCTCATCGTAATGATCGGTCTCGTCCCGGTCACCCTGCTCTTAAGGCTCGACCAGAACGCGACATGGCGACGGGGTTAGATCGTCTTGAGCGGATCGGGGGTGGCTGAGCAGGGCAGCCAGCCACGCCCCACGTTCACGAAAACTTCTGCGCGACGCTCAGGAAGGATAGTGGACGGTGATCAAGCGGCTCTCTTCGATGAGTTGCACAGCTGCTGAAACAGGATCGGGGTCGGATCGCATCCGCGCCGCGAACGCCGCCGCTCGCGCAACCGCATCAGCTTCCGAGACATAGCACAGCCCGCGTTTCAAGCTGTCGCTGGTTAGTCGTTTGAATGGCACGTGGCAGCCGAGTCCCAGCCGCATCAGTCGTGTTCCCCAGAACGGCTGATCGGCAAAGACAGATGCAACCACGGACGGTAACCCTGCTCTGACGACAGCATGGGTTGTTCCGGCGCCGCCGTGGTGGATGGCGGCTGAGCAACGGGGCAGGAGCCAATCATGGTCGACCGCGCCGACGAGGCGGATCTCTGGCGACGGTTCCTGGGGTGCTGCCATACGCGACCAACCGGCGCTCACGACCAAACGACGACCGCAGCGGCGAGCCACCTCGCTGAGGAGGTTCAGCATCTTTACAGGGTCACCTACTGGCATGCTGCCGAGACCGACGTAGACTGGTGCTGGACCAGCCTCAAGCCATGCGGTGAGGTGGGGCGGCGAGGCTGCCTCCCCGAGGCTCGCCCGTGCAGACTTCGGAATTTGAAAAGCGCCAATGACACGCTGCATCGGGTCCCAATCCGATGGTCGAGGGACGAGCTGTGGCGAGAAGGCTTGAAGGGTGCACAACCCCGCCGCGGCGAGGCGCTTCTGGGTCGGCTGGCGTGTAGGGGTAAGCCCCATGCGGCGGCGTAGAAGCGCGATGCTGTCGCGATGGGCAGCCCACCACATGTGCTCCACTACAGTGTAGGTCAGGCGATGAAGTAGGCGCGAGTGCAGGTCTCGCGTGGTGACGAGACTGTGGGCGAAGTCGCCTGTAGGCTTGAGCGGGGCGAGGTGCAGCGCGATCAGGGGGCTACCCTGCGCCTCGGCCATCACTGCCGAGTGATCCTCTGTGAGGACACCTGCCACGATGACATCTGCACCGTCGCAGATGCGCATCTGGTCCGCCATCAGCAGATCCTGATGCTCGTGCATCAGAGCCTGCATACGTTTCATGATCGCCCGGACGTTGCCGGAGGCAAACAAGGCTTGTCCTTCGGAAGAATCCATATAGGCCTGGGTGTCGAAGCCGATGCGCTCCGTGCGAACTCCGCATCGAGCGGCCCACTCCACAACGTTGGGGGGAGCCGCCAGGATCACATCGTGCCCGCGAGCCTGCAGCGCTAACGCGAGGACCAGGAAGGGCTGTACGTCGCCGCGGGTCCCGAAGCTCGTCAGGGCGATCCGCACCGTACTACCTCGCTGCAGGCTGTGCTGCGAGCTCTTCGCGAACTCGTCCGGCACATCGCTCAAGACTGAGGGATCGTATCGTCTTCCAGCGCGCCGGTCTCCTCGGCTGCGACGGTCCTGGACACCGCTGAGCGCTTCAACGCTGTGTTGTCGTCATCCATCCTTCAGCCCCGGCTACTCGAAAACAGGCGTCACATCGCCCACCTGGGCACCACGGTTCAGCAGGGCCGCGGCAGGTGAGGAGAGCGCGTGCGTAAGTTGGCGATCCCGGCTGGCCGGGAAGCGTGGCTTCTTCTCGGCCTGGCGCTGCTGATCGTTCTCGGGACCGCCGCGGCGCTCCACCTGACTCGACCCACGACGCTGACGATCGCTGTCGCTCCCAAGGGAGGCCCTGAACCGGCCCTGCTGCGGGCCTACGCCGACGAACTCGCGCGCAGGAAGCTCGGCATCCGGCTGAAGGTCTCGGCCCTCGACGGGGTGCGTGAGAGCGCAGAAGCGCTCAAGGCCGGCAAGGTCGACCTCGCTATAGTTCGTCCAGACGTCTTCATGCCGGGCAATGGCCTAACCCTGGCCGTCTTGCGGAAGCTGGCGGCGTTCGTGGTCGCCCCCGCGCAATCCGGCATCAAGGACTTTCCGGATTTGGCAGGCAAGCAACTCGGGGTGTTGTCGAACAGGACCGCCGACAGGACGCTGGCCGGCACCCTGGTTGCCCATTTCGGAATGGAGCTTCTGACCGACGCTCCAGCCGGCGCCGTGCCGCCAAAGGCTGTCGCCCTTGTTCCGGTGGAGGAGATTGATGTGTCCGCCGCGCTCGCGGGCGGCCACATCGACGCGATGGTCCTGGTGACGACGCCCACATCCTCGGCGGCGCGGCGGGTGGTCGGCCTCGTTCAGGCGGCAAGCGCCGATGGCGAGGCTACGCTGTTTGGTGTACCCGACACCGCCGCGGTGCTGGCGCGCTCGCCACGCCTGCAGCCGGTCACGGTTCAGGCCGCTCTGTTCGGTGGCAGCCCGCGCCTTCCGGCGGAGGACGTGGCGACCGTTGGCTCGTCTTACCGCTTGATGGCGCGAGCCAACCTGTCGCGCAGCCTCGTCGCGGAGGTGACGCAGCACCTGTTCGAGATGCGCACGGCCCTCGCCGAGACGGTGCCGGCGGCGGAAGACGTCAGCCGTCCAGATTACGAGGACACGGCGGACGCCACCAGCGCCCGGTTGCCCATCCACCCGGGCGCCATCGACTACTACGAGCGCGAGCAGGAGACGTTCATCGAGCGTTATGAGAGCTGGATCTACCTCGTGGCCATCCTGGGTGGCGGCCTGGGCTCAGCGACAGCTTGGCTGCGGCAGCGCCTGGGTCGGATCCGTCGGGAGCGGATCGAGGTGGCGACCACGCGTCTGCTAGAACTTCGTTCTGAGGCCAGCCGTGAGACGGACCGCGGGCGGCTAGAGGCCATAGCTAGCGAGGTAGACGACCTTGCGGGCAGCATAGCGCGCCATGCTCTCACCAAGCCAACCGAGGCGCGGATATTGGGCGCTGCCACTCTGGCCGTCGACGCAGTCCGCTCGACGATCCGGCGTGCTATCGTTCGCAAGTGAAGGTACGTCCCTTGCCAAATGACTGAGCGCACACGTCTGCTTCTGGGATGCGCGTAGGGACAGCTGAATGGCCGGAATGGGCGCTAAACCGAACGACCGCATTCGCGCTCACCGGTGATTCCGCATGGTGTAGTCTGGCCGAAAGCCGCTGGACCGTTTTGGAGGAGGTTCGACAGAAAAGCGGACAATTACCCGACAGCAGCTTGGCAACGCCGGTGAGGCTCACGCGTAGCGCTCCGTAGTGCTCCGAGGTGTACCAAGGCGGCTCGACGCAGCGCGTGCGTTCCAAGGAAGCGTCTTCGAACGCTCAGGCTACCAACAGCCGCTTGGAGGCAGCTTCGGTCCGCGAGCCTGACGTTGACGAAGCCGAGCGGCGAGGCAAGCGAGCAAAGCTCCCTCTCCCGCCCCGCCGATTCGTGGAGGGCACAAGTCGGTTCATAATCAGTAGTCGCTACGCTCTATGTTGATCAATAGGGCTTCTGTACGTAGATTCTCAGCTGTTCACGCGCTGATGTAGACTGATATACTGAGCGAGGTGCCAACATGTGGACACTGCTCACGGACCCTCTCGGCCGTGCGTTGTTGACCCTCCTGACAACCGATCATGGATTACCGGGCGATCCGCAACGGAAGGAGCTCCTACACGAGCTTCAGGAGCTTCGTGCCGTGGCCGAAGCGCGAGACGCGCCTCTTCCGGTGAAGAGGGCGATCCGCTCAGCCCTGTTAACACTACGGGCTGAGTTTCCAGCCGCCATGCAGATCGGATCTCGAGATCACAACGATGCCGTAGCCGAGGATAACGCCATCCCGTCGACCGCCTACCCAAATTACAACTGCGCGAAATCACCTTGAATGTAGGATAAGCTCCTGTTTTTCAGTCTATTATCAGAGTTGTCCGAACTCATGGAGGTGGTGCAATGGTCCGACGCGTCATCATGGCAGCGGCTCTCTGCGCGCTGACATCAGGATCGTATGCCGCGGGCCATATCGATATCGATATGGCCATGATCGCCAACGGTGATCTCAAAGTGTTTGGAAGATTGACGCCGCCGCGATCGACAAACGTGACGTTGGATGAGAAGTACGATGCCCGCTCTGATCAGGAGGGGCGCTTCTCGTTCCAGTTGCCTTATCATCCAGAAAGCTGCGTCGTGACCATCAAGGCCGAGTCCTTCAGCAGGCAGGCAGTGGTGGGTTACTGCTCGCGGCCGCACGTTGTGCAGGTCACGGCGGTGCCCTCGAAGCCCGCGCCGATGATGTTGGCGGCCAACACTCCAAAGGGAGAGGTTGGACCGCGGGGCCCACAGGGCGTCGCCGGTCCGCAGGGACCGGAAGGTCCGCAAGGTGAGCGAGGCGCGAAGGGTGATCCTGGGCCGGCCGGTTCCGCAGGCCCGCCCGGGCCTACCGGACAGGCGGGCTCGAAGGGCGAGAAAGGCGACAAGGGAGAACGTGGACCTGCGGGACCTGCTGGCCCTGAGGGCAAGGCAGCGGCCGCTTCGGCCGCGCTGCGCGTCCAGGTGGAGGAATGTGCCGCCGGCGGTCGATGTGTGGCGAGTTGCAGGCCTGAAGAGTTCGCCGTCAACGGCACCTGCAGTGGCGGTGAGAGACCGGCCATGGACGAGAGCAGCATCTACTGCTTTGCAGTGGGTGCAGCGCCGACCGCTCTGAAAGCGCGAGCGATATGCGCACGTCGCTAGACAGAGACGCTACGTCGCGCGGAACGTTGAAGTGCTTCGCTCGGCTGCGCCCGACGATCCCACTCAATTCTTGCGCGTCATCGTAGCCACCCGTCAGCCGGAGCCTGGCCTGAGCTTCGTCCCCCTGGGCATCGGCCTGCGCGGTGTGCGGCTCCGATCAGCAATCTTCATCGGGCTGTAATGAAGTCCATTTAGGGCCATCACCTCGCGCCTTAACTGAGTAGAGGCTGTTTGATGCCGGCTCATTATTGTATCAATCCCCTCGACCCCTACGCCGAGCAGGAGGTGCTCGTCACGTATGAAGAGGGTGATCCCCTAGTCTCGCTCCGATCAGCAGTAGACGGGGACGGATACGACATCCTCTTAGAGCTGGCGGATGAGTGCGTGAGGATCTTGCAGCTCGAGATCGCTGTCTACCACGGGCACATCAAGCCCTTCGAATGGGCGCGAGAGGCTGTCGACCTGGTTGCTGCGCCGAGGGCCGCGTAATAAGCGGCTGAACGTAGGGGCCTTCAAACAGCCCACGCTGCAGCTACGCGGTCTACTTCTTCGTCAGCTCGGTGATCGCTGCGACGAATAGGAAGGTCGCGCAGTGTTCGGAGGGACCATGCGCGCGATGGGTGACGTGCTCGACCCGATAGTGGGTGTAGGCACCCTCCTCAGCGGCCGGTAGTGCAATCGTCTCACCGGAGCGCGGCACGGTATCGAACTCGAACTTGCCGACCGGCTTCTCGGTCTCGTTCAACCAGACCTCGCATGCGATGCCCATATTGGTCTCCTGCTCGAGGCCTCTGCCACGAGGCGGGAAAGGCGATTGAAGTTGGCCTAGCTGTCCAGTGGCCGAGCTCGGAGAAGGGCGGACTTGACCGCGGCTCGTCGGCTCCCGCCCTTGGCGGTCGGTTCTGTGAGGATCGCGGTAGCGTGTCGATCGGCCTTAACCGCGGCGGTGAGGTCGACAATATAGCCGGCAGCCAGTTCGAACGGCCCGATCTTCGGGTTGGCGAGGAAGGCTTCGATCGCGGCATCGAGGTTGGCACGGGTGATGGCCTTGGCCTGAAGCAGGTCGCTCACGCTCATCGAATGCGACACGGTCTTGGTCACGGCGATCGACCTGCGCTGCCCCTCGAAGCTACTCCGAACGGCTGGCGGCCAATTTCCGTTCAACGCTTCTTCGATGAGGGGGGAGATGGCACTATGGTGGGCCCGGCAGGACTCGAACCTGCAACCAGACCGTTATGAGCGGTCGGCTCTAACCATTGAGCTACAGGCCCCTGCGCCGGCATAGCCGTCACGACCTTGTGGGGGCAACCGACGCCCCTTCGACGAACTGGAAGATCTGCCCCCGCGAAACTCCAGTGGCGATGGCTCCGCAGCGGTCGCGCCGGGCTCTGGTGCCGGTCTGGCGTCTAACATCCCGCCGGAGCCGAGAGCATCCGCCCACGCCCGCACGATCACACGCACCTGCTCGATAGCCTCGGCCTTGGAGAACCGCTTGGTGCTGGATCGGCGCTGAGCGTCATCTGACCAGTAGACGTAGCCGGTGCGACGACCGTTTGCTCCTCCACGCACACGGTCCCTTCAGGGATGCAGGCCCGCAACGGCAGCTTGAGGCCGAGGGTGGGCATGCGGCCGATCTAGAGCGCTACTGCTTGGGAGCAGGGGCAGGCGGTTGCGGCGATGTCCCCGGCTGGCCAGGCGCCTGCGGGATCGAGTTCGACGGAGCAACCGGAGGCTGGCTCTGCCCCGGGCCGAGCGATCCTTGATCGTTCTGCAGGGTCTGGTTCGCCTTGCTTTGGATCTGGTCAGCCGTTTGCTGGCTGACGAGGCCGTAGGAGACGGCTGCCGCGAGCGCGATGGCGATGACCGCGCCGATAATCGTCTTCGTCAGCTTAGGCGACATCGAAGCCCCACACTCTTCGTGATCTTCCCGCCTTCGGCGCATCTTCCATAAGTCGGCAGATGGGGATCAGTGCCGCAGAGGCGGCGCGACGCCCGTGAAGGGCGCCATGCCGTCCGCTTCCACCATCGCGGTGAAGGCCGCATAGGCCTCTTGGTCCGTCGCGAAGGTTTGAGCCCAGGCTGTGGGGCGACCAGACGACAGGTCGACCACGACGAGCTGCCAGGGATCCTGTGTGCCGGCATCGCGGTAGATCTCGACATCGACGGTCTCGCCACCGCGGCTGAAGGAGCCCGACAGAGGTGAGTGCTCGAAGTCGCGGTCGTCATCCATCGGCGGCAGGCTCATAGGGTTAAGCCGTCCTACTCGGCTGCCTCAGCCTTTTCGCGGTCGTCCTGATCATCCTCGGCAGCGACTTCGTCCGACGCGCCGGCCGCTGGAGCACCAGCGCGGTACTTGTCTCCGTGTCGCTCCAACTCGCCGCTGTTGGACATCACGCTGAGATACGTGTTCAGGGTGTTGGCGGCCACATCTGTCAGGTGCTCGGCGATCTGGGCGTGCGTCAGGCCCTCAGAGCCAGCCTCCTCAAGCAGCGCCTTCAGCCGCCCCTTGGCTGAGTTGGCCCGCGGTCCTCGCGGTCCGCGGCTCGCACGCGGTTGATCCTCGCCCGCGGCAGCGCGGCGGCGCTTTGGTTGGTCGTCGGCCGGCTCCTCCAGCGGCGTGCCCTCAACGATCGATGCGAGCGATCGCTCGGCTTGGCGGAGCTTCGTCAACTCGGCGCTGACCCGCTCGTACTCAGCTTCAAGGGTTGCGCGCTGATGCCTCACGCTGGCCAGAGCCTTCGCGAGCGTGTCGTCATTTGCCATCGGTGTGCCAGCTTCTCTGTTCTGGAGGGCAAAGCCTTCGGTCGCGGTCGTAATTCGTATCATCGCGCTCCGTCAGGATCCTTGCGGTGCCAGATATAACCCCTGGTCGGCGAGCCAGTCCGAAGGGCCCGCCTCCCCACGGAGGCTCGTGAACGTCGATCAGTACCAGTCGTCGTCATCGGCCGGCGACCCGGGCGGCAGAGGTCCATCACCGATCACACCAGGATCGCCGTAGTTGAAGGGAGGTCCGTCGAAGCCGACGACGCCATCTGGGTTGTCGGGCGTCACGTTCGGATCGATCCGCTGGCCGGTGTCGTCACGGCCGAGGCGCTGGTCGAGGCGATCCATGCGCTGGAGATCGCGCTGGATCGGGATGTCCTGCTGAGCCCGAGCAAGGGATATGGGGGCTGCCGCAGTCAGCAGCAGTGTGGTCAGCGCGATACGGATCATTTCAATTAGCCCTACGCCTTCAGGTGCTCGGTGAGAACGTCGCGGAACACCTGAGTAGAGTGAGTGCGAGATCAAGCGTCCTCATCTTCGATGCGGCCATCCTCGAACCTATCGAAGCCATCCGGAGGCACGCCGGTCCGGTACACGTCGCACTTGCGACCCAGTGCGTCCAACTGCCTTCCCGACGCCCCGAGCACGAGGCCCCGAGCACCGTCGAGGACTTCTCTCAGCAGGCGCTTGCGAAAATAGGCGTCAGGCTTGGGACCACTCATGCGTAGCCTATGATCGCTTGGTCTTCAAAGCTTTCTCGACGAGACGGCGAATATCTTCCGAACGGCTAGTCTTCTCAGCCTCCGACCAGGCACCAAGCGACAGCCCCTGTTCAGCCGTGAAACGTACTGGAACCGTAGCCGTATAGACGCGCCCCGGTGGGCGGCCGCGTCTTTTTCGTTGGCCAAAACTGATACCAGCATTGACCCTGACCCAGCAAACTGGTCCGCGCTGAGCGCAAGTTTTTCGGGCATCCTGAACCCTGAAGGAGGGTGGATGCCATGCCCCGCAAACGCTTCACGAACGAACAGATCGCCTTCGCCCTGCGACAGGCGGAGAACGGCGCGACGGTGGACGAGGTCTGCCGGAAGATGGGCGTGTCTGAGCCGACGTTTTACCGCTGGAAGAAGCAGTTCGTCGGCATGGGCGTGCCGGAGATTCGACGGTTGAAGCAGCTGGAGGACGAGAACAGCAAACTCAAGCGGCTGGTCGCCGACCTGACGCTGGACCGCTCCATGCTGCAGGATGTGCTCAAGCGAAAGTGGTGAGGCCCGCCGCTCGCCGCGAGGTCGCCGGCCACCTGCAGGTGTCCTACGACATCAGCGAGCGTCGGGCCTGCCAGGCCACCGGGCTCAGTCGCTCGTCCCAGCGTTACAGGACGCGCTCCGACCCGCAGGTGGCGCTGCGGATGCGGCTGAAGGAGCTCGCTGCCGCACGGGTGCGCTACGGCTACCGACGGCTGCACATCCTGTTGCGGCGGGAGGGCTGGGAGGTGAACCACAAGCGCACCTACCGGATCTACCGCGACGAGGGACTGTCGATCCGGCCCAAGCTGCCCAAACGCAAACGGGCCTGGCGCTACCGGCAAGGGCGGCCGGCGATCGGCGGTCCAAACGAGGTCTGGGCCATGGACTTCATGTCTGATCGCCTGTTCGACGGACGTCCGTTCCGGATCCTGACGGTGGTCGATTGCCATACGCGAGAGGCGCTCTCGCTCACACCGAGAGCCAACTTCCGCGCCTTCCAGGTGACCGAGGCCCTGGACGCCTTGGTCCGCCTGCGGGGGCGGCCCAAGAGCCTGCGGGTCGACAATGGGCCGGAGTTTGCCGGGCGCATGCTCGACCAGTGGGCCTACCTGAACGGGGTCGAGATCGACTTCTCACGACCGGGCAAGCCGACCGACAACGCCTACATCGAGTCGTTCAACGGCCGCCTACGGGCAGAGTGCTTGAACGCTTCGTGGTTCCTGTCGCTGGCCGATGCCCGCGAGCGCATCGAGGACTGGAGGTGCCACTATAACGAAGATCGACCCCATACGGCCCTGGGCGGCTTGACGCCCCGAGTCTTCGCCAACCAAGCTGTCACAGCCCGAGAACTTGCATAGGCCGTGGACCACAAACAGGGTCAACTCCAGCATGATTCAGGCTTGTACGAAAGGCGGACCGGAAGGAAGGGCTCAAGCTTCCAACCGGCCCTAACCACGCGACGCCTTTGGAACCGTCACCTGGCTACCCATTATCGTACACCGCCCCTCAGCGGCGGTGAACACCCGCGCTTGCTTCAGCACAGGTAAGGGCGGTCACACTGCCATCCGCGCTCTGTCTCGCGCTAAGGGCGAGGATTTGATCGGCGGCTGGATTGGCCTCCGCGACGCTATGGATGGCGACACGGACGTTGAGGCCGTCGCTTTGGAGCGGCCTGGTCGCGACTTCAAAGCACCCCGTCACGACACCGACGACGGCTACGACGCTGAAGGCAAGACTGCCGACAGCGGCCTCGCCGACCACGAAGCGATGGTCGACCAGGCTGACTGGGCTATCGTGGCAGTCGAATGACCGATCTCGATCCGCGGCGTGCGCTTATGGGCTGTCGCCGCAGCCAGCTGAATGGTTGGATTGGGCGCAGAGCTGAACGTCCAGTCTCGGGTGTGAAGTTCACTTCTGTTCATCACCCTTGCGGGTGGAGAGCGGCCCGACCCGATAGACCATGCCGGGCCATGCTCACCGCGGGTTGCCCCGCCAAAGCGGGTCCGACGTTCCAGGAGCCGCACCGGCGGTCCTGCAGGACGCCGCTGTCAGTCGACCGTCGCGCCGGAGAACGCCACCACCTTGCGCCACTTCTCGACCTCCTCGCCAATCAGCGCGCCGAACGCCTCGGGGGAGAGCCGCAGCGGTGCTCCGCCGAGGTCGCCGAGTTTTTTCTCCATCGCCGGATCGACCAAGATCTCGTTCACCTCTCTGTTCAACCGCGCGATTAACTCGGGCGGAGTTTTGCGCGGTGCGCCGATGCCAAACCAGGCGCTCGCCTCGTAGCCCGGCACAGTTTCAGCCACTGTCGATATGTCCGGCAGCGTCGGGGAGCGCTCGGCCGTCGTCACCGCGAGAGCACGCAGGCTGCCTGATCGCACGTGGCCGATCGAGGACGGCAGGTTGTCGAACAACACGTCAGCATTGCCGGCCAGCAGGTCGGTAATCGCCGGCCCGGCGCCGCGATATGGCACGTGCACCATCTTCACGCCCGTCATCGCCTTGAACAATTCTCCCGACATATGCACCGACGTTCCGACGCCCGAGGAGGCCATGTTCACCTTGTCTGGGTTCGCCTTGCAGTAGGTAATGAATTCGGCGACGGTCTTGACCGGCAATTTTGGGCTGATCTCCATAATGTTGGGCGAGCGCGTGATCCCTGCTACCGGCGCGATATCGCGCTGGAAATTGAAGCTCAGCTTCTTGTATAGACTATCGTTAATGGCGTTGGCCGGGTTGGTGAGCAGGATCGTATAGCCGTCTGCTTCGGCGCGGACGACGGCGTCGGTACCGATGTTGTTGGCTGCCCCCGGCCGGTTCTCGACCAGGACTTGCTGACCCAGGCGTCGGCTGAGCGGCTCGGCGATGAGGCGGGCCAGCAAGTCGGTCGTGCCACCGGGGGCATAGCCGACGATGAAGCGGATTGGGCGCGTCGGATAGGTCTGCGCTAGCGCGGGCCGGCCCATGAGTGCTGCGCCTGCGCCGGCTCCGATCCCAAGTAGGGAGCGGCGTGACCACCTGGTTGCCATGTACATCCTCCCCGCGACCCATTTGTTTGTCGGGGCCGATCGACGCGCATTTTACGCGGGAAAACGATGGCTTCAACCTGACTAGAGTTAGCTGTCTCAGCTGGTTGTAATTTACGGCCGCAATTCCATCGTTGTGCGCATCGACCCAAACGTGCACCACGCAGGCACATCCGTAAGCCGTTCTGCGCTTTCGGATGGCCGAGCCGTGACAAGGCGGCGATAAGCGAGATGGGCGAACGGCGTGCGGGGTTAGCCAAACTCAATCTGAATGACCGATATAGCGCGAAGCCGAACTGCCGCATTCCGGCAAGACCCACTAACGGCATCAGGAGTGCGAGAGCGCTGGCGAACGGCGTGTTCTGGCTCACGATGTACTTCTGCCTACCAACGAAGGATATAAACAGCAGGGCCGCGCCCAATCTGACCATTATTTCTCGATAAATATGTTGTCACAAACAAACGTTTACTCGAACTCAACCGATCCAGGAAAGCCCATCCGCGATTAGCGAATCGTTGCCTGCGCATTCCTCATTCAATTTGCAAGGTACATGAACCGCACACCACGAGGCGGATGCGGCGATTTGAATACCTGACGTACTGTCAGGCGCACCCGATAATTTGCAACCTCACGTAGCGATCACGCGGGCGGATATAAACTCGAATGCCTTCCGATGAGCCCCGCCTCAGAAGCATGTCCTCCGAAACGCTTTAATCCAGCCGAGCGCCTGAGATCTGGACCATTTCCTTCCAAATCGGCCGTTCGTGCCGGCTCTTCTCCCGCACCTCTTCCGGCGTGCTCCCGAGCGGTCGGGCACCGGCGGTCTCGAAGCGCTGCTGGACTGCCGGGTCGGCCGCGATCGCGCGCAGCGCCTCCGAGATCCGGTCGACGATCGCCCGAGGCGTGGCGCTCGGCGCGACGAACGCGGCCCAGGAGGTCGCTACAAAGTCCGGCACGCCCGCTTCGGCCATGGTCGGCACGTCGGGCAGCGTCGGCCAGCGCTCGGGCGTCGTGACGGCGAGCACGCGGAATTGGCCGGCTGCGATCGCGCCGACGTAGGAGGGTAGGTTGTCGATCGCGAGCTGGACGTCGCCGCCAAGCATCGCCGGAATGGTCTGCGCGGCACCGCGGAACGGGACGTGAGTCGCTGTCAGGCCAATGCGCGTGGCGAAGAGCGCGCCGCAGAGGTGCGGCGACGTGCCGACGCCGGGGCTGCCGTAGAAGTACCCGCCGCTGCGGCCCTTCGCCCAGGCAATGAATTCCGGAATCGTGCGAGCCGGCACGTGCTGCGTGGGCACCACCGCGACGTTCGGCAATTCCCAAGTCAGCGAGATTGGGATGAGGTCCCGGTCCGAGTCGAAGGGCATGCGGCTGTAGAGATACTGGCTGATAGAGAAGTGGCCAACAGTGGCCGAACCGATTGTGTAGCCGTCGGGCGCACTCTTCGCCACGACGTCAATGCCGGTGTTGCCGCCCGCGCCCGGACGGTTCTCGACAACCCAGGTGCCGCCGAGCCGATCCTTGAGTCGCTCGCCGAGGAGCCGCGCCAGCACGTCGGTCGAGCCACCCGGAGGATATGGAACGATGAGCCGGATCGGCCGCTCGGGCCAGTTGTGACCTTGACCGCTGGCGACGCTCGGCAATCCGGCCACGACACCGCCCGCCGAGGCGACGATCAAGCCGCGACGTGTCAATTCTTTCATCCGTTCCTCCCTCCTCGACGATCCGGGCCGAGCAGCCGGCCGTGCGAAGCCCGGACGTCAGTTCCGCGCGCTCTCTGGGCTCGCCACGATCGTATCCCTTTCCGAGGCCGCGACAGGTTTACCGGCTCGCGAGGCGCCCCTAGCGCGCAGCATCAGGACGAGTTGCGCGATGAACAGCACCAGGATCACCCCGAGCAGCGTGGCGCTGATCGGCCGCGTAACGAAGACTGTGAAGCTGCCCCGGCTGAGCAACATCGCGCGCCTGAAGTTCTCCTCGAGCATCGGGCCAAGTATGAATCCGAGCATTAGCGGCGCCGGATCAAGCGCGAGGCGCATCATCACGTAGCCCAAGAAGCCGAACGCAGCCGTAACGTAGATGTCCTCGAGGTTATTGTTCACGCTGAACGTGCCGATGCAGCAGAAAAATAGGATTGATGGGAAGAGCACGCTGTAGGGGATCTTGAACACCGAGAGCCAGATCCGAACCAGCGGCACGTTGATAATCAGCAGGAAGCAGTTGCCGATCCACATGCTCGCGACCAGACCCCAGAACAGATCAGGATGCTTGGCGATCATGTTGGGGCCGGGCTGGATGCCCTTGATGATGAAAGCGGCCATCATCAGCGCCATCACCGCATTCTCGGGGATGCCGATGCTCATCAGCGGGATGAAGCTCGTGCGCGCGGCCGCCTCGTCCGCTGCTGCCTGACCCGCTACGCCCTCGATGCTCCCTGTGCCGATCTCGTGGCGGTACTTCGAGACCTTCTTGTCGATCGCGTAGGCGGCGAACTGAGCGATAGTGGGCCCCCCGCCCGGTAGGATTCCGAGGATCGATCCGGCCACGCTTCCGCGCAGCGCGGAGGGCCAGATGCGCTTGAACTCCGGCCAAGTCGGGATGAGGTGAATTTTGCCGTTGAACGGGGTGCGCTCTGACTTTTCGTCGAGGTTCTTCGTGATCTCGGCGATGCCGAAGCAGCCGAGCGCGACGCTGACGAGGCTGACCCCGTCAACAAGGAATTGCGCGCCGAAGGTGAAGCGGGGCGTTCCGGTCTCCAGGTCAGTGCCGATTTGGCCGAGCAGGACGCCGATCAAACACATCGCTAGCCCGTTGATCACGCTACCCGTGGTCACGACGCTGACGCAGATAAAGCCGAGCAGCATCAGCGCGCAGTAATCGGCGGGCCCGAAAAGCAGCGCGACCTCGCCTAAGCTCGGCGCGAGCGCTGCGAGCACAACGATTGCGACCGTGCCACCGATAAAGCTCGACACGCCGGCGGTGAACAGCGCAAGACCGGTCTGGCCCTTCAGCGTCATCGCGTAGCCGTCGATGCAGGCAACGATCGAGGCGGCGTGCGGGATCTTCATGGTGATTGCGCTGACGCTGTCGCCGTATTGCGCGCCGTAGTAGATGCCCGCCAGCATGATCAGCGCGCTGCTGGTTGGAATCGAGTAGGTCAGCGGCAGAAGCAGACTGATTGTGGCGAGCGGCCCCAGACCCGGCAGCAGGCCGACCATCGTGCCAATCGTGCAGCCCAGCGCGCAATAGAACAGGTTCTGGAGCGTGAGCGCGTGCTCGAACCCGAAGGCGAGATTGTGCAGGATGTCCATTAGATCAGCTTCAGGTTCAGCCCGAGGAAACGCTGGAAGCCGTAGGCGATCACTGCAAGGACCGCTGAGATTGCGAGGTTGCGCTTCCACGACGGCGCAGTCCCAGCGTACGACACGATGAAGACCATGAAGACGATCGCAAGCAGCATGCTTACGTGCTGCGAGATCAAGACGAAGCCGCACAGACCGAACATGATCAGCGCGATTTTGGCGACGCTGAATTGGAGCGGCACCGCCTGGACCAAACGCGACTTCACGAGCGTCGCGATGGCGAGCACGAGGAGGAAGCCGCTGACCAGCAGCGGGAATAGGCCGGGCCCAGTCCGCGACAGGTTACCGATGGGGTAGCGCAGTGCACCGAGCCCGAAGAACAGGGCGACCGCCGCGAGGAACAGCCCTCGCACGAGGTTCTGATTCAGCATCGGCGCTTCCCCTGCCTCACGCGGCGGTGTTCCGCCGTCGTCGTGGAAGAGGCCGTACACCCTCGGGCACACGCTCTCCCGACGAAAGGTGTATCCTCGACCTGCGCGGAGCGGAACAGGCTGATCAGCCCCCACGAGACAATCGGGTCTCGAAACTAAGTACAGAGTCGGTGCCCGATCTACTGGTGGCTCGCGCGGCCCCGCGCTCATCCGCCGAATCGGCGTCCACTCCGGCGGCACGGCGAGGGCTTTGCCTGCGCGAGGGCGCGCCGATTGCCGCCGGCGGACGTACGCGTAGCGACGCCTTCAGCCCTCGTCGCGCACGGTGTTGCGGAGCGTGCCGACTTTCTCGATCGTCACCTCGACCACGTCGCCGGGCTTCATGAACAGCGGCGGCTTGCGCGCGTAGCCTACGCCCGCCGGCGTACCCGTCAGCACGACATCCCCGGGCTCGAGCGTCATTACCTCGGTCAAGATCGCCACAATCTCCGGCACGGAGAAGATGAAGTCGCGCGTATTGCCGTCCTGCATGGTCTCGCCGTTGAGCATGGTCCTGAGCCGCAGGCCCTCGGCACCGTCCGGCAGTTCGTCGGGCGTGACGAGGTCCGGGCCGAAGCCGCCCGTGCCGTCGAAGTTCTTGCCCATCGTCCACTGCGTCGCTTTACGCTGATAGTCACGGATCGAGCCCTCGTTGAAGATCGCGTAGCCGGCGATGATCGTGGACGCGTCTGGGCGGGGCACGTGGCGCGCTCGGCGCCCGATGACGAACGCGAGTTCGCCCTCGTAGTCGAAGTGCTCGGAGGCGCGCGGCCGCACCAGCGGCTCACCATGGGCGACGAGGCTGGTCGCAGCGCGCATGAACACGTCGGGATAGGCAAGCGGCTCGGCGCCACCTTCTCGGGCGTGCGCGGCGTAGTTGCGACCGATGCAGATGATCTTGCCCGGACGCTCGATGAGAGGTCGATAGCGGAGCGCTGCCTCGTCGAGCCGCGCTGCACTAGTCGCGCCGTTCGCCGCGCGACCGGCGCATGCCACAAGATCAGGGCCGCCAGCGATCAGAGCGCCGACGCCGTCCGGCAGCGACGCGTCGACCGCGCGCAGGTCGTAGAGGCCGTCCTCGCGACACAAGGCGAGCGTGTCACCGGCGACGGTGCGGACGGACGAGACGCGCATGAGTTTTCCTCGAGATCGTGAGAGGTGTGGGAGTCGGAAGCCACTGCCTAGAGTTGGGCCCGATGACGTTGCGCAGGGTACACGACACAGCGCGTTTCGAAGCCGCGTTCGATCCTGCTCGATCGTTCCCTTGCGCTTTCCTCAGGCCAGCCCGCGTTCAAATCTCCACGGTCGAAGCGCAGCGTTGCGCGGAGTGACCTCGCAAATCAATCGGATTGGCAGACATTACAGCGCCGCGATGTTATGGTCGTAGGATGTGACGTGGGCAGCGGAGCTAGATCGGATGACGCGCAAGTGCGCTCACTCGATGGTCTTGATTAACCCGGCTGCTACGTGGACTGAGCTCCTGGTCCAAGCTGTTCGTCGGCGGCTGACTTGGCTGCGACGCCCTCAACTCAGATCCTTAGCGGTAGACGCGTACTTACCTTGTTTGCAGCTGGTGAGATATACTGCCTGGAGTTCGGTGAGAACGGCGGTCCCGCACCTCCCCAGCCTGTTGGCGTAGGAATGTCCGTGTGTGGACGCCCCATCGAATTCAAGGGGGTGTTTGAGAGATCTGTGCGCGCAGGTTCAGGTGCTTCCGTGTGTCCGGCCTGTTGATGCAGCCATCCTCACGGCTGCGGGCCTGTATGGAGATCGCGGATCGGGTCCAAATCGCTTTTGCGCGCTCGAGGCGCCTGGACATTCACGGGTTTTCCCGACCCCGTCTTCTGACCGTTGCGCCATACCTCTCGACTGACCTTCCCTGCTTCCCTGACGCCTCAGGCCGTGGCGATTACGCCGTGGCCGGAGCTCTGTAGGAGCCGCCGTGGGCCATCAAGGCCCAGACGATCCGCGCCATCTTGTTCGCCAGGGCAACGGTGATCAGCATGCGCGGCTTGCGCGACAGCATGCCGGCCAACCATGCCCCAGCTTTATCGGGATCACGCGCCGCGACCTTGGTCGCAGAGCTCGCGCCCAAGATCAGCAACCGTCGCAGGCTGCGCTCGCCCATCTTGGTCGTTCGCCCCAGCCGCTCCTTGCCGCCGCTGGAGTGTTGCCGCGGGACGAGACCGAGCCAAGCCGCAAAGTCGCGCCCGCGGCGGAAGGTGCTGGCGGCCGGTGCCAGAGCCACGAGCGCGGTCGCGATCACCGGGCCGACACCCGGTATCGTCATCAGCCGCTTGGCCACGGCATCGTCCTTCGCGCGTTGGGCGATCTCGCGGTCCAGACGCGCGATCTGCGCCTGGAGCGCCTCCAAGCTGCCCGCAATGATGGCCAGGACCGGCCGTGCCTCGGCTGGCACGTCGGATGTCGGGTCGCGGACGATCGCCACGAGCTTGCCGACGTGCCCGACACCTTGGCGAACGACGTACCCGAACTCCGTGAGGTGCCCGCGCAGTGCGTTGATCAACTGGGTCCGCTGACGCACGAGCAGGTCGCGCGTACGGAACACCACTGCGGAGGCCTGGGCCTGCGCGCTCTTACCCTGAACGAACCGCATCGTCGGCCGCTGCGCCGCCTCGCAGATCGCCTCAGCGTCGGCCATGTCGTTCTTCTGCCGCTTCACGAACGGCTTTACGTAGGCTGGTGGGATGAGCCGCGTTTCGTGGCCTGCCAAGGCTATCTCACGGGCCCAGTAATGAGCGCTGGCGCATGCCTCCATCGCGACCACGCATCTTGGAAGTGTCGAGAAGAACGTCAGCACCTGATCGCGCCGCAGCTTCTTGCGGAAAACGACGGCGCCGCTCGTATCCGCGCCGTGAACCTGGAAAACTGATTTAGCCAGATCGATCCCGACTGTGCTAACCTCACCCATGGACGCCTCCTGAAGTGGTGTTGCAACACCTCCACTCTGGCACATCGATGCCGTCAGGGGGCGTCCACCCCTACGCTTTTCGAAAATGAACTCTTCAACATCGTGACCTGCGTCGATCAGATTGTTCCAAAGGTGCGACAGCGGCCATAGTCGGATCGGCAGAACATCGACGAGGGCCCGTCTTCGCCCAGCGACGCTTTCGAGGGATTGTATGACCTGCTCGAAACCCAGAGGTTTCGGTTTTCCGACTCCGCCCTCGGGCCTGGCTGATTGATTGAAGTATCGTATTGCAAAAACCACCTGTTCCCGTCCGCTGAAGTCGCGGTCAGAGAAACCCGATCGAGAACCAGGGGACGAGGATGATGACGAGGAGCCCGACCAGCAGGGCCACGATGTAGCCGACGATCGGGCGCATCCCGGCATCGGGGTGGATCCGGCTGATGGCG
>NZ_BPQS01000029.1 GCF_022179385.1 Methylobacterium longum | reverse complement strand
GATGAATGCCTCACGAGCTGTACACTGGCTGGCAGAGACGCCCCGGGCCAGAACACGCGTGACCCGCTTCGCAGCCTTGGCAAAAGCCGCCTGACTTCGCCGACAGTATCTAGGTGAAATCCGCCACCCATAATCGGTTCGGGTCCTCGGCCCTGAACTGTCGGTTGACCTGGTCGAGGGGGCAGTCCGCCGCCGGATCGGGAACGGTTGTGCGGGCCCTGCGTCCGCGCACGACACCGGCCAAGCCCATCGCCCGCATCAGCCGGGCCACCGTGCAGCGCGCCACCGCGATCCCCTCCCGGGCGAGCTAACGCCAGACCTTCCGGACCCCGTAGATGCCGAAATTGGCCGCGTGCACGCGCCGGATCTCGGCCATCAGCGACGCGTCGCGTTTGGCCCGGGCCGGCAGCCTGCTGGGATCAGCTCGCCGTGCGGCATGGGCACGGTACGTCGACGGGGCGATCGGCAGCACCCTGCAGATCGGCTCGACCCCGTAGGTCTCCCGGTGATCGTCGATGAAGGCGATCATGACCGGAACCGGCGGTCGAGCTCCGCCTGGGCAAAATACGCCGATGCCTTCCTCAGGATCTCGTTGGCTTGCCGGAGCTCGGGGTTCTCCCGCTCCAGAGCCTTGATCCGCTCGCGCTCATCCGTAGTCGGGCCCGCCCTGACACCCCGGTCGCGTTCAGCCTGTCTCACCCAGTTGCGCAGCGTCTCGCCCGAGCAACCGATCTTGGCCGCGATCGACTGGATCGCGGCCCATTGCGAGCCATGCTCGCTCTCGTGCTCCCGAACCAGCCGAACCGCCCGCTCGCGAACCTCAGGGGAAAAGGGTGGGGTATGCTTCGTCATGGCTCCAGTCTCTCAAGAGTTGGAGCCTCCGGAAATCCCGGCGCGGTTCACTCAAAGCTGCGCCGAAGGCTGCGCGCCGAGGGTTCAGGGGCCGATCGAGTCAGCAGTCGTGGATAGCCTGCGCGATTAGCGGCTGCAGCATTGTGAGCGGCATCAGGCTGAACCGGAGAGGCGATGTAGCTCTGGCCCTCCTTGTCACACACGACAGGCGCGGCCTTGCGCACGGAAGCTGACTGCCTTGCGGTTTTTGCTGCCTGCCACGCGGCGGAGAGGGCGACTGACATGCTGATAACCCAAGTGGCACCAGTACGACGCCGGTAGGCCTTCGCCGCCACGACCGCTACACGCATAATAGAGCGGCGGTCGAAAGCGCCGGTTGGAGTGACCAAGCTGGTACGACGAATGCGAACGAGGCCTTGAATCAGCGAACGAGCCGAGATGATGCCGTTGGCCACGCGAACACGGTCGCTGCGGATATCGCGGAGCGCTGTGCTCCAAGATATGGTCCGTTGAAATGACATACGCGTCGCCTCCAGGCTTCGATTTCAGTCAATTAAACTGAAATTAGCACTCAATCAAGCTAAAAAGTATGAAAAAAACTAAAATTCAGATTTTACCGAATCAATGCCGTGCAGGCCGAGCGCTTCTGAGTTGGAGTCGTGAGGAGCTGGCGGCTGCGAGCAAGGTGTCACGCGCTGCCATCGCCGATTTCGAAACAGAGAAGCGTGTTGTGCGGGAGCGGACGACTGACGACCTGCGGGCTGCCATGGAACAAGCGGGGATTGAATTCATCCCCGCGAACGGCGGCGGACCTGGTGTCCGGATTCGCGACAACCCCAGCAGCTAAACCACCAAGACAAGAAGTACCTGGAAGCGCTCGTTTTTGACGCCTTCGGGGATGAGGCAGCCTGTCAGGCGCTCGTCGTTTTGGCCAAACGAACCCGTTATGCCGCCGGTGCGCAGATCCAGCTGTCGATGTACAGGGCGGTCAGCAGTGCAGGAGATCGACAGCATCGGCGCGCATGGGGCAAAGCCACACACCCAACCCACTCAAGGCATCACGTGCTCGTTCGGCCAGTGAAACCGGTTGCAGCCCGCTTCGTGCGTCCCGAACATAGGCTGCGGAGACGAGCGCGCGTCGGCGCTTTCCGTCCAGCCTGCCACACCGCAGCTGCAGGGACTTAAACGCGACAATCTTTTTCTAGACCAACACGAGGTTCAGGATCCGGGAAGCCGGCGCGAGGTCCACCCGCCGCCCCCAGTCGAACGCGAGGAAGTCCTGCTCGATCCCGTCCGCGAAGATCACCCCGCCCTCGTTCATGCGCGACGTCACGGTGAGGGGGGCGCCGGTGAACTTCCCCGCGCGCAGCGCCGTTCCGGTGGCGATGCTGGGGAAGGGCTCGCGCACCCAGTAGCCGACCGCCGCCTCCTCGATGCCGACCGCGAGGGTCAGGTGCGTCGCGTCGCTGATCGAGCGGGCCCACCCGGTCAGGCCTGTCCCGGAGGCCACGATCAGGCCGCTCGACGACTGCTCCTCGGCCCGGCCTCGGTCCTCGATCCGGTAGCGCGCGGATTGATGGCTCCGGTGGCCGACGAAGATCTCGTTGAGGGCCAGCAGCCGCTCGCCGCCGTCGAGCACCGCCTGAACCATGGTGCGCCGCTGGAGCGGCACGGCCCCGGCCCCGCTGGCGGGCAGCAGGGCGCGCAGGGCCTCCACCCGTGCCGTCGCCAGGACGCCGTCGTAGAGATCGGGCGCCGGGTTGACGCCGATCACCGGCTGCCCGTCCAGGTACTTGGCGACGTTGGCCACCAGCCCGTCCTGACCCAGCGCCACGACCACGTCGTCGGGGGCGAACAGGAACCGGTCGAGATCGGGGCGCCGCACCAGGGCCTGCCGCCAATCCAGGGGCACGGCCGCCCGCGCCTCGGCCAGCACCGCCTGGAAGCGGGCGTGGCGCGCCTCGACCTCGGTGATCGCCTGCCCCCGGCTCTCCAGGAAGAACCGGACTTGGCCGCGGGTCGCGTGGCGGGCGAGGAGCAGCTCGTAGTCGGTGTCGCGAATGACGAAGACCGCGCGGGGCGTGGGGGCCGGCATGGATCGCCTCGTCAGCGCGGCGCGACGCGCGCGGGCAGCACGCCGCGGATCTCGCCCAGGAACGCCGCCATCAGGTCGGGCGTGACGTTGACGTGCTCGATCGTCTCCAGCTTGCCGGCGAGTTCCCGCGCCGCCAGACCGAGGAGGACGGCCGGCGGCATGTCCCGGTAGATCGCGGCGCGCCGCTGCTCGGCCTCGGCCCGGGCCCCCTCCACCAGCCGGATCCGCTCGGCCTCGGTGCCCGCCTCCAGGCCCCGCGCCTCCGCGAGGCCGGCGGCGCGGTCGCGGGCATTCTCCGCCTCCTGGGCGATCAGCACCGTCTCGCGCCGGGCCAGTTCGGTCTTCGTCGCGAGCTCGTTCTCCGCGATGGCGCGCTCCTTCTCCACCGCCAGGGCGCGCCGGGCGAAGGTCGCCGCATCGGCCTTCTGCTGCAGGGCCTCGAAGGTCGGCGTCTGCAGGGCGCGCTCCAGCTCGCTGGTCGGGGCGAGATTGGTGAGCCGCACCGACACGGCCGCGACGCCGATCTCGGCGAGCGCCGGGGCGGCGAACAGGACCTGCTCCAGGACGGCGCGCAGCGGCTCCGGGCCGGCATCGAGGAGGGGGCCGATCGGGCTCGCCCCGAGATACTGCAGCGCCGCCTGGCCGGCGATGCCGCTGAGGCGCGCCTCGATCCGCTCGATCGGTTCGCCCTGCAGCCGCCCGGTGCCGAGGTTGATCGAGAAGTCGATCCGGCTCGCCAGCAGTTCGGGATCGACCACGCGCCAGCCGATCGTCCCCTGGAGCACGACGGTCTGGAAGTCCCGGCTGCGGCCGCGGACGAACAGGGTCATCTCGCGGTCGTCCACCGGCACCTCGCTGATGCTGGCGGTCTCGGGCCTGAACCAGAAGACCAGTCCCCGGCCGCTCTGCCGGAGGCGGCCGTTGCGGAAGCGGATGACGTGGCTGCTCGCCTCGCTCCGAAGCTGGGCGATCACACCGATGTTGCGGACCGTAGCCATGATGGTCTCCTCAAGACTCGCGTGACCTGTCGAACCGGAAGAATTCGGCCGGGCGGAACGCCGTACCGGCCTCGCGGGCGCCCGTCGGCGCGATCCAGCCGCGGTCGCGCATGCGGCGGCGGAAGGCGGATTTGTTGAGGGGCGCGCCCAGGATCGCCGCGTGCACGTCCTGCAACTGCCGCAGGGTGAAGTGGTCGGGCAGAAGCGCGAAGGCGACGTCGGTGTAGTCGAGCTTGCCGCGCAGCCGCTTCACCGCGAGCGCGAGGATGTCGGCGTGGTCGAAGGCCAGGGCGAGGGCGGCGCCGTCCTCGGAGACGGCCGAGATCGCGCCGCCGGTCTCGCCGGCCCAGGGCACGATCAGGGAGGCCGCCGCCAGGCCGGCCTTGGCCCGGGCGTCCGCGACAGCCGCCTCCGGCAGCAGCGCCAGATAGGCCACCGAGACGATGCGCATGCGCGGATCGCGGTCCACGGCACCGAAGGTGTAGAGCTGCTCCAGCCGCGCGCCGCCGATCCCCACCTTATCGCGCAGGACGCGCCCCGCCGCCGCGTCGAGGGTTTCGGCGACGCCGACGAACCCGCCCGGCAGCGCCCAGAGGCCGGCCTGCGGGTGCTGCGCACGGCGCATCAGGAGAGCGGCCAGTCGTCCCGCCTGAATGCCCAGCAGGACGAGATCCACCGCCAGGGCGGGCCGTTCGTGGGCCGCGGGATCGTAGCCCGCCAGGAACTCGGCTTCGGTCATCGCTCGATTTATGCACAATATGAGCATAACTAAGACGCATGGTGCGCATATGTCAAGGAGGGTGCCGGAGCCGCCCCGCAGCGCCGCAGGACGCACGAAACCGCACCGCCACCGCACAGATCCGCCCGAGAGCGTCCGGCACGTGCGCCCCGCGCCTGCAAAAGGGCGAAGCTTCTCGTGGCGATGGCGCGCCGGGCGGGGGAGCTTCAGCGGCGAGCCGGCCCCGATCCGCCGGTGCAGGAGGTTCTCCGATGCCGTTCACATCGCCACGACCCATGATCGACACGCCGCGCAACGCCGCCCTGTCGCCGCTCTTCCTCGGCCTGCTGGCGCTCCTCGTCATGCTCGCCTCGGCCCATGCGGGGCCGGTCCCGGCGCGGGGCGGCCTGATGCTGCGCGGCCCCGTCGGCACGGCGCCGGTCGAGGCGGTCCGGCTCGCCACCGACATCGGCGTCGAGGTGAGCGGCCCGACCGCCCGCGCCGTCGTCACCCAGGCCTTCCGCAACACCACCGCCGACTGGGTCGAGGGCACCTACGTCTATCCCCTGCCGGAGGACGCGGCCGTCGACGGGATGAAGCTCGTCGTCGGCAACCGCGTGATCGTCGCCGACATCCGCGAGCGGGCCGCGGCCAAGCGCGCCTACGAGGCCGCGAAGGCGGCCGGGCAGGCGGCCGCCCTGACCGAGCAGGAGCGGCCCAACATCTTCACCAACGCGGTCGCCAATATCGGACCCGGCGAGACGGTGCTCGTCCAGATCACCTATCAGCAGACCATCCCGGTCTCCGGCGCCGCGCGGACGCTGCGCCTGCCCCTGGTGGTCGCGCCGCGGTACACTCCTGTCCCCCCGGCTTTGGGTACGGTCGCCCTCGACGGGACCGCCCACGACCCGGTACCGGATCGCGCCCGGATCAGCCCCCCGGTACTCGATCCGGCGGTGTCCCGGCCGACCAATCCGGTTGCCGTCACCGTGCGGCTTCAGGCGGGCTTCGCCATCGGCGCGGTGCGCAGCGTGACCCATGCGATCCACGTGACCGTGACCGGACCGGAGGCGCGCACCATCACCCTGGCCGAGGGCGTGGTGCCGGCCGACCGCGACCTTGAACTGACCTGGGAGCCCGCACAAAGCCGGATGCCGGGCCTCGGCCTGTTCCGCGAGACCGTGGCCGGCCGGACCTACCTGCTCGCCGCGGTGAACCCGCCCGCGCTCGAGGCCGATGCGCCCGCCCGCCCGGCGCGCGACGTCACCTTCGTGATCGACAATTCCGGCTCGATGGCCGGCGCCTCGATGCGGCAGGCCAAGGCCGGGCTGCTCGCAGGCCTTGTCCGTCTGACGCCCCGGGACCGGTTCAACATCATCCGCTTCGACGACACGTGGGACGCGCTGCACCCCGCGTCCGTCCCGGCGACGCCGGAGGCCCTGCGCGGGGCCGAGGGGTTCGTCGCCGCTCTGGAGGCACGCGGCGGAACCGAGATGCTGGCGCCCCTGAGGGCGGCCCTGGCTGATTCCCAGCCCGAGGACGGGCGGGTGCGGCAGGTCGTGTTCCTCACCGACGGCGCGGTCGGCGACGAGGAGCGGATCTTCGCGGCCATTCACGCCGGGCTCGGACGCTCACGCCTGTTCATGGTCGGCATCGGTTCAGCGCCCAACGGTCATCTGATGCGCCACGCCGCCGAGATCGGCCGTGGCACCTTCACGGAGATCCGCGACCTCGCGCAGGTCGGCGAACGCACCCGCGCCCTCTACGAGAAGCTGGAAGCCCCGGCCGTGACCGACCTCACCGCGACCTTCTCGGTTCCGGGCGTCGAGGTCACGCCGGGGGCACTGCCCGACCTGTATCGCGGCGAACCCCTGGTCTTCGCCGCCCGGCTCCCGCAATCCGGCGCGGGGAGCGTGACCGTCTCGGGCCGTGTCGCCGGCCGGACCTGGACCCGCACGCTGCAACTCGACGAGGCCGCCCCCGGCGCCGGCATCTCGAAGGTATGGGCGCGCTCGCGGATCGGCGAGACCGAGACGGCGCGCATCACCGGGCGCCTCGACCGCGACGCGGCCGAGACCACCATCCTGGCCCTCGCGCTGGAGCACGGCCTGACGACGCGCCTGACCAGCCTCGTGGCGATCGACGCCACCCCGCGCCGCGCCCCGGGCATGCCCCTCGTCGCCGCCGACCTGCCGCTGAACCTGCCGGCCGGCTGGGACTTCGCCGAGGTCTTCGGCGGCGATCACCCCGGCGCCGCACCGGATCACGGGGCCGGCGCCCGCGTGGTGCCGATCAACGCCGCCGGCACCGGTATCGATCTGCCGCAGACCGGAGCGGGGATCCTGCTGCAGCTCGGCCTCGGGCTGCTGATCGCCCTCCTGGGCATCGCCCTGTCGCGGCCCGGCGGCGGGCGCACCGGGGTCGTGCGATGAGCCGCCGTCGCGGCAATCCGCCGAGGAGGGCCGTGGCGGCCCTCCTCGGCCTCGCGGGCCTGGGGCTGGCGGCGCAGGCCGCCTGGATCCCCGTCAAGGCCGCCCTGGCGCAGGCTCTGCTGGAACGGGCCTTCACCCGTACGCTGACCGACGGTCGTCCGGCCAAACCCTGGCCCTGGGCCGACACCGAGCCGGTCGCCCGGCTCGCCCTGGCCGGCCGCAGCTTCGTGGCGCTGCGGGGCGGAAGCGGGCAGGCCCTGGCTTTCGGCCCCGGCCAGCTGGATGGGACGCCGGAGGCGGGCGAACCGGGGACCGCGGTCTTCGCCGCGCACCGCGACACGCAATTCGCCGTGCTGGGCGACCTCGCACTGGGGGATCCCGTCGTGGTCACGCGGCGCGACGGCCGGACGATCCGCTTCCGCGTCAGCGGCGTGCGCGTGGCATCCTGGGACGCTTCGGGAATCGACCCGCAGGCGCCCGGACGGCACCTCGCCCTCGTCACCTGCTGGCCGCTCGCGGCGCTGCGGTCCGGTCCGCTGCGCCTGATCGTCGAGGCGGACGCGGAGACGCCGTGACCCGGTGGCTCGACGCCCCGTGCACGGCCGCTTGCGCGAATGTGCGGTTTCGTGCGGATCTGTGCGGGTCGAGCCCGTGCGAGCCCTGCCTGTGAGCGAGATCGAACTGTCCGAGGCGCAGAGCCGCGCCATTGCCCAGACCGTCCGCGAGGCCCTCGCCCGGCGGCGCATCTCCCGGCAGACCCTGGCCGAACAGGCCCGGATCAGCATCTCCACCCTGGAGAAGGCGCTCGCCGGGCGACGGCCCTTCACCCTGGCGACCACGATCCGGCTGGAGGAGGCGCTGGGCCAGCCCCTGCGGCACGACGCGAGTCGCGCGGCAATCCCGGAGCCCCCACGCTACGCACCCGACGCCCTCGGGTCCTACTCGCGGGAGGGCGTCTCCTGGCTGGAAGGCCGTTACCTCACCCTGCGCCCCTCCTTCGGAACGACGGGCGCGATCTTCGCCTACCGCACGGAGATCGCCTGGGACGCGAGCGAGGCGCGGCTGGTGTTCCGCGAGGCCGAGCGCGTCGATGCGCCCTTCGCTCAGTCGGGCAGCGTCGCCGTGCCGAACCAGTCGGGCATGATCTACCTGGTGACCAACTGGCACGGGCAACATCGGCTCGCCGTGCTGTGCCGACCGAACATCCAGGGCGAGATGTACGGAATCCTGACGACGCTGCACGCAGGCCGCGGCACCCAGCTCACGCCGGCCGCGGCACCGCTGGCCCTGCTGCCCGAGGGCACGGCGTCCGAGAACCAATACGGACGCGTCGCCCCGCCGGAGCCGGCCTACGAGCGATACCGGTCGCAACTCGACCGGGTCCGCGCGGACGGATACGCCACGTTCTTCATGGGCGCAGACTGACCCGGGCGGCCCACCTCGCAGGCCCCCCGGCGCCGCAGGATCGAGCCGAGGGCCCGGGAGATCCGCCGCTTCAAGCCTCCCGCACCAGCCGGTCGAGGCGCATCCGCGTGATCGCGCTGATCTCTTCCAGCGCGGTCGCCTCCTCCTCGGCCGGCCCGCGATCGAGGCGTCGCTCGAACAGGACCAGGATCTCGCGCAGGTCGCGGCCGCGCACGGCGACGATGAAAGGGAACCCGAACCGCTGCCGATAGGCGGCGTTCAGCCGGTCGAAGGCTTGCCCGTCCGCCTCGGTCAGCCGGTCGAGCCCGGCGCTGCCCTGCTCCTGCGCGGATTCGGCCGTCATCGCCCGCGCCCGGGCTTCCGGGCCGGCGAGTTCCGGATGGCCGTTGAGGAAGGCGAGGCGCCTGTCCGCCGACGCCTCGCGCACGGCCGCCATCATCGCCGCGTGGAGGTCCGGCACGTTGGCGAAGGGACCTTTGCCGTGGGCCGCCCGCGCGACCCAGGCCGCGTGCTCGAACACGCCGCCGAACTGCGCGACGAAGGCGTCGCAGGTCAGGCCGTTGACGCGGTGCAGGTCGATCATCGTCATCAGCTTCCGCGATAGGTGGTGAAGCTCGACGGCGCGCACAGCATCGGCACGTGGTAGTGCTGCTTGGCATCGAAGACCGCGAAGCGCACCACCGGGTTGTCGATGAAGATGTCGGCTTCCGACGTGCCGGAGCGCGCCTTGAAATAGGGCTCGACGTGAAACTCCAGCTGGTACTGACCGGTCTCGGCCTTGTCGGCCGGGAGGATCGGCGCGTCGGTCCGGCCGTCGGCATTGGTGACGACGCTCTTCACGAGGCGCCACTGGCCGTTATCCAGGACGGAGAAGTCGATGCGCACCCCGGCGGCCGGACGGCCGCGGTCGGTGTCGAGGACGTGCGTGGTGATGCCGGCCATGGCGGACCTCCTGAGTGAATTGTGGGGACCCGGCGGCCTAGCTGCCGCGGTAGTACGAATAGCCCCAGGGCGTGAACAGCACCGGCAGGTGGTGGCGCTGGCCCGCGTCGCGGATCTGGAACCGGATTGGCACGAGGCTGAGGAAGTTCGGGCTGGGCAGCTTCACGCCGAAGGTCGCGAAATACGCCTCGAAGTGCATCACCAACTCGTAGCGCCCGGCCTTGAAGGCGTCATCGACGAGGAGCGGCTCGGCGGTTCGTCCGCTCGGCGCCGTGGTGACCGTCTTGAGCAGCCTGTAGCCCTCGCCGTCGTGCATCGCGAGGTCGCAGACCATGCCGGCGCCGGGCGTGCCGTGGAAGTTGTCGATTGCGTGCATGGTCAGCCGCGGCGAGAGGCCGGCCTGCGAGACGGGGGCGGTGTTCAGCGTGCCGGGCTTGGCCGGAGCCCCGGCCGGCGCGGGCGTACCCTGCGCCAGGGCGGCGCCCGTCGAGGCCGCGGCCGCGGCGCCGAGCCCGGTCGCGACCAGGCCGCGCCGCGTCAGGACGTAACGATCCGGTAAGTGGTCCAAAACGGGGTCCTCCTCGGGGTTCAATCAGGCCGGTTCGTGGGCCGCGCGGGCTCGGGCGCGCCGCTCCATCTCCCGCGTGGCGGGCGGGACGAAGGCGAGGATCAGCACGAGCGCCGCGGCCTCGACCGCCGCCACCAGCCACAGCCCGGTCGAGACCGAGCCGGTATGCTCGCGCAGGTAGCCCATCACCGCCGGGGCTCCGAAGCCCGCGAGGTTGGCCACCGAGTTGATCAGCGCGATCCCGGCCGCGGCCGCCGAGCCGGCCAGGAACCGGCCCGGGATCTGCCAGAAGACCGGGATCGCGCTCATCGTGCCGACGACGGCCAGCCCGAGCATGATCAGCGCGAGGATGGGCGCGCCCGTGACGAAGACGCCGGTCAGCGCGATGGCCAGCGCCCCGATGAAGGCGGGTACGCCGCAATGCAGCCGCGCCTCTCCGGTGCGATCGGAATGGCGCCCGTTGAGGATCATCCCGGCCCCGCCGCACAGGTAGGCCGCCGACATGATCCACCCGACCGTGAGCGGGTCGGTGAAGCCGGCGTCGCGCACCACGCTCGGCCCGAAGAAGGTCAGGGCCGAGTTCGCCGTGACGATGCAGAAGAAGATCGCGATGCAGTGCCAGACGCGCACATCCTTCAAGGAGGCGAGGATGCGGTGCTCGCGGTGGCCGAGGGCGGCGGCATCGCGGGCGAGGTCGGCCTCCACCAGCGCTTTCTGCTCCGGCGTCAGCCAGCCGGCCTTCGCCGGGCGGTCGGTGAGGTAGAAGAGCGTCACGACCCCCGCGAGGATCGAGGGGATGCCCTCGAGCAGGAACACCCACTGCCAGCCGGACCAGCCGTTGACGCCGTGCATCCCCGCCATGATCGCGCCGGCGAGCGGGCCGCCGATGACGCCGGCCAGCGCCGAGGCCGACATGAACAGCCCGAACACCTTGGCGCGCCGCTCGCTCGGGTACCAGTAGGTGAGGAACAGGATGACCCCGGGATAGAACCCCGCCTCGAAGACGCCGAGGAGGAAGCGCAGCACGTAGAAGAACGTCGCCGTCGTGACGAACATCATGGCCACGCAGCACAGGCCCCACAGCAGCGTGATGCGCGCGATGGTCTTGCGCGCCCCGACATGCTCGAGGAGCAGGTTGCTCGGCACCTCGCAGAGGAAGTAGCCGATGAAGAAGATGCCCGCGCCGATGCCGTAGACGGTCTCGCTGAATCGCAGCTCGGCGAGCATCTGGAGCTTGGCGAAGCCGATGTTCACCCGGTCGATCCACGACAGGACCCAGAGGAACATCAGGAAAGGCAGCAGCCGCCACGTGATGCGCCGGTAGGTGTCGTCGAGGGCACTGGACGCCGCGATGGCCGTGCTATCGGCGGCTCGCTGCGCCTCGATCGTCATGGCTTGCCCTACACTGAAAGCGTGGCTGGACTGCATTGGACTGTGTTCGACAATGAGCGGTCGCGCCAGTCTAAAAGGCGACGGCGGCGCGATTTATTCAATGTCTTGGCCTCCGGTGTCTTGGGGCTTGAGCAGGAACCCGAGGTCCTCTCCGAGACCGGTCGTGTCGAAGGTGACGGCCGGCGGCCGTCGATACGGCGCGCGGGCCGCGGCGATGACGGCCCGCACGCCCGTCTCGACCGAGCAGAGGACCGGCACCGGCACGTGCGGCTGCAAGAGTGAGGCCAAGCCTACGAGGGCGGCGCCACCGAGGATGACCGCCTCGGCGCGGTCGTGTTCGACGCAGGCGCGGCAGGCGGCGGCCAGTTCCGGCATCGCCGCTCGCGGGTCCCTGGCGATCTCGCCGCCGGTGCGCGCGATTGTCCGGATGCCCACGAGGCCGTCGCCGAGGCCCAGGCCGGCGACCGCCTCCGCCAGCATCGGCTTCCACAGGGCGCCGCCCGTCACGATGGCGTAGCGCGACGCCACTCCCTGGGCTTCGAGGCACGACGCTTCGAGCATCCCGACCACCGGGACCGGTGCGATCTCCCGCAGGGCGAGCAGGCCGGGATCGCCGAAGCAGGCGAGGAACACCGCGTCGCAGCCGCGTCCGTGCTCCGCGAAGGCGTCGAGGGCGGCGTGGCCGGCGATCGCCAGGGCCGACCGGCTCGCGATGTAGGCGGCGCCGAAGCGCGCCGTGACCGGGACGAAGGTCGCGGCCGCGCCGGCGATCTCCGCCACCCGCTCGGCCACGAGGGCCGTCACCGAAGCGCTGGTATTCGGATTGAGCAGAAGGATCCGCATGGGGCGCCCTCGCGTGGCGGTGGGGGAAATCGGCGGATGCGGCGCGGATCGTGCCGCGCCGCCGCGATGGGTGCGCAGCCCCGGCTTAGGCGGGGCGCGCCGCGAGGGCGGGCCGCCGCCGCATGATGAGGGCGTAGATCCCGAAGCCCAGGGCGCAGCCGATGAACCACGTGAAGTTCGCCACGCCCTCCAGGCCGGGGAGGATCACGCACAGCACGGGGATCAGCGCGGAGGGGATGATGGCCCCCACGGCGGCGAGGTTGTAGCCGTTCTTGTACCAGTACGTCCCGAGGGGGCTCATCGTGTAGAGATCGTCGACCACGACTTTCTCTTTCTTCACGAGGTAGAAGTCGGCGATCAGGATTCCGAACAGCGGACCGATGAAGGCGCCGAGGATGTCAAGCGTGTAGTGGATCACGGCCGGATTGTTGTAGAGGTTCCAGGGGGTGATGAAGATCGAGCCCACGGCCGCGATCATCCCGCCCATCCGCCAGGAGATCCGCCTCGGCGACACGTTCGAGAAGTCGAAGGCGGGCGACACGAAGTTCGCCACGATGTTGATCCCCACGGTCGCCGTCATGAAGGTCAGGGCGCCGAGCACCACCGCGAAGGTGCTGTCGATGCGGCTCACCGTCTCGACCGGGTCGGTGATCAGGTGGCCGAAGACCGGCACCGTGGCCGAGGCGGTGATGACCGTCAGGAGCGAGAACCCGAGGAAGTTCACCGGCAGGCCCCAGAAGTTGCCCCGCTTCACCGCCTCGAAGCTCGAACCGTAGCGCGAGAAGTCGCCGAAGTTCAGCATCGGGCCGGAGAAGTAGGAGACCACGAGGGCGACGGCGTTGATCATCACCGGCAGGGCGTCCCAGCCGGTGTACTTCACGGTGCCGAGGGTCAGCCCGATCTGGCCGATGCCGGCCTTGGCGACGAGGTACCCGGCCAGCGCGATCATCACGACGTAGACCGCCGGCCCCGCCCAGTCGATGAACACGCGGATCGCTTCCATGCCGCGCCAGAAGACCAGCGCCTGCAGCACCCAGAGCGTCATGAACGCGGCCCAGCCGAGGGCCGACAGGCCGGCGAAGCCGTAGTGCCTGAGATCGGCGTAGGTGGCGAGTTCGGGGAAGAAGCGCAAAGCCACCACGGTGAGGGCCGCCGAGGCGAGGTAGGTCTGGATGCCGTACCACGCGACCGCGATCAGTCCGCGGATGATCGCCGGGATGTTGGCGCCCTTGACCCCGAAGGAGGCCCGGCAGATCACCGGATAGGGCGTGCCGGTCTGCTGGCTCGGCTTGGCGACGAGGTTGCAGAAGACCTGCACGATCACGATGCCGACCAGCAGGGCGATCAGCACCTGCCAGCTCACGAGGCCCAGCGAGAACAGGCTGCCGGCGGTCACGTAGCCGCCGACGCTGTGCACGTCCGACATCCAGAAGGCGAAGATGTTGTAGGTGCCCCAGGTCTGCTTCCGGAGGGGGGCGAGATCCTCGTTGACGAGATTGGGGTCGTAGCTCGGCTTGATCAGAACCGTCTCGCGCTCGTCGGATACGGCCGTACTGGCTCCGGCGGCCTCGATGTGTGCGTACATCGCGTTCCTCCCTGTTCGATGCAGCCCTGTTGCCGGGCCTTCTCGTGGACGTGACGGCCTGTCCCGGCGCGCCACGCAAGACTTGTGCTCCGCTGCCTGGAAACTCTGCGCGCCTGGATCGATGACCTGTTTCGAACTGCAGAGACGGTCCGGGCCGGTCCGGAAGACGGAGTTGATCTATCGGTCGATCAAGACTTCCAGCCTGCCGCGGATCGCCCGCTCGTCGGCCGGCGCTGACGCGGCCTCGGCGAGGCGCCGGGACAGGTTCGGGACCGTATCGTCCTCCGGTCCGAGGCCGGTCGCGTATACCCGCTCCGCCGTCGCCGCGCCGGCCTCGGGCGACCCGGACACGTCGGCGCAGACCGCACCGAAGACTTCGCGGAACAGGGCCGGACCCATGCGGCTCGGGCGATAGCCGCCGCGCGGCGGGTGCGCCGCGATCCAGTGCCGGGCGATGTCGAGCCGGGTGGTCACCCAGGCACCGGGATGATCGCCAACGTAATCGAGAAACCGTTCCAGGGCGGCGGCGCGGCCCGGACGTCCGACCAGGCGGCAGTGGAGCCCCACCGACATCATGCCGCCCTGCTGCATCCCGCCCTCGCGGTACAGCACGTCGAACGAGTCCTTGAGGTAGGTGAAGAACTGGTCGCCGCTGTTGAAGCCCTGCGCCGTTGCGAACCGCATGTCGTTGGCGTCGAGGGTGTAGGGGACCACGAGTTGCTGACGACCGCCGGCCGTCACCCAGTAGGGCAACTCGTCGGCGTAGGAATCGGCGAGGTAGAGGAAGCCGCCCTCGGCCGCCCCCAGGGCGAGCGTGTTGGTCGACGTGCGGCCCTGGTAGAGGCCGAGCGGCCTGCGGCCGGTCAGCTCGGTCTGGAGGGCGACGGCGGCGTCGATGTCTGCGCGCTCGGCCTGCGGACTGTAGTCGCGGTAGTCGATCCAGCGCAGGCCGTGGCTGGCGATCTCCCAGCCGGCCTCCACCATGGCCGCCACGGCCTCGGGGTTGCGCTGCATCGCGGAGGCGACGCCGAAGACCGTCACCGGCAGGTTCCGGCGCGTGAAGGCGCGCCAGAGGCGCCAGAAGCCGGCGCGCGCCCCGTACTCGTAGATCGACTCCATGTTCGCGTGGCGCTGGCCCAGCCAGGGCAGGGCGCCCACGATCTCGGACAGGAAGGCTTCCGACGCCGCGTCGCCGTGGAGGATGCAGTTCTCTCCGCCCTCCTCGTAGTTGACGACGAACTGGACGGCGACGCGCTTACCCGCCGGCCAGCGCGGGTCCGGCCGGTGCCGGCCGTAACCCACCATGTCGCGGGGATAGTCCTGGTCGAGATCGAACATGGTGTCAGCCCTCGTCCCGACGCGTGATAAACGCCTCGGCGTTCCGTGGTCCAATATGTTGTTCGGCTCGATTGATAGGTTGCGCGTTTGAATCCCGCTGCGGCGCGGGCCGTCCGGACGGCTTCGCGTCACCGGCCCGGAAGCCGCTCCGTCCATCGCGACGCCTCCTCGCGGATCACGTCCAGGAAGTTGTCGACCACGGGATTCTTCCGCTTGTGGTGCAGGGCGTAGACGTCCGCCGACAGGAATGGCGGATCGATCGGGAGGATGACGACGTCCGGATGCCTCAGGCGACCGACGAATTCCGGGATGATGGCGAGGCCGAAGCCGGCGGCGACCAAGCTCACCAGGGATGATGCCTCCCGGACCTGCTGCGAGATGTCCGGCGTGAAACCCCTGAGGACGCAGCCCTGATAGATCTCGTCGGCGAAGCGGGAGCTATCGAGGCGCAGCGAGATGAGACGCTCGCTCCGGAAGACGTCGATCGGCACGCTGCGGCCGGCCGCGAGGGCGTGCCCTGCCGGCAGCGCCACGCACAGACGCTCCCGCCACGCAATCTGTCCGACGAGGTCCGGATCCTCGGGCGGGCTGCGCAGGAAGCTGAGATCCGTCCTGTGCGCCTTCAGGGCCGCGATCTGATCGGCCGGCGCCATCTCGTGGATGCGCACATCCACGCCCCGGCATCGCTGCTCGAAGGCGCGGATCAGGCGCCCGAGCGGTCCGACGAGGACGGAGCTCGTCATGCCGATGTTCAGGAGGCCGGCCGTGCCCGTGCCGATGGTCCGTGCCCGATCGACGGCGTCGGCGGCTTGAACGAGGATCGCCCGCGCGTTCCGGAGGAAGTCTTCCCCCGCAGCCGTCAGGGTGACGCGCCGGCTCGACCGCTCGAACAGATTGACGCCGATCTCCAGTTCGAGGTCGCGGATCTGCTGACTCAGCGGCGGCTGCGAGACGCCCAGGCTGTTGGCGGCCGCGGTGAAGCTGAGATGCTCGGCGACCGCCACGAAATATCGGAGGTGCCGAAGCTCCATGCACCGAAGCCATATGTATTTGGTATCAATGAGAACACAAAAGGTATTTGACGTCTAGACCGCGGCTGCGGATTGTCGGCGCACCCGATCCCGCTTCGGATCGCGCCGTCCCTGCGGGCGGTTGAATCTTGGGGGTGCAGGCATCCGCTTCCCCCCGGAGCCACGTGCGGCACCTGCAGCCCTGGAGCCCGTGAGAGAGCGATGACGCATTCGCCCGACAACCCGCCCTACAACCCGCCGTGCGGCGGCCTGCCCCCCCAGACGGCGCTGATGACCGGCCGGGCGGTGTTCACCGAGAGCTACGCCGTCATCCCGAAGGGCGTGATGACCGACATCGTCACCAGCGTCCTGCCGTTCTGGGCGGACACCCGGGCCTGGATGCTGTCCCGCCCCCTCTCCGGCTTCTCCGAGACCTTCGCGCAGTACCTGATGGAGGTCGCCCCCGGGGGCGGCAGCGAGCAGCCCGAGCCGGATCCCGAGGCCGAAGGGGTGCTCTTCGTGGTCGCGGGCCGCCTGCGGCTCGTCCTCGGCGGGCAGGCGCATGCCCTGCGCCCGGGGAGCTACGCCTACCTGTCGCCCGGGGCGGCCTGGAGCCTGCGCAACGATGGCGACGCGCCGGCGCGCTTCCACTGGGTCCGCAAGGCCTACGAGCGCCTGCCGGGCCTCGACGCCCCCGATTCCTTCCTGGCCCACGAATCCGACATCGCGCCCGCCGCCATGCCGGGTACGGACGGGGCCTGGGCCACCACCCGGTTCGTCGGCTCCGACGACGTGCGCCACGACATGCACGTCAACATCGTCACGCTGCGTCCGGGCGCGTCGATCCCGTTCGAGGAGACGCACGTGATGGAGCACGGCCTGTTCGTGCTGGAGGGCAAGGCCGTCTACCGCCTCAACCGCGACTGGGTCGAGGTCGAGGCCGGGGACTACATGTGGCTGCGCGCCTTCTGCCCGCAGGCCTGCTACGCGGGCGGCCCCGGCCCGTTCCGCTACCTGCTCTACAAGGACGTCAACCGGCACGCGGCCCTGCGTCCCCGGGCGTCGCGATGACCGGGCGCAGCGTCACGGCGCAGCCTCTCACCGCAGAGGCCTTTGCACCCTTCGGCACGGTGATCGACAAGGCCGCCACGGCGCCGCGTCCGATGAATGCCGGCATGGCCCGGCGCTTCCATGACCTCGCGACGGTGCGGGTGAGCGGGGACGATGCCCAGGTCGTCGTCGGCCTCGTCGAGGCCCAGCCCTACGTCCTGCCTCTCGTGGTCCGCCTCGTGGAGCGTCATCCCCTCGGCAGCCAAGCGTTCCTGCCCCTCAGCGCGGCTCCGTTCCTCGTGGTGATCTGCCCCGACGAGGCCGGCCGGCCGGGCCGCCCGCAGGCCTTCGTCACGCAGCCCTGGCAGGGCGTGTGCTACGCTCCGGGAACGTGGCACGGCGTGCTCACGCCGTTCGGGCAGGCCCAGGACTTCGCCGTCGTCGATCGCGGCGGCGCGGGGGTGAACCTGGAGGAGCACCGGTTCGACGAACCCTGGACCGTCACCCTGGCGGCGCCCGCCCGGTAGCGGCGCGGCGGGTTACGGGACCCGGCTTTGCCGCCTCGGGCTGCGCCGCGTCAGTGGAGCCAGCCTTCTCCCGTCCCCTTCGCCCGGGCGATCGTGGCACCCATCCGGGTCAGAGCCTGCCGCAGTGGCGGCGGGATCCCATGCGCATCGTCCGCCTCGATCAGGCCGTGGGCCATGAGCAGGTGATCGGCCGCGAGTTCGAGGACCGACTGAGGCGGCGCTCCGCCGTCCCGCGGCGGTGGTACATATCGTCCGATCGTCCCATCGGCGGCCAAAGCCTCCGTGCGCTCGGACCGATCCGCGTGACCGAACCGAGATAGCCCAGAAACGTCCGTTCGGGCGGCCCGAATGACGGCACCGCACCGGCCGCGACCCAGACATGCCCGCCATCCGGAGTCCGCACCCGGTAGCGGCCGTGGAACTCCGCGTGCTCGCGGACCGCACCCTGCAGGAAGGTCCGGATGATCTCGCGATCGGCGGCGTGGAGGCACGCCAACCAGCCCGATCCCACAGCCTCGCTCAAGGGCTGCCCGGTGAGGTCCGCCCATTCCGGGCCGACATAGGCCAGGGCGCTCCGCGCGTCGGTGACGAAGATCATTCGGCGCGGTCCTGGCAAGCACGTCGCACGACCGCACGCCGGGTATACAAGTCGCGGGGCAACCGATCACCCGTATGGCGCATTAACCAGTCGAAGTGCCCGCCCAGGTTGCGAGCACCGGATACCGGGCGGTGTCCGTCGACATGACTCGGTCAGGTCTGAAGTTCGTTTCGCCCCCTCCAGCGGTCGCGTGCCGACGACCGGTGCCCGGGTCGGGAGCGCGCCGGTGATGAACTATCGAGACAGCAGCCGTCAGACCCTGCAACGCATCGCCGACGCGCTCGCAACCGACGTGGCGGTCTTCTCGGATGCGGCCGTGGGTGAACGACACGACGTTCGAGAGACGCTGGAACTCCTGGCCGCGTTCGCGCGCATCGCGGACGCGAAGGATCGGCGCGCCTGCGTGGATTTCGTCCGCGCGCTGGCGACGCGTCAACGTGCTTCCTGAAGGCGTTGCTCAGTGGCGTTCGCGATCGGGCTGCGCGTCCTGCGCAGCCAATAGCCTGCCGAATTCCAGCAGCGTCGCGTCGATCAGCAGGCGCAGCACCGGCGAGCCGACTTCGGTCACCAGCGGCCGGACCGCGATCAGCGCATCCACCACGCGGTCGATCGCGCGCATCCGCCGGGCCGCCTCGGTGGCGTCGTCCCACTGGGTCTCGGTGAGGTCCAGGACCACGCCCCTGCAGCGCTGGCCGCGGCCGTGAGCGTCCGCCTCGATCCGCCCGCGCGCGGCGACGCTGCGGGTGCCACCGACGCCGCCATTGGTCTGGAAGTCGGCCTCGAAGCGGCCTGCCGTGCGGTGTGCCTCCTGGATGAGATCGGCCACACGCTCGCGATCCTCGGGATGGATGCCGTCCAGGAACGCGGAGATCGGCACGCCCGTCGCAGCCTTTTTCGCGTCGACGCCGAGCAGATCGGGGAGGGCGCCCGTCAATTCGATCGTCTGAGTCGCGAGATCCGTCTCCCAGAAGCCGACATACTCGGAGGCCGCCAGAACAGATCGAAGCGATGGCGCCATCGGCAACCCCCCGGGTTGTGTCGACTTGCTAAAACGCAACTTGAGGCTTCAACGGTAGCCCCGCGCATCTGTTCCACCCGTGATCGCCAGCCGATAAGGCCGTTCTCGTCGCCCCCGATGGGACGCGCGGAGCGCAGGACGCCGTGACGCCGGCCGTCGGGATCCCAATACGCCGCGGCCGGTCTCCGGCCCGCCGAGCGACGTCCGGAACGGGCGGCGGCACCCAGGCCGGCGAGAGGGGACCGCGAAGGAGCGACGCACCGCGCACGCCACGTAGAGGGCGGCGGACCGCGAGGACCGTGAATGGCGAGGAGCAACCCGCTGCCTCGGTGCGATGGTCATTCTGCCGCACAGCACAGATCTCGTTCTCGGCCTGTTGAATCCTGAACTGGCTGGGAGTTTTGCGATTGTGTCCCTGTCTTGCGGTATCATGCTCACGGCAGCGGTCGGCGCCGTCGCGCTCACCATTGCGGCCCTGCCGGCCTTCGATCGCTTCCTTCGGTGGTGAATCCACCGTCCGCGCGCGCCGCGCAGCATCGGTGCGACCCCGGGTCGGGGCGATCCCGCGAAGCCGGGCGGCCTCGAGCCGTCGTCCTCCTCGTGGCCGGGGCCACAGACCCCGCGGTGACCCGGAGCGAGCGCGTCGCCCGCGCGCGTGACCCCGACCGACCGGTCCGGTCAGTCGGGGGATCCGTCACTCATCGGACTGGAAATCCGCGAGATTGGCCGTCAGCTCACAGATCGCACCCTCGGGGGGGTAGGCCAGCCGCACGGACGCACTGATGATCCCGGACAGCCCCCGTTCGATCAGGCGGCTGCCGAACCCGCGCTGCTTCGGCGGCACGACGCGCGGGCCGCCCTGCTCGATCCAGCGGATTTGGACTGACGGTTCTGCGCCCTTGGCCTCGATCACCCAGTCGACGGACACGTGGCCCTCCGATGTGGAGAGCGCTCCGTACTTGCTCGCGTTCGTCGCCAGCTCGTGGAGGACCAGCGCTAGCGAGAGGGCGGCTTTGGACCCGACGCGGACCAGCGGCCCCCTCAGGCGCAGACGACCGAGCTGGGCGTCGTCGTGGATCGCCAGGGCGGCCCGGACCACCGCCTCGAGGTTGGTGTGCTCGCTGGTGCCGCTGAGCAGGATGTCGTGTGCCCGGCCCATCGCGATCAGCCGCGCCGACAGAGCCGTCCCGGCGGAGGTCAGGTCCGGCGCGGTGCGGATGGTCTGAGCGGCGATGGCCTGCACCATCGCCAGATTGTTCTTCATGCGGTGCGACAACTCGCGGTTGAGCAGTACCTGCTGCTCCTCCGCGCGCAGGCGGCCGATGCCGACCTGCACCCGATCCGCGACGTTGCGGGCGAAGGCGATCTCCTCCGGTGCCCAGGTGCGTACCTGCGGGCTGTGCACGAACAGGACGCCGACCGTCCGGCCGGCTTCGCGTACCGGCACGTTGACCTGGGCGCGGATGTTCAGGGCGACGAACCGTTCCGCATGCCCGGCGGTGCGCGAATCGGCGGTCACGTCGGGGATGGCCAGGGTCTCGCCACGCTCCAGGGCGGGCCCGAACGTGCCGTAAGTCGAGAAGTGGTGGCGCCCGACGACGCTGGTCCCGTCAGGCGCAGTCCAGTCCCGCGGGATCGTGATGATCTGACAGGCGCCGTCGACTTCGCCGTACCCCGCGCGACTGGCATTCAACGTTCGCCCGACGATCTCGGCTGCCTTGGCGGTCATCTCGGGGATCGTGGAGAGGTCGCGCAGATGGTCGCCCAGCTCGATCAGGGCCATGCGACGCGTCGCGGCGGCCTTCGCCAGCACCTCGGCGACCTGCATTTTCGCCATCTGCCGGCGCTCACGCAGCAGGATCATGATCTGCCGGGACAGGCGCCGCAGGGCATCCTGCTGCTCGTCGCTCAGACCGTCCGGTCGGGGCTGATGGTCGATGACGCAGAGGCTGCCGAGCGCGCGCCCGCGCTCGGTCCGGAGGGGCGCTCCGGCGTAGAAGCGGATGTGCGGCTCGCCCGTCACCAGGGGATTGCTGCGGGTCCGCGGATCGGCGGCGAGATCCGGGATGATCAGCAGGTCCGGCTCGTGGAGCGCGTAGACGCAGACGGATCGACTCAGGTCGGTCTCGCTGGCCTGGAATCCCACCCGCGCCTTGAACCACTGCCGGTCGGCAGCCACGAGGCTGATCAGCGCGACAGGCGTCTGGCAGACCAGCCGGGCGATCTGGGCCGCGTCATCGAAGCTCTCCTCCGGCACCGTGTCCAGGATGTCGAGCGCGTCCAGCTCATCCAGCCGGGCCGGATCGGAGGTATCTGGCCGGACGCTGGTATGGGAGACGGGAACCATCACGGGAGCTTGAGCTGGACGGCCCGGTTGTACCGCTCCCGGGACCGGCTGTCAGCAAACTTAAGTTGCCTCTCCGTTCGATGCCTCGCAGCGCGATGAAACACGGGCGATGGAACACTTGGCCCTGATGGCCGGTTCGAGCCTGCGGCGCGCCACGTCTGCGCCGGTGATGATCAGGGCTTCGCGATGGCGACAGGGACTGTGAAGTGGTTCAACGAGACCAAGGGTTACGGCTTCATCCAGCCGGATGACGGCGGCAAGGACGTCTTCGTCCACATCTCGGCGGTCGAGCGCGCGGGTATGCGCAACCTCATCGAGGGGCAGAAGATCTCCTACGACGTCGAGAACGATCGGCGGAGCGGCAAGGAGAGCGCGGCAAACCTCAAGGGCGCCTGACGGGCGCCTGAGCGCTCCCGCTTCGGGATCGCCGCCGAGGCCAGAGGTGGCTCTCAGGCACCTGCGCCTCGGCCGCGCCGCGTTCCGGGCTTGAGGAACGGCGCTCAGAGCCCCGTCCGCCCGGCATCCGATCGGGCGGCGGGGCCGCTGGCCGGCGCGCGCTGCACGCGCGCGACGATCCTGCTGTACCGGCAGGGCGCTGCGGCCGGCGCGTCCGAGCCGTGCTCCAGAACGCGCCTCAAGGCGCACCGGGTGCGACCGCGCTGGACACGGTGCGCCCGGCATCCAGGGTTCGGCCGGACAACCGGGCCGTCGGCGCCCTAGTGGCTGCCGCCGAGATACGCGGCCCGCACGGCCGGATCGTTGCGCATCTGCTGGGCCGGGCCCTGAAAGCGGATCCGGCCGTTCTCCAGCACGTAGGCGTGGTCGGCGACGCCGAGCGCCGCCATGGCGAACTGCTCGACGAGCAGCATCGTCACCTGCTCGGCCTTGAGCAGCCGGATGATCCGGAAGACCTCCTCCACCAGCTTGGGGGCGAGCCCCATCGAGGGCTCGTCGAGGAGGAGGATCTCGGGCCGCAGCATCAGGGCCCGGCCCATGGCCAGCATCTGCTGCTCGCCGCCCGAGAGCGTGCCGGCGAGCTGCGTGCGCCGCTCCTTCAACCGCGGGAACAGCTCGAAGGCCCGCGCGCGGTCGGCCGCGACATCGCCCTTCGGCCGGGATCCCGTCAGCCGGGGGAAGGCACCGAGGGTCAGGTTGTCCTCGACCGAGAGCGTCGGAAACACGCGCCGGCCCTCCGGGGAATGCGCGAGGCCGAACCGGGCGACGTCGTGGCTGTCGAGGCCGCCGATCTCGCGCCCGTTCAGGCGGATCGAGCCGGCGCGCGGGCGGATCATGCCGGACAGGGCGCGCATCGTGGTGGTCTTGCCGGCGCCGTTCGAGCCGATCAGCGCCACCACCTGTCCCTTCGGGACCGTGAAATCGAGACCATGCAGCACCTCGACCTGGCCGTAGCCGGCCGACAGACCCGTGACCTCAAGCATGGGCCGTCTCCTCGTCGGCGACCGGGCTGCCGAGATAGGCCTCGACCACCTTCGGGTCGGCCTGCACCTCGCGGGCGCTGCCCTCCGCGATCTTGTGGCCGAAATCGAGGACGCTGACGCGGTCGCACAGGCCCATCACCACGTCCATGTGGTGCTCGATCAGGATCACCGTGATTCCGGCATCCCGGATCTTGCGGATGATCGTCGTCAACTCGGCGATGTCGGGCGCGGTGAGGCCCGCGGCGGGCTCGTCGAGGAGGAGCAGAACCGGGTCGAGGGCGAGCGCGCGCCCGATCTCGAGGAGCCGCTGCTTGCCGTAGGGCAGGTTGCGGGCCTCCACCTGCGCGAGGGCGCCGAGGCCCACGAAGTCGAGGATCGCCATGGCGCGGGCGCGCTGCTCGCGCTCCTCCCGGCGCCGGCGCGGCGTGCCCAGGATCGCGTCGAACAGGGTGCCGCGGAAGCTGTGGTGCAGCCCGACCAGCACGTTCTCGAGCGCCGTCATCTCGCGGAACAGCTGCACGTTCTGGAAGGTGCGGGCGACGCCGGCGGCGGCGATCTCGGAGGGCGTGCGCCCGTCGAGGCGCTTCGAGCCCTGGCCGCGGGCCAGGGTCACGCTGCCGCTGGTCGGCCGGTAGATGCCGGTGAGCACGTTCATCATCGTGCTCTTGCCGGAGCCGTTCGGTCCGATCAGCCCGTGGATCGTGCCCGGCCGCACCGTGAGGTCGACGCCGGCCAGGGCCTTGAGGCCGCCGAACTGCATCAGGGCCTGATCGACCGTGAGCAGCGGGTCCGCGCCCGCGCCGCCGCTCTGAGCGCTGAGCGCCGCGCCCTCGGCGTGGAGGCTCTTGCCCTCGGCGGTGTGGGCGGGGCGCAGGGCCGGGATCTTCTCGCGGACGAAGCCCACGATCCCGTCCGGCAGGTAGTACACCACGAACAGGATCATCAGGCCGAACACCGTCAGGCGGAAGTCGGTGACGGATTCGAGCAGCAGGGTCGCGGGGAAGAAGGCGAGGCAGAGCCCGACCGGCACCAGCAGGGCGAACCGGTTCTCCTGGCGGCGCAGGAACGCTAGGCTGCCCACGACCAGGGCGGCGAGGGCGATGATCCCCGCCATGATCCGCACCAGCGCGATGTCGGCCAGCACGTTCGGCATCATCACGATGATCGCAGAGCCGATGATCGGCCCCGCCCGCGACTTGCGCCCGCCCATCGTGACGGCGAGCAGGAACAGCACCGTGAGTTCGAACCCGTAGGAGTTCGGCGCCACGTAGCGCTCCGACCACGCGAACAGCGCGCCCGCGAGGCCCGCCAGCGCCGCCGAGATCACGAAGGCGTAGACCTTGTAGCGGTAGACGCTGACGCCCATGCAGTCGCAGGCGATCGGCGAGTCGCGCAGCGCCTCGAAGGCCCGGCCGTAGGGCGAGCGCACCACGCGGTTGACGACCAGGATCGTCGCCAGCAGCGCGAGGCAGACGAGGTAGTAGAATTCCAGCTTGCGCCCGGCCGCGCCCCAGGGCGCCTGCATGCCGATGAGCGAGAAATCCAGGACGCGGGCCGGCGGCAGGGTGATGCCGAGGGGGCCGTTGGTCAGCGGCGTCAGCTCGTTGATGAAGATCTGAACGATGGTGCCGAAGGCCAGCGTCACCATGGCGAGATAGGGGCCGGTGACCCGCAGGGCCGGCACGGCGAGCAGCACGCCGAAGGCCGAGGTCACGCCGATCCCCGCCAGGATGCCCCACCACAGGCCGAGCTTGAAGTGCAGGAACAGCACCGCCGCCGCGTAGGCGCCGACGCCGAACAGGCCGGCATGGCCGAGGCTCACCTGCCCGGTATAGCCGACCACGATGTCGAGCCCGAGGATCAGGATCGCGTAGATCGCGATCACCACCATCAGGTGGACGTAGTACGAGCTCGTGACCACGTGCGGGAAGACGGCCAAGCCGACGACCAGCAGCACGGCGCCGAGGAGGCCCACGTGGCGTGACAGGCTCGGAGCGGCGGCCGGGGCGGGCGCTTCGGCGGGGGCGAGGGTCTGCGCCATGGCTCAGGCTGCCGTGAAGGATGCGCGGGAGGTCAAGCTCAGACCTTCTTGATGACCGCCTTGCCGAACAGGCCGACGGGGCGGATGGAGAGGACGACGAGGAGCAGGATCAGGCCCGGCACATCCTTGTAGCCGGTCGAGATGTAGAAGCCGGTCAGCGTCTCCGCGACGCCGAGGATCAGGCCGCCGACGATGACGCCGAGGCCGGATTCCAGGCCGCCGATGATCGCCACCGCGAAGGCCTTCAGCGCCAGCACGGAGCCCATCGTGGCGCCGGTCAGGGTGACGGGCGCCACCAGCACGCCCGCGAAGGCCGCCGTCATGGCGCTGATCGAGTACGACAGGGTGATCACCTTCTGGGTGTTGATGCCCATCAGGCCGGCGGCGTCGATGTCGTTGGAGGTGGCGACGACGGCCTTCCCCCAGATCGACTTGCGATTGAAGATCTCGACGGCGAGCATCATCAGCAGCGCGCCCGCGACGATCAGCAGCTCCATCGGCAGGATGCGCACACCGCCGACCTGGAGGGCGGTCTCGGGCAGCGGCGAGGGGAATTTCAGGTCGTCGCGGCCCCAGATGTTCTCGGCGACGTTCTTGAAGATGATGCCGAGCGCGATGGTCGCCATGATCCACCCGTACTCGGACTTGATCTTCACGGCCGGGCGCACGCCGAGGCGTTCGACCACGGCCCCGAGGGCGAAGCCGAAGACGAGGACCAGCGGGATCATCAGCCAGTAGCCGATGAACGGCACCAGGGTCAGGCCGAACAGGGCCCCGAGGGCCAGCGCCTCGCCCTGGCCGAAATTCAGTGTCTTCGAGGTGGCGAAGGTGAGCTGATAGCCGAAGGCGATGGCGGCGTAGATCATGCCGACCGCGACGCCTGAGGCGATGAGCTGAAGCAGGATGGCCATGGGTCTACTGTCACCGGAGGGACGGCCGATCCCGCGGCCGGGGCCGCGGGATCGTCGGGCAGTCTGCTGGCGGCCGCGCTGAGGGAGGCTCGCGCGGCCGTGCGGGACCTCAGTTCGAGGACTTCTCCTTGACGCGGACGACGCCCGCGTTCTTGGCGTCCTCGTCCTTGGCGTAGACGATCTTGCCGTCCTGCACCTTCCCGAAGACGACCATGTTGCGCGAGATCGCGTTGTGGTCCTTGGCGGTGAAGGGCTTGTCGTAGGTCGTGACCACGCCCTCGACCTTCTCGTTCAGGTTCTCGAGGGCGGTGCGGATCTTCACGCCGTCGGTGCCGCCGGCCTGCTTGATCGCCGCGGCGAGGAGGTAGATCGAGTCGTAGCCCTGGGCACCGGCCACGGGGGTCGGGATCTTCGTGACGCCGTAGGTCTTGTAGTAGTTCTCCAGGAACGCCTTGCGCTTCGGCAGGGTCTGATCCTCGATGAAGGTCTGCGGCATGATCACGCCGTTGCCGTTCGCGCCGGCGATATCGATGAAGCTCTGCATCGAGGAGGGCCAGCTGGTGATCATCGGCACCTTCCAGCCGAGCTTGGCCATGCCGTTGGTGATCTGGGCCAGTTCCGGCCCGATCCCGTAGGCGAGGATCACCTCGGCGCCGGCCTGCTGCGCCTTGAGCAGCTGGGCCGTCATGTCGACGTCCTTGATGTTGAACTTCTCGACCGCGACGGGCTTCACGTTCTTCGTGGCGAGATACTTCTCGATATCCTCGCGCCCGAGCTGCCCGTAATTGGTCGAGTCCGCCAGGACCGCGATCTTCTTGTGGCCCTGGGCGAGGGCCTCATCGACCATCAGGCCGGCCTGGAGCACGTCGTAGGCGGAATTCCGGAAGACGTAGTTGGCGTCGTAATCCGGCTCCTTGAATTGGTTGGTGATGATCGTCCCGGTGGCGACGTTGTTGAACACCGGGATCTCGGCTTCCTGGTAGAAGCGCTGGGCGGCGAGCGCCACGCCGGTGTTGATGAAGCCGACGCTCGCGACGACCTTCTCCTTGTTGATGAGTTCCTGCGCGACCTGCGCGCCGACCTCGTTCTTGGCCTCGTCGTCGCGCTCCACGAGCTGGATCGGGCGGCCGAGCACGCCGCCGGCCTTGTTGATCTCGGCGGCGGCGAGCTTGGCGCCGTCCCGCATCGAGACGCCCATCGACGAGGAGCCCCCGGTAAAAGGACCGCTCAGCCCGATCTTGATCGGATCCGCGGCCTGCGCCGGGAGCATCGCGACCGAGAGCAACAGCGCGGCGGCGACCGCGCGACCTGCGAAGACCATCGTTTCCTCTCCAAGCTTCCGCTCGTGCGGTGTGCCCTTCCCCGGGGCACTCTGTGCAGCGGTCTCTTCAACTTGCGACGGGCCGTCAAGCTGCGACCCTGATAAAGCTTCGACGATGAGTACGGATTGTCCGGAATCCGTCGTCGCGAAAGCAACATCCTGGCCGAATCCGGCCCCGCTACATAGGCGAGCGGATTACCGGCCGACCCTGTTCGTGGTGGACAATTTCGGTTCTCTGCGCCGAAACTGATCTTTCAGCTCGCCGAGCCGATGTCGCGCAGTGATCGGCCTTGCGGCGTGCTGCGCAGCCCGATGGGCCCGCACTCCCGGTGGATCCGCGGGTTCCTTCAACGGAGGACCGCCCCGGAGGACGTCCCTCCGGCCGGCAGTGAGATCGGCGGCGCCACGCGCCTCCTGGCCGCATCGCCACCACCCGCCAGCCGCGGAGGGCTGCGCGCTGCGGTTGAGGATTGCGGTCCGCCACTGGAGGCCGCAACGCAAGCGTGGATGAGGTTCCGGACGAACCTCAGCCCCTGCAACAACCGCGAGTGTCGGGGTGCCGAAGCGCAAGCTCATCCCGGTCAGACCGCCGCGACGGCGTAGCAATGGGCGCTGGATGGGGTGGCGCTAGCGGGGCCTCGGGACTGGGACAGCGTATCGGATCGGCTGCGCGCCGGACCTTCGTCGCGTTGCTGTTCAACGTCGATGCGGATCAAGCTGCCGCGGGTGTTCCCCTGTCGGCTTACATCGACGGCTTCCGCTCGCACGACCAGGAGCATGCGCACGCCCTGATCCGTCGCAGCATCGACGAGGCTATCCCGTTCGTCGCCGCGTACCGGGCGCTCTCGGCCGACGGCCTCACGCGGCGGGTCCTCGGCGGCGACGCCATCCGCGACACGGCCGGGCGTCCGGTGCGCGGTCGCGGCCGGACACCCGTACATCCGCCAACGGGGCAGGGATCATCCCGGTCAATCGTCTGGAGCACCCGGCGAGCATCGCCTGGCCGCCCAGCAGGCGATCGCCGGTTTGCAAAACCGGGATCTGAAGGCCCGCGCGGATGCGCTTCGGCTGGAGTTGGGCCGCAAGCTTGCCCAGGAGGAGGTGCCGGACCGGCGCACGCACATGAACGGGGCGGGGGCACGCCGCCCGATCGCTCAAACGCGCCGATGGCGTCCGTTCGCGACGGCGCCACCCGGCCCGCGATGCCGCTCAGGGCGGTGCGGCACCCTCGCGGGGGCCGGGTTGCGGGCGCGCACGAAACGGCCCGCCGCGGTCGGGCCGGGCGGGCCGAAGATCGCGTGGGCCGGCCTCGTCGGAGGATGGAGGCCGGCGGTCGATCGGGCGGGGGTTAGCGTTACGACTGCGTCTTCAGGTAGGCGATGACATCGTTGATCTTCTTGTCGTCGGTGTAGCCCTGGAAGATCATCTTGTTGCCCGGTACCTTCGCCTTCGGGTTCTTCAGCCATTCGTGGAGATTGGCCTCGTCCCAGGTGATCCCGGAATTCTTGAGCGCGGCGGAGTAGCTGTAGCCCTCATAGGTGCCGGCCTTGCGGCCGACGACACCCTTCAGGTCCGGGCCGACGCCGTTCTTCTGGAAGTTGTGGCAGGCCTTGCAGGGGGCGAAGGCCTTCTCGCCTGCGGCCGCATCCCCGGCTTCCTGGGCCTGAGCCGACAGGGGCAGGAGAGCGGCGAAAACAGCACCGATCACGAATGAACGCACAGATCGACTCCTAAACGCACGGCGGTAAGCGTTGCGCCTCTGACTGGGGACAGCATCCGCGCACGGAGCTGGCGATGCCGAGAATCGTCCGACGCTCGGCACATCGAAGGGGTAGACGTTGGAGCATCGACCTTAATCCACGGGTTCGTGAACGCCCGGCAGCGCCCCGGCCGCCGCGCGCAGGAAGGCCCGCCACGGCCGTGTCCCCGCGCCCGGTTGCCAGGACCCCCGGGCCGTTCCGCCGCGCATCGAGGCGCATCTCCGTCGCGTCGTGCGACAGGGGCCGCCCTGGATCGCGCCGGGCGCGGGTGCTTCACTGCCGGCAGCATAGAAAAAACCCGCCGCGGCGAGCCGGGCGGGCTGAGGGAGTGCTTGGGAGTAAGCGCGACCGTAAGTCGCCAAGCTCTGGCATACCAGATCCTGGAGCGCAGGGCAGCTCTGCAAGAACGGGGTCCCTCCGGACGCGATCTTGGCGACCGGACGAACCGACCCCCCCGGACCGGCCGCCACCGGCGAATTATTCCGTTCCAGTCAATAATGAACTGTTCAGAGCAGGCATTCTCCCAATCGCGAGGGGGCGTCACCTTACTCCTGCAGCTCGGGGCTGGTCCCGACCACGCTATCGAGGGAACGCGATCATGAAGCTCTACCATCATCCCCTTTCGGGCCACGCGCACCGGGCCCGCCTGTTCCTCTCGCTCCTTGGCGTCCCCCACGAGGCCGTGGAGGTCGATCTGAAGGCGGGCGCGCACAAGAGGCCGGAGTTCCTCGCCCTGAACGCGTTCGGACAGGTGCCGGTGCTCGACGACGACGGCACGGTCGTCCCGGATGCGAACGCCATCCTGGTCTACGTCGCCCGCAAGCTCGGGCGGACCGACTGGCTGCCGCAGGATGCCGCTGGCGAAGCCGCCGTGCAGCGGTGGCTGTCCGTCGCCGCCGGGGAGCTCGCCTACGGCCCGGCCGCCGCGCGCCTCATCACGGTGTTCGGTGCCAGCTTCCGGCCCGAGGAGGTGATCGGCCGGGCGCACACCCTGCTCAGCCGCCTCGAGGCCTATCTCGTCGGGCGGGATTGGCTGGTCGGCGCACGCCCCACCATCGCGGACGTCGCGCTCTACAGCTACCTGGCGCGCGCGCCAGAGGGCAATGTCGACCTGTCGGGCTACCCCGGCGTCGCCGCCTTCCTCCGACGGATCGAGGACCTGCCGGGCTTCCTTCCCTTCGCCCGGACGCCGGCCGGCCTCACGGCCGCCGCCTGACCCCGCTTGTCCGGACGCGCCGGGAGGCGTGCCCGATCGAACCGGATGGGAGAGCAGCATGAGCGACGGTCCGACGATGGCGAGGCTCCCGGATTCCCAGGCGTCGCCCTGGCACCCGGGCGAGAAGGCCATCCAGCAGCAGGTCGGCGTCGCCGACCGGATGGAGGCGGTGGGCCGGCGGGTGGTGCGGGACTTCATGCCCGAGCAGCACCGCGCCTTCTTCGGCCAGATCCCCTTCATCGTGGCGGGCAGCATCGACCCGCAGGGCGATGCCTGGGCGACGCTGGTGGCCGGACATCCCGGCTTCATCGCGTCGCCGACGCCGACGGCCCTCGACCTCGCGGTGCGGCCCGATCCGAGCGACCCGGCGAGCGCGGGCCTGCGCGCCGGAAACGCCATCGGGCTCCTCGGGATCGAACTGCACACCCGTCGGCGCAACCGCGTCAACGGCCTCGTCCGCGCCGCGTCGGGCGGCGTCCTGCGGGTCGCGGTCGACCAGAGCTTCGGCAACTGCCCCCAGTACATCCAGCTGCGCGACGTCGCCCTGGTCCGGGATCCGGACCAGCCCTTCGCGGGCTCCGTCGAAGAGAGCGCCGTGCCCGACGCGACGGCCCGCGCCGTGATCGAGGCCGCCGACACCTTCTTCGTCGCCTCCTTCGCCGAGGGCGACGGGCGCCGCCAGGTCGACGTCTCGCACCGCGGCGGCAAGGCCGGCTTCGTGCGGGTCGCCGCGGACGGCACGCTCACCATCCCCGACTTCGCCGGCAACCTCTTCTTCGCGACGCTCGGCAACATCCTCCTCAACGGCAAGGCCGGCCTCGTCTTCGCCGATTTCGAGACCGGCGATCTCCTGCAGATGACCGGCGACGCCGAGGTCGTCCTGTCCTCCCCCGAGATTGGCGCCTTCCAGGGCGCCGAGCGGCTCTGGACCTTCAGGCCGCGCCGCGTCGTGCGGCGGCGGGCCGCGCTGCCGCTGCGCTGGACCTTCCGGCCGGACGGCTGGTCGCCCAACGCCCTGATGACCGGCGATTGGCGAGAGGCGGCCGACCGGCTCCGGGCCGCCGACCTCGCGACGCGCTGGCGCCCGTTCCGGGTGAGCAGGATCGTGGACGAGAGCCGCGCGATCCGCTCCTTTCACCTTCTGCCGGCGGACGGGTTCGGGCTCGTCCCGCATCGGGCCGGGCAGCACCTGCCGATCCGCATCACCCTGCCGGGGTCCGACAAGCCCCTCGTCCGGACCTACACGCTCTCTGTCGCGCCCTCGGACGCGGCGTACCGGATCAGCGTGAAGCGCGATGGCGCCGTGTCGGGCCACCTGCACGACACCCTCCGGGTGGGCGACGTGGTCGAGGCGCGGGCGCCCGCCGGCGGCTTCACCCTCGACGCGCACGTCGCGCGGCCGGCCGTGCTGCTTGCCGGCGGCGTCGGCATCACGCCGCTCCTCGCGATGCTGCGCCACGTGGTCTACGAGGGCCTGCGCACCCGGGCCATCCGGCCGACCATCCTGATCCAGGCCGCCCGATCCCGGGAGGACCGGCCCTTCGCCGAAGAGTTGGCCGGCCTCGCCGCCGCGGCGGGCGGCGCGGTCCGGATCGTGCGCGTGCTGAGCGATCCGGGAGACGCCGTGGCCGGCATCGACTACGACGCCGCCGGCCGGATCGATACCGGGCTGCTCGCGCGCGTCCTGCCGTTCGGCGACTACGACTTCTATCTCTGCGGGCCGCCGGCGTTCACGCAGGCACTCTACGACGGTCTGCGCGGCCTCAATATCGCGGATGACCGGATCCACGCCGAGGCGTTCGGTCCGGCCGCGCTGATGCGGAGCGCACCGGCCGGCGCCGCGGTGCCGCAGCGGCCGCCCGCCGCGGCAGGGCCGGTTGCAGTCGCCTTCCTGAACGCCTCCAAGGAGGCGCGCTGGACGCCCGAGGCCGGTACGCTCCTGGAACTCGCCGAGGCCCGTGGCCTGAGCCCGGCGTTCAGCTGCCGGAGCGGCAGCTGCGGGTCGTGCAGGACCAAGCTCCTGGCCGGCGCGGTCACCTACGGGCGTGAGCCCACGGCGCCGGCGGCGGCGGACGAGGTCCTGATCTGCTCCGCCGTGCCGGCCGAGGGAAGCGGTCCCGTCCATCTGGCGCTCTGACCGTCGCGGCCTGCGGCCCGTCGGATGAGGGGGCGGGTCAGATCACCCGAATCCCCCGTGGCGAGGCCTCGCCGCGCAACCGGGCCGGACGTGGCCGCGGGCGATGCCGGGCGGTATTGTCCGCGCCTGCGACGGACCGCCCGGCGACCGTGGCACGGTGCGATCCGGTGAGCGGCTGTCAGCGTCACGGCGACGGAGGGGCGAGGTTATGGACCGCTGGCAGGCCATGCGCGTCTTCGCGAAGGTCGCGGAGACGGCGAGTTTCGCCGAGACGGCGCGGCTCCTGCACCTGAGCCCCCCGGCGGTGACGCGCGCCGTGGCGGCGCTGGAGGCGGCCATCGGCGCCCGGCTGTTCGTCCGCACCACCCGCTCGGTGAAGCTCACGGAGGTGGGCGGGCGCTACTACGAGGATTGTCGACGCATCCTGGCCGACATCGTCGAGGCGGAGGCCGCGGCCGCGGGATCCTACGCGACCCCGTCCGGGACGCTCGCCGTCACCGCGCCGCTCCTGTTCGGCCAGATGCACGTGCTGCCCCTGGTGACCGACTACCTGGACACCTACCCGACCATGGTGGCGCGGACGCTGTTCGTCGACCGCCCGGTCAACATCGTCGAGGAGGGCATCGACGTCGCCATCCGCATCGGCCACCTGTCGGATTCCGGATTGACGGCCGCTCGTGTCGGCGCCGTGCGCCGCGTCATCTGCGGCTCGCCCGCCTACTTCGAGCGGCACGGGATCCCGGAGACGCCGGCGGACCTCAAGGATCACCGCATCGCCCTCTCGACCGGGGCCTGGGCGTCGCCGGAATGGCGCTTCGCGCGCGACGAGCGCGTGACCATCCATCCCACCCTGCAGAGCAACACGAACGCGGCCGGCATCGCCGCGGCGCTCGCCGGCTGGGGCCTGACGCGCGTGCTGCATTACCAGATCGGCGCCGCCCTCCGCGAAGGCCGCCTGCAGGTCGTGCTCGCCGACCGCGAAGAGCCGCCGCTCCCGATCCACGTGGTCTATCCGCAGGGGCGGCAGGCGCCGGCCAAGGTGAGGACGTTCGTGGATCTGGCCGTGTCGCGGCTGCGGGCCAATCCGCTGCTCAACTGAGCGTGGACGCATCCGGGGTCGCGGGACGTCGCGCGATATCCGTGCGCGGTCGGGTCGACGCGTCCCGCGCCGCCGGCCGGCGCGCAGCGTCGCGATCCGTGCGTGAGATCGGTGCACGCACCGGCGAGCCCACGCCGGCTCGGAGGGTCCCGGTTCCGCCGGGGGCCCGGCCATCACGCAGCCCGGGCGCTCTCCGGAACGCCCGGCCGAACGCCATCGGGCGCCGCGGCGATCATCCGGCCGCCAAGGACAGCGCTTTGCGGTAAGGAGCACGGACGGGACGCGGCCATCCTCGGCGCGCCGGAGGCGCACCCGCGGCTCGGGGGAGACGACGTACGTGGTCAGGGCACAGATAGGCGATCCAACCGCCCCCGGCGGACTGGATGTCGGCCGGGACGGGTCCGTCGCGGCGATCACGCGGCGACTCGATCCGCTGCCGATCAACCGGCTCCACGTGGCGATCCTCGCCCTCAGCACGCTCGGCCTGTTCACCGATATCGCCGAGGTCGCCCTGAGCAACGCCCTCGCGGCCATCTTTCTCGCCCCGCCCCACAGCCTGCCGCGGGGGAGCCTGTCCCTGCTGCTGGCCTCCGTCTTCGCCGGCGGGGCTGTCGGTGCGCCGGTGTTCGGCCTGCTGGGCGATCGCCTGGGGCGCAGGCGCGCCCTGCAGATGTCCCTTGGGCTGATGGCGATCGGTTCGGTCGCCGCCGCGATGAGCCCGGGTCTCACGTCGCTCACGATCGCGCGGGCGGTGTCGGGCTTCGCGATCGGCGGCTTCCCGCCCCTGATCGCGACCTATCTCGCCGAGGTGATGCCGCCGCGACGACGCGGTGCCATGCTGATGGTCTGCGCCGGGATCGGCTTCCTGGGCGGTTCGGCCGTGATCCTGCTGATCCAGGCCCTCGCACCGGCCGCGCCGCTCGGGATCGAGCCGTGGCGCTGGGCGCTGATCCTCGGAGCGGTGCTGGCCGCCCTCGCGGCCGCGCTGTTCGCGCGCGTGCCGGAATCACCGCACTGGCTCGCCGCGGCGGGGCGCGCTGCCGAGGCCGACCGGGCCTGCCGACGCTTCGAATCCGCCGCGCGGGCGAAGCCGGCCGCCGCTCCGGCAGGCGAGCTCCCGGAGCCGCCCCGGCCGGTGCCGGCCGAGACCGGCGCGCTCCGGACGGAGCGGCCCGTGATGCGTCGGACCGCGCTGTTCGTGACCCTCTACACCCTCGCGCCCTGGGCGACGCTGGGCTTCCCGCTGCTGAGCGCCGTCGTGCTGCTGGCGAAGGGCTTCAAGGTCGATCAATCTTTGGTCTTCGCGGCCCTGTCGATGCTGGGGCCGCCCCTCGGGACGCTCCTGACCGCGCTGGTGATCGACCGGCTGGAACGCCGCGCCTGCCTCACCGTCCTGGCCGGATCGATGGCGATCCTCGGCACGGCCTTCGCCGCGAGCGACACCTTCCGCACGCTGGTTCTCGTCGGGATCGCGTTCAATACGGCGGCGGCGACCTATGGGGCCCTCCTGGCGGTCTACGCGACGGAATTGCTGCCCACGTCGCGTCGGGCGTCGATCCTGACCTGCGCCTGGGCGGGCGGGCGGATCGCCTCCGCGATGGCACCCTTCGTCCTGCTGCCCGCCCCTTCGGCCTACGGTCCCCACGGCATGTTCGCGGTGATCACGGCCGTCCTCATGGCCAGCATGGCGCTGCTCCTCGTCGGGCCGCGCGGGCTCTCCGGCGAAACCGTCGCTCAAAACACTTGAGGATCGGCCTCTAGGTCGAGGTGTTCCGACCGTTCGAGGGAGATGATGACGTCCTGGCGATTCCTGAAATACGATCGTCGCGTGCGCGTCTAGAGAGATCTGCGCGCGCCACGCCCGCCCGTGACTTCAGCGGAAGAGCGCCGCGCCAAAGACGACATGGGTTGCGGAGGGGCGATACAGCCTCGTGGGATTGATGCAGCTCTGAACGGCACGAGACATGGGCCGTTCACGATTGGCACTGGCGGAACCCTCTCCTGTTGTCGGTCCCGCAACATCCGGACAATAACGTCGCGCAGGCGCCCGGCCGAGTCAGCGGGCGGCGGCGGGAGCCCGATACGTGTCCAGCCCGGCGATCGTCCCGAGCCTCGTCGAGTCGACGCAGCACATCGAGCCCCAGCGCGCCTTCGAGTATTGGCGATGCACGGCCCTGGCCCGCTTCGGCGAGATCGCGCGCCCGCACCCGCGCGAGCGGTTCGCCGCCCGGCGCCTCACCGTCGCCTCGGCGCACTGGCTGCTGACCCATACGATCAGCAGCCCGGTCGGGGTGACGGTCAGGTCCCGCCACATCGACCGGAACGCCCGGGACATGGTGGTGATCGGCCTCGCGGTCGACGGCATCGGGTATCAGGAGCAGCGCGGCCGGGGGGCGCAACTCCATGCCGGCGACGTCAGCTTCCTGTCGCGGGCACAACCCCTGGTGGCCGGCACACAGAGCAACTACGAGGAGATCCGCCTCGTCGTGCCGCGGGAGACCTTCGAGGCGCGGGTCGGCCGCGCCGATGCGCTCCTGGGCCGCAGCATCGGGGCGCAGGCGGGGGGCGCCGAGTTCGGCCCACGCCTGCGGGCGATCGCCCGGTCGGTCGCCTGGATGACGGAGGAGGAAGCCCAGGCGGCGGTGGACGGGGCCTTGCACCTGCTCGGGTGCCTCGTGGGCGACCCGGCGGACCGGGCCGGCGCGAAGGTATCGCAAGGGGCCGTCCGGTCCCTCGCCCACGCGCATATCGCCCGCCGGATGCACGATCCGGCTCTCAACCCGAGCGATATACCAGTCGCGCTGGGCATATCCCGGTCCAGCCTGTACCGGGCCTTCGCGGATTCCGACGGTATCGCGGCGGCGATCCGTGACGCGCGCCTGGATCTCGCGCGACGGCGGCTGGAGACACCGCGGGACGACAAGCTGAAGATCGCCACGATCGCTTACGCGTGCGGCTTCACCGATGTCCCGACGTTCAACCGCGGCTTTCGTAAGCGTTTCGGCCTGTCGCCGCGCGACCTGCGGGCCGAGCGTGCCTGACCGCTCCGGGGGCCGGCATCGCGGGAGCCCGCGGGCCGGCCTGATATCGGGTGGCCGGCGATCATGCCGGGCGGGATGATCGGCTGCCTAAGGTCGGTCGTATCGGGCGCTCCTCCGCCTCAAGGGCGGCGCATCCTCGGCGGCAGGTCAGGCCCGCGGCGGTGCGGGGCGGCTTCCGTTGAGGGGGCCGACCCGCGCCACCGTTGATGGGTCCGGGGGAGGGCGCCCCGATCCGTCCATGGGGAGGTGCCGTCGACCGAGCGGGTGCCGCAGCGAATTTTTCTTGTCCCTGCGTCTCAGCCTCGCGGAAACCGGTCCCCCACGAGGATTCGATTGCGGCGGGGATTTCTTGCAGATACCTTTCGAGGGGCGTATGGACAATTGTTCGATGTTATTCGACCAATATTTTCGCGTATAAGTATATAGCAACGAATACATCGTTGCTGATCCCCGCTCGACGTTGACGAGGATCTGGCCGCCATATTTATAGGTGCGGCAGGCGGTGGCGCGGACCGATGTCCGCCGCGGCTGGCATGCGTCGATACCGACTGACACGACTCGATATGCACGGGGCCTGTGGCACGCTCCCGCTTGTTGCGGCGCGCCGACATCCCGGTATCGCGAATAAGGGCGTCCGCGGTTCGTCTGTGTCGGTCGTACGGGTTCTGTCACCGCGGATGCTCGGGCAAGCGGTTCTGCTGCGATTGGGAGTTCAGATGTCTGACACGCACGATGAATTCATGGCCCGCGCGATCGCGCTGTCGGAGAAGACCTCCCTGATCGACAGCGCCGGGGGCGTGTTCGGCTGCGTGATCGTTCAGGATGGCGCCATCATCGCCGAGGGTGCCAACCGCGTCGTCGCCGAGAACGATCCGACGTGGCACGGGGAGATCGAGGCCATCCGCAAGGCCTGCAAGGCCCAGGGCAGCTTCAAGCTCCGCGACGCGACGCTCTACACCAGTGCGGAACCGTGTCCCATGTGCATGGCGGCCGCCTACTGGGCCGGCATCAAGCGGGTCTACTATGCCGCGCAGGTCGAAGATGCCCTGGAATATGGCGGCTTCGACGACAGCATGATCTATGCGGAACTCAAGAAGGACGTCGGTGACCGGTCGATCCCGACCGAGCAGATCATGCGGGCCGAAGCTGTCGAGGTCTGGAAGAAGTATGCGCAGAAGCAGGATCGCGTCCCCTATTGATCGACCACGGGGGATCGGTCTTCGCGCGAGCGCTCCTCTCTGAGCGACGCGAAGCCTTCGGTCTGCGCTGCCCGACCGGACGGTCGGGGATCTGACGCGCATCCGAGGCTGGCCTGCATGGGGCCGGCTTTCGACGTGCACTGCATGGCGCTCGGGACACGGCCCACCGTCGGAGCGATCGCCCCGGCGGAGGGCATCGGCGGACCCACGGCCATGCCGGTTGCGCGGGGCGATCACGTCTCAGCGGGAGGGCGTGCGGCGCCACATCGCCGGACCATGGATGCCGCCGTGGCGGATCCCCCGCGGCCGCTCCGGCGTTCTCCCGGCCGATACCTGTGCCGTGGAGGGCCGCCGTGGGGCTTGCCGCCTTCGTCTTCTTCGTCGTTCCCTGGATGGCCGTCGCGGTCTGGATGTCGCTGCGGCCGGCCAGCGTCCGGTTGGGGACCCAGGCCACGCCCTGGCGTCCGCTGACGACTTATCCGTCGCCCCGGCGGGATCAGCAGCGCGCCGCGGAGGCGCCGAGCCTCGAATCGGCGGGCGCCCATGACGGCAAGCACGCGCTGATCCAGGCCGTGTGACTCCCCACACGCGGCACGGTCGGATCAGGCCTCGGCCTGGAGAAGGTGCAGGTTGAAGCTGCCGCCCTCGGCCTGCCAGAGGGCACGCGGCGTCCAGCCGCTCGCGGCCGCCAGCGTCCGGAACGCGTCCGCGGTGTACTTGTGGGACGTGTCGGTCCGGATGCCTTCCGCGGCCGCGAGGGTGATGGTCCGGTCGCCCAGCCGGTAGGAGGCGGCCCGGGTCGCCACGAGACGGGCCTCCACGCGCAGTGGATCGTGGCACAGGCGGATGTCGTGCCGGAAATTGTCGCGGTCGAAATCGGCGCCGAGTTCCCGGTTGAGCCGGGTCAGCATGTTGCCGTGGAACGCGGCCATCAGGCCGTCGGCGGCGCCATAGGCGCGCTGCAGGCGCTCGGGGTCGCTCGTCCCGTCCGCGCCGACCAGGAACAGGCTCGGCCCGAGGGTCTGGCGGGCGCGTTCCAGGAACAAGCCCGCCTCCCGCGGCTCCAAATTGCCGATGCTGGTGCCGGGATAGAAGCCCAGGACCCCGCCGGGCCCGGCCGAGATCGGAAGCCGGACCGGCTTCGAGTAGTCGGCGCAGACCGGCACCATGGCGATGCCCGGGTAATCCGGTGCGAGCCGCCGGATCGCGGCCTCCAGGTACTCGCCGGAGATGTCGATGGCCACGTAGGCGGACGGATCGGGCAGAGCGTCGAGGAGGGTGCGGATCTTGCGGCTCGCGCCGCTGCCGAACTCGACCACGGTGACGCCGGGCGCGACCAAGCGGGCCACGTCCGCGGCCGCCTGGGGCAGGAGGGCCGTCTCCTGGATCGTCGGATAGTAGTCGGCGCTGTGGCAGATCCTGTCGAACAGATCGGAGCCGGTCTCGTCCCAGAGATATTTCCCCGGCAGCGACTTCGGCTCGGCCGTCAGGCCCGCGAGGGCGTCCCGGAGAAACTCGTCGCTCATGGTCGCGTCACCGTGACGACGACGAGGGCGAGGCGCTCCACCGCGTCGTAGATGGGGTCCGCGAGTTCCTCGCCGTACTCGTCCGGATCGAACTCCCGGTAAGTCCAGTCCAGGCCGGCGCGGGTGCAACGCGCGGTCACGGCCTCGCGGAACGGATCCTCGCCTTCGACGATCGCCGCGCCGGTGAACAGGACGAGGCTGCCGCCCGGCGCCAACCGCTCCATGGCCTGCTCCGCCACGGCAAGGGAGAGGCCGGCGCCGAGCGGACCGCCGCCATGACGATAGGCGCGCGCGGCGGCGTCGATCATGAAGGGCGGGTTCGACACGATGAGGTCGAACCGACCCTCGACATCGCGCAGCATGTCGCTGCGGCGGACAGAGACGCCCTCGGTCCCGGCGAGCCGCGCGTTGACGCGCGCCGCCCGCATGGCCGCCGGGTTGATGTCGACCAGCACGACCTCGGCCCCCGGCGCACGCTTGGCGATGCAGATGCCGGCGGCGCCCGAGCCGCAGCCGATGTCGACGGCCCGGCGCACCGGGTTCGTGCGGCTCTCGAGGTGGTCGATCACGGCCGCCGCGAACCGCATCGTGTCGGGACCGAAGAAGACCGCATCGGCGGCGTTCGGCGGATAGGACGAGTGGGCCAGCATCTCACCGTCGAGACTGGAGAACCGGATCGTGGGCCGCAGCAGCGGGCCATCCTCGATGACGGCGCCGGCCGCCCGCATCAGGCGCAGGATCGGCTCGGGGAGCACCTCGGCGCGGAACGGCCGGCTCCAGCCGAACACGTCGCGCAGGGTCCGCGCCTCGGCGTTCCGCGGGCGGGCGTTGACGTGGGCGTGGGTCGCCGGGGTCACCGTGGTGAAGGCGTAGCCGGTTTCCCGGACGGCCCGAGCGAGGGCCAGCACGGCGGCCTCGTCCTGGGGGAACGGTTCGGATCGCGTCATCGGCCGGTCCTCAGCTGTCCATCCGGCGCGCCACGAAGGCGCCGGACGAGAGATCCTCGGCCACCTGCCTCGCGTCCCAGGCGGGTGGTGCCTCACCGCGCCGGAACGGGCAGGCCCATTCCTCGGGGACCGCGCGACCGCTGAATTGCCGGGCGGCCGAGAGCTGGCCGTGCTGGGCCAGCATCGGATTGATCGAACCGGTCCAGGCCTCGTCGCGGGCGACGATGGAGCTGCGCAGCCGCTCGTAGCGCCCCTCGGTGCGCAGTCGCTCGAACTGATCGTGCAGGTTGAACACCAAGGCCGGTGTCTCGAAGCGCCGGGCGCGGCGGCTCGCGCCGGGATGCAGGCCGACCAGGAAGAAGCCCTCGCCGCCGAGGCTCAGCGAGAAGTGCGGATCCTCCGGATCCGAGGCGACGCGGGGGTCGTAGGCCTGGCCGAGGCACCGGTCCTTGTCGGAGAGCGACTGGACCCGCTCCCACAAGGACGACTCGAAGGCCTCCTCCGACAGGGTGCGGGGGCCCTCGAACAGGACCACGAAGCTCTGGAACAGGCTCGGCTGCGCGCGGTACCGGCAGATGAAGGCCAGGAGTGCCGGATAGATGCGGGTATCGTCCCAGCCGGATGTGATGTCGCGGGCGACGATCACCTTCATTTGACCGCGGGAGAGCGCGGACTTGGCGCCCACGCAGGGGAACGGCACATGCTGGATGAAATCCCGGAAGCGCTGGGCCACGGGATGCGCATCGTCATTCGTCGGAAGTTGCATGGGAGAATTGAGTCACGCCACCGAAATCGGGCACGATCGCACGCACCGCGGCCCGATCGACCACGGTGTCGCCCCGAATTGAATGCCCTGGAAACCGGATGCTGCAGGCATTGTTCCCCAATCCGGATTGTCTGACCCCGCTATTGATCTATGTTAATTAGGTATCGGAGGTCGATAAGGGGGTCGAATACTTCGTATCGAAGCGCCTCGGACGCTGCCACCTTGAGCCGCGGACGCCGCATGGAGGCTGGCCTTGCGAGCGGTCCCTCACTCGGCCGCGGTTGGGTCATCTCCACCCCGGCGGGGAAGACCGGCCCGACACCGGTCGAGCATTGCGGCACTGCGGTCACGCCGACGCCGTCCTGCGTATCCGGCGGCGCAACGTTAACGATCTGATTACCATCAAAACCTAGCGCAACCGGCAGGAACGGCGCATCCGCGCCGGCTGAGCGCTGACGATGAACGCCCTCGATTGTCTGTATTCCTGGTCTGCTTCGGCTGTGACGCACCTGGACCTGTTCGGGTCCCTGGGTCTTTGTCTGGGCTTTACTGCGGGCATCATGCCGTGCCGGGACCGGATTCTCCTGGCGTCGGCGGCCTGCGCGGCGTGTTTCGGCGCTCATTACCTGACGCTCGGAGCGCTCACCGGCATGGCGATGTGTGCCATCTCTGTGATGCAGAGCCTCGTCTCGCTGCACTGCGTGGGCGCGCCGGGCCGTAGCCATTGGGTCCGGCCCTTGTTCGCGGCGAGCACGCTCGCGGCGGCCTGCCTGACGCTCGTCACGTGGAACGGCTGGCCGTCCACCTGCGCGGCACTCGGAACCCTGCTCGCCACCACGGCGCGCCTGAACGAGGCGCCCCAGGCCATGCGCCTGCTCTTCCTCGGCGCCTCCCTGTGCTGGGCCGGTCATAACCTCCTGGTCGGCTCTGTCTTCGGCCTGACCTGCGACGTGCTGACGATCCTCGGTCTGGCGATCGCGCTGCTGCGCGCCCTGCAGACCCGGCCGGCCGATCCGGCCGCGCCGGACTATGTGGGAGCGTAGGAGCGGGAAGAGGCGGGAAGAGGCGGGAAGAGGAGCATCTGCGTCGATCCATCCGGGAAATCCGGTGTGCCGGTTCGGGTTGTCGGGCTGGTGCGGGGGGATTTCCCTTCCCGGACGATCGACAGAGGTTTCGGTTCTTGCCCGAGGCGACCTATCCCCCCCTCGACGTGCTCAAGCCCGTGGCCGACGGCGTGTGGATCGTCGACAGCGGCCCGTTGCGCGCCCTCGGCATTCCGCTCCCGGTCCGGATGACGGTCGTCCGGCTGCACGACGGCGGGCTCTGGCTGCACTCGCCGACGCACTACGACGCGCGCCTGCACCGGGACATCGCGGCGCTGGGGCCGATCCGCCACCTCGTCGCGCCGAATATCGCCCACTGGACCTTCCTCAAGGATTGGCAGACCCACTGCCCGGACGCGGCGACCTGGGCGGCCCCGAACCTGCGCGAGCGCGGACAGGTCCGCCGCTCCGGCCTGCGCGTCGACCGGGTTCTGGACGACGCGGCGCCTCCGGAATGGGCGGCCGACCTGCGCCAAGTCGTGGTGCAGGGCGGTCTCTCCTTCCGGGAGGTCGCGTTCTTCCACGGGGCGAGCCGGACTCTGATCCTCACCGACCTCGTCCTGAACCTGGAGCCGGCGAAGATGCCGGCGCTCCTCCGGCCGTTCCTGCGCCTCGCCCGCATGACCCCGCCGCACGGGCAGCCGCCCCCCTATCTGCGCCTCGTCATCAAGCTGCGCCGGCAGGCGGCGGCGCGGGCCGCCGCGGAACTGGTGGCGCTGAAGCCCGAACGGGTCATCTTCACGCACGGGCAGTGGTTCGCCGGCGACGGGACCGCCCGCCTGCGCCATGCCCTCCGCTGGCTGGGGACATTCGGCTGATCGGCAAATGGATCACAGCCCGGGGGCGCCGCCGACCCCCGGTCGGTCGACGGGGGGCGCTGCTCGAACGCGTCCGGCGCGGTATCGGCGGCGTCGATGAGGGCTCGGTGAGGGCACCGCACCCGCCGCCCGGAACTTCAGGTCGGAGCGCCTCCACGAGGCGCGTCAGGACCGTCTGCTCCACCTGCGGATGCCCCGAACCCCGCGCGCAGCGCCAAGGGGCGGCGGGGACGTTCCTGGAGATCCTGCGAGCCGTGCGACCGATGCCGGGCGCGACCTGCTCCCCCCGCGCCGGTCCGGGTGTCGATACGGGGCCGCCAGACGGCGGCGGGCGCGGCTGATCCTTCGAGGATCGCCGCCCGGTCGATCTCAGGTCGCGTCCGCCGCAGCGGCCGCCGCGTCGGCGCCGTCGAGGGACTTGGCGAGTTCCGTGAGCACCTCCTCGACCATGGGTGGCCAGGGCGCGTTCGCCTCGTCCATGAGGCGCGCGGCGCTCACCAGGGCGGAGATCTGCTCCTCGTAGACCGGCCGCCCCACCAGCTGTGCGTAGCGCACCCGGGCGGCGAGCGCCGTCGCGAGGCGCTGTACCTCCGCGATCTTCGCGTTCGGCGCGCCGCTGCCGTCGCCGTTGCCCATCAGTCCATCCCCTTCGGATCTTCGCGGATCCTCTTAGGCCATGGCCGTTGTTCCGTCAGGGGGCTGCCGGCAGCCCCAACGACGGGGATGTCCGACCGGGCCGGAGATGGCCGCCGGCGGGAACTTCCGAAGCCCGGATGCGTCGGTTTCACGCAGACAGACGCATGCCGTTTTGGGAGATTCACATGCGCAGATCCCACATCCTCGCCCCGGCCACCCTCCTGGCCGCGACCCTCGCGCTCGGAGCCGCCCCGGCCTGGGCCGACCCGATCAGCCAGACGGGCACGGGCGGCGGCCCCGCCACGGCCGCCAAGGCACCCCACACGGCCTCGACGGGTCAGACGGTCCCGAATCCCAACGCCCTCAACCTGAACGAGACCGGCAGCATTGAACGCCGGGACGCCGTCGAGCAGCGCAACGATGCGATCACCCGCGGCATCTGCATCGGGTGCGCGCGCTAGTCTCGCCGCTCCGCCGCGCGCCGCCGGGCCGGTCGCTCCGGGGTGCCGGGCGCGCGGGATCCCGGCCCGCCCGTTCACGAAGCCCGGGCGGAGCTTCCGAGCTCCGTCCGGGTCTTGAAGATCGGCGCACGTTCGACCAGATCTGCGATCCGGCCCACACTAGGAACAGGAGTTGAAGCGTGGCAAACGAGGCTGTCGACCAAGCGACAGACAGGACCTATTTCGGCCTTACCCTTTCCCAGCATGCCGACCGGATCAGGAAACTGGCGACGGAACGCGGCCTGACCGGCGAAACCTTCGACCGCGTGACCGCGAAGGCCGTCGAGATGATCCCGACCATCAAGCTGAGCGACGGCCAGCGCTAAAGCCGCCTCACTTCTCGGCACGCAGGCTGTTGACGATGCGGCTCGCGATCTTGCGCACGGCCGCATCGTCGCGCGCCTCGCCTTCGACCTTGTCCCAGAGGTGATCGAGACTGCCCTCGAGGTCGTCGAGCAGCTCCGGATGGCGCTGGGCGAGGAAACGGATCGTCCCGAACAGCAGGTGTTCTATCGCCATCTCCCGGCGGCGAGCCTCGACGAGCGGATCCAGATGCGGCGGTCGGTTCGTGTCTGTCATGAAGACGCAACGATCCTCCCTCGGCGCGGTTCGGGACTGCCGGCGCGGTGCGACGCCGCGGAGGCTCCGGCGCCGGCCCGGGCGTCGCTCCGGCCCGGAACACCGTCATTCCACCCCCGTTAGCCTGCGGGCGCGCAAGCGTCCCCGCCGGCGGCCGCGGTCGGCCGCACATCTCTGCGGCTCGCGACCGGACCGGTTGTCATCGGAAATCGGGAGGATTCAATGGTCGATGTCGCGCAGATCCGGGAGCACGCCGAGGTCGTCGGTTCGGACGGGACCCATGTCGGCACGGTGGATCACGTGGATAAGGGCGAGATCAAGCTGACCAAGAGCGACGCCGCCTCGGGCGGCCTCCACCACTACATTCCCCTCGATTTCGTGCAGTCCGTGACAGACGGCATCGTGCATCTCGACCGGCCGGCCGAGGAGGTGAAGCGCGAGTGGTCGACCTCCTGACCGGAACGCTGCCGCAGGCTCAGCGCCGCAGCGCCCCGAACCAGGCCGTCAGCGGCTCGACGAAGGCTGCCCATGTCCGCGCCCAGAGCGTCCCGGAGCGGGCGTCGTCGGGCCGGTGACCCGACATCAGGGCCGCCACCAGCGCGTCCTCGCGGGGCTTGCACTCGTCCAGGGCGTTGCGTTCGTTCCCCGCGCGACTCTGGCCGGCGGGCTGGTGCGCGTAGGCCTCGCGCAGGCAGCGGTGCCAGGCCGACTGCAGGACACGCGGGTCGACCGGGGCGGCCATCGGGCCCGATACCACCGGAGGGGGCATCAGGACGAGCGTCGCGGACAGGCTGAACACCGGCATGCGCATGATGCTCCTATGCCCGATGCGCCGGGCCGCCGGATAGAACGGATCGGCAACACTGCGCCGCATCACGGCATCGCGGCCACTTCAATGCGGCGAGCCCGGGGACCGTCCTTCGGACCAGGGATGACCAAGCCGTCACGCGAGGCTCGACGTCCCCGCGCGGGCGCGACGCCCGCGATCCGGCGGGCGTAAGGATTTCCGAACCTGAACGGCCGTTATGCTACAGCCCGCGACCGGTCATTTCCGGGCGCGCGGGCGGTCCATGCAGTATGACGGGGCTTCGATGCCGAGATCGAACAGGCGCTGGCTCATGGTGATCCGGCTCGCGGCATGGGCGCTGGTCGCCCTCATCGTCCTCGTCACGCTGGTGCCGATCGGCCTCCGGCCGGTGATGACCGCCGATCCCAGCGTTGAGCGGATCGCCGCCTACGCGGTGGGTGGCTTGGTCATGATGGTGAGCTACCCGCGGCATTGGCTGATGATCCTGCTCGGCAGCGTCCTGGTTGCCGGCGGCCTGGAGGCGGCGCAGACCCTGACGAGCACGCGCCACGGCCGGTTCGACGACTTCCTGGTCAAGGCCGGAGCCGCGCTGGCCGGCGCCTGCGCCGGGCTCGCGCTTGCAGGCTTGGCGCGTCGCCGCCTGACCGGTCCGGCGCGCGGATGAACCACGGAGCGGTGTGCCGACTGGTCTCGCAGCGTCGGCGCGTCGTCTCGACCGGATGCAGGTTACGCCCGCACGTAGACCGCCGCGACGCCGGCGGACCCCAGTCCCCACGGTGAGGAAACGCTAGTCCAGCGTCCTTGGCCGCCGGCCGAAGCACTCCGAAAAGGGACCCGTGAGACCCAAACCGGATCGGACGGGCACGCCTGCCGGACCGGCCGTCGGGAGCATCAGTCAGGGCGCGTTCGCGCCTGTGAGACGGCGCCACGATCGCGCAAAGTCCCTGTCGCCGCCGGAAACCGCCGAGCTTTCCAAGCGTTACTGTATGGGGGCTCGCACGCGGGGTGCTGCATGTTCGGCGCGGCCAAGCTCACGGGACGGTTCTGGTTTCGCAGGACGTGGACGGGCAAGCTGGTTCTGCTCGTAGAGGAGGAGAGGCCGGCATGGTTCGGCCGCAACGGCCTGACCAAGCTGCGCTGGCGCGACGCGCGCCTGCTCGATCTGGCGGAGGCGCCGATGCGCACGCTGATGACCCTCGAGCGGACCTACCGGGCGGAATTCGGGGCCGGGCCGGCGCGGGTGCTGCAGGCCGTGGTTCCGGCCGGGAAACGGGGCGCCATCGCGACGCCGCTAGGCGATGCCGCCAGCGCCTGAGCGCGACCCGGAGGGCGCGGGCCGAACTGGGACAAAGTTCGGCCCGCCTGCCGTTCGGCTTCGTGAGGTCCCCAAGCCGCAGCGACACCGTCAGAGACCACGATGCGGTTAAGACTTTCTTAATCCGGCGGACGGCGTGGAGCCGACGCCGGTGATCAACGCACGCCCCGCGATGCCAGCTACCTCGGTGCGGCAGTTGATTGATCTATGTTGGTATTTTGACCTGTATCTGGTAGATAACAACCACAATTAGTTATATTCTTTCAGTTGCGGACTTGACGCGCGACAGGAGACGCCACGTCTATGGTCGACCCCCGCGTGAGAGGCGCCAATGGAAGACAACACTTCAGTCCCGCATCAGGACCAGGTCGATTTCGTCGAGCTGACCGCCGACATCGTTTCCGCTTACGTGGCCAACAATTCCGTTCCGGTACCTGACCTCCCGACGCTCCTGTCCGGCGTCCATGCTGCGCTGACCGGACTTGGCCAGTCCACTGCGTCCGCCGAGCCGGACTTCAAGCGGGCGACGCCCGCGCAGATCAAGAAGTCGATCACCCCGGACGCGCTCATCAGCTTCATCGACGGCAAGCCGTACAAGACGCTCAAGCGGCATCTCACCGGCAACGGCATGACGATCGAACAGTACCGGCAACGCTACGGCCTGCCGCCCGACTATCCGACGACGGCCTCGAACTACTCGGCGATGCGGGCCGAGTTCGCCCGCAATGCCGGCCTGGGCCACAAGCGACGGAGTCCGGCCGCGAAGCGTGCCGAGTCCGCGGAGACCGTGGAAGCCGCGGACACGGATGGCCGCGACTCTGCACCCGCGAAGTCGGGCCGGGGCCGCAAGTCCAAGAAGGCCGAAGCGGCGGAATGAGCGCGTCGGCCCACCGGTGACGGGTGAGGCCGGACCGGCGGTGCGGGGGCGCGCCGGTCAGTGCGTCACGGTGGCCGGGCCCTGGGCCTGCGGCCGGCCGTTCTGGCCGGCGTTGGCCTGCGCGTCGGGATCGCGGACGTCCTGCCGGACCCCGCTGCCCAGCGTTTCGGGGCGGGCTGTTCCCGAACGTGGGGCCGCCGGCCGGCGCGATCGGGCCGTACGCCTGCCCGATCGTCCGGATCTCGAGGTCGTCGGTCCTGTCGCCTGCCACGGAGGCCCTCTTGCGGTTTGCGCCGGCGCGGCGCGGCCGAGACCCGGCGAAGTGCGGGTCTCCGGCGGCGTTCACGAGGCGCGGAACGACGCCGTCCGACGACCGTTGGCCCGTAGTCATCGTCAGGAGCCGCGCTTGAACCGGTCGATTCCCGCCCTTCTCCTCACCGCCGTCGCCCTGGCTGGCCTTCCGGCCGCCGCCTGGGCGCAGGAGAAGACCGGCGCGGCGCCGAAGTCCGAGACCGCCGGCAAGCCCGCCGCCGACACCCAGGAGCCGGGCAAGACCGCGACCGACGCGGTCACCAGCCCCTCCACGGTACCGCCGACCGAGGGGGCCGTCGGCACCGGCAAACCGCCTGCGGCCGCGGCGCCGCCGGCCGCTGGGACGCCGTCGGGGTCGAACCGGTAGCTGCCCGGTGCAGCACGGCCAGAGCCGAATGGTCCGCCGGCGGACCGATGCGTCGTTCGCAAGTCTGCCCGATGCGGCCGAGACGAGGCGGTCGCAGGCAGGTTGAGCGGGAACATGCGTCAAGAACGGGTCGCCCGAAGCCTTCGCGAGCCCGCACCCCCCCATCGATTCCGCTCCGCTCCGGGTCCGCGGATCCTCCGCCGCCACCTGTCGGGGATCGCCGCGCCCGATCCCCGACTCTGGGGATTGACCGGCGCGATCATCGCAATCGATGCCGCCTGGATGGGAATGGCCGGGATCGCGGTCGAACCGGGCGGTTTCGTCCTCGCGGCGGTGCTCGTCCTCGTTCTTCTGATCGCCGCCGCCGGCCTGAGCACGGTGAAGTCGGACCCGCCGCTGCGCGGCATGGCTCTGGCGACCGCGTTCCTGATCGCGTTCACGGTGCCGGTGACGGTGCTGCACTACCTCGCCGCCGGCCTTGCGCTGCCCTTCGTGGACGGTGCCCTGGTCCGTCTGGAGGCCGGGCTGGGCTTCAACTGGACGGCCTACGTGGCCTTCATGGCGGCGCATCCCACCCTGTCCTGGTGGCTGGCCCTCGCGTACCATTCCAGCGGGCCGCAGGTCGGGCTCGTGGTGATCGCGCTGAGCGCCACCCGCCGCCTGGGACGGCTGTGGAGCTTCACGCGGCTGTTTTCCGCAACGCTCCTCTGCGTGATCGTCCTCGCCGCCCTCCTGCCGGCCCTCGGACCCTACGCCACCTACGCACCGCGCCACGTTCCCTCCGAGCCGCTCGAGACGGTCGGCGCACTCTGGCACCTCGAACCGGTGGCACGGCTGCGGGCCGGCACCCTCGACACGCTGGCCCTGGGCGACCTGCGCGGCCTCGCCACGTTCCCGTCCTTCCACGTCTGTCTGGGGATCCTGACGGCCTGGGCGCTGGCGCCCCTGCCGATCCTCGGCCCGCTCGCGCTCCTGCTCAACGGGGCCGTGATCGTCGCAACGATCAATGCGGGCGGTCACTATCTGCCGGACGTGCTGGCCGGTGCACTGCTGGCTGGGGGAGCCCTGGCGGTGCGGGCGCGTGCCCGCGGCCGCGCGCCGTCCGACCTCCTGGCCTGCCCGGCGCCGGCGGCCGTCAGCCCGGCGGACGCGTGAGACGGCGGCACCCGGAGCGCGAACCACCCCGCGCCAGCGCGATTAGCCGGAGTGTGGAGATGTGCCGGACGATGCCGCAGGCCCGTTGGACGACCCGCGACACCATCACGCCTCCGCGTCTCCGGCCGATCTCCAAGATGCTGACCGGGGTCTCCTGCACCATCGATCCGATACCCCGGCGGCGGTCCCGCTTGCCGGCCGAACCTCCCCTTCATAGATCGTCCCGATGACGGCACTCCCTTTCGACAACAGCTACGCCCGCCTTCCGCAGGGCTTCTTCGCCCGCCGCCCGCCGACGCCGGTGGCGGCGCCCCGCCTGATCCGGCTGAACCGCGCGCTGGCCGAGGAACTCGGCCTCGATCCGGACTGGCTCGCGGGCCCTGAAGGCGTGGCGGCGCTGGCGGGCAACGCCGTCCCGGAGGGCGCCGACCCCATCGCGGCGGCCTATGCAGGGCATCAGTTCGGTCAGTTCGTGCCGCAACTCGGAGACGGCCGCGCTGTCCTGCTCGGCGAAGTGGTCGACCGGAACGGGCGGCGCCGGGACATCCAGCTGAAGGGCTCGGGCCCGACGCCGTTCTCCCGGCGCGGCGACGGCCGCGCGGCGCTCGGGCCGGTGCTGCGCGAGTACCTCGTCAGCGAGGCCATGGCGGCGCTCGGAATCCCGACCACCCGGGCGCTCGCCGCCGTGGCCACGGGCGAGCCCGTCGTACGCGAGACCCTGCTGCCCGGCGCGGTGCTCACCCGCGTGGCGGCGAGCCATATCCGGGTCGGCACCTTCCAGTTCTTCGCGGCCCGGGGCGACGTCGAGGGCCTGCGGGCGCTCGCCGACCATGTTCTGGCCCGGCACTATCCGGAGGCCGCGCAGGCCCCGAGCCCGTACCGGGCGCTGCTCGAATCCGTCGTGGCCGCCCAGGCCGAACTCGTGGCGCGCTGGCTGCTCGTCGGCTTCGTCCACGGGGTGATGAACACCGACAACATGGCGGTCGCCGGCGAGACGATCGACTACGGCCCCTGCGCGTTCCTCGACGTCTACGATCCCCGGACGGTCTTCAGCTCCATCGACCAGAACGGGCGCTACGCCTACGGCGAGCAGCCGCGCATCGCCCTCTGGAACCTGACACGGCTGGCCGAGACCCTGCTGCCGCTCCTGGCCGAGGACGAGACCGCCGCGGTCGCCGAGGCCGAGGCCGCGCTCGCCGGCTACGCGCCGCGTTTCGAGGCGGCCTATCACGGCGGCTTCGCGCGCAAGCTCGGGCTCGCGGAGACCCGGGAGGACGATCCGGCGCTGGCGGGCGATCTCCTCAAGCGGATGGCCGAGAACCAAGCCGACTTCACCCTGACGTTCCGGAACCTGTGCGCGGCGGCTGAACGGCCGGAGGCGGAGACCGCGGTGCGCGACCTGTTCGTCGATCCGACCGCGTTCGACGCCTGGTCCGGCCGCTGGCGCGTGCGGCTGTCGCAGCAGGAGCGTGACCCGACCGCGACCGCGGCCGCGATGCGCGCGGTCAACCCGGCCTACATCCCGCGCAATCACCGCGTGGAGGCGATGATCGAGGCGGCCGTCGAGCGCAGCGATTTCGCGCCCTTCGCGGAGATGCTGGCCGTGCTCTCCCGCCCGTTCGCGGATCAGCCGGAACACGCCGTCTACGCGGAACCGCCCGCGGGCGGCGGAGTCGGCTACCGGACGTTCTGCGGAACCTGACGGGGCGCGAGCGGCAGTCTGCGGGCGGCCGTACCGCCGTCAGGCAATCGGCCACGCGTAGATCTCGTGCAGGCTGCCGTCGTACCGAAACCAGTGCGTCCGGGTCGCCGGGTTGAAGCCGTGGTCCCGGTACGAGGCTGCGATCACCGAGACCAGCGCTTCCGCCGCGCTTCGGTCGTCGATGTCATAGGCCAGAAGTTGTGGAGCGCGCCCCTGTGAGCGGGCAAGATCGCGGACGAAGATCGAATACGACGCTGACTGCATGGAGCTCAACCTATGGTAGAGATCGCCAGATAAAGTCGGTGCGCGCGTCGTGGTTCATCACAGATCTTTGTAAAGGTTAAAGACTTTTAACGGAATTTCGAGCATTTGATCACGTGTGCTGTTTCCCGGTTCCGATCCGGTGACCCGTCATGGTTGGCCGGATCCGGTATATCGGCGCGCGGAGGTGCGTTTCCGACGATCGCCGCCACCGCGGCGGCCAAGCCCTCCGGCACCCTCCACGACATGCAGCCGGGCGAACAGCAGCGCGCCCGCGGCACCGGCTTCGGCGTTCCGGCGCTGCGACGATCTGGCGGACCTCGTCGGCGCTCCCGTGATCGCGCAGCGGCTGCGGTCGACTCGCCGGAACGGATCCGCGTCGTCCTGCGGGTGCCTGCGGCCTCGCGGGGGTCGACGAAGGACCGGACACCGGCGGCCGGGCGCGGCGGGGAGCGCGAACGGCTCGGCGGTCGCCATACCCCAGACCGTGATCGCCACGCCGCTGCGCGCTCCCATCGGGACGACGGCGCGGACGATCGCGGCGCTCGCCGGATCGACCGGGAGCCGGCGCACGAAGGATCGATCGACCTTGATCCCGACGAGGGGGACGCGGCGGAGACAATCGGGCGCGGAGTAGCCCGTCCCGAAATCGTCGATCGCGAGGCCGATCCCGGCCGCGCAGGCGGGTCGGGGTCGCGAGCGTCCGCTCCTCGGTCGCGATGCCCGGCCGCGAGACCGACCCCGATTCCCGCGATGGCGATGAGGCCACGGCGCGTCCGACGAGGAAACCCGTCGACGGTCGCGGAGCCGGATGCGGGATGGGGCCAAGGGCGCGCCCGAGACGGGGGGATCCGATCTCCGCACCGGTCTCGGGCGTCAGGTCACCGCGCAGTGCCCCTTCGACCGTCCGGCGAAACGCGATAGGGAGCCCTGGTACGGGGCGGGCAGGGGGCGGGGCGGTGGTGAAACGGATCCTCGCGGGCCTCGTCGGGCTGCTCCTCGCCCTGTCGGGCGCGCGGGCCGCCCCCGTCGTGGTCGCCTCCAAGCTCGACACAGAGGGCGGGGTCCTCGGGTCGATCATCCTCCAGGTGCTGAAGGCGCACGGGATTCCGACGACCGACAGGACGCAGCTCGGCGCCACCGCGATCGTGCGCCAGGCCCTGATCGAGGGCCAGATCGACATCTATCCGGAATACACCGGGAACGCCGCCTTCTTCTTCGGGCAGCAGAGCCTGCCGGTCTGGAAGGATCCGGAGGCGGCCTACGAGACCGCCCGCGCCCTGGACCTCAGGGCCAACAACCTCGTCTGGCTGACGCCGGCCTCGGCCAACAACACCTGGGCGATCGCGGTGCGCGCCGACATCGCTCAGGCCCACGGGCTCAAGACCATGACCGATTTCGGCCGCTACGTGGCCGGGGGCGGGTCGATCAAGCTCGCCGCCTCCTCGGAATTCGTCTCCGCGCCAGCCGCCCTGCCGGCCTTCGGCAGGACCTACGGCTTCGCGCTCAAGCCGGAGCAGCTCGTCATCCTGGCGGGGGGCGACACCGCCGCCACGATCGCGGCGGCGGCGCGCGGCACCTCCGGAACGAGCGCCGCCATGGTGTTCGGTACCGACGGCAGCCTCGCCGCCGCCAAGCTCGTCGCGCTGGACGACGACCGGCGGGTCCAGCCGGTCTATCAGCCCGCGCCGGTGGTCCGCGCCGAAGTCCTGAGAGCACATCCTGAGATCGCCGCAATCCTCGATCCGGTCTTCCGCCGGCTCGACCTGGGAACGCTGCGGGAACTCAACGGGCGCGTGCAGCTCGGCGGCGAGCCGGCCTCCTCGGTCGCCGCGGATTTCCTTCAGCGGAACGGTTTCGTGCGCGAGCCGGCGATGCGGGCGCCTGCCGCGGCCGGACATCCTGGCCTCCCCGCGGTCCCGGACTGACGCGGTCTACGCGGGCTCGGGGAGAGGCGCCTTCCGTCCGCGATCGCCCTACCTGTGGACCGGCGCCCGCGCTCATCATCGGGATGGAGGAGCCTCTGTGACGTGGATACGCCCCGACCCGGGGGGGCGGCCGCCCGGCCTGATCCGCTCCGGCGTCGATCCGCTGGGTTCGGTCTTCGCGGCCTTCATCGCACTGAGCGTCCTGGCGCTGCCTCTGATGACGGCCCGGCCGAACAGGATCGCGGAGGGGACCTCCCTGATGGCGTGGTCGGCGCTGCCGTCCGGCCACGCCCTGGCGCTCGGGGGAGTCCTCGGGCTCGCCGCGCCGCTGCTCGCCCTGCGGGTCGCCCCCCGCCTGCGCGTCGCGGCCGGCGCCGCGGCGCTCCTGCTCCTCTGCCTCACGGCCGGCTGGGCGGCCGATCACCTGACGGCGCCCGGCGACCGGTATGCCCGCGTCTCGCCGGACGCGGGCTGGTGGCTCGCCTTCGTCTCCGCGGGCCTCGCGCTCGGCGACGGATTGGCCCGCCTGCGGCCGGGGCCGGGCGTCAGGATCGCCTTGCTGGCGGCCGGCGCGCTCCTGACGGGGCTCGCCCTGGGCTCCGGGTTCTGGGATCAACTCTCGGTGCTCCGGGAATATGCCAGCCGCTCCGACACGTTCGGCCGGGAGGTGAGGACCCACGCGGGTCTCGCCCTGTCCTCGGTGGCGGCCGCCACCGCGATCGGGATCCCGGCGGCCATCCTGGCGCGTCCGGTCCCCGCCCTGCGCACGGCGCTGCTCGCGGTCCTCAACGTCGTGCAGACCATCCCGTCCATGGCGCTGTTCGGGATGCTGATCGCGCCGCTCGCCTGGATCGGCCGGACGGTTCCCGGGGCGGCTGGTCTCGGGATCGCCGGCATCGGTGCCGCGCCGGCCTTCGTGGCCCTGTTCGCCTACGCGCTCCTGCCGGTGGCGGCCGCCACCGTCGCGGGGCTCGAGGCGGTGCCCGGCCCGGTGCGCGATGCGGCGCGGGGCGTCGGCATGACCGGGCGGCAATGCCTGTTCCAAGTGGAACTGCCCCTCGCCCGCCCGGCGATCCTCACCGGGGTCCGCATTGTCCTCGTCCAGAACATCGGTCTGGCGGTGATCGCCGGTCTCGTCGGCGGCGGCGGCCTCGGCGTGTTCGTGTTCCAGGGCATCAGCCAGAACGCGGGCGACCTCGTCCTGCTCGGGGCGCTGCCCACGGTCGCCCTGGCGGGCGCCGCCGCGATCCTGCTCGATGCCGTCATCGATGCCAGCCGCTTGCGGGAGCAGAGGCCATGATCGAGCTCGCGCAGGTCAGCCGCAGCTTCGGCGCCCGCCCCGTCGTCACGGACGTCAGCCTGCGGGTCGCGACCGGCGCGATCCTGACCGTCGTCGGCACCTCGGGATCGGGCAAGACGACCCTGCTGCGGATGATCAACCGCCTCGTCGAGCCGAGCACCGGCACGATCCGGGTGGCCGGCCGCGACGTCCGCAGCGTGGCGCCCCACGTCCTGCGCCGCGGGATCGGCTACGCCATCCAGGGGCACGGATTGTTTCCCCACCGCACCGTCGCGGAGAACATTGGAACCGTTCCGCACCTGCTCGGCTGGGACCGGCGCCGGATCGCCGCGCGGGTCGACGAGCTGCTCGGCCTGTTCCGCCTCGATCCGGCGCTCTACCGCGACCGGCTGCCCGGGGCGCTCTCCGGCGGCGAGCAGCAGCGGATCGGGGTCGCCCGCGCCCTGGCGGCCGAGCCGCCGATCCTGCTGATGGACGAGCCCTTCGGCGCCCTCGACCCGATCATCCGCGGCCGGGCCCAGGAGGACCTGCTGGCGATCCAGCGGCGCTACGGCACCACCATCGTTCTGGTGACCCACGACATGGACGAGGCGCTGCGCCTCGGCGACCGCATCGCCGTCATGGATGCCGGCCGCCTCGTGCAGGAGGCGAGTCCCGCGGCGCTGATCGGTGCGCCCGCGACCGACTTCGTCCGGTTGCTCCTCGGCGGCCGGGACCGGGCATTCCAGCTCATGGCCCTGCGCGTCGTGGATGAGCTCGTCGAGCCCGGCGCCGCGCCGGGCGAACCGATCCCGGTCGGGACCTCCGTGCGCGCGGCCCTGGCCGAGAGTCTCTGGTCACGCCGCGCCGCCCTGCCGGTCAGCCGGGACGGCGTGATCCTCGGCCGGGTCACGCGCGCGGCCCTCGAGGCCGAGGGCGCCGAGCCATGAGCCGGATCCCGCGCGTGCTGACGATCCTGCTCCTCGCCGGCCTCGGGGGCTTCCTGACCAAGCCGGAAGCCTTCGCGGCGCTGTTCAGGCCCTTCGCCCCCGGCGATACCCCGCCGATCTACGCCCAGACGCCGCTGCTGACCCTCGCGGTCAACCACCTGCTGCTGGTGGCCGCCGCGACCCTGGCGGCGAGCCTGCTGGCCGTGGGCTTCGCCGTCGTGGCGACCCGTCCGGCCGGGCGCGACGTCCTGCCCTTCGCCCGGGCGGTGGCCAATCTCGGCCAGACCTTCCCGCCGGTGGCGGTGCTGGCGCTGGCGGTGCCGGTCGTCGGGTTCGGCACCGTGCCGACCCTGATCGCCCTGGTCCTGTACGGCTTGCTGCCGATCTTCGAGACGGCGCTGACCAGCCTGAGCGGCCTCGATCCGGCACTCCGGGAGGCGGCCCGCGGCCTGGGACTGACCGGTCGCCAGCGGCTCGTCCAGGTGGAACTGCCGCTGGCCCTGCCGATGATCGTCTCCGGGATCCGCGTCTCGGCCGTCATCGGCCTCGCCACCGCCACCCTCGGCTCCACGGTTGCGGCCAGCACCCTCGGCGAGGTCATCGTCTCCGGCCTGCTCACCGGCAACACCGCCTACGTCCTGCAGGGGGGGCTCACCGTCGCCGCGCTGGCGATCGTCGTCGATGCGGGCTTTCGGGTCCTGCAGCGGAAAGCCGCGCGACGGGCTGGATTTCCTTCCTAGGGGCGACTAGAAGTCCGGCAGGATCGTACGCGCGATTCTGGGGCGTGGAACCCCCTGTCTGATGGTTGGTGCCGACCACAACGGTACCGGATCCTTGACCGTACGGTCGGGGAGCCTGCGGCGTATGTCCAGGCGTCCCGGCGCTAAAGGTCGTAGGGACCGTTCAGACACGGTTTTCCAACTCCCCGACTCGGGATGGTCGAAGGACTTGTTTGCGGGGGCGTACCGCGGACAAAAGCCAGCTGGGAGGGAGGGGCCGTGGGTTCCAGCGATCCCGACTTGCGGATGCGCCAACTCGCGAAGCTGCGTGCGGCCTACGACGCCAGGTCCGGCCTGCCGGACGACCCGGCCGGCCGGAACGCGGCCCGGCATTCGAAGGCGCTCCTGGAGCGGATCCTCGTGGCGCTCGGCGAAGTGCGGGACGGCGAGAAGGCGCGGCCCGGAGCGTAGGGCCGGGCCCCCGCACGCGGCGCCCGCCGTGGCGCAGCGGCTCGGATGGGCGAGACAGGCCCGGCGGCTCCACGCTATGACATCCCGTATGACACCCGCCGACCGAGACCGGCTCGAAAAGTGCCTTGCGCTGGCCGAGCAGGGCGCGACGCCGGGCGAGCGCGCAGCCGGTCGCGCCGCCGCCGCGCGCATCGCCGCCGCCGCCGGCCTCACGGTGGCCGAGGCGCTCCGGGCGGTCCGGCAGCCGCGGGGCCCGTCGCACGCGTCCCAGCCGCCCCCGCGGCGCACCTATGCCTGGGCCGAGCCCAAGCCGGCGGTGGACCCCATCACGGTCGAGGAACTGCTCCGCCAGAAGGCGCAGACCGAGGCGTGGCGCAAGCGGGCGGCGACGGCGGACGCCCGTCGACGCGGGCGGGAACGCGCGGATCAGGAGGCCTACGTGGCGCAGCAGCGCGCCGAGCAGGCGGAGCGCGATCGGGACTGGGCGCGCGCCCGCGCCGCTGCGGCGCCCGACGAGGCTCCGTAGGCTGTGGCGCCGTGCGCCCGGCGGTGGACCGGGTCCTCCGGCAGCCCGTCGGGGTGCCGGGTGGCGGTCCCGCACTGGGCTTTTCGCCTGCGACGGCGGATCCTTCGCTGGGCCGCCGTGTCGGTGCCGCAGCAGCAGGCGGCCCCAGCCGTCAGGCGGCTTCCAGCAGGAAGTTGGTGCGGCGGAACATCAGCTCGCGCCGATAGAAGTAGACGCTGCCTCGACGCATGGCGTCGTGCGCCCTGTCGAGGTCGAAGCCGAACGGCCTGTCCCGCGTCGTGTCGATGCAGCTCACGTAAGTCCACCGCACGCCGTCGATCATCGGCGGGATCGGCTGGTCCTGCCGGACGGCGCAGAACTGCTGTTCGTCCGAAGCCTTGACGAAGATGTAGAACGTCTTCCGCGCGCACATCCGAACCTCCAGAAGATTCCGGGGTGTATCCGCAACGCAACGGTCAAGCTATAAACTGATTCGGCCGCAATGGTCAAGCTTTTGCCATGTTTCCGCCACGGATGAGACGGTACCGGGCCGGCACGGCGCGGTACAGCACGGAGCGAAGCTGCGCCCGGGTCACTCGGCCGGCTCCTGGAGCGGCTTGCCCTTATCGACGACGTAGACCGACAGGATCTTCAGGGTCCTGTCACCGACGACCGTGTAGCCGGCATGGGGTACGCCGCGCCTGTTGATCCCGCGTTCGCCGGCGGGGCGCTCCTTCGGCGCCTGACCCTGTGCCTGGGCGAGCGCGCCCTCGAGCACGTAGAAGGCCTCCTCGCCGTTGTGGAAGTGCCGTCGCGAGGTCGCCCCGGGCGGGATCTCGACGAGCTGCATGACGATCTCCCGCCCCTCATCGCCGGAGACCGGTGAGCGGCCGAGTTCGGTCCGCTTCACCTCCTGGGCGGCGGCTGCGCCCGCAACGAGCAGGGTGCCCGCGGCCCATAGACGAGCCAGAGCAGTGGTGCGGCGGTGGGGGCCCATATCGGTCTCTCTCTTTCGTCGGGGAGCATGACACGGGCCGGCTTGGCCGGGAACGACCGGACCTTCGCTGGCCGTTACAGTCTTCGCCGGCCGCCGGTCCGGCCATCTACAGGCAGCCGGCGCGCCTCAGGGCACCGATCATCTTCCGGCCGACCCGGTATCCGTTCAGGGCCTCGGACCCGAGGATGCGGACGGTCTCGCTCCCGCCGGTCCGATTGTAGAGAAACACTTGGAAGTTCTGTTCCGGCCGGTCCGGTCCGGCGCCGCTGACCTGGCCGCAGAACGCGGCGTCCTGACCGGCCTCGGTCTGGATCGGCCGAACCTTCCGAAAGCGGACGCGCCCGGCTTCCGGGAACACGGCGGCGACCCTGGCGCGCATCTCGGCCTCGGGGGAGAGGTCGAGGCGCGGGAGGTTCAGGCCGGACAAGCCGAGCGCATCCTGTCCGTGGACGACTGCCGGGACGAGGAGGAGCGCCGCGAACGCGCCGAGCGATGCGCGCCTTATGCGGTGCCGCCGGCCGGGCGCCGGTCGCGGGTCTCGGATCGCGGCCGGACCCCCGGCCTGGCCACAGGCTGTCGGCGCATCGGATCCTGAGCGGAATGGGCACCCTGCACGGACGATATTGGATCATGAAGCCAGGCTGAGTGGAAGCAGTCCCGCGAGACCGTCATAGTTCGGGCGGTGCCGCGGAGCGTCGGGCGGCGGCCGGTCCGAACGAGCGGCGCTGTCAATGCGTGGTTGTAGCGTGCTGCGAGCGCCCGGGCGGCCGGCCGGCCCCGCCCTTGCCCGGGGCCCGACCTGATGGCGGCGCGGCGTGGTATTCATGCACTGGGGGACGTAAACCAACTTATGATAGCAAATAGGAGCCGGTGCGGGACGGCGATTCTCTAGGCGGCACGATCATGGATACCGGTTTGCATCTGAGAGAGGCTCTGATCGCCGCTGGCGTCGTCGGCACGTGGTACTGGCAGGTCGCGAACGGCGGCGTCATCCTGGATCGCGGTTCGGCGGAGCTGCTGACCGGCGACCCCGCGCTGGCCGGGAAGGTTCTGGACCTGAACACGTCGTTTGCCTGCCTACACCCGGACGACCGGGAGCGGGTGTTCGCACGGGTCGACGAGCATGAGCGGCGGGGCGGACCGAACGTGATGGAGTATCGGGTCCGCTCACCCGAGGGGCGCGTGCGCGTGCTGCTGGATCGCGGGCGCGTCATCGAGGATGCGGACGGGACGCGCGCAGGCTACGGCGTGTTGCTCGACATCACGGACCGGCTGCCGACGGGCATCGACGCGCTCTCGGATGTGGCCGATCGCTGCCTCGGCCTGCGCGACGTGCTTCTGCAGCATGGCACGACGCGGATGCAGCTGCTGATTGATCTACTGCTGTTCGAGATCGGCCGTGAGATCGCCCATCACGGGGCGGATCCGGAGGGGGCGCGTCTGCAGTAGCGCGGTGGTGGCACGGGGGCATCGCGGCCCGGCTCAACTAGCATCATGGTGCGGGCGGCCGGGACGAAGCCCCGGCCGGGCCGCGGCGGTCGACGGCGACGGTGCCCTGCGCCACGACCAGCACGGGCTGTTGGCGCTCGACGATGATCTGCGGCGCGCAGGCCGCGTCGAAGGCGACGAGGTCGGCGCGCACGCCGGGGCTCAGGGTGCCCGGCCCCAGGCCCGCGACGCGCGCCGGCACGGCGGTGATCGGCTCGAGGAGCGCCGCGAGGTCGGCATCGCTCCGGAGATCGAACCGGTAGGCGGCGAGCTGGGCGCGATCGATCATGCTGGTGACCGAGGACGGGTTCCAGCAATCGCGCACGTTGTCGGTCCCGAAGACGATCGCGACGCCGAGTTCCCGCAGGCGCGGGATCGGCGGGCAGCGGCGCCCGCCCGGCACGCTGCTCAGGATCGCGATGCCGGCGCAGCTCAGGCGTTCCGCAATCCGGCCGAGGCGCAGGTCGTCGGCGTCCGCGAGGGCGAAGGCGTGACTGATGGTGACCCGCCCGCCGAGCCCGGCAGCCGCCGTGCGGGCCAGGATCGCGTCGATCTCGTCGAGACCGGTCTCGCCCGCGTCGTGCAGATGGATGTCGACGGCCCGGTCGTGGCGCTCGGCCAGGGCGAAGACGGCGTCGAGCGGTCCGTCGCGGTCGCCGTCGATGCCGACAGGATCGAGGCCGCCGACGAGGTCCGCCCCCATCCGCATGGCCTCGTCGAGATACTCCGCCACCGGAGGGCAGCGCAGGATGCCGCTCTGCGGGAACGCGACGATCTGGATCTGCATGCGGTCCGCCCACCGCGCCCGCAGGTCGAGGATCTGGGCGAGGTGATCGAGGCGCGTGACGTCGTCGATGTCGACATGGGTCCGCAGGCTGGTCGTGCCGCCGCGGAGCATGCGTTCGAGGAGCGCCTCGGCGCCCTGCTCGGCCAGCGGGAGCCGGCTTGTGCGGCGGAAGGCCTTCTCGTCCTCGATGATCGCGCGGACCGAGCCCCGAGCCCGGTGCGGCCGCCAGCCCAGGCCGAGCATGCATTTGTCGAGATGGACGTGCCCGTCCGACAGGCCCGGCAGCACCAGGGCTCCGGCGAGATCGAGGGTCCGCGCGGCGCGCGGCAGGGCCTCGCGGGTCTCACCCGGGTCCCGGAGCGCGGTCACCCGCCCGGCCTGGATGTCGACCGCGAGGGTGCGACCGTCGGCGGTGGTCGCGTTGAGGAGGCGCAGGTCGCACGGAGCGCCCGGCGTCGGACCAGATCTCGCCATCACCCCGATCCTCCTCCCGTCACGGACGCGCCGAAGCGCGGCCCGCACCCGGCGCATCTGCGCCGCGGCCTTCAGATCGGGAGGGCATGGCTGATCAGCACCACGGCCTTGCCGACCTGATCCGCGCCCGCGATCTGCCTGACGATGAACTGGGCCACATCGGCCCGCGCGATCAGTCCGTTGCGCCAGGATGAGGGCGTATCGAGGACGCGGTAACGGCCGGTCGCGGTCCCGCCCGTGAGAACCCCTGGACGGACGAGGGTCCAGTCCAGCGGGCTGCGACGGATCCGCATCTCCTGGGCGTCCTTGTCGTCGTAGGCGCGTCCGAACACCAGTCGGAACGGAAGGCGCTGCAACGGGCTGATGGCGTCGCGGCTGTCGCCCGCGCCGAAGCCCGTGACCGCGATGAGCCGGCGGACGCCGGCCTTCTCCATGGCGGGAACGAGCAGGTTCGTCGCGTCGGAGAACAGGCGGACCGGTGCGAGCAGGTCGCGGAACGGGACGCCGAGCGCCTGAACCACGACATCCACGCCAGCGAGTGCGGCCTCGATGTCGCGCGCGTTCAGGGCGTTTCCCGGACAGCGCTCGACGCCCGGTTCCGATACCGCGATGGCGTTGGCGGACCGGGCGAAGGCGCGCACGCGGTGGCCGGCGGCCGCGGCTGCCTTGACCGTCGCCAGCCCGATCCCCTGGCTGGCTCCGATGACGAGGATATGGGCCATCGATGATCCCTGTGGCTGATCCCTGATGTCAGCGTCGACAGCAGAGCGTAGGACGCGGGCAAGCGCCATGTGGCCGCTTGCCCTGGGCGCCTCCTCGCCCGGGCGGAACGCCCCGGCGGCCGGCGCCGGTCCACCGGTGGATCGCCGGGTTTCCCAGGACGGCCGCGGTCTTGCCGCGCTGCCAGCGAAGACGGGCGGGAGCCGTCCGGTGTGAAGCATCGCATGCATGGTCCGCGATTCGAACCGCGTCGGACACGCGGGGCGAGGCGCGGCCGGACCTGACCGGACCACGCTTGCGCCTGTTCGCGACGCGCACGGGCGCCATGCGGCCGGTCGAGGGATCGAGGGAACGGCAACGATGCCCTTCGCCCATGCGGCTTCAACGACCTCGGCAATGAGCGCGGGGAACCCGCCGTTTTGGCGCCGGTGGCAGCCTGTCTGCGGCCGCTCGATTGATCTATGTTAAACGCTGGCTGAGAGCGCTCATCTGTGCGGCTGGCCCCGGAGGAGCCGATGGCAGCCTTCTTTTTCGACGTGTGCAACACGGCCGGGTATTTTTGGGACGAGCAAGCGATGGAGTGTGCCGGCCGCTCTGCCATTGAAGCGCACGCGCGTGACCTGCTGACGATTGCCGCTGCATATCACGACGGCGGCACCTACCCGGTCGCTGTCATCGTATCGAACGAGTGCCATACGCCCGTGCTGACCGCTATCAGCCTCGCAGACGGGCCCAATTTTATCTGGAACTGGCCCTCCCGGGATGCCCCGCGCCGGTAAGCTGCCGGGCGACCGGGGTAGGGGTTCCTTCCGGCCCTTCGCGGCCTACGCTCCGGCGTCGGGTCCGTTCCTGCGCTGGGGCGGTCTGGGCTGTCCCGGCCGGGATGCGCCGCCGACCTGTTTTGCGACCGCGTTGCCGGTTCAGCCCGATCGTCGGGCCGTCCAGCGGCCCGAACAGGAAGTCAGGCCGGAGAGCGTCCAGCGACCGCTGCCCCCCGTTCCGCGCAGGCGGCCCGAGACCGAGACGTTGGCGAGGCCCTGGCGGATCGTGCCGGTGATCCGTCCATCCGTAGTGGCGCGGCCGGAGGTGTCGACACCATTGGCTCCGGCATCGTCCACGTTCCCGTCCCGGATGACGATGGGATAGCGGTACGGCCCGGCGCAGCTCCCGCTGTCGGCCGTCGCCACCACCGACCACGCGCCGTCGAAGCGGTTCGCCGTCTGCGCCGCCGCCGGTGCGAGACCGAGGCCGAGAAGCACGGCGGGCACGAGAATGATGTCGTTCAGTCGGATCATGGTCTCCTCTGTAGGCAGTCTGGAGGCTGCGTCGTCAGCCGGGAGGGGAGTCGTCGGCCACATCCGCACTGAGATAGAGAGTCATGAACGCGCCGGTGGCGCGGTCGGCATAGGTATCCGGATCCTCCCCGGGCCAAGGCGGTACGACCTCGGTCGGCGGCCTGCCCCGCAGCAGGGCTTCGAGTTCGGCGACCGTGAGGCCGGCTTCCGTCGCGGCGCTCAAGGCGCGATCCGCATGGAGGCACGGTTCGGACCCGCCGCCCTCGCGACCGCCGAAACCTGTCTCAGGCACGAAGGTCCGGTCCCTCGGGATCGCCGGGCGGCACGTCGGGGCCGAGGTCCGGCTTCGGCAGGTCCGGAGGGACATCGACGGGTGCCGAGGGCTCGTCCGGTCCGAGCGGTCGTTCCCTCGGAGGCGGCTCGAAGCCGGGCGGTCGATCGACGGGGTCGGGATGGGCGGATCCCGCGGCTGGCAGACCTGGATGTGCCATGGGTTTCCTCACGGCCGGGATATCGACCCGGATGACGGAAAGGCAACGGGCCGGACGCGCGCCCGGAGTGGCACGGGCATCCGGCCTCGCGGCCGTGCCGGGCAAGAGGGCTGTCCGCCCAGCACAACCTCGAAATGTGGGCGGAGCCCGCGAGCACGCCGCGATCGGCTCCGTAGACTCGATATGGGGACCAACAGCCTCAACGCACTGAGAAAATTCTACCAGTACGCCGTTTTTTTCTTCGGGGCGGCGCGGCAGGCCCGCGCTGCCATGGCGGGAGCATCGCGCGCGTGCGAACCGGATCACGCGGCGCGTTTCTCCACCACGCGAGTGTCGGAGATCCTGTCGTCCGCGCAGAGCCGCTTGGCCAGGACGCGGGCGATCAGGACGCGGGCGATCAGGACACCGGCGATCTGGGCGCCGGCCAGAACAGCCATGGCCGGGCGCCGTACGCGTCGCCGGCGGACCGCGCCGGGCTCATCGGGGTGTTGGTCAGCGGGATCGAGATCGGGTGAATCGGCACCGGCCCGGAGCACGCCAACCGGAACAGGCCGAAGCACTCGGCGGCCGCGCGGCGTCTCAGGTCGTGGCTCAGGGTCGTGGTCCCTCAATCACGCGCCGGGTTCGGGGTCGGGTTTGCCGTCGCGGCGCGCCTCCCGGACGGGCGGCCGGCCTGGTGGGGTCGGACGGCGCGCTCGGCGACACCGGTTCCAGGCTCAGGCCTCGCCGAGTTCCCGGGCGAGCCGGTCGCGCGCCCGGCTGACTCGGCTCTTCACGGTTCCGCGGGGACAGCCGATGATCGCGGCCGCTTCCTCGTAGGACAGGTCGTCGAGCGCGATGAGCATCAGCGCCTCGCGCTGGGCCGGCTCGAGCCTGTCGAGGGCCGACTGGATATCCCGAACGTCGATCCTGCTCTCCTGGTCGGCCGGTTGGGACAGCCGGCCCGCGTGCAGGCCATCGGGGTCGGGAACCTCGCGGCGGCGCTTGAGGCGCCCATTGAGGTAGCCGTTGCGCAGGATCGTGAAGAGCCACGCCTTCAGCCGGGTCCCGGGCTGGAACCGCTCCCGGTTTTCCCAGGCCTTGAGCAGGGTGAACTGAACGAGGTCCTCGCTCTCGACCCCGTCGCGGGTCAGCGACAGGGCGAACCGGCGCAGGTGCGGCACCGCCGCGATCAGGTCGGCCTGGAATGAGGCCAAGCTCTCTGTCGCCGCCGCGGCATCGAGCGCTTCCAACAGGCGCCGGAGCCCTCTGCCAAGTCGCGAAGTTTCGTCGATGCCCACAACTTCTGGATAGTGTACGGGCCGATCCAATCCCGGATCGCGGACAACGCGCGAGACGGGGGTGCCCCCGACGGTCGGCTTTGTCAGATGTTCGTAGACGTTCAGCATGGACGGCATGCTCATGTCGGTCAGGATATGGCGCCTGTCCTCGACAGGCGGCCCTATGGCTCAGGCGAGCATTAATCTTTGGTCGGGAGGCGCCGCGTCAATGATGCGGACATACCAGGAAAAACACTTATGTGAGGGAACCGGGTTGCGCACGACCCGTTTGTGCCCCGCAACCAGCGAGCCGGTATGAACGCAGTGAGGTGAGGCGAGCCTTGGTCCGGGATTGGCGACCGGCTCGAAAGTCGGTCGATGTCCGGCTCGAGGGGGAGGCACAGAACCGCATGCGCGTGGCGCAGGATGGTCCCGGTTCGAGCAATCCGGCGGGCAAGCAGTACTTTGGCCGTCGAGGTCTATCGTACCGGTATGGAAAGATCATTGATCGCGGATGATGTGCGCGCATCTTCCGGTCGGCCAGGGTTTACTCAGGAACGACGAGGTGCCCATGACCGACAACAGGAAGACGCCCTCCACCGATCATCTCAAAGGCTCGGTGACGGAAGCCATCGGCAAGCTCACCGGCGCGGTGCGCGTCGAAGCCGAAGGCCGGCGTCAGAAGCGTGACGCCGAGGCGCCGAAATCCGGACGCCCCAAGCCCTCGGGCTCGGAGGGTGCCTGACCGGGACCGGTCGACGGGTTCCGGCCCGGGACCGCGGCGGCCGAACGAGACACGGCCGAGATCACAACCGAGATCGCAACAGGAGAACGACATGGTCGACACGGATCGGATCACGGGCGCCGCGCAGGCGCTGGGCGGCAAGCTGCAGGGCGCGGTCGGCGACCTGACCGGCTCGCGGCGGGACTCGGTCG
>NZ_BPQS01000028.1 GCF_022179385.1 Methylobacterium longum | reverse complement strand
GTCGGCAGGAGACATCGCCTTCAGCAGGCGATTACGGACGCTGGAGTGCTGAGGCTGAGCCACGGCTCTGGTCCCGGTCAGGGCAAGAGCACACGCGGTCTCCTAAGCGCCCACGGCCCGAAGCGGTGAAGGCGATCAGCACAGTATCTGCCCTTGATCGAGCGATAGCAAAGCAAATCACTCGCGGACAACGGTGAAGCATCGATGGTTCGATCCATTACCAAACGCCCGGATGCTTCCGAAACCCAATCTATGTCTACGCCATTCCTTCACGTCGGTTTACCGTAAGACTCATCATCGGCTGATCCGATCCAGGCGCCGGTGACTGGGAGAGCCGCGCGCTTCCGCCTGCAACGCAAGGCGCATACGCCATGCCCTTCGCTCCCGATCAGCACGCCACGACCCTGCTCATCCGTAAGCTAGAGAGCATCGCCACCCTCACGGATGAGGAGCGGCAGGCCCTCGACAGCCTGCCGGTGAGGACCCACGTCCTCGGTGCCCGGCAGGACATCGTGCGCGACGGCGACAGGCCCACGCACTGCTGCCTCGTCGTTGAGGGCTGGGCCTGCCGGTACAAGCTGCTCAGCCAGGGCAAGCGCCAGATCCTGTCGTTCCACATCGCCGGCGACATCCCAGATCTGCTGAGCCTGCACGTCCCGACTATGGACCACAGCCTCGCCACGGTGACGAGCGCGACGGTGGCCTTCATCCCGCACGAGAGCTTACACACCCTCGTCGCGCGCCATCCCCGTCTTGCATCGCTGCTGTGGCGTGACACACTGATCGACGCGGCGATCTTCCGTGCGTGGATGGTCGGCATGGGGCGGCGCTCCGCCTATGAGCGGATCGGCCACCTGTTCTGCGAGATGTACGTGAAGCTCGAAGCGGTGGGGCTGGCCGGTGATCACTGCTGCCCGCTGCCGCTCACTCAGGTCGATCTCGCCGACGCGCTGGGCCTCACGCCCGTGCACGTCAACCGCGTGCTGCAGGAGATGCGTCGCCAAGCGCTGCTCGAGCTGCGCAGCCGCAAGTTGGTGATCCAGGCGTGGGACGAGCTTTCGGCGGCCGCTGAGTTTGACCCCAGGTACCTGCAGTTGGGGAAGCGCGCGGCTTGATCAGCCCTCGCCAACAAGCCGGTTCGTGTCACCATCGGCAGCCTTGATGCTGCGGGCCCAACTCGCTTCCGCGGATGACTTCCTCGTGGCGGTGGTGGTCAGAAGCTGACAACCCGGTACCCGCGTGAAGGCTGCTTTGCTTACGACCCGCGCGGGCACAGCCTCACCGGATCAGCCAGACCCCGTTGAGCGACACCGTCGCCGTGTAGACGGGACGGTGATCCTCATCGCTCACCAGAACCGTGTAGGCGAGCCGGTCGCCGCCTTTGAGCGCTTCATCGCGTGTGAGGTCCGGGAGGAGTTGCAATGCCATCGCACGCGCATCGTCCAAAGTGGCGCACTCGGTGCCGGTCTGATCGAACTGCGTCGCGCCGTCGTGGATGTCGAAGAAGTAGCGTGACACAGGCGTGCTCCGCGCAGGTAGGGCGGGAGCGTTCGCTACTCTCAGCCACCAGCAGCCAGGATCGAAGCCAGTGATCGCCTCTTGTACCACAGCGGGGGGGGGCGCCTAATGTAAGTTAAACGGGCCGAACGTCAGTTCGCCGCACCCGGCTCGAACACGACGATCTGCGAAGCGCCTGCTTCGGACCGAAGAGCCAATGTCCGATTTCCACCCGTTGCAGACTCTGCCGTTGGGTACCAAGCGTCGGCTTTCGACCACTGGCTGGTCTGCCTCACCCCAACGTAGCCCAAGCTGACGGCGAGGGCTGGGCATCCCGGAAGAAGGCTCGGAAGGCGTTCGAGGCCATGCAGAAGGGCGAGGTTGCCTCGATGCTTCCGCTGGAAGGGCTGGGGCCGTCGCTGGTCCCAAGATCGAGAACAACGGCAGCGTCAGCGTCGTCGTGCAGCGGGCGGGGCCGGATACTTCCGTCCGCACCTCTGCCTCCGGCAACCTGTTCAAGGATGTGGTGCTGAGCCGAGGGCGGACGATGGCTCCGGCTGAGCGAACGTAATGACGTGCAGTGGAGCGCAGGCGCGCAGGGCCTGGAGCGACCGCCGCATCTCAATTCGGAGCCATGCACGGTGGCAGTCGGGATGCCGACTGCGCGGCACACTCATCATCGAGATCGAATGATCCTGCATAAAATTGCCGCCATTGAAAAATATTGCTCGATTTGTCAAAGCCAAGCTGAAACCGATTAGCTCTCATTAGCTTTGACAAGGTACGTCGGCAAACGCCCGCAAGTCGTTGCTTTCGGTGGTTATTATGAGCCTCGCCATCATCCTGACGAGTGTCTGGCTTGCCGGCCTCGTCGAATTCGGCTGTCTCTGCCACGAGGCTCCGCTCGCTTCCGAAAGCTGATCCGTCAGAACATCAGCCCGATAAGCTTAGTGGCGCCCCACCATACCACCCAGCACCAGAGACCTATGCTGCCGGCCAAGACGGCCAACAGCAGGGCCGTAATCAGAAATTGGATCAGCCGTCTGAGCTGAGGTCCGCGCGTTCGCCCGACTGGCGGCGACTCAGGTCGAACCGGCGCAGGGGCATGGGCACGTTTCATACCTGAACTTCGATCGTTGGATCGGCAGATCTTCAGATCAGTACAGGGACTGACTGGCGAGGGCTTCGGAATGCTTTCGCGCCAGAACTAGTTCCACACAGGACTGACTACGTAGCCGCGACGGGCAGGCGAGTGCGCAGTCATTATCAGTGGCGACCGCGTTCTGCCGCGTAGAGGGCCGTGCGCATTCCGGCAGGACGCCCGCGAGGCACAGGTCTCGACCTCCGCCACCGGGCAGCTCTTCCGCGACGTTGTGCAGAACCACGGGCGGCAGATGGCGATGGCGGATCAGCGAGACGGTGCCGTCAGATCATCGCTGCGGTTCGAGTGCTTCGTGCATTTGTGCCAAACGAAGTCTGATCGCCCTTGGCTTTGCTTTCCATAGCACCAGCCGATCTGATTGAGCCGCGAGTTCAGGCGCGTGCGCCGGTCGCACTCCTCAGCGCCGGTATCGCTGGGCGAGCTGCGGCATACTTCATCCGCGGCGGAGTACGCCTTGATTAGCTGTTTCGCCGTCGGCTCAACCGCCTGCGCCCCACCGGCAGCGACGAGGAGAGCGAGGGCGGCGAGGGCTGTGCGCATCCCGGCAGGATAGCGAGCGCCGGGTCCGTGTCGAGCGATTGTCAGAGTGCCAGCGAGAGAAGGCCAGCGATGCCTGCGACGATTGCCGCAGCGCCGGCTGACATGGCGCCTCGCTGGCTCCACATCGCGCTCGCCTGCAAGGCTGCCATGGTGTCCGGCGGGATCGACAAAGTTTGGTCTATGGTGAGAGGTCTGTTCGGTATGACGACAGCGGCTGAGCGATACCAGAAATAGGCGGCTAGGAACGCGAGCACTGACGAGAGCACAGTCGCGCAGATGTAGGTAAGACGCATCCCAGCAGGATAACCGCCAGGATGGCGGCGTCGAGATCCTGAAGGCTGGCGGGCCTATGCGATGGCGTCCAACAGCGGGCAGGCGTGAGCGAAATCGGGAGGCGTCTCCCGGATCTGCTTGTCCGATAACTACGCCGTACCATATCGAAGAAACTGGCGCCCTGAAGCGGATCCGATCAGGCTAGGTCGGGCACACCGTGACGGGATCAGCGCCAGCCGCAGCTCCTGCTGTAGAGTGCTTCGAAGGCGTGGAATGCCGGTGGATGCCGGTGTTAACCGGGAGATAGCCCTGCGGATTTGTCCGAAGCGATCTAGAGCGCCGAGGGCGACCCGATGCTGTCATGAACGGCGGGAGTACCGTTCGATGATGCGCAAGTTGGCAACCCTTTGGGTTCGTCGGCCGGTCGCGACCCGAGGGCCTTCAAATGAAGACCAATCTCGGTGTCACCATCACGATCGAAATCAAGCTCGCACCTTGCCTCATAGCGTTGGCTGCGATCCTGAAGATCTTGATGTAAGCGGGACGGAGTGCTTCGCAAGAGGCACTCCGTCTTTCCATTTAGTGCATCTCGTCAGTCCACCAGCCCCCGTCTTCAGCGCCTCTTCCACGAGGCGGGGGCTGGGTCAGTGGATCGTCGATTTTAGGGGCACCACGAGCGCTGCCATACCCTCTTCCTCTACTGTCTGGTTGAGGGCGTCGAAGGCGTCTTGTGGGGTCGGAAACGGCTTATCCCATGCTGTTGAGCTACCCTCCTGGTCAACGACTTCTAACTGCCAAGGATCGTCAGTACCGGCAAAGCGGTAGATCTTCACGTCCACCGTCACACCATCGCGTGTGAAGCGACCTGAAAGCGACGAGTGCTCAAGCTCGCGGTCCTCGTTCTCCACGATCACCTCCATCAGGACTGTTTCGCCTTCAAGGCTTCCTCGACGAGACGGTGAGTGGCTTATCTCAGAGCGGCAAATACGCCGCCTGCCACGAGTCCAGACACCAACACCATGTACGGGGCGTTCTCATACCCCGCGTAGCTGAGAAGCCTTGCCGAGATCGTCGCCACGGCGAAGACACATAGTGCCACCGCGAGCGTGGCGACGCTCATTCCAGATAGCCCTTCGCCTTCAGGTACTCGGTGAGGATCTGGCGGATAACTTCGACCCGCGATGGCTTAAGGTCAGGCGCCGTCATCTTCGGCGCTACCAGCTTCGAACCCATCGAAGCCATCCAGGGGCACGCCAGTCCTGTGCACGTCGTACTTGCGACCCAACGCATCGAGCCGCCTCCCCGACGCTCCGATCACGAGGTCCCTATCGCCGTTAGGAACTTGTCGGAGCAATCGCTCGCGGAAGTCGGTGTCGGGCTCAGGATCGCTCATGTGTTACCCTATAATTGCTTAGCCTTCATCGCTACTTCCACCATCCGGCGGAAGGCTTCGGTGCGGGCTGGCTTTCATCTGCCCCGAAACCCTTCAGCGGCACGCCGGTTCTGAACCGATCGTACTTGCGGCCAAGGAGGTCGAGCGTAGATCCGCGCGCAAAAAGCGCGGTGTGGCGATCGTTTTCAGCGACCACGCGCAGCAACCGTTCTCGGAAGATATCGTCGGGCTCGGGGTCACTCACTTCAGATAGCCCTTCGCCGTCAGGTGCTCGGTAAGGGCTTCGCGGATCCCGTCGCACATCATGGCTTTCTTGACTCGGCTTTGGCGGCATCTCTTTCGAGGCGCGCAGCCTTCAGGCGTGCGGTATTCTGATCCGCAGCACTGACTGTCGATTGGTCGGCGACCTGACCGCCGGAACGGTCCTGCATCTTTGCAAAAGCGGCCTCGGCCTGCGTTCGCTCTTTGCTGTGGTTGTCAGCCATAGAAGGCTCCTCAGTTTGCGCCTTCCGGATCCTCGCGGTGGCGCACGTACCCCTAGCCGGCAAGGCGTCAGGATTTCTCGTTTTCTCGCGCCAGACGCATCGCCTTCAGCTGCGCTGTCCGTTCGTCGGCCACTTGCTGCTTGTCCTCAGCCTCCGCCCGAACATTCTCCGCGTTCTCAAGGCGCGCGGTAGCTCTGGCCGTCCTTGAGTCCAGTTGGCCGCGAGCGGTGTTGGGAAGATCAGACATGGACGGTCCTATCATGTAGGCCGGAAAACTTGGTGCAGTTCTGCGGCGTCAGGATCGCTTCGCCTTCAGCGCTTCCTCGACGAGGCGGCGGATAGGGTCAGCCCTTGGTAAGCCGACGGTGGTTCGCCCGCACCTTCGTCCGGTAGCTGCGCACGACCTTATGCGGACCGCCGCCCTTCGCCAGCGTCATCGCGGCGCTGCCGGCGGCGAGAACCTTCTCGGTCACCATCCGCTGCGCCTCGGCCCGCGCCTTCGGTCCGCCGACCATGAGCATCGCGATGCGCTGGCCGATCACCATCTGGGCCTCGACGCCGAGCATCGCGAGATCCGTGCTCATCGCTAAAAACGAAAACGGCTTGATGCCCTTCCTGCGAGGTTTCCGCATTGGCGCTGCTCCTAAGATTGCTTTGTCCTCAAAGTCTCTTCCACGAGGCGGGGGATGGGGTCACCGAGGAACTACCTTCAACTCGCCGGCGATCCACATTTCTCCCACCGTCGTGGACATGCAGGTCGACAAGACTTGGTAGGACGGTGACACCAACATGAGGTCCTTCACGCACACGGCGCGGACGCTGTCCGGCGTCTCTGCCCACAAGGCACGGACGTGACGTTCAGCCTTGGCCTCACCGTCGAGACACTGCTGCTTGAACGAGTCGTCGTCGACGAGGTCGGCGGTAGTGTTGCAGTAGCCCTCAGAGTCAATCTGCGGGAGCGGCTCATCCGCCCGTGCGGCGATCATCGCTAGCGCGCTCCCGACCAAGGCATAGGCGAAAGCGCCGCGCATTAGTCGTCCCCAGTTGGAACTACTAGCGCTCTCTCGACTAGCCGACGGATGGCTTCAGAACGAGTTGGAAGGTCCGGCTGAACGCGGCGCCAGTCGTCGATAGCGGTAGCTAAGGGCTCGGTCAGGCGTAGCTGGACAGCAATCGGATAGTCGCGCCCCGCAGGTCGGCCCGCCTTTTTCGAATTTACCGGAATTGACATCAGCATATTTCTACTTTACCAGAACTGCGGGCCGAACGGAAGGGCTCAATCTTCCATCCGGCCCTAACCCTGCAACGCCTCTGGAACCGTCACATGGCTATCCACCACCCTACACCGCCCCTCGGCGGCGGTGAACGCCCGCGCTTGCCTTCAGCACAGGTAGGTCCGGTCACTCAGGCTATCCGTGCCATGCGGGAGGCTGATCCGGTCGAGGCCGATCCCGAATTGTGCGCCCTTCGCGCCACCGCCGAGCACATGATCGCCGACTGCCGCGCGGCGCGGTTCCGAGCCGTGCAGAGTTTGCGCCGGGCCAATGCGGTTCTGCGCACGGCCAGCGTCACTCTCGCGGGAGGCAGGGCATGAGCGAGCGCAATCCCGCCCTGATGCCCATCCTGGCCATGGAAGCAAACATCCGCACCGTCGAGCGCATCGGCCGGTTGCTGATGTACCTCGGTGAACGTGACGGCGAGATCGAGACCGATGCGCTCAACGCCCTGAGCGGCCCGCTACTCGATATCGGTCACGATCTGCGCTGCCAGTTCGCCGACGCGTGCGCGGCTGCGCGGGAGGAGCAGGCATGACCGGCCACCCTTGCAATTTCGCCCACGCTATTGGCTATGCCGCGCCGGTCGCTGAGCCGGCCACCGCGCAGACGGGTGCCGCCGATGCCGAACTGTTGAGGCTCGGCGAGAAGCTTGAGCGGCTGTGGTCGGCAGAAACCGATCTGTCCCTACACTCCCGCAGAAATTCGAGTGATGCGGCTGATGATGCGATCGATGCCGCAGTCAACGGGACCAGCGCATCCGTCGACAAATATGCGCATCATGGTCGGTGTCATGGACGACCTGAGGCTGATCAAGGTGCCCACGCCATAGGCGGATCTGAGCATCCACGCCCGCCGAAGCAGCTTGAGGGGCACACTAGGCGGCGGGCGTGGAAGATCGACCAAAGCCGATGAATTCAGAATGATGCATTCGATTGGAGGGTTCGATCACGTTTTCGTGCGCCTTCTCACGACGCCGCCTGCGCATTCGGACCGACGAGAACGTACAGGATGCATCCACGCCCGCCCTTGTCGCTGGGGGGCGAACGGTGGGCGAGCGTGGAAGGCCAGCGGGGTTTAAGCCGCCGGCCGGCTCATCACTAATTCGTGAGCTTTAGCGACTGGTTTACGTGCCTCACGAACGTCGCTCGCGCTCCGGTGCGGGCCGCTGCTGTTACCCCAAACGTTACCCCGATCGGTTCGGCCGGGTACCCTGAAACCTGCTAAGTGTTGGTGCGGACGGCGGGACTCGAACCCGCACGGCCTTGCGGCCGCAAGATTTTAAGTCTCGTGCGTCTACCGGTTCCGCCACGTCCGCGCCCGCTTCTGGGTAGCGGGGGCCGCGAGCGCGATCAAGCCGGGGGCGTCCAACCGTAGAGCCAGGCGTAGCGGTCGCGCATGCCGTCAGGCCCGAGGCGGCCCATCACCGCGTTGCGCACGAGGCCCACGAGGCCGCCGGCATGATAGGTCCTGCCGTTGCTTCGGGCTGCCCTCTGGACGCGCCGGACCCGGGCCGTCCGGCTCTTCGAGAAGGCCGCCAGGGCCGCTGGCACGTCCGCGTGCGCCGCCAGCGCCTGCGTCAGCACGGCGGCATCCTCGATGGCCAGGGCGGCCCCCTGAGCGAGGAACGGCAGGACCGGATGAGCCGCATCGCCGACCAGCGCGACCCGGCCGCGGGCCATAGGGCGCGCCGTCGCCCGGTCGGCGAGTGACCAGACCAGCCAGGAATCGGGCAGGCTGAGCAAGTCCCGCAGCGGCCCTGCGCAGCCGCGGAAATGGGCCCGCAGCACGGCCGGCTCCCCGAGCCGGCCCCAACCCTCGTCGCCCACGGCCTCGGGGATCACGGCCACGACGTTGAGGAACTGACCGTCGCGAACCGGATAATGCACGACGTGCCGGCCGCGTCCGAGCCAGAGACCGGTCGAGCCACCCCGCAACGGCTCGGGCACCGCCTCCATGGGGACCAGGGCGCGCCACGCCGCCGCATGCGCCGGTCGCAGCTTTGCCGCGTCTTGCAACGGGCGCAGGCGGGAGCGGATACCATCGGCCCCGATCGCGAGATCGAAACCCAGTTCCTGCAGACCGCTGGCACTCTCCATGAAGAGGCGGGCTTCGGAAGCTGTCTCGGTTACGTTCGCGACGGTGCGGCCCATCATGAGACGGATCGCGGGACGGCTCCGCAGCGCGTCGAGGAGGAGCGTCTGCAGGTCGGCGCGATGGATGACATAATAGGGGGCGCCGAACCGGCTGTGAGCCTGTGCGCCCAGGGTGACGCCGCCGATGCGGCGCCCGCTACCGAGGGCGCGCACCTCCACGCCCGGCGGCTCGCTCGCCGCCCGGCGCAGGGCGGCCGAGAGGCCGAGCGCGGCGAGCACCCGGCTCGCGTTGGGCGAGATCTGGATCCCGGCTCCGACCTCGCTGAAGCCGGTCCGGCGCTCGATGACCGTCACGGAATGGCCGGCATCCGACAACGCAAGAGCCGCCGTCAGCCCGCCGATCCCGGCTCCGACGATCCCGATCCGCAGAGATGGAAGGTCGGAGGACACCGCCGGCCGCGCCTTACTCCGCGGCGAGCTTGGCGTCGTGCCACACGCAGGCCTGCGGCTCCGCCTCGTCGGCCTTCAGGCCCGCACGGTAGCGGTAGAGCGTCGAGCAGTACTGGCAGATGAGTTCGCTGTCGGCGCCCATGTCGAGGAACACGTGGGGGTGGTCGAACGGCGGCAGCGCGCCGATGCACATGAACTCCTTCACCCCCACGGTGATCACCGGCACGCCGGGCTCGTTGTGGAAGTGCGGTACCGCCTTGCCTGCCATCCGGCCCTCACCTGCCCCGCGATCCGCCGCGCGGCGAATCTGCCCGCGCGCTCCCGGGCGCCTCGCGGCTGCTTATGCCGCCAGCCCCGCGGCCGGCGCAAGCCTCGCCCGAACGGCGCCGGACGCCGCTTGGCCTGCCGCGCCCCAGATCGTACATAGGGCGGACGCCCCATTGATGACGCCGCGAAAAGTCTCGACGATGCAGCAGGAACAGGCCACCGCGCAGGGCACGCGCCGCGCCCCGGAGCCGCCGATCCACGGGCCGGAGGGCTTCGAAGGCATGCGGCGGGCGGGACGGCTGACCGCCGAGGCCCTCGACCTTCTGATGGCGGCGACGCAGCCCGGCGTCACCACCGAGGCGCTGGATCAGCTCGCCTACGAGTTCGCCATGGATCACGGGGCCTATCCGGCATCGCTGCTCTACCGCGGTTACCCCAAATCGATCTGCACCTCGATCAACCACGTCGTCTGCCACGGCATCCCGAACGACAAGCCGCTGCGCGAGGGCGACATCGTCAACCTCGACATCTGCCTGATCCTCGACGGCTGGCACGGTGACTCGAGTCGCATGGCCTATGTCGGGGAGGTTCCCCGGAAGGCGCAGCGCCTGTGCGAGATCACCTACGAGGCGCTGATGCGCGGCGTTGCGGCCGTGAAGCCGGGCGGCTCGACCAACGATATCGGCCGGGCAATCCAATCCTACGCCGAGAGCGAGCGCTGCTCGGTGGTGCGCGATTTCTGCGGCCACGGGCTCGGCCGGACCTATCACGACGCGCCCACCATCCTGCACTACGTCGAGGCGAGCTACGACGTGCCGTTCAAGCCCGGCCAGTTCTTCACCGTCGAGCCGATGATCAATCTCGGCCGGCCTGCCGTGAAGGTGCTGGGCGACGGCTGGACCGCGGTGACCCGGGACCGCTCGCTCTCCGCTCAGTTCGAGCACACCGTGGGCGTCACCGAGACCGGCGTCGAGATCTTCACAGTCTCGCCCAAGGGTCTGCACCAGCCCGTCAACCCTGCCGCCGACCGGCCGTGACTTCCGGGGCGGATGACGGTGGCGCGGGGCTGTTCGCGGACAGCGCCGTCCCGTCCTCCGTCGAGAAGGAGCCGCCGCACTACCACGGCCACCGGGACCGGTTGCGCGACAAGTTCGCAGCCGCGGGCGGCGACGCGCTGCCCGATTACGAGTTGCTTGAGCTGGTCCTGTTCCGCGCCATTCCGCGACGCGACGTGAAACCCCTCGCCAAGGCCCTGGTCGCGCGGTTCGGCAGCTTCGCCGAGGTCGTGGGTGCCGAGCCGGCGCGCCTGGTGGAGGTCGATGGCGTGAGCGCCGGTGTCGTTTCGGATCTCAAGGTGATCGAGGCGGCCGCCCGGCGCGCCGCCAGGGGCGCGATCCGTGAGCGCGCACTCCTGGATTCGTGGACCGCACTGCACGAGTACCTGCGCGCCACCATGGCGTTCGCGCCCCGCGAAGAGTTCCGCATCCTGTTCCTCGACAAGCGCAACCACCTCATCGCCGACGAGGTGCAGGGGCGCGGCACCGTCGATCACACGCCGGTCTATCCCCGCGAGGTCGCCCGGCGGGCGCTGGAGCTCTCGGCGACCGCGATCATCCTGGCCCACAATCACCCGTCGGGCGATCCGAGCCCCTCCGCGGCCGACGTGGCGATGACCCGCGAGATCGTGACGGTGCTGGCGCCGCTGAAGATCGTCGTACACGACCACGTGGTCCTCGGCCGAAACGGTCATGCCAGCCTGAAAGGTTTGAAGCTGATCTGATCCTCCGGCCGCCTTGAGCGTTATCGCGCGTGGCGATAGCCATGAACACGTGGCGCGCCTCTTGCCTCAAGAGCGGGAGCGTACGGGAGGAGCGAAATGGCGGTGACGGCCTTCGACGAGATGAACGGGATCGGTGACGCCGATCCGGCCGCCGTCCGCGACGCCTACGGCCAGCTCAAAGCCTGGCTGGAGACCACGCCGCCCGAGCACTTCAACACCCGCCGCAGTCAAGCCGAACTGCTGTTCCGCCGGATCGGAATCACCTTCGCGGTCTACGGCGACAACGAGTCGACCGAGCGGCTGATCCCGTTCGACATCATTCCCCGGGTGATCACCAAGCCCGAATGGGGATTCCTGGAGCGTGGGCTGAAGCAGCGGGTCACCGCCATCAACCTGTTCCTGAAAGACATCTACGGCGCGCAGGAATGCATCAAGGCCGGCATCATCCCGGCCGACCTCGTCTACCGGAATGCGCATTACCGCATGGAGATGCGCAGCTTCCGCGTGCCGCACGACCTCTACGTCCACATCGCCGGTATCGACATCGTCCGGACCGGCGAGAACGATTTCTTCGTGCTGGAGGACAATGCCCGCATTCCGTCCGGCGTCTCCTACATGCTGGAGAACCGAGAGGTGATGCTGCGGCTGTTCCCGGACCTGTTCTCCAAGCACCGGGTTGCGCCGGTGGAGAATTACCCGGATGCGCTCCTCGCCACCCTCCGCAGCCTCGCACCGGGCTCGGCTACGCGCGACCCGACGGTCGTGCTGCTCACCCCCGGGCGCTACAATTCCGCGTTCTACGAGCACTCCTTCCTGGCCGACAAGCTCGGCGTCGAGCTGGTGGAGGCCTCCGACCTCTTCACCAAGGACGACGTGGTCTACATGCGCACCACCGAGGGACCGCGCAGGGTCGACGTGATCTATCGCCGTCTTGACGACGATTTCCTGGATCCGCTGGTCTTCCGTCCGGATTCGGTCCTCGGTGTACCGGGCCTGATGAATGCCTACGAGCGCGGATCGGTGACGCTGGCCAACGCGGTCGGAACCGGCATCTCGGACGACAAGGCCGTCTACAGCTACATGCCGGAGATCGTGAAGTTCTTCACCGGCGAGGAGCCGATCCTGCACAACGTGCCAACCTACCGCTGCCGCGAGAAGGACGCCTTCGCGTACGTGATGGACAATCTGTCGGACTTGGTGGTCAAGGAGGTCAACGGCTCGGGCGGCTACGGGATGCTGGTCGGGCCCCACGCCAGCAAGCGTGAACTGGATGACTTCGCCCGGAAACTGAAACACGCGCCGGACGGCTTCATCGCCCAGCCGACCCTGTCGCTCTCCACCTGCCCGACCTTCGTGGCGTCCGGCGTCGCACCTCGCCACGTCGACCTGCGGCCGTTCGTGCTCAACGGTGCCGACCAGATCCGCATCGTGCCCGGCGGTTTGACTAGGGTGGCGCTGAAGGAGGGCTCTCTGGTAGTCAATTCGAGCCAGGGCGGTGGTACGAAGGACACCTGGGTGCTCGACGCCTGAGATCCACGCGATCCCCGGTTGCTCCGCGGCGCGGACCCTAATGTCCGCACGACTTGGCTGAAGACAGATGCTCTCCAGGACTGCCGACAATCTCTTCTGGCTCTCCCGCTACGTCGAGCGCGCAGACTTCGTCGCCCGCATCCTCGACGCGGCGCACCGCTTCGCGTCGCTGCCGTCCAATTACGGCGGCGGCGAGAGCAACGAGTGGGACTCGGCGCTCGCCTCGGCTGGGGACCCGGACGCGTTCAAGACCCACTACAGCGCGGTGAATGCCGACACGGTCTGCGACTTCCTCGCGTTCAGTCCGCACAACCCGTCCTCGATCCGGTCCTGCATCGAATCGGCCCGTGAGAACGCCCGATCGGTACGCACGGCGCTCACCACCGAGATGTGGGACGCGATCAACGGAGCATGGCTCGAACTGCGCAACTACGCCGGCAAGGATCTCAACCGCGACGAGTTCGGCCGCTTCCTCGACTGGGTGAAGACCGTCTCGCTGACCTTCGACGGTTCGGCGTTCCGGACGATGCTGCGCAACGACGCCTTCTGGTTCACCCGCCTCGGCACGGCGATCGAGCGGGCCGACAACACCGCCCGCATCCTCGACGTGAAGTACCAGATCCTGCTCCCCCATGACGAGACGGTCGGCGGCAGCCTCGACTACTTCCAGTGGACCACGATCCTGCGCGAAGTCTCGGCGTTCAACGCCTATCACTGGGTGTATCGCGAGAGCATCAAGCCGCTGCTGGTGGCCGACCTGCTGATACTCAACAAGCAGATGCCGCGCTCCTTCTCGAACTGCTATGGCGTGATCGTCGAGTACCTCGACCTGATCGCCGATGCTTACGGCCGCCGCGGCCCGAGCCAGCGGCTGGCCGGCAACATGCTGGCGAAGCTGGAGAGCGAGGACATCGATCGAGTCTTCGCCTCGGGGTTGCACGAGTTCGTGGAGGCGTTCATCGCCGAGAACAACAGGGTGGGCGAGGCGATCGCCAAGCAGTATCTGGTCGGCTGAACGGAACGGATAGGGCGGCGCATGCGCATCCGCGTGGTTCACGAGACCATCTACACCTACGAGCAACCGGCCCGCGGGCTCGTGCAGGTCCTGCGGCTCACGCCGCGGGACCATGACGGGCAGTACGTCAGGAACTGGCGGATCGACACCACGGTCGACGGGCGGCTCACCGCCCGCGAGGACGGTTTCGGCAACGTGGTCCACTGGTTCACGCCGGACGAACCGTCCGACGCCCTGACCATCCGGGTCACCGGCGAGGTCGACACCGACGATACCCACGGCGTCGTGCGCGGGACCGTGGAGCGCCTGCCCGACGAATTCTACCTCCGTGACACGGACCTTTGCGCGGCGAGCCCCGAACTGCACGCCTTCGCCGAACGCGTCGCGGCGGCGGGGGATGCCGCTGCCCTGGCTCTCCTTCACCGGTTGATGGGCGCCGTGCAGGGTGCGGTGGTCCACGAGCCCGGCCCCGCCGCCAACGCCGTCCCGGCCGACAAGGCCTTCGCGGCCGGGCGCGGGGTCTGTCAGGACCTGGCCCACGTCTTCATCGCCGCCGCCCGCCATATCGGCATCCCGGCCCGCTACGTGGCGGGCTACCGCGCCCGCGACGACGGACAGGCCGACGTCGAGGCACCGCACGGCTGGGTCGAGGCGCTGGTGCCCAATCTCGGCTGGGTGGCGTTCGACCCGAGCTTCGACGTGAGCCCGTCGGACAACTACATCCGCGTCGCGACCGGTCTGGACTATCTCGGCGCCGCGCCGATCCGCGGCAGCCGCACCGGCGGCGGCACCGAGACACTGGACGTGAAGCTTCGCGTCGAGCAAGGCAGGGCGGCCACCCAATCCTGATCCCGCCGACAGCTTCCCGCCGGCCACACGAGAGACCGAAGACGATGACCTACTGCGTCGGTGTCCTGGTCGAGGAAGGACTCGTGATGGTCGCCGACACCCGCACGAATGCGGGCCTCGACGATATCTCGACGTACCGGAAGCTCCATCACTTCAACGTGCCGGGCGAGCGGGTGATGATGCTGGCTTCCGCCGGCAACCTGTCGATCACCCAGTCGGTCCTGAGCCTGCTCCAGGAGGGCGTGCCGGGCGAGGACGATGAGCCGCCCCAGAAGCTCGTCGAGGCACCGACCATGTTCCAGGCGGCGCAGCTCATCGGCCGCGCCATCCGGCGTGTCCGGGCGATCGAGAAGGACGGGTTCGAGGCGGCCAACATCCGGTTCTCCATCTCGCTGCTGTTCGGCGGCCAGATCGGCAACGGCGAGATGCGGCTCTACCTGATCTACTCGGCGGGTAATTTCATCGAGTGCAGCACCGACGCGCCGTTTCTCCAGATCGGCGAGCACAAGTACGGCAAGCCGATCCTCGACCGCGCGGTCAAATACACGACGGATCTGTACGACGCCCTGAAGGTCAGCTTGGTCTCGATGGACTCGACCATGCGCTCGAATCTGGGCGTCGGCCTGCCGATCGACATCGCGCTCGCCCGCCGGAGCGCGTTGTCTCTCGAGGTGAACCACCGGATCGAAGCCGGAGAGGGCTATTTCCACGACCTGCGTGAGCGCTGGTCGGCGGCGCTCCGAGCGGCCCACCGCGCGATCCCGAGGCCGCCCTACGGGCCGACGAGCAGCTAGCGGATTGCGGCGGACGAGCCGACACGGCGCGTTGCCGCGCCCCGACCTCCGGATCGCGGGAGGCCGTCGGCTCGTCACGGAGCCTGACCGCGCGACCGCGACGGATCCCGACCCCGGGACACCCGGTGCCCCCCGGAGCCGCCTGCGTTACGCCCGCGGCTCGGGCGAGGGCCCGGCCGCCTCCCAGGCTGTGAGCATCCGGTATGCGGCGTCGGCCGGATCGCCGGCCCGCATGAGGCCGCCCATGATCGCCACGCCGGCTGCGCCGGCGGCCCGGCATTCCGTGATCCGAGTCAGGTCGATTCCGCCGAGCGCGACCACGGGGAGCCCCGGTGCGGTCGCGAGACCTTCGGGTCCCAGAGCCGGTCCGTAGCCCGGCTTGCTGGCGGTCGCGTAGATCGGGCTGAGGGTCACATAGTCGGCGCCGGCTTCCGCGGCGGCCGAGACCTCATGCGGCGTGTGGGCCGACACGCCGATCAGCGCGCCCTCCCCCAATGTCGCCCGCGCCGTCAGGATCGCTTCGGAACCGGAGCCGCCTCCGAGATGGACGCCGCCACCGAGGGTCTGTGCCAGCGCGGCGTCGCCACCCACGGTCAGGACGCCACCGAAGGCCCGGACGCGCGCGGCCACGGCTTCGCCGAGGCCTCGGCGGGCCAGCGGATCGAGGTCGCGGTCCCGGAACCAGATCCAGCGACCGCCGCCTTCCAGGATCGCCTGGACGGTCTCGGCGAGCGGCCGCTCATGTCCATGTCGGTCCGTTACCGCCAGCAGCGGCGACGGCAGCGTCCTCACGAGCCGACGAGGCCGAGCTGCGGGCTGGACGGTTCGGCCCGGCCGCGGCGGGGAATCCGCCCGGCCAAGTGCGCGTCGCGGCCGGCCTCGACCGCCCGGCGCATGGCGCGCGCCATGCGGATTGGATCGTCGGCCTTGGCGACCGCGGTGTTGATCAGGCAGGCGGAGGCGCCGAGCTCCATGGCGATCACGGCGTCCGAGGCTGTGCCGATCCCGGCATCGACGATCACCGGCACCGTCGCGCGGCGGCAGATCAATTCGAGATTGGCCGGGTTCGCCACGCCCATCCCCGAGCCGATCAGCGAGCCCATGGGCATCACGGCGGCACAGCCGAGATCCTCCAGGCGCTGGCAGATGATCGGATCGTCGTTGCAGTAGGGCAGCACCACGAAGCCCTCATCCACGAGGTGGCGGCAGGCCTCCATCAGCTCGGTGACGTCCGGGTAGAGCGTCTCCCGGTCGCCGATCACCTCAACCTTGATCCAATTGGTATCGAGGGCCTCCCGCGCCAGTTCCGCGGTCATGATCGCGTCGCGGGCGGTCTCGCAGCCGGCAGTGTTCGGCAGGAAGCGCTTGCCCTTCAGGATCTTCACCGTGTCGGAGCCGTGGCCATGCAGCGAGACTCGGCGGATCGAGGCGGTCACCACGTCGGCGCCGCTCGCCTGGACGGCGTCGCGCATGATCGCCTGCGTCGGGTAGCCGGCGGTGCCGATGAACAGCCGGGACGACAGGCTCACCCCGGCGATGATCAGACTGTCCTCCCCGCTCTCGGGATGCAGCGGCGTGACGGTGTGGTCCATGTTCAACCTCCCTGCATGGCGCGGACGATCTCGACGCGGTCCCCGTCCGCGACCGGGGTCTCGCCCCAATCCCGGCGGCGCAGCACCCGGCCGTTCAGCGCGATGGCGACGCCCTGCGGACTCTCGATGCCGCTCTCCTCCGCCTCCGCGCGGAACAGCGCGTCCACGGTCTCGGCGGCGCACTCGCGCGGTTCACCGTTGACGAAGAGCTTCATGCCGAGGCCCTCCGGGGCTCCGGTCGGTCGAACCGCGCCAGGGTGAAGGGCTGGGCGACCTTCGGCAGCGCGCCGCCCGTCACGAGGTCGGCGACCGCGTCGGCGGTGACGGGGGCAAGAAGGAAGCCGTTTCGATGATGGCCCGTGGCGGCGACCAGACCGGGGGCGAGCACGTCCAGGATCGGCGCGTCGTCGTCCGAGGTGGGACGGTAGCCGCTCCAAACGGCTGCCACCTCCATCTCCTCGATGCCCGGAAGCACCCGGCGCGCGCCCTCCAGCAATGCGTAGAGGCCTCCCGCGGTGACGCCCGGCCGGAAGCCGCAATCCTCCACGGTGGCGCCGACGATGAGCTGGCCGTCGCTCTTCGGAGCCATGTGGACCTGCTCGGTCCAGATCATCCGCCCGAGGGTGCCGGTGTGTGCGGTCGTCTTCAAAGCGAGCGACTGGCCCTTCAGGGGCCGGACCGGCAGGGCGAGGTTCTCGGGCAGCAGGCCGCCCTCCCCGCTCCAGGCGCCGGAAGCCAGGATGACGGTGTCGGCCGCGACGCTGCCGTCTCCGACCCTCACCCCGGTGACGCGGCCCCCCGACCAGTCCAGGCTGGTGACCGGAGTCCGTTCCGCCAGGACGACCCCGGCCCGACGGCAGGCCTCGGTGAGGGCGTCCATGACCAGTCGGGGATCGACCTGATGGTCCAGCGGGCAATGGATTCCGGCGGTGACCGCGGGGCGCAGTCCCGGTTCCAGCCGCCGGATTTCGCCGCCGGGCAGCCAGGTGGCGTCGAGGCCCGATCGACGCTGCAGGTCGTAGCGGAAGCGCAGACGCTCGACTTCATCGCGGCCGACCGCCAGCACCAATGTCCCGTCGGGTCTATAGTCGATGGCCCGGCCGGTTTCGGCCTCGAGGGCGTCGCGGAAGGCAGGCCACCGGCGGAGCGACTCCAGGGCGAGCGGCAGCAGCGGATCGGAGCCGGGCTCGTGCTCGGCGGCCGGGGCGAGCATGCCGGTGGCTGCGAGGCTCGCGCCCGCCCCGATCGTCTCACGCTCCAGCACGGTCACGGCGCGGCCCGCCCGGGCGAGGCGCCACGCGATCGACAGGCCGATCAGGCCACCGCCCACGACGGCGACGTCGGTCCGCGCCGGAAGGCGCGCCGGCACGGCGGTGCCGTCCGGACTGCGCCGGCGGCCGATCGGTGAAGCGGGGCGGTCGAGGGGCACGGGCATCTCCGCGTATTGCCGTCGCGGAGAGCGGGCCGTGCGCTTCTGTGAGAAGCTGCGGCCTGCCCTCCCGGGCGGCCACGGTCCAATCCCTACGCCGGTATGAGCCGGATCAGGTTCGAAGGATTTCCGCGCCGCAGGTCCTGACGGACGTGCCAGCGGTTTCTCAGCCCCTTGCCGGGGATCTCCCTGGAACGGAGACAGATTTGGTCGTCCGCGGTGTCCGGGTCAACCCCGCCGCCCGCCGGCCCTTCGCCCGGGATGGACATTCACCGATCGCAGTCACCGCTCGGATACCAAGCCGACCGGAATCCGGCCGGCCGTCGCCGCGTCGGGCGCACCCGCCACCAACCCTTCAGGGATCCTCCTCCACGATGAATCCGATTGTTCGGATCGAGGCGGGAAGCGTGCGCACATTCGTGGTCGTCTGCACGATCGGTTTCCTGTCCGTCACCGCCTTTCAGAAGCTGCGCGAGCGGCTACGTCCGGACCCGACGGTGGCGGTCGCCGCCGCGCCTCCGGCGGACGGGATGGTGGCGGGCGTGGCGCTCCAGGCCGGCCGCAACGGCCATTTCTTCGTGAACGCCCTGATGGATGGCCGCGCGCTGCCGATGATGGTGGATACCGGCGCGAGCTCCTGTGCGTTCTCGGAAGAGGATGCCGATCGCATCGGCATTCGGGTCGCGCCCGGCGATTTCAGCCGCGTCTGGAACACCGCCAACGGCACGGTCCGCGTGGCGCCGATCCGGATCGGCCTGATGCAGATCGGGTCCATCACCGTCCGCGACGTGGAGGCGGTGGTGATCCCCCGGGGCCGTCTCGGCACGAGCCTGCTCGGCATGTCGTTCCTGAGACGCCTGCGCGATTTCAGCGTCAGCGGCGCGACGATGACGCTGCGGGGCTGACGGCGCTCAGCTCGGCTTGCGCGGCCGCAGGAATTTCGGCCTGAACACCGCCATGGGCTCGTCGAAGCCGTCGAGCCGGTGCTCACCCAGAGCGACCGGATCGCCCCAGAGGAAGTCTACGAACGGCTTCGACATCAGCAGCGGCTCGCCGAGGATTCGGTTGAGCTGCGCGAGGCGGCTCGCGAGGTTCACGTCGCGGCCGATCACCGTGAAGTCGAGCCGAGAGCCCGACCCGACATTGCCGTAGGCCGCCTCGCCGTGATGCAGGGCGATGCCGGCGGCCACCGGCACCGGGAATTGGTGCAGGGCGTTGGCCTCGTCGAGGGCCGCCAGGGCGTGCTGGGCCGCCGTCAGCGCCCCCTTGGCGGCGCCACCCAGATCGTCGCCGGACTCGCGGAAGATCGCCAGCAGGCCGTCGCCGAGATACTTGAGCACCTCGCCGCCCTCCCGCTCGATCGGCGGCACCAGGCAATCGAAGAACACGTTGAGCAGGCCCACCACCTCCTCCGGTGTCATGTCGGCGGAGGTGCGGGTGTAGTCGCGCATGTCGGCGAACAGGATCGCCGAGCGGATCCGCGTGACCTGTCCCCGGCGAATGTCCCCCGCCAGGATCGCCCGATGCGGCTCGTCGCCGACGTAGAGCCGCAGGACGTGGTCGAGCTGCTTGTTCAGGACGCGCATCTCCGCCACCGCGGCGAGGGCCGGCATGACGAAGCGCAGAATGGCGATGTCGTCGTCGCCGAAACCCTCCGGCGCGCGGGTGGCGAACGTGATGCCGTTCTTGGTGCCGTTGGTGAAGAACAGCGGCGCCACGACGTAGTGGGTGTAGCCGCCGGCCTTCAGGTCCGGAACGATCGCGTAGGCATCGTCCGGCGTCTCTGCGAGGTCGAGGATCAGCCACTCCCCGGTCTCGTGGACCGTGTGGAACGGGCTGTTGAGATAGGCATCCGTCGAGCGGGCGCCGTGCGGGAACAGCCGCACGGAGGTGCCGCCGTCCCGGGTCCAGATCCGGCCGACCCCGGCATATTCCGAGTGCAGCGTGTCGATGGCCGTGGAGGCCCGGTCGATCGGCACGCCGACGGCGATCAGCCGCTCGGCGAGGCCGGCGAGCATCTCCTCGGCGTTGGGCATCCGGGCGCCCTCGCCGAGGAGCCAGTCACGGATGCCCACGGAGGGCTGCAGCGAGCCGAAAGGCACATCATCGGCCTCCGAGCCGTCCGCGAAGGCCGTCGGCGCTCCAGTCGATGGCGGGCGGCGTTCGAGCATGGCGCCAGAGTGGATGCCGCGCGGCGCCGTGGCAACGCGGTTGACGGAGAAGCGTCGCGGCCGAGGCCGCGACGGGGGCTCAATTGTCCAGGAAGCTCCGGAGCTTCCGGCTGCGCGACGGGTGTTTCAGCTTGCGCAGGGCCTTCGCCTCGATCTGACGGATACGCTCGCGGGTCACCGAGAACTGCTGACCGACCTCCTCGAGGGTGTGGTCGGTGTTCATGCCGATGCCGAAGCGCATGCGGAGCACGCGCTCCTCGCGGGGTGTTAGCGAGGCGAGTACCCGCGTCGTCGTCTCACGTAGGTTCGACTGGATCGCCGCGTCGATCGGCAGGACGACGTTCTTGTCCTCGATGAAGTCGCCGAGGTGGCTGTCCTCCTCGTCGCCGATGGGCGTCTCGAGGGAGATCGGCTCCTTGGCGATCTTCAGGACCTTTCGGACCTTCTCCAGCGGCATGGCCAGTTTCTCGGCCAGCTCCTCCGGGGTCGGCTCCCGGCCGATCTCGTGCAGCATCTGGCGCGAGGTGCGGACGATCTTGTTGATCGTCTCGATCATGTGGACCGGGATGCGGATGGTGCGGGCCTGATCGGCGATCGAGCGGGTGATCGCCTGGCGGATCCACCATGTCGCGTAGGTCGAGAACTTGTAGCCACGCCGATACTCGAACTTGTCGACTGCCTTCATCAAGCCGATGTTGCCTTCCTGGATCAGGTCCAGGAACTGAAGGCCGCGGTTCGTGTACTTCTTGGCGATGGAGATCACGAGGCGCAGGTTGGCCTCGATCATCTCCTTCTTGGCCTGGCGGGCCTCGCGCTCGCCCTTCTGGACCATGTTGACGATGCGGCGGTACTCGCCGATCTCCAGGCCCGTCTCGGACGCGAGATCGAGGATCTGCGCGCGCAACTCGGTGACCTGCCGCGAGCCCTTCTCGACGAGGTTCTTCCAGCCCTTGCCGCCCAGCGTGCCGACGCGCTCCATCCAGTTCGGATCGAGCTCGTAGCCCTGGTAGTGGCGCAGGAACTCGTCGCGGGCCACGCCGTGGCTCTCGGCGTAGCGCATCAGCCGGCCCTCGTGGCCGATCAGCTGCTTGTTGATCGAGTAGAGCTGACCGACCAGCGCCTCGATGCGGTTGTTGTTCAGCGACAGCGACTTCACGTCGGCGACGACGGTGTCCTTCAGCTCGATCTGCTTCTGGTCCTGCGCCGCCGTGTTCTTCTCGCCCGCGGCCTTGCGCTCGGTGCCCTCGGTCTGGGACTTGCGCAGCTTGCGATAGTTCGCGGCGATCGCGTCGAAGGTCTCGAGGACCCGCGGCTTGATCTCGGCTTCCATCGCGGCGAGCGAGACGTTGTTCTCGAGATCGTCCTCGTCGTCGCCCCCCTCCGGCGGAGCCGGCGACTCGCCGTCCTCGGACCCGTCCTCGCCCTCGCCGTCGGCGATCTGCGGCGCGTTCTTGCCGTCGGGGCCCGCGTAGGTCGCCTCAAGATCGATGATGTCGCGCAGGAGGACCTTGCCCTCGACGAGCTCGTCCCGCCAGATGATGATCGCCTGGAAGGTCAGAGGGCTCTCGCAGAGCCCGGCGATCATCGCCTCGCGGCCGGCCTCGATGCGCTTGGCGATGGCGATCTCGCCCTCGCGGGACAGGAGCTCCACCGAGCCCATCTCGCGCAGGTACATGCGCACCGGATCGTCGGTGCGGTCGGTCGGCTCCTTGGTGGTGGCGGCGACCGTCACGGCGCGCGCGGGCGCGACCTCGGCGACCTCGCCGCCCTCAGCCTCCTCTTCCTCCCCCTCGGCGGCCTTCTCGCCGGCAGCCTCGTCGGTCTCCTCGGCCTCGACGACGTTGATGCCCATTTCGGAAAGCTGCGATAGCACGTCCTCGAGCTGGTCCGGATCGGACTGGCCCTCGGGCAGAACCTCGTTGACCTCCTCGTAGGTCACGTAGCCGCGCTTCTTGGCGAGCTTCACCATCCGCTTGACCGAAGCATCCGTCAGGTCGAGGAGCGGCCCGTCGGTCTGCTGCTCGGGGGCAGCGTCCGTCTCGTCCCGTTCCGTTGCCTTCGTCGCCATGATCAGCCTATTGTTTCGCACGCGGCGCGCTGCGGAGGCCGTGAAGAGGCCGGTCCACGCCGTCGGCGCCGCTGTATGAGATCGGTGTCGGATCGCTCCGGGCACCGTGAGTCGTCGGTTTCCGTATGCAAGCCTGAGGCTTGACCGATTGTTAACTATGGCAGGGCTTTCCCCTCCGCCACCGCCATGGCACAGCCATCACGCGGCCGTCGAGTCGCTCGACACCGGCACGTCGGCCTCAGCCTCGGCGGCGATGACGGTTTCCAGCCTCGCCTTCACTTCGCAGAGCCAGGCCCAACCGGAATCGGTCGGATCGTTCTCAAATGCCTGCCGTGCTTCGCGAAGTTCGCTATGTAGCGCTCCTGCCTGCTGGTGCAAGATCATCGCTTGTCTGAGCGCGTCTGCACGCAGAGCGGGATCAGCGTGCGGCGCCAGCGTCGTACGGTCCCGCGACCGGGCAAGCGCGAGGATTCTGTCGGCTGCGGCAGCGAGACCGGTGCGGCTGATGCGGTTCTGCAACACCTCCAGTGAAGCGTGCTCGTCCTCCGCGGCGCAGGACAACAACACCGACACGAGCGCCCGCGCATCGGGATCCTCGAAGTCGAGGTCGGCGATCTCCTCGCCGAATTCCGCGAACATCTCGGGATGCGCCAGCAAGGTGCCGACGATCACGGCTTCTCGTACCGGCGCGGCGCCCGTGAAGCCTGCCGACGCGGTCACCGACGGGCTCGGGCTGCCGGTGATGCGCGGCGAGACCACCTCCCCCGGCCGGACGAAGCGCGGCCGGCCGCGCGGTCCCGGCGCGGCGGTGCGCGTGCCCCGGGGCGAAAGGCCGCGAAGGCGCTCCTCGATCTCGTCGCGGTAGTAGCGCCGCACGGTCTCGTCGCGGATCGTGGCGACGGTGGTGCGCAGTGTCTGAGTCAGGCCGGCGCGCCGCTCCGGCGTATCGACCGGCCCGGCCTCGACGGCACGCCGCCAGAGCAGCTCGGAGAGGGGCAGAGCCGCCGCCAGGACCTGGTCGATCGCCCCGGGGCCCCCGGAGCGCAGCAGGTCGTCGGGATCCTGGCCGCCGGGCAGGAGCGCGATCCGGAGAGACCGGCCCGGTTCGAGGAGCGGCAGCGCGATGTCGAGGGCGCGAAAGGCAGCTCTCTGGCCGGCCTTGTCGCCATCGAAGCACAGGATCGGCTCGTCGGCGTGGCGCCAGAGAAGGGCGAGTTGGTCCTCGGTCAGCGCCGTGCCGAGTGGCGCCACCGTCTCGGGATGCCCGGCGAGCGTCATGGCGATGACGTCGACGTAACCCTCGACCGCGATGATCGAGCTTCGCTCGTGCGCCGCCTTGCGGGCGCCGTGAAGGTTGTAGAGCGTGCGGCCCTTGTGGAAGAGCGGGGTCTCGGGCGAGTTCAGGTACTTGGCCCGAACTTCCTTGGCGAGCGCCCGGCCACCGAAGGCCACCACCCGGCCCCGGGTATCGGTGATCGGGAACATCACCCGATCACGGAAATAATCGTACGGGACCGACACGCCCTCCCCGGCGGCGAGAAGGCCCAACTCGACCATCAGCGCCTTCTCGACGCCCTTGCCGGCCAGATAATCGCGCAGGGCGTAGCGCTCGTTCGGCGCGTAGCCGAGGCGGAACCGCTGCTGAACGTCCCGGCCGAGGGCGCGGCGTTCGAGGTAGGCGCGCGCCTCGCTGCCCTGCCCGGATTGCAGCCGCTCCTCGAACCATCGGGCCGCCATCTCCATCACCTCGATGGCCCCGGCGCGCTTGGTCTCGGATTCCCGATGGTCCTCGGTCTGAGCGGGCAGGCTGACGCCGGCCTCCCCCGCCAGTCGCTCGACCGCCTCGGGGAAGCTCAGCCCTTCCGTCTCCATCAGGAAGGTGAAGATGTCGCCGTGCTTGGAGGAGGAGAAGCAGTGATAGAACTGCTTCTGGTCGTTCACGTAGAAGGATGGCGTCTTCTCGGCGTTGAACGGGGACAGGCCCCGCCACTCGCGTCCGGCCTTCTTCAGCTGCACGCGCCGTCCGACCACCGATGAGGCCGGCAGGCGGGCGCGGATCTCTTCCAGGATGTGGGGCGGGTAGCGCACGGGGCCTGGGTGGGTTGCCTGAACCCGCTTCTATAGCGCGTCGAAGCCGGCGGAGTCCCCCGCCGGCCGGGAAGCCGGCAGAGGATTACGGGGAGAGGCCTGTCAGAAGCGGATCAGGCCTTGGCGGCGAGCGCCGCCTTCACCAGCCCGCTCGCCTTGCCGAAGTCCATCCGGCCCGCGAAGGCACCCTTCAGGGCACTGATCACCTTGCCCATGTCCTTCGGCCCGGCGGCGCCGGTCTCAAGGATCGCCGCCTCGACGGCTGCCTTCGTCTCGCTCTCGTCCATCTGCTTGGGCAGGAAGCCCTCGATGATGGCGATCTCGGCGCGCTCGGTTGCGGCAAGCTCCGGGCGTCCGCCCTGCTCGTAGACGGTGGCCGATTCGTTGCGCTGCTTGATCATCTTCTGGAGCAGCGACAGGATTTCCTCGTCGGATGTCGGCTCCTTGCCGAGGCCCCTTGCCTCGATGTCCTTGTCCTTGAGGGCGGCCTGGATCATCCGCACGGTGGTGAGCTTGTCCTTGTCGCCGGCCTTCATGGCCTCCTTCATCTCGGTTGTTAAGCGCGCGCGGAGCATCTTTATGGGCCTTCCAACGGTCGAAACAGGGGGCTGGCCTGCGATTTGCGGGTGTTGAGCCCTGCGGTTTGAGGAGCCACATTGACCCCATCGCGGGCCGCTCGCTAAGAGCGCCACACACGATCATGCCGCAAGCCGAGAGCGTCGCAACCCGACGCCCGCCTTCGGCCGGACATAAGCGAGACTCACCCGATGCTGCAAGACGCCGCGCATGCCCCCGAGGCTCGGGCTCCGGAACCCTGGGCCGAGCCGGTCGCGACGGCCCTGCTGGTTCTGGCCGACGGTACCATCCTGGAGGGATTCGGCATCGGTCAGACCGGGATCGCCGATGGCGAGGTCTGCTTCAACACGGCGATGACCGGTTATCAGGAGATCCTGACCGACCCGTCCTATGCCGGGCAGATCGTCACCTTCACATTCCCGCATATCGGCAACGTCGGCACCAACGACGAGGATCTGGAAAGCCTGGAGGCGGCACCGGCCTCGGGCGTGCGCGGCACCGTCATCGCCTCGGCGGTGACGAAGCCGTCGAGCTGGCGCTCGTCATCGCATCTCGACGGCTGGCTCAAGGCCCGCGGCATCGTCGGCATCACCGGCGTCGACACCCGGGCGCTCACCGCCCGCATCCGCGACCACGGCATGCCGAACGCGGTGATCGCCAACGACCCGGCGGGCAAGTTCGACCGCGAGGCACTGAAGGCCCGCGCCGCCGCGCTGGCGCCCATGGAGGGTCTCGATCTCGTGCCGCCGGTGACGAGCCGCGCACCGTCGGAATGGTCGGAGACCGTTTGGGCGCTGGGCAACGGCTACGGCAAGCGCGCTCCGGGCGAGGGCCTCAAGGTCGTGGCCATCGATTACGGGGTGAAGCGCAACATTCTGCGCCTCCTCGCCCAGGCCGGTTGCGACGTGACCGTGGTGCCCGCCACCACGACGGCGGAGGACATCCTGGCGCTGGAGCCGGACGGCGTGTTCCTGTCGAACGGCCCGGGCGACCCGGCGGCCACCGGCACCTATGCGGTCCCGGTGATCCGCAAGCTGCTGGACGAGAAGGTGCCGACCTTCGGTATCTGTCTCGGTCACCAGCTCATGGGCCTCGCGCTGGGCGGCCGGACCGTGAAGATGGGCCAGGGTCATCACGGCGCAAACCACCCGGTGAAGGACAAGACCACCGGCAAGGTCGAGATCGTGTCGATGAACCACGGTTTCGCGGTGGACCCGACCAGCCTTCCGGCCTCGGCCGTCGAGACCCATGTCTCCCTGTTCGACGGCTCCAATTGCGGCCTGACGCTGACCGATCGTCCGGCCTTCTCGGTGCAGCACCACCCGGAGGCCTCGCCGGGCCCGCGCGACAGCCACTACCTCTTCGAGCGCTTCGTGACGTTGATGCGCTCAGGCGAGCCGGAGACCCCGAAGGACGCCTGACGCGGCTTCTCCTCCTCCGTGTCGACCGGCCTCGTCTTCCCGGTTCGGAGTTCGGCGCTCCGGGCCGCGCCGCGTTTCCGTGGTCGCCGCGGCCTGGGGCGCGTCTTGCTGGACGCGGGAGGGCTCGGCGCCGCCAGGAAGACGAGTGCGGAACGGGACCCGCCGTGCGACCCCAATCGGGCCGCCGCGGGGTCATAAAATCCGCCAGATCCGGTGTCTTAACGGCGCCTACGACAGCCTGTGAACGGCGGCGCAACCGCGCCAGCCAGCGCCGGCCCGTCGCAGGGGATTGCCGTATGACCATCGACGAGGCGCGCGATGACTTCTCCCGCCTGCACCGCACCTTCACGCTTCATCTCGGCGTCGCGGTGGGTCTGTCCTGGCTGACCGCCCTCTATGCCGCCGTCTACGCGCCCTGGGTGCGCAATATCCGCGCCCTGATCGATCCGGCCGCCGGCCTCGACCGCGTCGAGAGCACGGTGTCGTATCTGTTCGCTCTGCCAGCCGTCCTGGCCCTGGCCTGGGTCTCCCTGTATTTCGGGCGCGAGGTTTTGCGCCGGGCGCAGACGCTCTCGAACGTCGCCGTCGAGTTCGCGGCGGCCGCCGTGGTGGCCTTCGGGGTGTTCTACCTCTCGATCGATCGGGCCGTTGCCGCCCTCTACGCCGGCTTCTGACACCGCGCGGTGCGGCGGGCCATGCCGCCGGGCCCGACCGCTTCGGACCGATAGGGACCCGCAGCGCCCGGCAGCCGATTCGCGGCGCACGTCCTTCCTGCCGTTCCTCGGCTCTCGCGCTGGCCACCGGATCGCCCGCTGGACAACGCGGCGACGCCGCGCAGCGCGCCACCGACCCGACGAAAACCGCCCTCCTCTCAGCTCCGGCCCCTCCTGCGGGTCGCCGGCAAGACGGACAATTTGTGCTCGCGCGACATCCGAGACCGGCGGCTCGACGTCCGCGCCGCATATGTTGGGGCCCGGACGCGCATCCAGTTCTCGGGCCATGAGAACGGCGCTGTCGGATCGGCACGGTCGCGCGTCGTATTCATGCACGGGACGCGGGCCGCGGCCGCGCTGCATCGTCGGCCTTCCAATGCGCCCGTCGCCCGTGTAAACGCAGGGCTCAACGACAATCCCGCCACGCGCGTCCGGGAGCAGGGCTGATTTCAGCCGTGCCCGATCGGGCGCGCTTGGCCTGAGAAGGCCGCAGATGCCCAAGCGCACCGACATCTCCTCGATCCTGATCATTGGTGCGGGTCCGATCATCATCGGACAGGCCTGCGAGTTCGACTATTCCGGCACCCAGGCCTGCAAGGCGCTCCGCGAGGAGGGCTATCGGATCGTCCTGGTGAACTCGAACCCCGCCACCATCATGACCGATCCGGACATGGCGGACGCGACCTATGTCGAGCCGATCACCCCGGAAATCGTCGCCAAGATCATCGAGAAGGAGCGCCCCGACGCGATCCTCCCGACCATGGGCGGTCAGACGGCGCTGAACTGCGCCCTGTCGCTGCAGAAGATGGGCGTGCTGGCGAAGTACGGCGTGCAGATGATCGGGGCCACGGCGGAGGCCATCGACAAGGCCGAGGATCGGCACCTGTTCCGCGACGCCATGACCAAGATCGGGCTCGACACCCCGAAATCGGCGCTGGCCAACGCCTCGGCGGCCAAGAAGGCCGATCGGCGGGCCTACCTTGCCGAGATCGCCCGGATCGAGGCCGCCAACGACGACCCGGCCGCGCGCCAGACGGCGCTGGCGGCCTTCGAGAAGAGCTGGGCCGCCGGGGAGACCGATCGGCGCAAGCGCTACGGCGAGCACGCGATCGGCCAGGCCCTGATGGCGCTCGCCGAGGTCGGCCTGCCGGCGATCATCCGCCCGTCCTTCACCATGGGCGGCACCGGCGGCGGCATCGCCTACAACCGCGAGGAATTTCTTGAGATCGTCGAGCGCGGCATCGACGCGTCCCCGACCAACGAGGTGCTCATCGAGGAGAGCGTGCTCGGCTGGAAGGAGTACGAGATGGAGGTCGTCCGCGACAGGAACGACAACTGCATCATCGTCTGCTCCATCGAGAACATCGATCCGATGGGCGTCCACACCGGTGATTCGATCACCGTCGCCCCCGCGCTCACGCTCACCGACAAGGAGTACCAGGTGATGCGCGACGCATCGCTGGCGGTGCTCCGCGAGATCGGCGTCGAGACCGGCGGCTCGAACGTGCAATTCGCGATCAACCCCGAGAACGGGCGCATGATCGTGATCGAGATGAACCCGCGCGTCTCGCGCTCCTCGGCGCTCGCCTCGAAGGCGACGGGCTTCCCGATCGCCAAGGTCGCGGCCAAGCTCGCGGTCGGCTACACGCTGGACGAGATCGCCAACGATATCACCGGCGGCGCGACCCCGGCCTCCTTCGAGCCGACGATCGATTACGTCGTCACCAAGATCCCGCGTTTCGCCTTCGAGAAGTTCCCCGGCGCCGAGCCGACGCTCACCACCGCCATGAAGTCGGTGGGCGAGGCCATGGCGATCGGCCGCTGCTTCGCCGAATCGCTGCAGAAGGCGCTGCGCTCCCTGGAAACGGGCCTGACCGGCCTCGACGACATCGAGATCGAGGGCCTCGGCAAGGGGGACGATCACAACGCCATCAAGGCCGCCATCGGCACACCGACCCCGGATCGGCTGCTCAAGGTCGCGCAGGCCCTTCGGCTGGGCGTGAGCCACGAGCAGGTCTACGCGTCCTGCAAGATCGACCCGTGGTTCTTGGAGCAGCTCCAGGCGATCATCGACCTCGAGAATCGTGTGAAGGCCCACGGCCTGCCGCAGACGGCCGGCGCCTTCCGCCAGCTCAAGGCTGCCGGCTTCTCGGATGCCCGCCTCGCGGTGCTGGCCAAGACCGACGAGTCCGCCGTCAGTGCCGCTCGTCGCGCCCTGGCCGTGCGCCCGGTCTTCAAGCGGATCGACACCTGCGCGGCCGAGTTCAAGTCGCCCACCGCCTACATGTACTCGACCTACGTGGCGCCCTTCGCCGGTGCCGTGGTGGACGAGGCCCAGCCCTCGGATCGCAATAAGGTCATCATCCTCGGCGGTGGCCCGAACCGGATCGGCCAGGGCATCGAGTTCGACTATTGCTGCTGCCACGCCTGCTTCGCGCTGTCGGATGCCGGCTACGAGACCATCATGGTCAACTGCAACCCGGAGACGGTCTCGACCGACTACGACACCTCGGACCGGCTCTACTTCGAGCCGCTGACCGCCGAGGACGTGCTGGAGATCATCGAGACCGAGCGGCAGGCCGGCACCCTGCACGGCGTGATCGTGCAGTTCGGCGGCCAGACGCCGCTGAAGCTCGCCCGGGCGCTGGAGGCCGCCGGCGTGCCGATCCTCGGCACCTCGCCCGACGCCATCGACCTCGCCGAGGACCGCGACCAGTTCAAGCGGCTCCTCGACAAGCTCGCGATGAAGCAGCCGAAGAACGGCATCGCCTACTCGGTGGAGCAGAGCCGGCTGATCGCTGCCGATCTCGGCCTGCCCTTCGTGGTGCGCCCGAGCTACGTGCTGGGCGGCCGCGCCATGGCGATCATCCGCGACGAGACCCAGTTCGCCGACTACCTCCTCGACACGCTGCCCAGCCTGATCCCCTCGGAGGTGAAGGCCCGCTACCCGAACGACAAGACCGGCCAGATCAACACGGTGCTGGGCAAAAACCCGCTCCTGTTCGACCGCTACCTGTCGGACGCCGTCGAGGTGGACGTGGACGCGGTCTGCGACGGCAAGGACGTGTTCATCGCCGGCATCATGGAGCACATCGAGGAGGCCGGCATCCATTCCGGCGACTCGGCCTGCTCGCTGCCGCCGCGCTCCCTGTCTCCCGAGACCGTGGACGACCTGGAGCGTCAGACGAAGGCGATGGCGCTGGCGCTCAACGTCGTCGGCCTGATGAACGTCCAGTACGCCATCAAGGACGGCGTGATCTACGTGCTGGAGGTCAACCCGCGGGCATCGCGCACCGTGCCGTTCGTCGCCAAGGTGATCGGCGAGCCGATCGCCAAGATCGCGGCGCGGATCATGGCGGGCGAGCCGCTGGCCACGTTCGGCCTGAAGCCGAAGATCCTGCCGCACATCGCCGTGAAGGAGGCCGTCTTCCCGTTCGCGCGCTTCCCCGGGGTCGACGTGCTGCTCGGGCCGGAGATGCGCTCCACAGGCGAGGTCATCGGACTCGACACGAGCTTCGGCGTGGCCTTCGCCAAGAGCCAGCTCGGCTCGGGCACGCAGGTGCCGAAGGCGGGCGCCGTGTTCGTCTCGGTGCGGGACGCCGACAAGGCCCGCATCCTCCCCACCATGAAGCTCCTGTCGGATCTCGGCTTCAGCGTCCTGGCGACGGGCGGCACGCAGCGCTATCTCGTCGAGAACGGCGTTCCAGCTGAACGGATCAACAAGGTTCTCGAAGGCCGTCCGCACGTGGTCGACGCGATCAAGAACGGCGGGATCCACCTCGTTCTGAACACAACCGAGGGAGCCGGCGCGCTGTCGGACTCGCGCTCCCTCCGGCGCGCGGCCCTCTTGCATAAGGTGCCGTATTACACCACTCTAGCCGGCGCGATGGCCGCGGCCGAGGGGATCAAGGCCTATCTAGAAGGCGATCTCAAGGTCCGCGCGTTGCAGGAATACTTCGCGGCCTGAACCTCAGGGTTCCGCTGACTTCATTTCGTGGCCCGGAGGGAGTGCTACACTCTCGGCCGGGCCTCTTCATTGTGGCGCGAGACGATGGCGATAGACAAGGTTCCGATCACGGTGCGCGGGCTCGCAGCCCTCGAAGAGGAGCTGAAGCACCGCCAGCAGGTGGAGCGCCAGCGCATCATCCAGGCGATCGCGGAGGCCCGCGCCCTGGGCGACCTTTCGGAGAACGCCGAGTACCATGCCGCCAAGGAGGCGCAGTCGCACAACGAAGGTCGCGTCATCGAGCTGGAGAGCATGATCGCGCGGGCCGAAGTGATCGATGTCACGAAGCTTTCGGGTGACAAGATCAAGTTCGGCGCGACGGTGAAGCTCGTCGACGAGGACACCGAGGAGGAGAAGACCTACCAGATCGTGGGCGAGCCCGAGGCTGACGTGCGCTCCGGCCGTGTATCGATCACCTCCCCGATCGCCCGCGCGCTGATCGGAAAGGGCGTCGGCGACACCGTCGAGGTGACGACTCCCGGCGGCGGCAAGTCCTATGAGGTCGTCGCCGTCCAGTATGGCGGCTGAGCCGATGCGGCCACGTGCCTGGGGCCGCTTTGCCGGCCTGCTTCTCGGCGCCGTCGCGGGGTCCGCGGCGGCGAGCGACTTCCCGGCGACGGCTTACTTCTCCGATATCCGGGTCGACGTGCGGCCGCTCCTGGAGAAGGGCGCTGGCGTCCAGGCCGATGCCCTCGCGGCCGATCTGACCGAGGCCTTGCGGAAGAGCTTCGCCGGCCGGATCGGCGGACGCGGACCCCGTCTGGTCGTCGTGGTGAGCAGCCTGTCGCTGCGGCCCTTCGCCGGCAGCGGGGCGCGACCGGGCTACGGGGGCAATTTCCAGACCGACTATCTCGAAGGCGAGGCACTGCTCGTCGGCCCCAAGGGTCAGGTCCTCGGACGGCATGCGCAGATGACCGCGACGCCGTCGAGCTACGGCGGCGCGTGGTACGATCCCCAGTTCGAGAACCGCCGGCTGGCCGCGATCGCGGACATCTACGCGCAGTGGCTCGCGCGGGACCTGCCGCGGGACTAGAAGGACTGCGCCGAGTTCCGGTGTCGCAGGTCGTGCCGGGATGGGCGGCCGACCGGAATGCTGTGGCGACGTTTGGTCAGGGCCGTCGGATCCATGTCCCCATCCTGAGATGCGGATGCGCGTCGCGGGCATTTCAAGATAGACACGGCCGTCCGATTTCCGTGACGGGCCCGACCGATCAAGCACTGGTGACATGCCGCGGCGGCCGAACGGACCCGGTCGCCGGTTTCTCGAGCGAGGCGCATGGCAAGTATCGACGTGTCGAAGACGGGTTCCGCTGCACTCAGCCGCCCGGATCGGGGGATCGAGCGCCTCCCCAAATTGTCCCGCGCCCGCGCCTGGATCGTCACCGATGGCAAGGCGGGCGACGAGAACCAGTGCGTCGGCCTCGCTGAGACGCTCGGCCTCGCGTTCGAGATCCGGCAGGTGCCGGCTGCCGGCCCCTTCGGCTGGATGGCACCGTGGGGGCCGATCGATCCGCGCGAGGGCCCGCGCCGCCGCGATGGCGCCCTGTCGGGACCCTATCCGGACATCCTGATCGCCTCGGGTCGACGGGCCGTCCCGTATCTTCGCGCCGTCCGTCGGGCTACCGGAGGCCGAACCTTCACGGCCTTCCTGAAGGATCCGCGCACCGGCGAGGACAGCGCGGATTTCATCTGGGTGCCGGATTACGACGACCTGCGCGGTCCCAACGTGTTCACGACGCTGACGGCGCCGCACCTCGTCACGGCGGCGCGGCTCGCCGCGGCCAGGGCGCGCCCCGACCCCCGGCTCGCGCGGCTCGGCGGACCGCGGGTGGCCGTCTTGGTCGGCGGCGACAGCCGCCATCTGAGCTATCGCAAGACCGACATGATCCGCTTGGTCGAAGACCTTCGGGCCCTCGCGGATCGGGGCTGCCGGCTGATGGTGACGATCTCCCGCCGGACACCGAACCCGCTCCGCGACGCGGTGAGGACGTTGGCCGCCGAGACCGGCGGCTTTCTCTGGGACGGGACCGGCGACAATCCCTACGTCGGGATGCTGGCTCTCGCCGAGGCGATCGTCGTCACCTCCGATTCCGCCAACATGGTCAGCGAGGCGGTCGCCACCGGCGCACCGGTCCTGCTGTTTGACCTGCCGCGCACCTATATCCGGCATCGGCGGATGTTCGCCGGGCTGGCCATCGCCGGAGCCCTGCGACCGTTCACCGGTCAGTTGGTGGATTTGACGTACAAGCCGATCGACGCGACGCCGGTTATCGCGCAGGCGCTCGCGGACGCCTATGCTGCGCGCCGCGCGGCCGAGCCGGCCTGAGGAGTCCGAGAGAGATGGCCCACACCCACGCCAAGCTCGTGATCGTCGGTTCGGGACCCGCCGGTTATACGGCGGCGATCTACGCAGCCCGCGCCATGGTCGAGCCGCTGCTGATCTCCGGCTTCCAGCCGGGCGGCCAGTTGATGATCACCACCGATGTCGAGAACTATCCTGGCTTTGCCGAGGCGATCCAGGGGCCCTGGCTGATGGAGCAGATGCGGCTGCAGGCCGAACATGTCGGCACGCGCATCGTTTCGGAGTACATCACCAAAGTCGACCTCAAGCAGCGGCCATTCCGGCTGGAGGCTGATTCGGGGGAGACCTATTCCTGCGACGCGCTGATCATCGCCACCGGCGCGCAGGCGAAGTGGCTCGGAATCCCGTCCGAGGCCGCGTTCCAGGGCGGCGGCGTCTCGGCCTGCGCGACCTGCGACGGCTTCTTCTTCCGCGGCAGGGAGGTGGTCGTGGTCGGCGGCGGCAACACCGCCGTCGAGGAGGCCCTGTACCTGGCCAACATCGCCAGCAAGGTCACGGTGGTCCACCGTCGCGACAGCTTCCGCGCCGAGCGGATCCTGCAGGAGCGCCTGTTCAAGCACCCGAACGTCGAGGTGCTGTGGCACCGGGAGATCGCCGAGATCTGCGGCGTGCAGAAGCCCGCGCCGAACGTCACCCACGTGCGTCTGAAGGATCCGCGCTCGGGCGAGATCAGCGAGGTCAAGGCCGACGGGGTGTTCGTGGCGATCGGCCATCAGCCGGCCACCGCAATCTTCGAAGGTCAATTGCCCATGCGTCACGGCGGCTACCTGTCGGTGAGGCCCGGCACCACCGAGACCGAGATCCCCGGCGTTTTCGCGGCGGGCGACGTCACCGACGACGTGTACCGGCAGGCGATCACGGCGGCGGGCATGGGCTGCATGGCCGCTCTCGAGGCGGAGAAATTCCTGGCCAACCTCGAAATCGGCGAGGATCCGGTCCAGGCCGCGGCGGCCGAATGATCGGTGCCCCGCCGGACGCTTTGCGCCGCGGCGGGGGACTGAAATCCCCGCCAATCGCGCGGCGGTCGGTATAGCGGTGGTCAACCGGTGCAATCGCACCGGTATTTCAACAACTTCCCGATCCGTGTGCTTGCGCCCGACCATGCGCTGTGTGCATAGGGGTTTTGACTGCGCCGGGATGCAGCGCATGCATACCCGCGCGGTGTCGGAAGCGGCGATACGCCGTCGACATCGCGCAGTTCGCCCGGCGATCCGCCTGAAACGCTGTGTGCCGGTGAAGCCGGGACGCGGCCTGAGGGGCTGCGCTGGTGGGGGTTCTGGCCTTGGATTGGGATAAGATCCGGATCTTCCTGAACGTCGCTGAAGCCGGCAGCTTCACGAAGGCCGGCGACGACATCGGTCTCAGTCAGTCCGCCGTCAGCCGCCAGATCAGCGCCCTCGAGCGCGAACTCAAGGCGCCGCTGTTCCATCGCCACGCGAGGGGGCTATTGCTCACCGAGCAGGGCGACCTGCTGTTCCGCGCGGCGCGGGACATGAAGCTGCGCCTGGAGAACACCCGTGCCCGGCTGGTGGAGACCTCGGAGAGGCCGACCGGGGACCTGAAGGTCACCACTACGGTCGGGCTCGGCACCTCGTGGCTGTCGCAGCGGGTGGGCGAGTTCCTTGACCTTTACCCCGACGTGCGCATCGAGCTGATCCTCACCAACGAGGAACTCGACCTCGCCATGCGCGAGGCGGACGTGGCGATCCGCATGCGCAGGCCCGCTCAGCCGGACCTGATCCAGCGCCGGCTGTTCACCGTGCATTACCATGCCTTCGCCAGCCAGGATTACGTCAAGCGATTCGGCGAGCCCAAGACCATCGAGGATCTCGACGATCACCGCCTCGTGTCGTTCGGCGGCAACGAACCGTCGTACCTGCTCGCCGCGCACTGGCTGGCCGATGCGGGCCGCGACGGTCGCGAGCGGCGGCACGTCCACCTGACGGTCAATAACATCGGCGCCCTACAGCGTGCCATGGAGGCGGGAGCCGGGATCGGGATCCTGCCCGACTACGCGGTCGACGGCGACCAGCAGCTCGTGCAGGTCCTGCGCGAGACCGAGATGCCGAGCCTGGAGAGCTATCTCGTCTACGCCGAGGAGATGCGCTCGGTGGCGCGGGTCCAGGCATTCCGGGACTTCCTGGTCTCGAAGGCGCAGCGCTGGACCTACTGACGCGACCTTCTCTCCGAAGGCCGGACGCCACTCCTCAGATCAAGGCAGCGGGCGCATTGCGCGGGTCGGACGGCCCGCCCAGGACGGGCAGGACCGGATCCGTGCCCGCCGTCGCGCGCGGATCACAGCAGTTCGTGCGGCGCGAACCTGCGCCGCCTCCCGCCGTCCTAGCCGTTCGCTGAGCCTGTGCTGACGGTGACACCGTCCCGCCGACGGAACGTCGCCTCAGAGGAAAAGCCGCTCGCCCTCAAGCCCCTTGTAGAGTCCGGCGACCTGCTCGCCGTAGCCGTTATAGATCAGCGTCGGCACGCGCTGATCGGTCCCGAGCACTCGCTCGGTCGCTTGGCTCCAGCGGGGATGGGGCACGGCCGGGTTCACGTTGGCCCAGAAGCCGTACTCGGATGCTTGCAAACCTTCCCAGAAGGTCTTCGGTCGGTCGGCGGTGAATGACACCTTCACGATCGATTTGGCGGACTTGAACCCGTATTTCCACGGCACGGCGATGCGGATCGGCGCACCGAACTGGTTCGGCAGCGGCTTGCCGTAGACGCCGGTCACCACGAAAGCGAGGTCGTTGCCGGCCTCGGCGAGCGTCAGGCCCTCGGTGTAGGGCCAGGGATAGAAGAAGGCCCGCTGCCCCGGGGCCATGGCCTTGTCCATGAAGGTCTCGAAGCGGATGTACTTCGCGCCCGATGCCGGCTTGGCCAGCGCCACGAGCTTCGAAAGCGGGAAGCCGGTCCACGGTACCGCCATGGACCATGCTTCGACGCAGCGATGGCGGTAGAGCCGCTCCTCAAGGCCCACCTTCCGGATCAGGTCGTCGACGCCGATCTCGAACGGCTTTTCCACGAGCCCGTCGATCTTGAGCGTCCACGGATGGGTCTTGAGCGCGTTGGCGGCTGGCAGCACGGTCTTGGACGTGCCGAACTCGTAGAAATTGTTGTAGTCGGCGCTGAACCGTTCCGGCGTGATCGCACGGTCGAGGGTATAGGCGGGGTTCTGTGCGGCCGGGTACAGTGTCTGGTCGCCCGCAGCCGCCAGGGCGGCCCGACCGCCGAGGAGGGAGCCCGCCGCGAGGCCGGCCGCGCCGCCGATCAGGACACGTCGGTTCAGGAACAGGGCCTCGGACGTGGCGAGATGCTCCGGCATCTCCCATCCGCGCTTGCGCTTAATCACCATCGCCGCCTCTCCTGAGTCCCCCCGCCGCCATTCCACAGATCAGCTCCGGCCGACACGGGAACAAGCGCCGCACCCTTATCTTTCGGCTGGCCCCCGCGGTCGGTTACGCTGCGTCCGGCGGCGTCTCGTCGCGCAGCATCCGCCGCAGCACCTTGCCGACGTTGGTCTTCGGCAGCGTGTCGTGCAGGACGACCCGGCGGGGAACCTTGTAGCCGGTGAGCTGCGCCCGCGCATGCGCCCGCAGGTCGTCGAGGGAAACCGACGGATCCTTCAGGACGACGTGGGCCACGACCATCTCGCCGGTCTCCTCGCTCGGCGCGCCGACCACGGCACATTCGAGAATGGCCGGGTGGGTCGCCAGGACGTCCTCGACCTCGTTCGGGTACACGTTGAAGCCGGAGACGAGGATCATGTCCTTCATCCGGTCGACAATCCGGAACTGGCCGTCCGGAAGCATGACGGCGACGTCGCCCGTGCGGAAGAACCCGTCCTCCGTCATGGCCCGAGCCGTCTCGTCCGCCCGGTTCCAGTAGCCGCGCATGACCTGCGGACCCCGCACGCAGATCTCGCCCGGCTCACCGATCGGAACCGGCTGTCCCGCGACGTCGCGGATCGAGACCTCGGTCGAGGGGAGTGGAAAGCCGATCGTGCCGGTGAAGTCCCGCAGGTTTCGCGGATTAGCCGATACCACCGGCGAGGTTTCCGAGAGGCCGTAGCCCTCGACGATGGTGCTGCCGGTGAGCGCCTTCCACCGCTCCGCCACCGCGCGCTGCACCGCCGTGCCGCCGCCAACCACGAAATCGAGCTTCGAGAAATCGACCGTCGCGATCTGCGGGTGGTTGATCAGCACGTTGAACAATGTGTTCACGCCCATCAGGTGGGTGAACGGCGTGCGGCTCAGCGTCTTCACCATGCCGTCGCAGTCGCGCGGATTGGGGATCAGCAGGCAGGAGCCGCCGCTGCGCATGAACTGGAAGAAGCACGCAGTGAGCGCGAAGATGTGGTAGAGCGGCAGCGCCGTCACTGCGCAGCGCTGCACGCTCGGGTCCTTCGAGTTGAACCAGAGCTGCGACTGCTCGACATTCGCCATGATGTTGCGGTGGCTGAGCATCGCCGCCTTCGCGATGCCGGTGGTCCCGCCCGTGTATTGCAGGAAGGCGAGGTCCTCGGGCCCGACCGGGACCGCGGCGCGCGGCAGGTTGCGGCCGCGGCGCAGCACGGTGGCGAACGGCACCGCGAGGCCGTCCGGCAGCCGGAATGGTGGAACCGCCTTGCGCACGTGCCGGCTGGCGAGGGTGATGACGTGGCCCTTCAGCCCGAGCCCGTCGCCGGGGCCGACCAGAAGCACCCGATCCAAGGTGAGCCCCGGAAGCGAAGCGGCGACGGTCGCGCCGAAATTCTCCAGGACGATGAGGATCCGCGCCCCGGAATCGGTGATCTGCTGGGTCAGCTCCCGGGGCGTGTAGAGCGGGTTGGTATTGACCACCGTTCCGCCGGCCAGGAGCACGCCAAAGATCGCCACCGCGTAGGCCGGCACGTTGGGCAGCATGATCGCCACGCGGTCGCCCTTGGCCAGACCCTGGCTCTTCAGCCATGCGGCGAGATCGCGGGCGTGCTGGCCCAGGGTCGCGTAGGTCATGGTCGAGCCGAAGCACAGCATCGCCGGCCGGTCGGCGAAGGCCGCCATGCTGGCCTCGAACAGCCCGTTGAGGGTGCCGAGCTTCGCGACGTCGATCTCCGCCGGAACACCGGGCGGGTACGCGGCGAGCCAGGGCCGCTCCGGTCCTCGGCCCGTCGATGAACCCGTCGATGAACCCGTCGCCCGTCCGGACGTGGTCGCCTGAGCGCCGTGCCCGATCACGCTGGCCTCATGCATCGCGATGCCTCCCACGGGCGCGGCTCTCGGCGGCCGGGTCCCTCAACGCAGTACGGGCCGACTCTGCGTGAACGGGCGCTGACCCGCAAGGCGATGCCGTCAGGCCTCCCGACGATGCAGGAGGGCTGTCGCCGATGCGACGTGTGGCAGAGCCGCGACGACGAGCAGGAGGGCGGCGAGGCCCGCCTCGCCCGGCGCGAAAGCCCGCCGCGGCCACGGCCCCGACCCGACCGTATCCGACAGTCCGATCACGGCGGCGCCGAACCAGAGAGCCAGGAAGGCGAGAGCGCCAAATCCGATTCGGTGCAGGCGCGGTCGAAACGGCCGGTTCGTGGCGATGGCGGACAGGCCGAGGATGGCACCGAACAGGCCGGCCGCGACCCCGGCGCCGAGGCCGTAGGCCAGCCAGAGGGGCTGATGCGTCAGGAACGCCATGCCGCCGGTGGCGAAGCCGGCGCGCAGGATGAGGCCGCCGAAGGTCGGGTAGAGCCCCGCCGTCAGCAGTGCGGCGACACCTGCGACCCCGAACAGCGCCCGGCGCGGTATAGAGGCCGGGCCCGGCCCGACGGCCACGCGGGCGAGATGCGCGACGCCGTAGATCAGCGCGAAGGCGAAGAGCGGGTAGCGCGTGGCGAAATAGCCGAAGATCCAGGGCTCGACCGCCTCGGGCAGTGCGGAGCGCTGGCTGAAGCCCGTGGCGGCGGCCAGGGCCAGGGCGATCAGCATGGCGAGGACCGGCAATGCCGGCCCGACGAGGCTCGTCCACCGGCGCGGCGCGGCCGCAACCGACGTCCCGACAGGATCAGGCACCGCGCTGAGCCCTGCGCGGTTCATCGTTCGCTCCGGATCCCAGCGGGTCCCGGGGCTGCGGGGACCGTTAGATGATCGGAGCCGATGCGGGATGTGCGCATACCCGCACGACCCGGCGCGATCCTACCGCGCCTCGTAGTGGTCGCGCACCAGCCGGTCGAGGAGGCGCACCCCCCAGCCGGCGCCCCAGCTGCGGTTGATCTCGCTGGCGTTCGACGACATCGCGACGCCGGCGATGTCGAGGTGGGCCCACGGCACCTCCTCGACGTAGCGCTTGATGAAGGAGGCCGCGGTGGCGGCGCCCCCGTGACGGCCGCCGGTGTTCTTCATGTCGGCGAACTTGGAGTCGATCGCCTTGTCGTAGTCGGGGATCAGCGGCATCCGCCAGACTTTCTCGCCCGTCGCCTCGCCCGCCGCATGGATGTTCCCGGCGAGCGCGTCATCGTTCGAGAACATGCCGGCGATGTCCTGGCCCAGCGCCACGATGATCGCGCCCGTGAGCGTGGCGAGGTCGACGATCGCCTTCGGCTTGGCGCTGCGGACCACGTGGGTGATCACGTCGGCCAGCACGAGGCGGCCTTCCGCGTCGGTGTTGATCACCTCGATGGTCTGGCCGGACATCGACGTCAGGATGTCGGAGGGGCGGTAGGCGCCGCCGTCCGGCATGTTCTCCACGATGCCGATGGCGCCCACGACGTTGCAGCGCGCCTTGCGGGCCGCCAGGGCATGCAGGGCGCCGACCACGGCGGCAGCACCGCCCATGTCACCCTTCATGTCCTCCATGCCGCCGCCGGGCTTGATCGAGACGCCGCCGGAATCAAAGATCACGCCCTTGCCGATGAAGGCCACGGGTGCCTCGCCAGCGGTTCCGCCGTTCCAGCGCATGATCACGATCCGCGGCTCGCGGGCCGAGCCCTGCGCCACCGCGAGCAACGCGCCCATGCCCAGTTCGCGCATCCGCGCCGGCTCGATGACCTCGATTTCGACCCCGAGCTTGGCGAGTTCGGCGGCGCGACGGGCGAACTCCTCGGGGAAGAGCACGTTCGGCGGCTCGTTCACGAGGTTGCGCGCCAGGATCACGCCGTCCGCGAGGCTCTGCGCGGTGTCGCCCTCTCGGGCCGCCGCGCCGTGGTCGGCCAGCAAGAGGGTTAGAGCCGTCGCGGCCTTCTCCTCGGCCTCGGGCTTCTTCTTGGTCTTGTAGCGGTCGAACGTGTACGTGCGCAGCCGGGCGCCGAGGGCGAACTCGCCGGCCTGCGCAGCCGTCACCGATGCACCCGGCCAGTCGAGGACGATCCGAGCGGTCCGCCCGGAGACCTTGCTGGCGGTGAAGCCGCCCAGCACCGGCCAGTCGGTCTTGGCGCGGTCCTTGTCCGAACCGAGGCCGACCACCACGAGGCGCTCCGCGCTGACGCCGGACGGGGCCGGCAGGCTCAAGGCGCTGAGGGAGCGGCCCTTGAACTTCTCGGACGCCGCGGCGCGCGCGACGAGATCCGACCCGGCCGCGCCCAGCGCGTCGCGGGCCGCAGCACTCAGGGTGAGGTCGTCACCGACGAAGACGACGAGATCGCCGGATCCGCCCGGGCCCTGCCCGCTCTGTCCGAGGGGACCGAAACCGATCTCGATACCGTCCGCCATACCCGTCGCCCTGCCCGTCATCCCGGAGCCGCACATCGCGCCCACGCGTCGCCGCCTGAGCCATTCGCCCTGTGTAGCCGCTGAGGCGGAGAACGCAACGCGACGCGACAGCCCTGGAATCGCCCCTTTTGTCGGGTCCCTGCCAGCTCGAGGGCGCGAGAGGACGAGCGGGACTGCCGGGCCAATGAGGCAGATCGAGCGCTACATCTTTCGGATCGCCCTGGGGTCCACCCTGGCCTGCCTGATCGGCCTCACCGGCACGATCTGGCTGACGCAGGCCCTGCGCGAACTCGACCTCGTGACCGCCAAGGGCCAGACGCTGCTGGTCTTCCTGTTCGTCACCGGTCTGTCGCTGCCGACGCTCGTCGTGGTGATCGCGCCCGTCGCGCTGTTCATTGGGACCGTCTACGCCCTCAACAAGCTCAACGGCGATTCCGAGCTGATCGTCATGTCGGCGGCCGGCATGCCGCCGCGCTCGCTCCTCCGGCCCTTCCTGACCCTCGCGCTGATCGTCAGCTTTCTGGTCGGGTTCCTGGTGGTGGTGGTGATGCCGGCGAGCTTCCAGGAGCTGCGCGACGTGATCACGCGGGTGCGCGGCGACTTCATCGCGAACGTCGTCAAGGAGGGCCAGTTCACCCAGCTCGACAACGGCATCACCTTCCATTTCCGCGAGCGTGGGCCGGGCGGCACCCTCAAGGGCCTGTTCATCCAGGACCGCCGGGAAGCCGGCAAGACCAAGGTCTACCTCGCCGAGCGCGGCAACGCCGTCGACGTCGAGGGCCAGAGCTACCTGATCTTGGAGAACGGCAGCGTCCACCAGCAGCAGAAGGACTCGCGCGATTCCTCGATCCTGACCTTCGAGCGGTACACGATCGACCTCGCCGCCTTCGCGCCCCCGGATTCCGATACAATCTACAAGCCCCGGGAGCGCTCAACGGCGCAGCTCCTGTTCCCCGACCAGAGCGAGGGCTACTACAAGCTGCAGAAGGGCCGCTTCCGGGCGGAGCTGCACGATCGGCTCTCCGCCTGCCTCTACCCGTTGGCCCTGGTCTTTATCGCCTTCGCGGCGCTCGGCGACCCGCGCACCACCCGTCAGGGCCGCGGCCTGGCGGTCGCCGGGGCGATCCTCGCCGTCGTGGCGCTGCGCATCGGCGGTTTCGCGGCCGTCAGCGCCGCTGCGCGCAGCTCCGGGGCCGTGGCGGCGATCTATGGCGTCCCGCTTGCCGCGATGGCGCTGTCCAGCCTCCTGATCTTCTTCGGACCGCGGGTGCGGGCGTTCAACGTCGCGCTGGTCCGCGGCGTGCGGAGCCTGCACCGCGGGCGACGCCTCGCGCCGGCGGCCTGACCGATGATGCTGATCGGTCCCACCCTCGGGCGCTACTTCGCCGCCCGCTTCGCCCGAACCGTGCTCGGCGTCTTCATCACCGTCTTCGCGCTGGTCTACACCCTCGACTTCGTCGAGCTGCTGCGCCGCGCGGGCGAGGCCGAGGGCGCATCCACCGGGCTGATGGCGCAGCTCTCGCTCTACCGTACCCCCGCGGTGGCCGAGGGCGTGCTGCCCTTCGCGGTCCTGTTCGGCTCCATGGCGGCCCTGCTCCAGCTCTCGCGCAAGCTGGAACTGGTGGTCGCCCGGGCCGCCGGGATCTCCGCGTGGCAGTTCCTGCAGCCCGGCTTCTTCGTGGCGCTGGCCCTCGGCGCGGCGGCCGTGGGGATCTACAACCCGGTCTCGGCGATGCTGAAGCAGCGCTCCACGGAGATCGAGGCGAAAATCTTCGCCAAGGCCACCAAGGCCGGCTCGGGCAAGGACCTCTGGATCCGGCAGCGGGGCCTGGACGGCGAGGCGATCGTGCGCGCGGAGACCGCCATCGAAGGCACGACGACGCTCGCGGGCGTCTCCGTCTTCACCTTCGACGAGGCCGGCAAATTCGCCCAGCAGCTGGTCGCGGCCCGGGCGACGCTCCACGACGGGTACTGGGAGCTCTCCGACGTGCGCGTTCTCACACCCGAGATGCCCCCCGAGTCGTTCGACACCTACCTGATCGCCTCCAATCTCGATCCCGGGCAGGTCCGGCAGCGCTTCACCCCTCCGGAATCTGTGCCTTTCTGGCAACTTCCCACAACCATCGCACGCACCGAGCGGGCCGGTTTGGACGCCACCCGATACCGGCTTCAGTACGATGTCCTGTGGGCGAGGCCGGTCCTGTTCGTCGCCATGGTGCTCGTCGCCGCAACCGTTTCCTTACGGTTCTTCCGCTTTGGTGGTGTCGGCAAACTCGTCCTCGGTGGCGTCGCGGCCGGCTTCGCCCTCTACGTGGTCCGACAGGTCATGGAGGGGCTCGGAGCGTCCGGACTCGTCGCGGCACCGGTGGCGGCCTGGTTCCCGGCCGTGGTAGGCAGTCTTCTCGGTACGCTCACGCTTCTGTACCAGGAAGACGGCTGACCGCTGCGATGCGTCGCCGGCAGGGAGACGGGTGTTTGAGGGTCGTGGCGGCACACGTCACAGGGGTTGGGACGCGCGTTGCGTAAGGTCACCGACATCCTGCGGAAAGCGGGCCTTCTGGCCGCGCTCGCGCTGGCCGTGCCCCTGACGGCGGCCGCGTCGGCGCGCGCGCAGACTCTCCCTGCCGTGGCGGCTGCAAAGCCGGGCGACAAGCTCCTCGTCGAGGCCGACGAGCTGGTCTACGACAACGAGCGCAGCACCGTGACGGCCCGCGGCAACGCCGAGCTGCATTACGGCCCCCGGACCCTCCAGGCCGACCGCGTGCGCTACGACCGCGGCAGCAGCCGCGTCTTCGCCGAGGGCAACGTCCGCCTCACCGAGGCCGATGGCGGCGTGGTGACCGGCGAGCGCATGGAGCTCACCGACGATTTCAAGACCGGCTTCATCGACGCCTTCCGCGGCCAGCAGACCGTCCAGCGCAAGTTCGAGACCGTGCGGACGCGTTTCTCGGCGCCCCGGGCGGAACGGCTGAACGGCGAGCAGACGAGCTTCGACTCCGGCAGCTACACTGCCTGCGAGCCCTGCAAGGACAATCCGGAATCGCCGCCGCTCTGGCAGCTTCGGGCGAGCAAGATCGTCCACGATAACGAGACCCATACCGTCTACTTCGACGATTCCACGCTGGAGATCGCCGGCATCCCGGTGGCCTACCTGCCGTATTTCGAGGCTCCGGATCCGACGGTAAGGCGCAAGACCGGGTTCCTGGCGCCCCGCTTCATCACGACGACGGCCCTCGGCAGCGGCGCGTCGCTGCCGTACTTCATCGCCCTCGCGCCCAGCTACGACCTGACGCTGACGCCGACCCTGCTCAGCCGCCAGGGCCTTCTGGCCCAGGGCGAGTTCCGCCAGCGGATCGACAACGGCTTCTACAACCTGCGCCTGTCCGGCATCTCGCAGACGACGCCCTCCGCCTTCCTGCCGAGCCCGCTCGGCGCCGGCGAGCGTGACTTCCGCGGCTCCGTCGAATCGCAGGGCCGGTTCTACATCAACCCGCGTTGGCGGACCGGCTGGGACCTCGTCGGCGTCACCGACAAGTGGTTCCTCGACAATTACCGGATCCGCAATCAGAACATCACCACGGACTACTTCCGCGAGGCGACCTCGACGGCCTACCTGATCGGCCAGGGCGACCGGTCGTGGTTCGAGGCACGGGGCTACTACTTCAAGGGCCTGTCGAGCTTCGACTGGCAGAAGCAGCAGCCGATCGTGGCGCCGGTCATCGATTACGACAAGCGCATCAATGGCCCGTCCGAGATCGGCGGCGAGGTGCGCTTCCAGGCCAACATCACCAGCCTGACCCGCGAGACCACGCAGTATCAGGGGCTGCCGCGCACCTCGAGCTACCTGTTCTCGCCGAGCGTGAACGGCGTCAGCTTCCCGCTCTACCAGACCTGCACGATCTTCCAGCGCGGCACCTGCCTCATCCAGGGGCTTGCGGGAACGAACACGCGCGCCTCCGCCGAGCTGTCCTGGCGCCGCAGCTTCATCGATGATTACGGCCAGAAGTTCACGCCGTTCGCCTACCTGCGGACCGACGCGTTCTTCACCAACCCCAGCTTCTCGGGCTACCAGAACGACCTCGCCCCCCAGGTGGCGAAGATCGATGACGGCTTCGCCGGCCGCGTCATGCCGGCGATCGGCCTCGACTACCGGTACCCCTTCGTGGCGAATTTCGGTGCGCTGGGCGTCCACACCCTTGAGCCGATCGGGCAGGTCATCGCGCGGCCGTCCGAGACACGGATCGGCCGGCTGCCAAACGAGGATGCGCAGAGCCTCGTGTTCGACGATACCTCCCTCTTCGAATGGGACAAGTTCTCGGGCTACGACCGGGTCGAAGGCGGCGTGCGCACCAATCTCGGCGGCCAGTACTCCGTGGTCACGCCCTCCGGCTGGTACGCCAACGTGCTCTTCGGCGAGTCCATCCAGCTCGCCGGCGTCAACTCGTTCCGCCGCGGCGACATCGCCAATGTCGGCCTCGATTCCGGTCTGGAGACCCAGCGGTCCGACTTCGTCGGCCGGTTCCAAGTCTCGCCGAACCAGAACATCACGTTCATCAGCCGGGCCCGCTTCAATCAGTCGGACTTCCACGTGTCGCGGTTCGAGGCCGGGGCGACGGCCCGGTTCGCACCGTTCGCGCCGCTCACCCTGTCGGCGTTCTACTCGTACTACGAGGCGCAGCCGCTGCTGGGCTACAGCCACTACCGCGAAGGCATCACCGCCTCGGCGACCTACAACATCACGCCGAACTGGTTCGTCTCCGGCTCGCTGCTGGTCGACCTCACGCACTACCTCGACGTGCGCAACACCTACCAGGACGCGCTGACCTCCTACCTCGCCAACCCGATCGGGACCGTGCCGATCTACCAGAATCCGGGTCGGTTCTACCTGTCGGGTGCCAGCTTCGGCGGCGGCTATCAGGACGAATGCACCACCGTCTCGCTGAACTACATCAACTCGCCGATCGCCACCGCCACCGGCGTGCGCGAGCGCAACCAGACCGTCCTGCTGCGTGTCGAGCTGAAGACCCTGGGCGAGGCGGATCTGCGCCAGAACGTCGGAACGGCCACCACGGCGGACGGCATCGCCTCAGTGCGGTGACCGGCGCCGCCGCGGGCGCTATAGACCGTCTATGCCACCCCTCGCCCTCACCCTCGGGGATCCCGCCGGGATCGGCCCGGAACTGGCCCTCAGCGCCTGGCTCGGGCGCGGCGGTCCGCGCCTGCTGCCGCCGTTCTTCCTCGTGGGTGATCCGGCCTTCATCGAACGTCTCGCCCACCGGATGAACCGGCCTGTCCCGGTCGCCGAAGTCGATCCCGAGACCGCCGCCGAGGTGTTCCGGCACGCATTGCCGGTGGTGCCCCTACCGAGCGGCGCCACCGTGGCGGCGGAGCCCGGGATGCCGGATTCCGTCAACGCGGGCGCGACCATCGAGTCGATCACCGCCGCCGTGGGCTTCGTCAAGGCCGGGCGCGCCAGCGCGATCGTGACCAACCCGATCGCCAAGTTCGTGCTGACGCGGACCGGTTTCGCCCATCCGGGCCACACCGAGTTCCTCGCCGCGCTCTCGGTGCCCCCCGGCCGGACGCCGCCCCGGCCGGTGATGATGATCTGGAGCGAGATGCTCGCGGTCGTTCCGGTGACGATCCACGTCCCGCTGAGGGCGGTGCCGGAGCTCCTCACCCAGGACCTCGTGGAGGAGACCGCCACCATCGTCGCCCGCGATCTGCGGGACCGGTTCGGACTGCACGAACCGCGCCTCGTCCTCGCGGGCCTGAACCCGCACGCCGGCGAGGCGGGAACCATCGGTCACGAGGATCGGGACGTGCTCGCCCCGGCCGTGGCCCGGCTGCGCGCGGCCGGCATCGACATCCGCGGCCCGCTGCCGGCCGACACGCTGTTCCACGCCCGGGCTCGGGAGACCTACGACGTGGCCCTCGCGCCGACGCACGATCAGGCCCTGATCCCGATCAAGACCATCGCGTTCGACGACGGCGTGAACGTCACCCTCGGATTGCCGTTCGTGCGCACGTCGCCGGACCACGGCACCGCGTTCGACATCGCCGGCAAGGGGATCGCCCGGCCCGACAGCCTCGTGGCGGCGTTGCGGCTCGCCGCCCGGCTGGCGGCCACCGGATCCGCCGCAGGCGCGGTCCCGTCCGGCGGCGACGCGGGCCCGTTCCGCATCTACGCAGGCCGGCCGATGCCCGCGGGCGCCCGGCATTTCGGTCCGGAGGACGAGCTGTGAGGGCGGGATCTTGAGCGCCGGGGACGGGCTTCCGCCGCTCCGCGAGGTCGTCGCCCGGTATGGCCTGGAGCCCAAGAAGGCGCTCGGTCAGAACTTCCTCTACGACCTCAACCTCACCGGACGGATCGCCCGTGCTGCGGGACCGCTCGATGGTGTGACCGTGGTCGAGGTCGGCCCAGGTCCCGGCGGCCTGACGCGGGCGCTGCTGGCCGAAGGGGCGGCGCGGGTCGTGGCCATCGAGCGCGATCCGCGCGCCTTGCCAGCGCTCGCCGACATCGCGGCGCACTATCCGGGCCGGCTCGAAGTGGTCGATGCGGACGCGCTGGTGTTCGATCCGCGGCCGCTGATCGGTCCCGGTCCGGCGCGCATCGTGGCCAATCTGCCCTACAACGTCGGTACGGCGCTTCTCACCGGCTGGCTCGGCGGTGAGGCGTGGCCACCCTGGTGGGATCAGGCCGTCCTGATGTTCCAGCGGGAAGTCGCCGAGCGCATCGTCGCCGGACCCGAGCAGCGGGCGGATTATGGCCGGCTCGCCGTGCTGTGCGGCTGGCGGACACAGGCCGAGATCCTGTTCGACGTCAGTCCGTCGGCCTTCGTTCCGCCGCCGAAGGTGACGTCGAGCGTGGTACGGATCGTGCCGCGGGCCCGGCCTCTCGCGTGCCGGTGCGGGGCTCTCGAAGCCGTGACCCGCGCGGCCTTCGGCCAGCGCCGCAAGATGTTGCGCCAGAGCCTGAAGTCCTTGACGGCCGACGCCGGCACCATGCTGGCCGCGGCCGGCATCGCCGAGACCGCGCGCGCCGAAGAAGTGCCCGTGTCGGGCTTCGTCGACTTGGCCAACCTGTGGGAGCAAAATAAAAACGCCGGCACCGTCGAGACGGCACCGGCGTGAATGCGACGGTCCCGGTCCTCCGACCGGGACGCCCGAGCGATCAGCGGGTCTGCTGGATCGCCGAGAGCACCCAGCCGCGACCGGGCTGGCGCAGGAAGGTCCACAGTTCCGTGGCCTCTGAGGAGTCGGTCTGCACGACACGGCCGCTGGAGCGCTCGATCATCACGTCCTTGAGCGCGTAGCGCATCGCCACGGTCGCGTAGTCGGTGCGGTCCTCGCCCCACGATTCCGCCAGGTCACCCTGGAGCAGCTTCACGTCCGTGATCTTGTTCACGACGCCGCGGGACGCGTTATTGCGCAACTCCTCGTCGAAGTAGCTGACCATCTCGGGCGTGGACAGGTTGCCGAGGGTCACGCGATCCTCGCGGGAATAGGCATCTTGGATATCGCCGAGCAGCCGCTCGAACGCTTGGTAGTCGGCGGGGCCGATCTGCACCGGACGCGCCTGGGGCGGCCGCTGACCACCTCTGAACATGCCCGCGGCGGGAGCCCCGGGCGCACCGCCGATCGGGCCGCCGGGACCCTGCTCACCGTCGAGGGATGAGCGGGCGTAGGGCGCGCCGGCGCCGGCCGGCTGGTTGCGGCGGCGGAAGAAGCGCAGGGCCAGCATCACCACCACGACCACGAGGCCCACCTGGAAGAGCAGGCCGATCATCGAGGCGAGGCCGCCCAGGCCGCCGAAGAAACCGCCGCCGAGGAGCGCGCCGATCAGGCCGGCGCCGAGCAGGCCCGCGAAGAAGCCGCCGCCGAACCGGCGGCCCGTCGCAGGAGCCTGCATACCGGGGCTGCCCATGCCGGGAGACGGAGCGGTCTGAGACCGCTGCATCGTCATGCCGCCGCCCGGAGCGGTCGGCGTAGCGGACGGTGCCGTGTAGGTGCGGGAGCCGCGCGACCCGAAGGACCCGCCGCCGCCCGGACGGGCTTCGACCACGGGAGCCGCGACAGTCAACGCCGCGACCAGAGCCAGCAGGCTGGCCACGCGCCGGCGACGCGAAATCTGGGTGAGCATAGACACGCCTCTGAGGACGAGAACTGGATGGCGCTGAGCGCCAGTGACAATATGGGAACGGCTGGGCCCGCGTTTTAGTCCTGCCCCACGACGGCGCGATGGCAGTTTTCCGCCCGTCAGTGCAGCGCCCGCTCGGGCGCGGCGGGAAACGACAACCGCACCTGGGTGCCCTCCCCGGATCGGCTGTCGACGGTGATGGTGCCGTTCTGGCGCTTCATCAGACCGTGAACGATCGCGAGGCCCGCGCCGCGGCCGGCCTCGTGGCTGGTCTGGAAGGGTGCGAGGGCCCGGGTCAGCATCTCGGGCGACATGCCCTGGCCCGTATCGCTCACCGCAATCCCCACGATGCCGTCGCCGGGCTGCTGCATCATCCGATCGCCGGGCTCGATCCGGAAGGTCGACAACGTCAGAGTGCCACCAGCCGGCATCGCCTCGCAGGCGTTCGCGACCAAGTGACGCAGGGCGAACTCGATCTGAGTCGGGTTGCTGATCGCGGGCGGCAGGCCGGGTGTCCGAGCCACGTTCAGTCGGATCGCGGCCGGCAAATCGGGGGCGAGGCGCCCGGCCAGGTCGGCCACGATCACGTCGAGATCGACGGCGCGGACCTCGGGCGCGATCCGCCGGGAATAGGCCAGGAGGTGGCGCGTCAGGATGGCAGCCCGCTCGGTGGCATCGGCCGATCGCGATATCGCGCGCTGGATGAACGGCTCCGGGCGGTCGCCCAACCGACGCTTCAGGCCGTCGATGTAGCCGATGAGGATCTGGAGGAAGTTGTTGAATTCGTGAGCCACGCTGTTGGTCAGCAGGCCCAGCGCCTCGCGCTGGCGGGACAGGGCGAGCGCGCCCTCCGCCTCCCGTCGTGCCGTGACGTCGAGGATCTGGCCGATCCGGAAGGGGGTGGTCGGCAGCGGGGCCACCGTCAGACTGGCCCAGAAGCTCGTCCCGTCCGCGCGCAGCGCCGGGAACTCCTGGATGGCGTCCTGGGCCGGATCCGGCGCGGGCGCGCGGCTGGCCAGCATCGGATCGAGGCCATGCTCCCTGAGCCACGCCGCCGGACGCCCGCAGAGGCGCTCGAGGGCGGGATTGGCGTGCAGAACCCGGCCTCCCTCGTCGAAGAGCAGGCTCGGCGTCGGCAACGCATCGAGGAGCGCGCGAGCCTCCTCCGAAAGGGGCACGTCGTCGTCCGAACCGTGACCCGTGCCGGGTTGCGCCATGCTGCGTTCGCGCTCAGCGGATGCGGAAGGCCCGCGACGCGCCCTCGATAGCGACGAACGGCCGTCCGGCCAAGACGGGGCCCGGAACGCGGATCCGGGGATGGTCTACTGGCGCACCCACATGACCCGAGCCATCCAGGCGACCTCGCCGAGATTCAGGGTGCGATCCTCGTGCTCTGGGTTGAGCGAGGCGAGCTCGACGGTGCGGGCGGTCCGGCGTCTCAGTTCCTTGGCCAGGACCTCGCCGCCGTGAAGGCGGACGACAACGCGGTCGCCCTTGCGCACGCCGGCGGTGGGCGACACGATCAGAACATCGCCGTCCCGGAACAGCGGCAGCATGGAATCGCCCTGGATCTCCAGCGCGAAGGCACGCTCCTCGCCGAGGTCCGGGAACTCGATCTCCTCCCAGCCCGCACCGCCGGTGGGCATGCCCTCGTCGTTGAACAGGCGACCGGCACCGGCCTGGGTGAGACCGATCAGCGGCACCATGGTCCGGGCGGGGATCTCGCGGGCCTCGATGAGGCGCAGGAACTCGTCCAAGCTGGATCCAGTCGCAGCCAACACCTTCGAGACCGATTCCGTCGAGGGCCAGCGTTTGCGCCCGTCGGCGCCGACGCGCTTCGAGCGGTTGAAGCTCGTCGCGTCCAGGCCGGCGCGGCGTGCCAGTCCCGAGGCCGAGTAGCCGTGACGCTCGGCGAGCCGGTCGATGGCGTTCCAGATCTGCTCGTGCGACAGCATGTCGGGCTCGGAGGCTCACCTTGAGCGGGCCGGAACCCCCGTCGCATCAGCCGGAACCCGGCCGTTACGGAGGCAGTGGGACGATCTTCCCGCCGGTCATGGTCGGCACCCGCGGGATACAGGTGTAGTCACCAGATGCGGCAGAACCCCGATCCGGCGTCCCAATTCGGGCCTGGCACTGTGACGCTCAGCCTCGTCGTAGGAAAGTAGAACTACAGCGCGCAGAATGCAATCGTTCCTCGAATGCGTCCCGAATCCAGGTGTTGCCGCCAACCCGAGGCGCCACTATCGACGCGGCCGTGTCCAGGGAGCTTCGATGCCGCTCATCTACAAGATCTGTCCGCGCGCGCTGTGGCGGGAGGCGGAGGCTGCAGGCCGGTTCGCCGGGGCGCCGGTCGACCGCGAGGACGGCTTCATCCACTTCTCCACGGCCGCCCAGGTGGCCGAGACGGCGGCGCGCCACTTCGCCGGGCAGGCCGACCTGCTGCTCGTCACCGTCGAGGCCAACGCCCTCGGGGACTGTCTTCGCTACGAGCCCTCCCGGGGCGGCGATCTGTTCCCGCACCTCTACGGTGTGCTGTCCCTCGACGCGGTCCGTTCGGTGATGGCGCTGCCGTTGGGCGCGGACGGCCGCCACGTCTTTCCGGCCGGTTTGGGTACGCCATGATCGACCGCGCCTTCCCCCTCGTCCGACCGTTGCTGCACCGGCTCGACGCCGAGCGCGCGCACGACCTGACCCTGCGGGCCCTCGCGGCGATGCCCCGTCGCGCGCCTCAGGTGGATGATCCGCACCTCGCCGTCGACGTGCTCGGCCGCCGCTTCCCCAACCCGGTCGGCCTCGCCGCCGGTTTCGACAAGGGCGCGCGCGTGCCGGACGCGCTGCTCGGCCTCGGCTTCGGTTTCGTCGAGGTGGGTGGCGTGGTGCCGCGCCCGCAGCCCGGCAACCCGCGGCCGCGGGTGTTCCGGCTGACCGCGGACCGGGCGGTGATCAACCGCTACGGCCTCAACAGCGAGGGTCTGGACGTCGTCGCCGCGCGGCTACGCGCCCGGGCCGGGCGGGCCGGGATCGTCGGCGTCAACATCGGCGCCAACAAGGAAGCCGTCGATCGCCTCGCCGACTACGCTGCCTGCACCCGGGCGCTGGCGCCGCTGGCGGATTTCGTGACCGTCAACGTCTCCTCCCCCAACACGCCGGGGCTGCGGGACCTGCAGGGCGAGGCGTTCCTGGACGAGTTGCTCGCCAGGACGGTTGAGGCCCGCGACGCGTCGGGCGCGGCGGCGGCGATCCTCCTGAAGATCGCACCCGACATGGCGCTGGATGCCCTCGATGCGATCTGCGCCACGGCACGCCGCCGCGGAGTCCAGGCGCTCGTCGTGTCCAACACCACCGTGGCACGGCCGGCGAGTCTGGTTGAGGGGACGCTTGCCCGGGAAACCGGTGGCCTGTCGGGGCGGCCACTCTTCGGGCCGGCGACCCGGATGCTGGCCCAGACCCGGCTGCGCGTCGGTGACGACCTCCCCCTGATCGGCGTCGGCGGCGTCGATTCGGCCGACGCCGCCTGGACCAAGATCCTCGCCGGAGCGAGCCTCGTGCAGCTCTACTCGGCGCTGGTCTACGAGGGTCCGGGGATCGTCGGCCGTATCAAGGCCGGGCTCCTGAAGCGCATGAGGGCGGAGGGGATCGCCACGCTTCGGCAGGCCGTCGGCCGAGAGGCGGCGGACCTCGCCCGCGGCGGCTGATCGGGCCTGAGCCGATCGCATCGGCCCGGCCGCGCGCCCAACGTCGACGGGGCTGTGTGCCCCTCCGGCGATCCTCCGGGTGTCAGTTTAGAAAGGCTTTGCGGAGCGGGCGCTTAGCCTGTGCGTCGTGCATGAGGGGCCTGCGCGCGCACGCCATTGTGAGGCGGTTGCGGAGACGCTTATCTCGCGGCTGCGAGAGCCTTCGCGTCATCATGTCCAGGACAATTCATGGCCCAGTCTGACGGGGCTTCAAAGCGCTCGTCCGCCGCCGGCGGTTGGGGTGCTCTGAAGAGTTGCGGCAAGCACCTGTTCGGCAGCCGCGCGCCGCTCACCGGCGCCCGCGCGCTGCTCAAGGCCAACCAGCCCGACGGGTTCGATTGCCCCGGTTGCGCCTGGGGCGACCCGGAGCACGGCTCATCCTTCGAGTTCTGCGAGAACGGCGTGAAGGCGGTCTCCTGGGAGGCGACCGACAAGCGCACGCCGCCGGCCTTCTTCGCGAAGCACACGCTGAGTGAGCTGCGGACCTGGAGCGACTACACCCTCGAGGGCCAGGGCCGCCTGACGCATCCGATGCGCTACGACGCGGCGAGCGACCGCTACCTGCCCGTGGGCTGGGACGAGGCCTTCGCGGAGATCGGCGCGACCCTGCGCGGGCTCGACCATCCCGACCAGGCGGAGTTCTACACGTCGGGACGCGCCTCCAACGAGGCGGCCTACCTCTACCAGCTCTTCGCCCGCGCCTACGGGACCAACAACTTCCCCGACTGCTCGAACATGTGCCACGAGGCCAGCGGCGTCGCGCTGATCGATGCGATCGGCATCGGCAAGGGCACGGTCCTGCTGGAGGATTTCGAGAAGGCGGACGCGATCTTCTGCGTCGGTCAAAATCCCGGGACCAACCATCCGCGCATGCTCGGAGACCTACGCCGGGCGGCCGAGCGCGGCGCTCAGGTCGTGGTGTTGAATCCGGTGCGCGAGCGTGGCCTGGAGCGGTTCGCCGATCCGCAGAACACCGTCGAGATGCTGCGTGGTTCGAGCCGGCCCATCGCCAGCCACTACCTGCAGCCGCGCTCGGGCGGCGACATGGCGGCCTTCCGCGGCATCGCCAAGATCGTCTTCGCCCGCGACACGGAGGCGCGCGCCGCTGGCCGTCCCTCCGTTCTCGACCGCGCGTTCCTAGAGCATCACACCGCCGGGCTCGAAGCCTATCGCGCGGCGGTCGAGGCGACGACCTGGGATGCGATCCTCGACCAGTCCGGCCTGACGATGGACGAGATCGCCGCCATGGCGGACGTCTATCTCGGGGCGCAGCGGGTCATCGCCACCTGGGCCATGGGCGTGACCCAGCACCGCCACTCCGTGGCGACGATCCGGGAGATTGCCAACCTCCTGTTCCTGCGCGGCCATATCGGCCGACCAGGTGCGGGACTCTGCCCGGTGCGCGGCCATTCCAACGTGCAGGGCGACCGGACGGTCGGCATCAACGAGCGCCCCGCCGCGTCCTTCCTGGACGCGCTGGAGCAGCATTTCGGCCTCGCGATGCCGCGCCGGCACGGTCACAACGTCCTGGCGGCGATCCGGGCCATGCGGGACGGGCAATCCAAGGCGTTCATCGGGCTCGGCGGCAACTTCCTGCGCGCGACGCCCGACACGGCGGTGGTCGCCCAAGCCCTGGCCTCCTGCCAGCTCACCGTGCATGTCGCCACCAAGCTCAACCACGCCCATCTCGTGCCCGGCGCGGTCGGTTACCTGCTGCCCTGCCTCGGCCGTACCGAGATCGACCGCAACGCCGACGGCAAGGTCCAGATCGTCACCGTCGAGGATTCGATGAGCATGGTCCACGGGTCGGGCGGCATCAACAAGCCGGCCTCGAAGGAGTTGCGCTCCGAGATCGCCATCATCGCCGGCATGGCGCGGGCGACCGTCGGCGGCTCGGCCATCGACTGGGCCGGATTCGCGGCCGATTACGACCGGATCCGCGAGGCGATCGCCGCTACGATCCCGGGCTTTACCGGCTACAATACGCGGGTGCGCAAGCCGCGCGGCTTCATGCTGCGCAACCTCGCCGCCGAGCGGGTGTTCGAGACCGCCACGGGGCTGGCCAACTTCTCCGCCGATGCCCTGCCGCACCAGACCGAGCACCAGATCGCGACGAGGTCCAAGGACACCTTCGTGCTGCAGACCTTCCGCAGCCACGACCAGTACAACACCACGATCTACGGCCTGGATGACCGCTACCGTGGCGTGTACGGCGAGCGCCGCGTGCTCTTCGCCCATCCGGACGACCTCGCGGAGATCCGGGGCAAGCTCGGCGAGCGGGTCGACATCGTCGGCACGCACGACGACGGCATCGTCCGGCGGGCGGAAGATTTCCGCCTCGTGCCCTTCGACATGCCGCGCGGCGCCCTGGCGGGATACTATCCCGAGCTGAACGTGCTCGTCCCACTCTCGACCTTCGGCGAGAAGAGCGACACGCCGACCTCCAAGTCGGTGCTGGTGACCCTGCAGGCGCGTGCGGCGGCGTGAGCGCGACGCCCGACGAAGCGTCGTTCATCGCCGCCCTCGACCGGGTCACGGCCGCCCGACCCGGCCTCGATCCGTTGGCGGCGGGCCTCCTGGCGGCACTGGACCTCGGCCTGCCGGGCGACAGCCGCGCCTTCGCCAGCACCTTCGGGGTGGAGCACGCGCTGGTGCTGCGCGCGCTGGCGGGGCTTGAGGAGACGGGGCACCTGGCGGTGACGGCGCGGGATCCGCGGACGCAGCGGACGCGGTTCGCGCCCGCCGGCTCAGGGAGGCCCGCGCCGTCGAACGTCGCGGAGTGATCCCGAGCCGCGCGATGCCGCAGCGCCCGGCGCTGCTGGATCCCGCCGCGCCGCGCGCGGAGCCGGCGGTGCAGATCGGGTCAGAAGCCCTTCGCCTTGATCGCCTCGGCCCAGGTTACCGCGCGCCGATTCACGCCGAGGTGCTGCCGCTCGTAGAGGCGACCCTCGAGCTTGATGGCGCCGCGCTTGGCGTATTCCGGGCGCTCGAAAGCCTCCAGCACCAGCTTCGCGCGTCGGACCTCTTCCTCGGTGGGTGCGAAGGACGAATTGGCCGGCTCCAGCTGCGTGGGGTGGATCAGCGTCTTGCCGTCGAAGCCGAGGTCGCGGGCCTGCCGGCATTCGTCGCGGCAGCCCTCCGTGTCGGCGATGTCGTTATAGACGCCGTCGAGGATCGCCAGGCCCTCGGCCCGGGCGGCGGCGAGCGCCATCATGATCCAGGGTAGCATCGGCACGCGGCCGGGTACGATCTTCGCCCAGGTATCCTTGGCGAGATCGTTGGTTCCCAGGACCAGACAGGTCAGGCGGTTGCGCGGGTCGCGCTTGGCGCGGGCGATCTCCTGGATGTTGAGGATCGAGGCCGGGGTCTCGATCATCGCCCAGATCGCGATCCCTTCGGGGGCGTCCAGGGATTCGAGCCGGTCGGCGATGCTCTCCAGCACGGCGGGGGACGACACCTTCGGCATCAGGATCGCGTCGGGCTTGGCCTGGATCGCCGCGTGCAGGTCGGCTTCGCCCCAGGGGGTCTGCGGAGCGTTGACGCGGATGATCAACTCGCGGCTGCCGTAGGCTCCGCTGGTGACCGCCGCGCAGACCTGGTCGCGCGCGATCTCCTTCTCCTCCGGCCCGACAGCGTCCTCCAGATCGAGGATGATGCTGTCGACCGGCAGAGTCTTGGCCTTGTCGAGGGCGCGCTGGTTGGATCCCGGCATGTAGAGCACGCTCCGGCGCAGGCGCAGGTCCATCGTCGTGGCCACGGACTTCTCCCTCATGCGGCCGCGCGCGGCCGATCGTCGTTGCGGTGCACCCTACCGCAGCCGGCCGCGCAAGCCACGTCTCCCCGCCAAGGTTCCTGAGAGTCCGGCGGGCATTTGACACGGTCCGTACTTGCACTTGGATTTGTCGCGATTTCGTCACGATCTCCGGCTTGAAGGCCGGTCAAATCAATTTGCTCATCTTGGATTGTTGGCATGCGCAAAGTCCTGGCCGCTCTCTTCTTGGTTGGTGTACTGGCGGTGCCGCAAGTTGCCGCAGCACAGAGTCGGACCACCCTGGGCGTCGGATCCGGAGCCGTTGCGGGCGCCCTCGTGGGGGGACCGATCGGCGCGGTGGCGGGAGCCGTGGTCGGCGGCTTCGTGGGCAATTCCTCCGAGCGAGGTCGCCGCCACGTCCGCCGCGGTCACCGGTACAGGCCGGTCGCTGTCCGGCGCTCCTACCCGCGGCGCGCGGACGCTGACATGCCGCGCTCCACCGGCACGGTGGTACGGGCGGCGCCGACGGCCACCGCGACGGGCTGGAAGGATCCCCGCTAGCCCGTCCGCAAAGCCGCGACGGTCGACGGGAAGGTACGGCGGACGAGGGCGGGAAAGGCGATGGCCTGGCCGAGGCCCCGGGCGCCGAGAAAGCCCACAAAGGCGATCCACAGGCCGGTGTTGCCGAGATCCAAGAGATGGACGAGCGCGAGCAGCGCTCCGTAGGCGGCCAGCGCACAGAGCATCAGGTCGCGCATCGGCCGCGTCCAAGTCGCACCGATGTAGATTCCGTCATACGCGAACGGGGCCGCGGCGGCGAGCGGCGCCAGGGCAGCGAGCGGCAGGTAGGTTCGCGCGGTCTCCCGGACGGGCCCATTCGTCGTGACGAAGTCGATGAAGCCCTGGCCTCCGGCGAGGGAGAGCAGGCCGACGCCGAGGCCGAAGCCCAGGCACCAGCGCAGGCTCAAGGCCGAGGTCGCCCGAAAGGCCTCGGCGTCCCGGGCGCCTACCGCCTGACCGCACAAGGTCTCAGCCGCCGTGGCGAAGCCGTCCAGAAAGAAGCCGCCGATCAGGAAGAGATTCCAGAGGACGGAATTGGCGGCCAGCACGACGTCGCCCTGCCGGGCGCCGAGGGCCGAGAACAGCACGATGCCGGTGATCAGCGCCAGCGTGCGCAGGATCACGTCGCCGTTGACGCTCAGGGTTCTGCGGATCGCAGCCGCATCGCGCACGTCGCGCAGGGGAACCCGGAAGGGGCGACATCCGAGGCGTGACAGCACGATCAGACCAAACACGAGACCGATTGCCTCGGCACAGAGCGTGGCGAGCGCCGCGCCGGCCAGTCCCAGGTCGAGGCCCAGGACGAGGACGAGCGTCAGGACGACGTTGGTCAGGTTGATCGCCACCTGCAGCAGCAAGCCGAGATCGGTTCGTCCGCGGCCCAGCACCGAGCCGAGGACGCCGTAACCCGCCAGAACGAACGGCGCCGACAGGATGCGGATGTGGAAATAGGTCGACAGGCCCGTGATCACGGCTTCGCTCGCCCCGCTGATCGCGAAGGCGGCCCGCGCGACCGGCCATTGCAGGACGATCAGGCCGAGCCCGATGCCGATGCCCGCCACCAGCGCCCGGACCAGGATGCGGTCGATCTCCACGCCGTTCCGGGCGCCGACCGCTTGGGCGGTCAACCCTGCCGTCGCCATGCGCAGGGCGCCGAAGGACCAGAAGATCGCATCGAAGATCACGGCACCCAGCGCGATCGCGCCGAGCAACGCCGCGTCGCCGAGCCGGCCGATCACCGCCGCGCCGACGAAGCCGAGCATCGGCGTCGTGACGTTGGCGAGCGTCATCGGCAGCGCCAGGGCCAGCACGCGGCGATGCGTGGGTTTCGCCGGACCCGCGGCCCGCATCCTCAGCGGACGCTAGCCCAGCGCGGAGGCGCCACCCGTCACCGGGACACGGCCACGAGCCGCGCGATCAGCCACAGCGGGACGACCACGATCGCCCCGGCGACGATCCAGCCGCCGAAATCATGCAGGGAGGCCAGTCCGACGTCGATGAGGGCACGCGCTGAATCGTAGACGTGCCAGAACAGGCGCCCGGGCGTCATCCCGAGCATCGCCATGAAGGCGCCGACCAGAACCGACAGGAACAGCAGGCGCAGGAACACGCCCGTCGGGGAGCCGCCGAGGAAGCGCCGCAGCGCCGAATCGCGCGGGCGGTAAGCCCCTGCGCCGTAGGTGCCGTCCGGCGGTGCGCCGTGCAGGCGCCTGTCGTGATCGACGAGCATCGCGTCCTCTGGAAATCTCACGGCCCCGGATCGGCGACGAAGCGGGCGGAACCGTGGCCGGCGCACCACACCGCGACGAAACCCGAGCGCCGATCAAGCGTTGGCGGGTTTCTCCCGCGAACCCGAGATGGCAAGCGGCGGCGGTCTCGCCAAGATGCGCGGGACCGGCGATGGGTTAAGCGTCGCGCGAAACTTCCTTTGCGCAATCGTCGCCGATGGGAGACCTCTCGGTTAGCCGGGAGTTTCGTGAGAGGCTTCAGAGTGCCGACGGGACCAAACCCACGATGATCGACCACGCCCTGTTCGACCCGGCGACGATCGATCCCGAGACGCTGCGTCTCAACGCCGAGATCGTCGCGGCGCATGCCGCTCTGCCCGATCCATGGTCGCTGCCGATCGCCGAGGTGCGCGCGCGCCGCCGCGCCGGCACCAAGGCCGCGCCCGCGATGCCGCACAGCAACCGGGCCGAGTGGCTGACGATCGACGGTCCCGACGGTCCGCTCAGGCTCCGGGTGATCCGGCCGAAGCCCGGCACCAAGGTACGCGGCGCCTACCTCCATATTCACCGCGGCGGGTGGGTCTGGGGCTCGGCCGACGAGCAGGATCCCTGGCTGGAGCGGATCTCCGATGCGTGCGGCTTCGTCGCCCTCTCGGTCGATTACCGGCTCGCCCCCGAGAATCCCTACCCGGCGGCCCTCCACGATTGCGAGGCGGCTGCCCTGTGGCTCGCAGGCCCCGGCAAGGCCGAGCTCGGCATCCACGCGCTGACCATCGGCGGCGAGTCCGTGGGCGCGCAGCTCGCCGTGATGGTGCTGCTGCGGCTGCGCGACAAGCACAACCTGCCGCGGGCGTTCCGGGGGGCCAATCTCAACGCGGGCTTCTTCGATCTGGGCCTGACCCCGTCCGTCCGGAACTGGGGCGAGGAACGGCTCGTCGTGAACACCCGCGACCTGACCAAGTTCGCCGACGGCTACGTCCGCGAGGGCATCGACCGGCGCCGGCCGGACGTGTCGCCGATCTACGCGGACCTGAAGGGCCTGCCGCCGGCCCTGTTCACCATCGGAACGGCCGATCCCCTCCTCGACGACACGCTGTACATGTCGGCACGGTGGGCCGCCGCGGGCAACGGTGGCCACACGGCGATCTATCCCGGCGGCTGCCACGTCTTCGCCCGCTACCCGAGCCCCATGAGCGAGCGCGCGCTGGAGTTGATCGACCGCTTCCTCATGGCGCTCGCCTGAGCGATCCGGCCGAGATCCTGCCGGAGCGTTTCCGGGCCTGGTTCGCCGCACGCGGCTGGGCACCCCGGTCGCACCAGCTCGACCTGCTGCGGATCGCCGGTGCCGGCCGGTCGGCCCTTCTGGTGGCTCCGACCGGGGCCGGGAAGACGCTGGCGGGTTTCCTGCCGAGCCTCGTCGCGCTCTCCGAGCGCGGTCCGCAGGGTCTGAGGCCGAAGGGCCTGCACACCCTCTACGTCTCGCCCTTGAAGGCGCTGGCGGTCGACATCGCCCGCAACCTCGACGCGCCCATCGCCGAGATGGAGCTGCCGGTCCGCGTCGAGACCCGCACCGGCGACACGCCCGCGCACAAGCGCACCCGCCAGATCAGCCGGCCGCCCGACATCCTGCTGACCACGCCCGAGCAGCTGGCGCTGCTGATCGCCCATCGCGAAGCCGCGGCGTTCTTCGCGGGTCTGCGCTGCGTGGTCCTGGACGAACTGCATGCGCTGGTCACCTCGAAGCGCGGCGACCTGCTGGCGCTCGCCCTGGCGCGTCTGCACCGGCTCAGCCCAGGACTCGCCGCGATCGGGCTCTCCGCGACGGTGCGCCAGCCGGATGAGCTGCGGAAGTATCTGGTGCCCCAAGGACCGCTTCCCCCTCCCCCCTCCGCGGCGGAAGGCACCCTGCAGGGCGGGGAGACGGAGGGGGCCCGCGACGATGAGCCGTCCGAGCGCGGTCGCGAAGCCCCCCGTCGCGCCGCACCTCGCGCCCGCTCCGGCCTGACGGACGGACCACCCTCCCCCGCAGCGGATGGCGGGATCGCGGCGCCCATGGCCGACCTCGTCACCGTGGCCGGCGGCGCGAAGGCGGATCTGCGCATGCTCGACCTCGGCCGGGCCCTGCCGATCTCGGGGCACACCGCCTGGCACTCGATGCCGGCCATCTACGACCTGATCCGGGCGCACCGGACGACGCTGGTCTTCGTGAACACCCGCCTGCAGGCCGAGTACACCTTCCAGGAGTTGTGGCGGCTCAACGAGGACGCCCTGCCGATCGCCATCCACCACGGGTCGCTGGACGTGCAGCAGCGCCGTCGGGTCGAGGCCGCCATGGCGGCGGGCCAGTTGCGGGCGATCGTCTGCACCGCCACCCTCGACCTCGGCATCGACTGGGGCGACGTCGACCTCGTGGTCAATGTCGGGGCACCGAAGGGCGCCAGCCGGATCATGCAGCGGATCGGCCGGGCCAACCACCGCATGGACGAGCCCTCCAAAGCCTACCTTGTCCCCGGCAACCGGTTCGAGATGCTGGAATGCCAAGCGGCCCTCGACGCCGTCGAGGCGGCGGCGCAGGACACGCCGGACGCGCGGCTCGGTGCCCTCGACGTCCTCGCCCAGCACGTCCTCGGGATGGCCTGCGCCGACGCCTTCGACCCGCTCGATCTCTACGACGAGATCGTCTCGGCGGTACCCTATGCCGGCCTCACTTGGGAATCGTTCGAGCAGGTGGTCGATTACGTCGCCACCGGCGGCTACGCGCTGCGCGCCTATGAACGCTTCGCCAAGATCCTGCGCGGTCCCGACGGGCTCTGGCGCGTGCGCGATGCCCGCACCGCGCAGGCCTATCGGATGAATGTCGGCACCATCGTCGAGGCGGCGCGGGTCCGGGTCCGCCTGGGCCGTTCCCTCCGCGGAAAGCCCGGCACCGTCCTGCCGAAGACCGGCCGGGTGCTCGGCGAGATCGAGGACGAGTTCGCCGAGACGCTCACCGTGGGCGACACCTTCCTGTTCGCCGGCGAAACCCTGCGGTTCGAGGGGCTGGCCGAGGACGAGTGCCTCGTCACGCGCGCGCCGCCCGGCACCGACCCGGCGATCCCCTCCTATGCCGGCGCCAAATTCCCGCTCTCGACCTTCCTGGCCGAGCGGGTCCGCGCGCTCATAGCCGATCCCTTTGCCTGGGACCGGCTTCCGCGGCAGATCGGCGAGTATCTGCTCCAGCAGCGCCGCCGCTCGGTCCTGCCGGGCGAGCGCGACCTCCTGGTCGAGACGTTCCCGCGCGGCAAGCGCCACTACCTGACCGCCTTCCCGTTCGAGGGCCGCCTCGCCCACCAGACGCTCGGCATGCTGCTCACGCGCCGGCTGGAGCGCGACGGCCTGCGGCCGCTCGGTTTCGCCGCCAACGATTACGGCATCGCGATCTGGACGACCCGCGACGTCTCCGAGCGCGCCGCCCGCGATCCGGATTTTATCGGCGACCTGTTCGCGGTCGACATGCTGGGCGACGACTTGGAGGCGTGGCTCGACGAATCGGCCATGATGAAGCGCACCTTCCGCCAATGCGCGGTGATCGCCGGGCTGATCGAGCGTCATCATCCGGGCCTCAAGAAGTCCGGGCGACAGGTCACGATCTCCACGGACCTGATCTACGACGTCCTGCGCAAGCACCAGCCGGACCACCTCCTGCTCCGGGCGGCGCGGCAGGATGCGGCAACCGGACTCCTCGACGTGAGGCGCCTCGGCATGATGCTAGAGCGCATCCAAGGGCGAATCATCCACAGGTCTCTCGACCGGGTCTCGCCGCTCTCCGTGTCCGTGATGCTCGAGATCGGGCGCGAGCGGGTCTACGGCGAGGGCGCCGACGAGATCCTGGCCGAGGCCGAGGCGGAGCTTCTCCAAGAGGCTCTGTCCTGACCGCCGATCCGCCCTGCCCCGACGACACCGAGGATGCGATCTTGGCGGCCGGCCTGAGACTCGAGAAGACCCACAAGCACCCCACCCTGCTGCTGGCGGGCGAGACCCTGGTGCTCGACCTCTGCGGCGGCCTGTGGCTGCCGGAGCATCGGACGCTGATCGTCTCCGATCTTCACCTTGAGAAGGGCTCGTCCTACGCGGCCCGCTCCGGCCAGTTCCTGCCGCCTTACGACACCCGCGAGACGCTGGCGTGCCTGCACGAGGCGGTGGTGCGGCACGATCCCGCCCGCGTCGTTGCGTTGGGCGATTCCTTCCACGATGCCCGCGGGCCCGAGCGCATGGAGCCGGGCGATCGGGCGATGGTGGCGGCGCTGCAGGATGGCCGGGACTGGGTCTGGATCGCCGGAAACCACGACGCCGCCGTGCGCGAGGGCGTCGGCGGCCGGTACGCGGAGGCGCTGACGGTCGGCGGCTTGATCCTGCGCCACGAGCCGAGCCCGCAACCCGTACCCGGCGAGATCGCCGGTCATCTCCATCCCTGCGGCAAGGTCGCGATGCGCGGCCGGGCGGTCCGCCGCCGCTGCTTCGTCACGGACGGCAGCCGCCTGGTGATGCCGGCCTTCGGCGCCTATGCGGGTGGGCTCAATGTTCGCGACAAGGCCATCGAGAGCCTGTTCCCGAACGGCTTCACCGCCCACCTCCTGGGCGACGGGCGGGTCTTCGCTATCGGGAAGGCGCAGCTCGCCCGGGACTGAGCGCCTCCGGCTTCACGCCTTCCCGCCGGCCCGCACCCCGTCGGGACGCGGCGCGTCCCGCTGCGGCGGCCGAAGCCGGATCAGGCCGTCTTCATGAACCGGGTCACGCTGTCCGACAGGCTCGCCGAATGGCCCGCGAGGCTCTCGGCGATGCCCTGGACCGACTGGGCGAGCTGACCCGTCGCGTTGGCGGCCTCGGACACGCCCCCGATGTTGCCCGCCATCTCGTGGGTCGAGACCGCCTGCTCCTCGACGGCGCTGGCCATGGCCAGGGTGAGCTTCGACAGCTCGCCCACCGCGGCCGTGATCATCTCGATGGCGCCGACGGCCTCGCCCGTGGCGTTCTGAATCGCCGAGACCTGCTGGGTGATCTCGCCCGTGGCCTTGGCGGTCTGCTCGGCCAGCGCCTTCACTTCGCTCGCCACCACCGCGAAGCCCCGCCCCGCCGTGCCGGCGCGCGCCGCCTCGATGGTCGCGTTGAGCGCCAGCAGGTTGGTCTGGTCGGCGATCGACTTGATCATGCCGACGACGGTGTCGACCTTGCGGGCGTTCTCGGCGAGCTGCCGCATCGTCGCGTCCGTCGTCTCGGCTTGGACGGCGATCTGTTGCGCCCGCTCCGAAACCCGGCCGACCTGGCCGGAAATCTCCTGGATCGCGCCGTTCATCTGCTCCGAGTTCGCCGCCACCGACGACGCCTTGCTGCGGGCGGACTCGGCCGACTGCATCAGCCCCTCGGCCGAGCTCTGCATCTCGTGGATCGCGGATCCGACCGCGTCCACGACGCGCTTCACGTCGATCTCCATGTTCACCTGCGCGGTGACCACTGCCCAGGTCAGCATCGGGCCCAGGTAGCGGCCCTGCTCGTCGTTCACCGCCGTGACCTGCAGGTTCAGCGTCTCCGGCCCGACCTTGATCTTGGTGGTGTGCGGTAGCCGGCTGGCATCCGCCAGCATGGTCCGCTGGTGATGCGGATTTTTATGGAAGACGTCGAACGAGCTGCCGAGCATGTCGTCGACCTTGATCGGCAGGTGCTGCTCGATCGTGGCCAGAGTCCTGCGCGACGTGGCGTTGAGGTAGTCGATCTTGAAATTGTCCGTCATGTCGGCCGTCATCACAGCCACCGGCACATTGTCGATCATCGTCAGGAGGCGGGTGATTTCCTTCTTCTTCGCCGAAATGTCGGTGGCGAACTTGACGACCTTCACCGGTCGGCCCTTCGCGTCAAGGATCGGGTTGTAGGTCGCCTCCAGCCAGACGCCTGCCCCCGCTTTGTCGAGGCGGAGGAACTCGCCCGTCACGTATTGACCGGCCTTCAGCTTGTCCCAAAAAGCCGTATATTCCACAGTCTTGGCATAGGCGCCCTCGACAAATATGCGGTGATGGTTCCCGGTCACCTCATCAAGTGTGTATTTCATCACCTTGAGAAAGTTTTGGTTCGCGTGCAGGACGCGGCCGTCGAGATCGAACTCGATGATCGCCAAGGATCGGTCGAGCGCCTCGATCTTGGCCTGCGCTTCACTGTACGTTGCCCGCTTGAACATGATCACGATCGCTCCTTCTCGATCTCCTATAGCTTCCGCGTCGTTAATGGCGTGCTAATCGGAATTCAAGGGAGACTAGAAATCGAACGAGTTCTTCCGAGCGGATCGATCGAAGGCGGTCGATGTCTCGGAATGCGATGTCGTGATGCTAAAATCAGAGATCAGATATTTGTAATTGCCAAATGAATATCAGAACCAGCCACGAATACGGAAGTAGATCACCGGAGCGATGGCGCTGATGAGGATCAGGCCGAGCGCGTAGGGGTAGCCGTAGGTCCACTCCAGTTCCGGCATGTGCTTGAAGTTCATGCCGTACATGGAAGCGATCAGCGTGGGCGGGACGCCCACCACCGAGACCACCGTCAGCACCCGGAAGACGTTGTTCTGCTCGATGTTGATCAGGCCCAGCGCCGCGTCGAGGAGGAACTGCACGTTCTCGGCGAGCCGCGTTTCGAACTCGTCGAGGGACTCGATGTCCCTGCGGATCGTGTCGAACCGCCCGTCCTCCGGCAGGCCGAGCCCTTCGCAGGCGGCCGACACGAACGGTACGATCCGCTCCAGCCCCAGCAGGCTCGCGCGGATCTTGCCCAGCCCCTTGCCGCGATTGCTGATGCCGCGCAGGATTCGCCGTAGGGCGAGGTCGCGGCGCCGCGGCGGCGGACTCTCCAGCCTGCGCCGGTCGGCGCCGCGCACGTCGAAGTCGAAGATCCGTGTCGAAAGCGAATCGAGGTCGGAGGCCATGTCCTCGAGGGCGTCCGCAAGACTGTCGACCAGCTCCTCCAAGACCACGAGGAAAATCTCGCTCGGGGTCGTGCTCCCGTCGCCGTCTGAGATCCGCTTCGTGGAGGAGTCGAAGGCCCGCAGATCGTGGAAACGGATCGTGACGAGATGGTCCTTGGTCAGCAGGAAACCCAATGGCTTCAACTGAGACGCGCTCTGCTCGAAGGTGATCATCGGCGTCGACAACGAGAGCCCGCCCTTCACCCGGCGGAGCCGGCTCGACGTCTCGACCTCCGACAGGGCCTCCCGCGACGGGACCCGCAGACCGGTCGCCTGCTCGACGATGGCCGCCTCCTCGGGCGTCGGGTCGTTCAGGTCCAACCACACCGCCTGGGGCGCGATCGGGCGGCCGGGTTCCAGCGCCACCGCGCCGTCGGGTCCGTGCAGGCTCAGCATGGGAGCACGATGTCCGTGAGGGAGAATTTTGGCCGCCGCCGCGTCATCGCGCCGTCGTGCGGGGGTGCGACAGCCTTGACTCGGAACCGCAGCGAGCCTATCTCGCCGCCGTCTTTGGCACTCGCCGAGACAGAGTGCTAACAGTCGAGTTCGCGAGCGGTCCCGCCGGCCGCATCAACGCCAACTCCAGACCTGAAGCAAGAGGGCTGCTCATGAAGTTCCGTCCGCTGCACGACCGCGTGGTCGTCCGTCGCATCGAGAGCGAGGAGAAGACCAAGGGCGGCATCATCATTCCGGATACCGCCAAGGAGAAGCCGCAAGAGGGCGAGATCGTCGCCGTCGGTCCCGGCGCCCGTGACGAGCAGGGTCGCGTCAACCCGCTCGACGTCAAGGCCGGCGACCGCGTCCTGTTCGGCAAGTGGTCCGGCACCGAGGTCAAGATCGACGGTCAGGACCTCCTGATCATGAAGGAATCCGACATCATGGGCGTCGTCGCCCTCTGATCGGAACGCTCGTCCTGCCCTTTGAGGCCGTCCCGGCCTTGGGGTTTCAACACTAGTTAAGAGGCACACAATGGCAGCGAAAGACGTTCGTTTCTCCGCCGACGCCCGCGATAAGATGCTGCGCGGCGTCGACATCCTCGCCGACGCGGTGAAGGTGACGCTCGGTCCGAAGGGCCGCAACGTCGTGATCGAGAAGAGCTTCGGCGCCCCGCGCATCACCAAGGACGGTGTGACGGTCGCCAAGGAGATCGAACTC